>NZ_JAMYOL010000003.1:0-552655 GCF_040319815.1 Mesorhizobium sp. M0854
CGCGGCGTTTTTTCCCCAGCCATAGTATTCAACACCCTGGCTTTCGCGGTAATATTGAACCCATATTTTAATGGCGGCGTCTACAACGCGCCTCTCCGCCCCCGCCGGCGTTTTCCTCGCGGGGGGGCGGATGCCTCGGATGCAGAGAGTGGCCGCGTTCAACTCAAAGTCGATCGACGGATGCTGTAAAACCGGTGACCGCGATACTTTCGATTTCACGACCGCGACCGGCGCCGGGAAGCTTCTCCAATTGATCCAATTGGCGCAACGCGTCCATGATGGCATCGAAGCTGACCGGTTCGGTTGCTCCCGGCGGCATGCGCAGCGCCGGCACCGATTCCACTGCACAGGCATCAGATGCCCATGACGAAAGGATTGCACGCTTCTCCTGGAAGTCCAGCGTCACGTCGGTCAGCACGTTCTCAGGTCGCTCGAAATGCCGTGCCGGATGGAGCAACCGGTCAAGAAAAACATCAGGGCCCTCGGGCCCGATTGGGGGAAAACTCGTCGAAATGGCTCCTTCCATCGATAGTCCTCCGCTTTGAATAGTCTCCTCTGTTGACGTCGTCTGTGGTGGCTCTCGCGATTTCCACCAGCTGAAAATTTTGGAGAGTTTCGACCAAATTTCAATGGCCCCGCAACGCCACATCCTCGCAGTTCCGCCCGCCATCAACATTTTTTCGAACCGGTGAAACAATCGGCCTGAATGTCAGTTCTTGCGCCTGGGACAAGTCGCGCGGCAGCGCCAGGGCGGTCGGGCGGGAGAACCAATCATTTCTTACATTTCCAGGAAGCGACTGTGCATTGGCTTGGTCGCAGGAATTTTGATGCTCTCGGCTGGCGGCTTTGCTCCGGTTTCAGCACAGGAAATCCCGAACGACTTCGGCGCAATCCTGCGTCAGAAGCTGCCGGCCGTGGTCGCGAGCCCGGGCAAGATTACCGGTTTCGCGCTCTATTATCGAGGCCGACCAGCAAATGGCCGCGAGAATGCCTGGCTGATGAGGGACACATGCTGGAACTCGAAAGCCTAGCGATCGATATCAATCTCGCGTGTCGCCGCCGTAGGGCGTGGCACGCATTGAAGGGCGTTCCACGAAGGAGCTATACCATTGTGCCAGTCGTGGCCTTCCCTGCAGGAAATCGGGCAGTCCGCGGAATTCCAGCCAGCTTAGACAAGTGGCGAGCGCGATGTGGCCGACATGGAGCGGCGCGTCGAATTCGACCTCGCTTTCCACGAAGTCATAGGATTCGATAAGCTTCATCGTCATGCCTGCACCCAAGGCGGGATAACGCAGATGTTCAGGGCGGCGCTCGTTTTCCCAGCGGATGGAAATGCCTGCGTCGCACATGCCGCCGGCAAGCGCCTGGAGGCGCAGGGCGGACCATTTGGCCCGCCCTGTTTCGGGGATGAGCCGACGACTGCTTTCGAGGTTGTCAAGATAGTCGCAGATTACGCCCGAATCGAAGAGAGCATAGCCGTCGTCGACAACGAGAATGGGCACCTTGCCAAGCGGATTGATCGCAAACACATCATCGTTGCGATTGATGGGGCTCGTCTCCTGATGAATGACGCGCAGACGGCCGGCAAGCCCAGTCTCGTGGGCAAAGACCAGAACCTTACGCGCGTAGGGAGAGTGGGTCTGGTAGATGAGTTTCATGGACCCGTTCTGCGTTGGGTCTGGAATGCGGACATATCGAGCAGTGCGTGGCCCAGCCGCTCTTCTGTTCAATGATCCCGGGTCCGGTGCCATCGTCCTGCGTCCTTCTCCAGTTCGGCCTCGGTCACGATGATCAGCGCCCGGCTCGATTCGTCGAGCGCAAGCTCCTGCGACAGGCCGTAAGCCGCGACGGCGGTGGCGAGGCCGGCGAGGCCGGCGGCACCCGACGGGGTTGTGTCTGGACCGTTTGCCTCACGAAGCCGGCTCTTCGCGTCGGCAAGCGCCGCTTCGGACACGGTTATGACCCGAGCGTTGCCTTGGCGCAGTACGTCGAGCGCCGATACGGCTGCTTCGCCACAGGCGAGCATGTCTGCCGATGTCTTGAGATCGCCGGGTATCCGAACTGAGCGTGCTTGCGACAGCGCGGCCGCGACGCAGGCTGCGGCCTCTGGTTCTACCACGACGATCATGGCCGGAGGCATCAGCCAGTCCTTCAGCCCAGTCGTCAGGGCGGCGGCAAGTCCACCGACACCGGCCTGCACGAAAAGGTGGGTTGGCCTCAGATGGCCAATCTCCTCGACTTGGCGACGGATTTCCGCGGCAATCACGCCATAGCCAGCGACGACATCAGCGACCGCTGGATCATCCGGGTCGCTCGAGGTATCGGCCACCAGAATGCCTTCCCCGGCGCGGGCTGCCGCAGAGGCCCGATCGACGGCATCGTCATAGGTGCCGTCGACCCACACGATTTCGGCGCCTTGGGACTCGATACGCCGCACCCGCGCCGCAGGAACGCCCGTATGGAGGTATATCCTTGCCCTCCCGCCGGCAAACTTCGCCGCCGCGGCGACGGCAAGTCCGTGATTGCCGGCGCTGGCCGTGATTAGCGCCGGCAGCGGCGTCTGGGCCCGCTCTGGATCGAGCAGTTCATCGATATCCATCCCGGTAGCGCGAGCGAGAGCGCACAGACCGGCATAGGTGCCGCCGAGGGACTTGAAGCTGCCCAGGGCACGGTGGCCCTCGTTCTTGGCAAGCACCTGGGTCACATCCAGGCTCGCAGCCAGGCTTGGCAGGTCGAGCAGCGGTGTCGGTGCATAAAACGGCGACAGGCGCTGTAACAGCGCCGCAATGAGATCAGGGCCAAGGCCCGGCTGTGTGTCTGTGGTCATGAGGCGAAATTCTATTCCCGAAACGATGGCGCTTGGCGCCTATTATCGTTGCCCAGCTGCCTGATTTCGTCATAGATGCCTGTCCAAATGACGAAAACCGCTGCCCTCGATCGCTTCGACCATGTGCTGCTGTCGCTGGTTCAGCGCGACAACCAGATCCCGGCGCGGCGTCTCGCCGAGCAGGTCGGGCTTTCCCAGAGTGCGGTCCTGCGCCGCCTGCGCCGGCTGCGGAAGGATGGCGTGATCGCGGCGGATATTGCCGTCATTCGTCCGGCGGCCGTGGGCCTGCCGCTAACCATCCATGTGCTCGTTTCGCTGGAACGGGAGAGCGCTGTCGAGTTGGACGCCTTCATCGGCAAGCTCCGCGGGCGCTCGGAGGTTCGTCAGGCCTGGTATGTCACCGGTGAAGCCGATTTCGTGCTCCTCCTGCAATTGCCGGGGATGGAGGCGTACGATGTCTTCGCGCGGGAAGTCTTCCACGCCAATTCGAACGTGAGGGCGTTCCGCACCATCGTGACAATGCGGGAAGTGGTTGGCGCAGCGGATGCGCGGCCGCTATCCACTGCCTGAGTTGCGGCGTGCCCCCGGCAAGCTGACTGCCCTGCTTGACCCGGAATTCTAGTCAAGGGCGCGAACCCGATTGAAGTTCGCTACACGCATCCCGTATCTACTCACCCGCCGCACCGAGCTAATCGCTGCCGCCAAGATGCTTCGCGAATGTCTGCCCCTGGCGCAAATTACTTCCACTCGTGCGTAGAAGAATATCCATGTATGAAACGGGGGGTGCAGCTCGCTCCCGTATACTGATCGTCCAACGGCGGCATGAATTTCGGAAGGGACATGAGAGCCAACACTTCAGGATCTCCCGGTGATGAGGCGCACTCTACCCGCAGCAGAATCAAAGAGGTCGCAGCCGAGTTCTATGTCCTGCGCGGCCACGATGGTTTCAGCTTCGGCGATATAGCGACGGCAATCGGCACGACGCGCGCCAACATCCATCATCACTTCGGCAACAAGCGTCAGCTGATGGAGGAATTGATCGCGGACTTCGCCGCCAACGCCGAGGCCCGCATCAAGCGCTTTTGGACGACCCCCGATATCCGGTTCTTCGACCGTCTCGATATGCAGCTCGAGGATCTGCGCCGCTTCTACGAACGTTTCAACGCTGAGAAGGGAGCCCGCAATATGTGGAGCCCGCTTTCGCGCCTTCGCCACGACCTCCCGGTTCTCGGAGAACCAGCGGAACGTGCCCTGGAGCGCGTCAACCGGGTCTATGATCAGAGCCTGCGTCATGCGGTGGACCAGGCGGTGAAGGACGGAGAGCTTTCCTCCCACACACTCAGGAACGAACTCGTGCACATGCTGCGCATTACCCTTCTGTCCTGTCCACCGATGACGCAGGACACCGGAAGCTTCGACGAGGTCGCCAGGACCTTCGCAGCGCTCGCCGCGATCATCCGCGCCGCTTGGCAGGATGCGGGAAAGGGCTCGGATCGAGGCTAGACATCGGGTGGATCAAAGCGAGGGTGAGTTGACAGCCTTTGGCTTTCACGTTACTTACTTGCAGGTAAGTCAGCCCATGATGGCGACGAGGCGCGTATTAGGGAGGATCACGTGCTGCGCGATGATGCATTCACCCGTTTCGAGGTCAGCCCCTTCACTGGTGCACTCGGTGCGGAAATTCGCGGGATCGATCTGGCGAGCGCGAGCGAGGATGCCTTCCAGGACGTTCGCCGCGCGCTCTACAAATATCATGCGCTCGCCGTGCGCGATCAGGAGCTTGACGCCGCTGGCGTCCACAAGGTCGCCCGCCGGTTCGGACCATTTAGCGGCAATCCGGTGCACACGCCGATCGACGGCTTTGACGATATCGTGCGCTTCGTGCGCGAGCCGGACGACACGGGCAAAGTGATCGGTGAGGACTGGCACATGGACCTCGCCTGGCTACCGAAGCCACCGGGCATTACGATTCTCTACGGTGAGGAGGTGCCGCCGGTTGGCGGCGACACCTGCTTCTCCAGCCTCGAGAAGGCATATGACTCGCTTTCGCCGCGGCTGGTCGAGATCCTGCAAGGCCTGACGGGCGTCCATAGCGGCCGCGGGGTCTTCGCCATCAACGCGGCCCACAGCCGGCTCGGCGTCAAGGCCGATGTCGAGGCGATCGAGAATGCCGTCGTCGAGCATCCTGTGATCTGTCGCCACCCCGAGACTGGCCGGCGCTATGTCTTCGTCAGCAGCGTGATGACCAATTTCAAGGGGATGACGGAGGAAGAAAGCAAGCCGATGATCGACTTCCTGATGGCGCGGGCTGTCCGGCCCGAGTTCAACTGCAGGCTGCGTTGGGAACCGAAGACGCTCGGTATGTGGAACAATCCCCATGTCCTGCACACCGCCATCAACGATTATCCCGGATATCGCCGGGTGATGTACAGAACAACGGTGGAGGGCACCGTTCCACTTGCCGCCAGGGACGGCTGACGCACAACCGCTCAGGGAGGAGCAATGGCATTTGGTTCCGAGGCGTCCGTCGGCCACAGGGGGGAAGGGGCGGCGGAAGCGGCTGGCGAGACCAAGAGGCGGCGCTTCGCGTTTTCGCCTGCCTACCTCTATGCGACGCCCGTGCACCTCCTGGTGCTTGCGATCATCGTGCTCCCCGCGATCTTCGTCCTGTGGCTGAGTTTCGAAGCCTCGTCATTCGGCCAATCGGCAACCTTCGTTGGCTTCGATAACTATATCCGCGTCCTCACCGATCCCTATTTTTGGGGTTCGGTCTGGAACACGGTCCTCGTCGTCGCCGTGGCGGTTCATATCGAACTGCTGCTCGGCCTTGGCCTGGCCCTGCTTTTCGCCTCCGGGCTTCCCCTCCAGCGCGTCATGCTCGTCGTGGTGCTCGCTCCCTACGCCATCAGCGAGGTGACGGCGGTCGCAATGTGGCGCTTCCTGTTCGATCCAGACGTCGGCCCGATCACGCTGATGCTGCGATACACCGGTCTGCCGACGCTCGACTGGACGTTCATCCCTTCTCACGGCCTCATCCTCGTCGGCCTGCTCACGATCTGGCTGCACCTGCCATTCACATTCATCATCCTCTATGCGGCACGGCTCGCGGTTCCGAAGGAGCTCTACGAGGCTGGGCGCACCGACGGAGCCAATGCGTTCCAGCTCTTCCGCAACATCACGCTGCCGCTTCTGGCGCCAGCGATGCAGATCGCGCTGCTCTTCCGCTACATCTTCGCCTTCCGTCTCTTTTCCGAGGTCTGGCTCCTGACCCAGGGCGGCCCGGCACGCACGACCGAGGTCGTTTCCGTTTATCTTTATCAGGAAGGCTTCCGCTACAACTCGTTCGGCACGGCGGCCGCGACGGCATGGATGATGGTCGTCATCTCGCTGCTGCTTGCGACTGGCTATGTCTGGCGGCTGCGCAAGGAATCCGTGGCCAATGCATTCTAGGCGTCTCGCCATCGGTGCCGGAAAGACGCTCGCCGTTGCGGCAATCGTCGTCTGGTCACTGTTTCCGATCGGCTTCATCGTGCTCTCGTCGTTCAAACCCGGTCGCGAGATTTTCGCGGTTCCACCGGAGCTCTTCTTCGAACCGACCTTCGAGCACTACGCCTCGCTGTGGCAGCGCTGGCCGGCCTTTTTCGACGGGCTCGTCAACAGCCTGGTCATCACCACCGGGGCGACTGCGCTTGCCGTTATGGCAAGTCTGCTCGCCGGTTTTGCCTACTCGCGCTATCGAGGCGTCCGTTTCCTGGAGGGATCGGTGATGTTTCTGATCGGATCGCGGCTGATCCCGCCGATCGTCGTAACGCTGCCACTGTTCCCGGTCGTCAATCGGCTCGGGCTCAACGACACCCATCTGGTGCTGATCCTGCTCTACGCGACCTTCTTCGTCTCGCTCGGCACGCTCCTGATGCGCACGTTCATCGACCAGGTACCGCGCGAACTCGACGAGGCGGCCGTCCTCGACGGCGCGCGGCCGCTGACGATCCTTGTGAAGATCATCTTGCCGCTCGTAGCGCCCGGCATGCTCGCCGTCGCCGTCTTCGTGGTCGTCTTCGCGTGGAACGAGTTTCTGTTCGCCTATATCTTCACCGCCAACCACGCCAAGACCGCGCCTCTGGTCCTTTCGGAGATGATCAGTTCGATCGATGGCGTCGACTGGGGCGTCCTCTTTGCTGCCTCTACCGTCCAATTGCTGCCGGTTCTCGTCTTCGTGGTCCTGATGAACCGGTTTCTCGTCGCCGGATTGACCGCCGGCGCGACCAAGGGGTGACGACGTCACCGAGAAAGGGAGGAAGACAATGCCTTTGCACATGACACGCAGAGCCCTGCTGACGACGGCGATGGCCGCCGGCGCGACGGGTGCCTTGGGTCGGTTGGCCCATGCCCAGGTAAAGACGCTGAATGTGCTTTGCCATCGCGTCCACCAAGCCAACCTGACGACCGGCGCCGCCGGCAATGTCATCAAGCCCTGGGAGGACAAGAACAATGCCCAGATATCCTGGACCACGCTTGACAGCAATCCGCTCCAGGACCGGCTGTTCCGAGAGGCGAGCCTGAGCGAGACCGATTTCAACATCGGCTATGTCATCGACAACCGCATGACGTCGCAGATCGCCTCGCTATTCGAGCCGCTAGACGATCTCCGGAAAGCCGAGCCGATCGAGGATTTCGACGATATCGCCGAGGGCCTGCGCCACTCGATGACCGTCGGCGGCAAGCTCGTCGGCGTTCCGGTGCGCCATGCCACGCAGGGGCTTTTCTACAACGAGGAGCTGCTTCAGGAGGCCGGCATTTCGGCGCCACCGAACACGCTGGAGGAGCTGGTCGACCAGGCGAAGAAGCTGACCTTCACCTCCAGGTCCGGCACGCCCGTCGTCGGCATGATCCTTGCGAGCGACCTCGCCGTCTTCCCGGTCATGTTCGCCCGCGCCTTCGGCGGCGATTTCATCGACAAGCAGTTCAAGGTGGTCCCCGATCCGGAAGCGATGGAAAAAGGCCTGTCCGCGCTTGCCGACCTCTTCAAGGCCGGCGCGCTCCCCCGCAGCTATGCCACAACGCGCAACGACGACATGGTGACGTGGATGCAGCAGGGGCGCGCGGCCTTCGCGGTGCTGCCTTTCGCCCGCTACGCGCAGCTCAACAACAAGGAACAGTCGACCGCACCGGGAAAGATCAAGGCGATCGAGTTCCCCGGCTCCAAAACCCTCGGCAGCGGTCACGAAATGCATCCGGTCGTCGAATCCTGGGCGATGGCCATTCCCGCCAATTCGACGGACAAGAAGCTCTCCTGGAGCTACATCCGCTTCGTAGCGAGCAAGGCCGCCACACTCGACATGGCGCGCAACGGCAATGGCCCCGTCCGAACCTCGACCTATGCCGAGCCGTCGTTCGCCGGGTCGCTGCCGCAGGCGAAGGTCGAGGCTGCCGCGCTCGCCAAAGCGCGACCGGCCTTCCCGGCTTTTCCCGAAGCCGCTCGCGCTCAGTCGACGTTTCTCGAGGAGGTTCAGCTCGCTGTCCTCGGTCGCAAGAGCCCGAAGGAAGCGGTCGCCGCCATTGTCGATCGCGTCAAGCCGCTGATGCCAGCGTAATCGTACGGGCCACGTCGCCAAGTCGCCTGGTACTTGCCAGGCGACCAACCGGCGAGGATCAGCACGGTCGTAAAGTGGTCGTCGGGTGAGGCGATGTTCCATGGTGCTGAATTCGATCGCGCGAGCTCAGGACTGCCTGGCAGTGCGCTGGCGCAGATAGCAGGTTCATCGAACCGCCGCCGATATCCCACCACACGGCATAGGCAATGGCAGACCGTCGGATGCCTTCTGCGTTCCGATCCCAAGGGCGCAGACGGCCAGCGCACGACGCCCGGCCGCTACGACTCCCTTGCCGATCCCATCGCCTGGAATGGCCGCGATCCTGTGGCTTCGCATCGGTCCGGTCTCCCCTTGTGGCGCTAAACTCCGATGGACCACCGTGGCCTTGGCAGACCGAATGTCGCCGTCACCGCAAATGGTCAATCAAACCGTTCAGCAGGAGCAGCAACGCCCCAGCGACGACAGCCGCGGCCGCGTCGTCCAGCATAATGCCGGCCCCACCCCTTACCTTGTCATGCATGATACGGATGGGCCAAGGCTTGACGACGTCGAAAAACCGGAAAGCAAGGAAGCCTGCTGCCCACCAGAGTGGGTCGAGCGGCAGCATGGAAACTGTCACGGCAGCGCCGAAGGTCTCATCGATGACGACGATCTGCGGGTCCTCCGTCCCGGTACGGGAGATGACATGCGATGACGCCCATACGCCGACGACGAACAGGGCCGCATAGGCAAGCACGGTCAGCCAAGACGATGCAGGTATCAGAGCCGCCGCAACAGCCACTCCAACCATTGCGCCGGCCGTGCCCGGCCATATTGGAGATAATCCCGCGCCGACAGAGGTCGCGAGCAGATAGGCAAAGTTGGGTGGAAATTTATGCATCGAGTTTCGGCCGGCTTCCCGAGGATTGCAAGCAATCATAGTCACATCGTTCGGGTGCGGCCGCCAGACCGCCGGCCGATTTGCTCCGTCAGCTTCGTGAGCACCTTAATGCGCCGGCCGCATTCGCCAAAAGAGATCGCTGTTGCGGCGACTTGGGAATGTCGTGAGCCCGGCCTCGGCCCGCTTTGACCAATTGGAGCGGTAGCGATGGTGGAACAAACCCGCAAATTGCTGGTAAAGCTCGGTGAAACGACATTATCAGAGGAGCCGCCATGATCGCCGGTCTCATGAAAAGTCGCATCGACCCACTGTGGGAGCAGGCCGCTTCTCCGCTGATCGGGATCGGCATGACGCCGAACCAGGTTACGGCCAGCGGGCTGGTGCTCGTCGCTTTGTCCTCGGCGGCCTACGTCTACCACCATTCAAGCCTTGCCTTTGGCCTTTGCCTGGCGTTTGCCTTCACCTTCGATGCGCTGGACGGTGCGGTCGCCCGCCGGACAAATATGAGCACCAAGGCCGGTGGCTATTTCGACGCCGTCGTCGACCGCTATCAGGAATTGGCCGTCTTTGCGGCTATCGGCTGGGTCGCCGATCTGTGGGCGATCGCAATGTTCGCGTTCGCCGGCGGGATCCTGACCAGTTACGCCAAGGCGCGGACAGCGCTGGAAATCCCTGTGAAAAACCATGGTTGGCCGGATTTCTTCGAGCGGATGGAACGTCTGGTGTTCATTTGCGTGCTGCTCGCCGCCGACGGAGTCGCGACCGCCATCGGCGCGGCTTCGCCCTGGATTCTGGCGGGCGGGTTCGCGCTGTACGCAGTGCTGGCCAACGCCACAGCCCTGCAACGGATCAGTCGCGCATTTGCGATGCTGAAACGAGCCGACGGGAAGCAGCCGTGAGACCGCAAGAACCGGGCATCGTACGATCGCCCTGACTTTTCGAACAAAGTCGCGTCAGCGCCAGCCCAAGCCAGGGGCGACATGGGTCAGGATCGCCTCGATGACATGGGCATTGTAGTCGACGCCGATCTGGTTGGGGACGGTAAGCAGCAGCGTATCGGCCTCGGCGATGGCTTCGTCGCCCTTTAGCTGCTCGATCAGGACGTCCGGTTCGGCTGCATAGGAGCGGCCGAACACCGCGCGTCTGTCTGCCTCGATGTAACCGAAATGATCTCCGCTCTGGTTGCCGCCGAAATAGGCGCGGTCGCGATCGTCGACCAAGGCAAAAATGCTCCGGCTCACCGACACTCGTGGCTCGCGCGCGTGACCGGCCGACTTCCAGGCCTCGCGAAAAGCCCTGATCTGTTCGGCCTGCTGGATGTGAAACGGCTTTCCGCCTTCGTCGAATTTGAGCGTGGAGCTCTGCAGGTTCATCCCCAGCCTCGCCGCCCATTCCGCCGTGGCGTTGGTGGCGGCGCCCCACCAGATGCGGTCGCGCAGGCCCTCCGAGTGTGGTTCAACGCGAAGCAGGCCGGGCGGGTTGGGAAACATCGGCCGCGGGTTGGGCTGCGCAAAACCTTTGCCCAGCAACACTTCGAGCAGCACTCCGGTGTGTCTGCGGGCCATGTCAGCATCGCTCTCGCCCTCTTGCGGGGCGTAGCCGAAGTAGCGCCATCCCTCGATTACCTGCTCCGGCGAGCCGCGGCTGATGCCTAGCTGCAGACGCCCTCCGGCGATCAGATCGGCGGCGCCGGCGTCCTCGGCCATGTAGAGCGGGTTCTCGTAACGCATGTCGATCACCGCCGTGCCGATCTCGATTCGGCTGGTCTTTGCGCCGACCGCCGCCAGCAGCGGGAAGGGCGAGGCGAGTTGACGGGCGAAGTGATGCACGCGGAAATACGCGCCGTCCGCACCCAGCTCCTCGGCCGCGACCGCCAACTCGACGGACTGCAAAAGCGCGTCGGATGCCGTCCGCGTCTGCGATTGCGGCGAGGGCGTCCAGTGCCCGAACGAGAGGAAACCAATCTTCTTCATGAGAACCAGCCTAAAGGGGAGCCAGGTGCAGACTATGCTGCGGCGCGCAGCAAAGCATCGCAAAATCGGTGCCGATGACCGCCTGCCTTGACGCGCAAAGCTTGAATCGGCGGTTGTTGATCAACGATGGCCGACCGTGCCGAGCTGCCGTCGGACGCCAGCCTAGGAAGGTGCCGCGAATGCGAGCGCTATCGCGATGAGGATCAACAGCGGTCCCATCCATTTGAAGCGAGTCCCAAAGTTGGTCCACCATGCTTGCTGCTGGCCGGGGCGAGCTTGGAACGGGTCCGCGAGAAATCCGAAGCCGACGCCAGCCATCCACAACCCGGCGCAGAACATGATGAACTCGTCGATGTATTCCGCGACCATGCTTCGAAGCTTTCGAATTTATGCCGCCGCTACATGCGCCGAATTCGAGCCGATATAGTTTCGGATCGTTTCGATGATCCGGTCCTGGTCAGCCTCGCTCAGATAGGGATGCATCGGCAGGCACAGGATGCGCTTCGGCAGCTCTTCCGAAACGGCAAGGCCGGTCGGCGTGCGCGGATAATCGCGATAGGCAATCTGGCTGTGCAGCGGTTTCACATAGTAGATGACCGACGGAATGTCCTTTTCACCGAGATGTGCCTTGAGCCCGTCGCGTTTCGGCGTTTCGATGGCGTATTGCGCCCAGGCCGAGCGGCCGCCGCCCAGATTGCGCGCCGCCTTGACGATATCGCCGAGACCTTCGGCATAGCGATTGGCGACCGCTTGCCGCGCCACCATCTCGTCCTCGAGGATGGCCAGCTTCTCTATCAGGATCGCCGCCTGAAGCGTGTCGAGCCGTGAATTGATGCCGACGCGGACATTGTCGTATTGCGTCTCGCCCTTTCCGTGGAAGGCGAACGAGCGCAGCTGTTCGGCCATCGCATCGTCATTGGTGAACATCGCACCGCCGTCGCCATAGCAGCCGAGCGGCTTTGCCGGATAGAAGCTGGTCGAGCCGACGGTGCCGAACGAGCCGCACATCTTGCCGTCAGCCGAGCCGCCGGTCGCCTGCGCCGCATCCTCGATGACCATCAGGCCTTCGCGATCGGCGATGGCCATGATCGCCTCGTAATCGGCGGCGAGGCCGAACAGGTCGACGGGAATGATTGCCTTCGGCCTCAGCCGGCCCTCCGCCTTGATCATGGCAATTGCCGCCTCGAGGCTAGCGATGTCGATATTGTAGCTGTCGGCATCGACATCGACGAACACCGGTTCGGCCTTGGTCAGCGCCACCACTTCGGCCGTGGCGGCGAAGGTGAAGCTCGGCACGAACACCGCGTCGCCCGGGCCGATGCCGGCGGCAAACAGCGGCAGCAGCAGCGCATCGGTGCCGTTGGCGCAAGCGACCACGTGCTTGGTGCCGATATAGGCGGCGAGCTTGTTTTCGAATTCGGTGACCTGCGGTCCGAGAATATAGCGGCCTTCGTCGACAACCCGGTCGATTGCCGCTTTCAGCCTGTCGCGGATGCGTTCGCGCTGCGCGCCAAGATCGATGAACTGCATGTCGGCCTCAAACGGTTTTAGTCAGATAACCGGCCGCTGGTAGCAGACTTGGTACGGCCGAGAAAGCCGCAGGGCAAAAACCCTGAATTGCTCAAGTGTCGCAGCCTGTTACCTCTGATTTCCGATCTGCCCTCTTAAACGCGGGGAAATCCGGGCTTCGGCCGGCCTGATACAGGCTTCGCATCCCGCCCGCCAGGCTGGACGAAACATAAAGTGATCGTCGGTGAGCAGTCCATGGGCTGCGCACCAGCCGGTCAAGCGATTTCATGCCGCCATGGCGGGTTGGCGCCGGCCCGCGATACCGTCACCGCCGCCGCCTTGGCACCGAGCGTCAGCGCCTTGTGGATGGCGTCTTCCGGCAAACTGGCGATTGCCGTCTTCGACAGCAGACCCTGTTCGTGCAAGGAGGCAAGAATGCCGGCATTGAATGTGTCGCCGGCGCCGACCGTATCGACCACCTCGACCTTGTCCGGCACGACGGTGACCCGGTGCTGGCTGCTGTAACCGACCGCGCCTTCGCTGCCGTGGGTGACGACGATCAGCTTCGGGCCGCGATCCAGCCAGTTGCGGACGACGTCCTCATGCGAGCCGGCTTCGCCGAACCAGTTCAAATCCTCGTCCGACAGTTTCACGACGTCGGCCATCGCCATCATGCTGCGGATGCGCCTGAGGTGCCTGGCCTTGTCGGGAATGAAGTTTGGCCGGATGTTGGGGTCGAGCATCATCACGCGGCGCTCATGCTCGCGCCGCATGAACTCTTCATAGGCCGACCCGGCCGGCTCCGAGATCAGGCTGATGGCGCCGAACAGCATGGCCTCGATCTCGCTGCCGAGTTCCGGCAAGTCCTCGATGGTCAGCATGCGCCCGGCGGTGTTCTCGTCGTAGAAGGTGTAGGTCGCCTGGCCGTTGGTGAGCCGCACGAAGGCGAGAGTAGTCGGACGCGGCGAGGTGTGCGCATAGGTGGAACTGACCTTGCTGGCCTTCAGCGCCTCCCTGAGCTGGCCGCCGAACAGATCCGACGACAGGCCGGAGAAAAAGGCAGCGGGCGCGCCGAGCCGGCCTAGCGCAATGGCCGAGTTGAAGACGGCACCGCCGACATAGGGGGCAAAGGCCGGCTCGCCCTCCGTCGTGGTCCGCGGCAGCATGTCGATCAGGGCTTCGCCGCAGCAGAGGATCATGAAGTCTTGCTTTCCGGCGGATAGATCACGCCCTTGCGAATGATGATGTTGGCGTAGAGCCGCGGCTCGCTCGTCGCGACGATCGCGTGCGCGGCCTTGACCCGTGCATAGAAGTCGGCACCGGCAAGCGCAACCACCTTGCGGCCCGGCGCACGCCTGGCGCAGATCGCTTCCATCTCATGGTGAACCGGATCGGCGAGCAGGGGATCGCCTTTGGCCGAGGCGCGAAACAGCGCCTGCGGCACGGCGTCGTCGACCGGCAATACGCTCAATACCGCATCGAGCACGGGGACGAGATGATGACCGTCGGCGCGGACCAGCCGCTGTGCCTGCTGCTCGGCCGGGTAGTTGCCGTCGACCAAGGCGATCTCGTCGCCATGGCCCATGGCGCGCAATATCGCCAGAAGCTCGGGGCCGAGCAGCGCCGGGATGCCGATCAGCATGCTCAGAAGCTCCGGGAAATCGTGGTCGAGCCGATGAGGAAGCGCTCCGACAGCGGCAGGCTGGCGCCACCCAGCGCCCGCGCATGGATGCCGACGGTTCCCTCGCGAACGGCCGGCAGCCTCAGGCCCTCGCCGTCGATCCGGCCGATGGCCTGGATAATGGCATCGACAAGCCGCCTGCGCACGGCAAGCGGCATCCATCCGTCGATCACCGCGGCATCGAAGTCAATGACGGAGGAGGCCGAAACGATGGCATAGGCAAGCGCCTGCGAGGCGCTGGCGATCCAGTCGTCAAGCTCGGCGCCGATCTCGCCCCAGTCCCCCGGTGATGTCCACAGATGCGAGGCCTCGATGCCGCGCGCGTTGAGCGCCTTTTCCAGCATGGCGATCGACGCCACGTCGATCAACTGCGTCGGCTTGCCGTCCGGCCCTGGCACCGGCATCGAGCCCAGCGCGCCGGCATTGCCGGTTGGGCCACCAAACAACCGGCCGTTCAGCACGATGCCGCCGCCGGCAAAGGCACCGATATAGAAATAGACGAAATCGCGTGCCGCACCCGCCGCGTGGCCGAACACGAGTTCGGCGCCGCAGGCCGAGGTGGCGTCGTTCTGCAGATAGACTGGAAATTCGCATTGCGCCTGGATATCGGCGCGGATGTCGCGATGGCGCCATTCGTCCATGATTTCGCGCGGTGCGCCGGCGGTGTCGGCCCAGTTCCACAATTCGAACGGCATGGCGATGCCAAGCCCGGCAATGCGTTTATCCTGCACCGGGGTGAGTTCGCCGCGCATCTTCTTCATGCCGCTTGCGACGAATTCCACCGTTTCGCGCGGCGCCGGATAGCGGTAGGAATGCTGCAGCATAGAGCGCACATTGCCGAGGAAATCGATCAGCACCAACTCGGCGCTGCGGCGGCCGATCTTCAGGCCGATGAAATAGGCGCCGTCGGGATTGAGCGCCATGGGTATCGAGGGCTGGCCGATCTTGCCGCGCAACGGCGCCTGGCGGACGAGCAGGTCGTCCTCCTCCAGTTCGCGCATGATGACTGACACTGTCTGCGCCGAAAGGCCGGTCATACGTGCGATGTCGGATTTGGCCAGGCTGCCGTGCTGGCGCACCAGCGACAGCACCAGCCGCTCATTGTGGTCCCGCATGCCGCTTTGATTGGTGCCGCGGTGCAGGCGGCTTTCGGCCGCATCGGGCGAGCCGTGCCTCGTAATGCCGGTCTCCACCCTGTTCCTCCCGTCGTTTCCCCTCAATGCTTTTGGTCTAGAGTGAGTGAACGATCCTGCGTTGTCAATAATAAATAAGAGTGATTTAATTATTGACAGTGCTGGCGGACTGGTGTCTCTTGAGTGTCGGCGCCGACACTGGGAGATTTCGTCGGACGCGCTGCAGATGCCGGTTGGCCGGCATCCTAAATGGTTCCATGGGAGGAAAATCGTGACCACGTCAAAACTGTTGAAATCCACCGTGTTTGCCGCGGCCGGACTGAGCCTGATGGCCTTTGCGTCGACGGCATCGGCCGCCGGGGTCGGCGCCTGCTTGATCACCAAGACCGACACCAATCCCTTCTTCGTCAAGATGAAGGAAGGTGCCGCCGCGAAAGCCAAGGAAATTGGTGTCGATCTGAAGGCCTACGCCGGCAAGGCGGAAGGTGACAATGAGGGCCAGGTTGCGGCGATCGAATCCTGCATCGCCGACGGCGCCAAGGGCATTTTGATCACCGCCACCGACACTGCGGCCATCGTGCCGGCAGTGAAGAAGGCGCGTGATGCAGGGGTGCTGGTGATCGCTCTGGACACCCAGCTAGAGCCTGCCGACGCCGCGGATGCGACGTTTGCGACCGACAATTTCAAGGCCGGCGAGCTTATCGGCTCCTGGGCAAAGGCCACCTTGGGCGACAAGGCTAAGGACGCGCACATCGCCTACATGGATCTTATCGCCAGCCAGCCCTCCGTCGACGTGCAGCGTGATCAGGGCTTCATGAAGGGCTTCGGCATCGACCTCGGCGATCCCAACAAGATCGGCGACGAAACCGACGCACGCAATGTCTGTCACGATCTGTCGAGCGGCAATGAGGATGGCGGGCACACTGCCATGGAGAATTGCCTGCAGAAGGATCCGGATATCAACGTCGTCTACACCATCAACGAACCTGCGGCCGCGGGCGCCTACCAGGCGCTGAAGGCCGTCGGCAAGGAGAAGGACGTCCTGATTGTCTCGGTCGATGGCGGCTGCCCGGGTGTCAAGAACGTTGCCGAGGGCGTGATCGGCGCCACTTCACAGCAATATCCACTGCTCATGGCCTCACTCGGCATCGAGGCGATCAAGACCTTTGCCGACAGCGGCAAGAAGCCTGAGCCGTCGCCCGGTCTGAACTTCTACAACACCGGCGTGACGCTGATCACCGACAAGCCTGCCGCCGGCATCGAATCCATTGACACGAAGCAAGGCCTCAGCAAGTGCTGGGGTTGATTTGATCCCCTGATCGGCTCAACTTCAAAAGAACAATAGAGAATGTGGAGCGGTTTCGGCCGCTCCACATCACAGGCGGGGAGGCCGACTTGAGCGTCGAAACAACCAGGAGCAAGGGACCGCAGGAATTCGAGACGGTCCTGGCCACTAGCGACACCAGCGTCGCTTCATTCGAGACGCATTCCCGCTCGACGCTCGAGAGCATCCAGCACCGCTTGCACAAAAGCCCTGCCATGGTGCCCCTGATCATCCTGATCATCTCGGTGGGTCTGTTCGCAGTGGTCGTCGGCGGACGCTTCTTTTCTCCTTTCACCCTCACCCTGATCCTCCAGCAGGTGGCAATAACCGGCATGGTTGGCATCGCGCAGACACTGGTGGTGCTCACCGCCGGCATCGACCTGTCCGTCGGTGCCATCATGGTGCTGAGCTCGGTCGTCATGGGCCAGTTTGCCATGCATTACGGTGTTCCAGCGCCGGTGGCCGTTGCCGTCGGGCTGCTTGTCGGAGCGATTTGCGGCTTGATCAACGGTATTCTCATCGCTTGGGTGAAACTGCCGCCCTTCATCGTGACGCTCGGCACCTGGTCGATCTACGCTGCCATCAACTTCATCTATTCCGGTAACGAGACCATCCGCAGCCAGGATCTCGAGACGACGGCGCCGCTGCTGCAGTTTTTCGGCGGATCGTTCAGGATCGGGGGCGCCGTCTTCACCTATGGCGTGCTGTTGGTGCTGATCATGGCGGCAATTGCCTGGTACGTGCTCAATCACACCGCGTGGGGCCGGCACGTCTATGCGGTGGGCGACGACCCGGAAGCCGCGGAACTGTCGGGAGTGCGCGTCAGCCGGATGCTGGTCGCGGTCTACACGCTGACTGGTATCATTTGCGCCATCGCCGGCTGGGCCCTGATCGGACGCATCGGATCGGTCTCGCCGCAGGCCGGGCAGTTCGAGAACATCAATTCGATTACCGCCGTGGTGATCGGCGGAACTTCGCTGTTCGGCGGCCGCGGCTCCATCCTCGGGACCATCTTCGGTGCGCTGATCGTCGGCGTGTTCGCGCTCGGCCTTAGGCTTTGGGGGACAGATCCGCAATGGACGCAATTGTCCGTCGGCGCCCTAATCATCATCGCTGTTGGTATCGACCAGTGGATCAGGAAGATCTCGGCATGAACCAGACTCACGAACCGATCCTTACCGCGCGCAGCCTGGTCAAGCGCTACGGCCGCGTCACCGCTCTCGACAGCGCAGACTTCGACCTCTATCCGGGCGAAATCCTTGCTGTCATTGGCGACAACGGCGCCGGCAAGTCGTCGCTTATCAAAGCCATTTCCGGAGCGGTCACCCCCGACGAAGGTGAGATACGGCTTGAAGGCAAGCCTATTGCCTTCAAATCACCGATGGAGGCGCGCGAGGCCGGCATCGAGACCGTCTATCAGAACCTGGCTCTGTCGCCGGCGCTGTCCATCGCCGACAACATGTTCCTCGGCCGCGAGATCCGCAAGCCGGGCTTTCTTGGCAACTGGCTACGCATGCTCGACCGTCCGGCGATGGAAAAGCGCGCCCGCGACAAGCTCACCGAACTTGGCCTGATGACGATCCAGAACATCAGCCAGGCGGTGGAAACGCTTTCGGGCGGCCAGCGCCAAGGCGTGGCGGTGGCCCGCGCCGCCGCCTTCGGCTCGAAGATGGTCATCATGGATGAGCCGACGGCCGCGCTCGGCGTCAAGGAGAGCCGCCGCGTGCTCGAACTGATCCTCGACGTTAAACGGCGTGGCCTGCCGATCGTGCTGATTTCACACAACATGCCGCATGTTTTCGAGGTGGCGGACCGCATCCACATTCACCGGCTCGGCCGTCGCCTCTGCGTCATCGATCCGAAGCAGTATACGATGTCCGACGCGGTCGCCTTCATGACCGGCGCCAAGGTGCCGCCGGAAGCGGCGCTGGCGGCCTGAGCAAGAACTTGCGGCCTGTCGCGGAGGTCCCAAACGCGCTGTTTCCAAATGCCAAATTGCCGCAGGGCAACCCGGCTTGCGATCACCTGAATCGATTGAACATCCGGTGGGATGTACTAGCATTGGCAGAGATGGTGAAAGCCGCATGATCCTGGCAACGTCACGAGAGGCAGCATGACGCGCGCGATGACAACCGAAGCTCCTCTGCCCACGCTCGAAAACCCGGATCCCAAGACGCTCGCCGAGGAAGTCTTGCAAGCCCTCAAATACAGGGTCGGCAAGGGCACCAACGTTGCAACCCAGTACGATTGGCTCACCGCCTCGATCAAGGTTGTACGCGACCGCATAGTCGATCACTGGATGCAGGCGACCCAAGAGGCCTACGCCCAGCAGGAAAAGCGCGTCTACTACCTGTCACTGGAATTCCTCATCGGCCGCCTGATGCGCGATGCCTTCTCCAATCTCGGCCTGATGGACAATATGCGCGAGGCGCTGTCGTCGCTTGGCGTCGACCTCGACATCATTGCAGCGCTCGAACCGGACGCTGCCCTTGGCAATGGCGGTCTTGGCCGGCTCGCCGCCTGCTTCATGGAAAGCATGGCGACCGTCAATATCCCCACGCATGGCTACGGCATCCGCTACGCCAACGGCATGTTTCGGCAGGAGATCCATGACGGCTGGCAGGTGGAGCTGCCCGAGACGTGGCTCGATCACGGCAATCCCTGGGAGTTCGAGCGCCGCGAACGCTCCTTCGAGGTCGGCTTCGGCGGCTCGGTGGAATCGATCACCTCGAAGGACGGCAGGCTCGAGCGGCACGTCTGGAAGCCGACCGAACATGTTCTGGCCGTTGCCTACGATACGCCGGTGGTTGGCTGGCGGGCCAACCGCGTCAACACGCTGCGTCTGTGGTCCGGCATGCCGGTCGACCCGATCCTGCTCGACAAGTTCAATGCCGGCGATCACATCGGTGCGCTCGCCGAAAGCAACAAGGCCGATGCGTTGTCGCGCGTCCTTTACCCGGCCGATTCCCACAAGGCCGGCCAGGAGTTGCGGCTCAGGCAGGAGTATTTCTTCTCCACCGCCTCGCTGCAGGACATCGTCCAGCGTCATCTCAGCCAGTATGGCGACCTGCAATCGCTGCCCGACAAGGCGGCGATCCATCTTAACGACACCCATCCGGCCATCGCCGTCCCCGAGTTGATGCGCCTGTTGATGGATGTCCACGGCATGGATTTCGACCAGGCCTGGAGCATCACCAAGCGCACTTTCGGCTACACCAACCACACGCTCCTTCCCGAAGCGCTGGAAAGCTGGCCCGTGCCGCTGTTCGAGCGGCTGTTGCCGCGCCACATGCAGATCGTCTACGCCATCAACGCCGAGGTGCTGCTCGAGGCGCGCGCCTCCGACCAGTTCTCGGACGAGCAGATCAGCCGCATCTCGCTGATCCAGGAAAATGGCGATCGGCGCGTGCGTATGGGCAATCTGGCCTTTGTCGGCTCGCACTCGATCAACGGCGTGTCGGCACTGCATACGGAATTGATGAAGGAGACGGTGTTTGCCGACCTCCACAGGCTCTACCCGGATCGCATCAACAACAAGACCAACGGGATCACACCGCGGCGCTGGCTGATACAGTGCAATCCCGGCCTCACTGCACTCACCCGAGAGGCGATTGGCGACGGCTTCCTCGACGACATCGACGAGATAAAGCGGCTTGATCCTTTCGCTGAGGACGCAGCCTTCCGCGACAAGTTCGCCGCCGTCAAACGGGCGAACAAGATGAGGCTTGCCAAGCTCGTTGCCGACCGGCTCGGCATCAAGGTCGACCCATCGGCGCTGTTCGACATCCAGGTCAAGCGCATCCACGAATACAAGCGCCAGCTCTTGAACATTCTCGAAGCGGTCGCGCTTTACGACCAGATCCGCTCGCATCCGGAGCGCGACTGGATGCCTCGCGTCAAATTCTTCGGCGGCAAGGCGGCGCCCAGCTATCACAACGCCAAGCTGATCATCAAACTTGCCAATGACGTCGCCCGGGTCATCAACCGCGACCCGGCGGTGCGCGGCTTGCTGAAAGTGGTATTCGTGCCGAACTACAATGTCAGCCTGGCCGAGATCATGATGCCGGCCGCCGATCTTTCGGAGCAGATATCGACCGCCGGCATGGAAGCGTCCGGCACCGGCAACATGAAGTTCGCGCTGAACGGCGCGCTGACCATCGGCACGCTCGACGGCGCCAATGTCGAGATCAAGGAATGCGTGGGCGACGATAATATCTTCATCTTCGGCCTGACCACCGATGAGGTCGCCGAGCGGCGCAACAATGGTTACGATCCGCGCGCTGTGATCGAGGGATCGCCTGAATTGGCGCAGGCGCTGGCCGCGGTTTCATCCGGAGTCTTTTCACCTGACGATCCGGACCGTTATCGCGACCTGATCAACGGTCTTTACCAGAGCGACTGGTTCATGGTCGCCGCGGATTTCGATGCCTACGCCGCCACCCAGCGCGACGTCGATGCCGTCTGGCGCAACAGCCCGGACTGGTACGCCAGAGCCATCCGCAATGTCGCGCGCGTCGGCTGGTTCTCGTCCGACCGCACGATCCGCCAATATGCGAAAGACATCTGGCACGTGCCCGCCTGATGTGATTGCATGAGACTACGAACAATGTGGCCCTAGTGGAGTGATTTGACCCTCGCATCCCTTGGAGGGTAAGGCGGCATGGCGAATGTCGAATTCAAAACTCCACTAGAAACATACACTTGGTGCCCGGGGAGGGTCACTGCCTGATGAGCAAGCCGCGCGCGACCGTTGCGACAAACGGGCCGGACGGACTGGCGCCAGCCGGCGATGTCGCGGCGATTGTCGCCGGCACGCACGGCGATCCGTTTGCCGTGCTTGGCGTGCATGAGGCGGGAAAGGGCTTTGTCGCTCGCTGCTTCGTCCCTCATGCCGAGTTCGTCACCGCCTATACGCTGACCGGCAAGAATGCCGGCGAGCTGTCGAGACGCGACGACCGCGGTTTCTTCGAAGGCAAACTGTCGCTGCGCAAACGCCAGCCGCTGCGCTATCACGCCAGGAATTCCGGCGGTGACTGGTGGCTGACCGACCCATATTCCTTCGGTCCCGTGCTCGGCCCGCTGGACGATTATTACATCGCCGAAGGGTCGCATCTCAGGCTGTTCGACAAGCTCGGCGCCCATCTCATCGACCATGAAGGTGCATCGGGTGTGCATTTTGCGGTGTGGGCGCCCAATGCAAGGCGCGTCTCGGTGGTCGGCGACTTCAACGAGTGGGACGGCCGCAGGCATACCATGCGCGTCCGCCGCGATACCGGCATCTGGGAGCTGTTCATTCCCGACATCGGCGCTGGCCGCCCGTATAAGTATGAAATCATCGGGCCGGATGGCGTGAGATTGCCGCTCAAAGCCGATCCGTTCGCCTTCAAGTCCGAACTGCGCCCGGCCACCGCCTCGGTGACGGCGCTGCCGCCGGCGCACGAATGGGGCGACGAGGCGCACCGGAACTACTGGCGCAATGCCGACCACAGGCGCGAAGCCGTATCGATCTACGAGGTCCATGCCGGGTCATGGCGGCTTCACGACGACGGCAGCTTCCTGTCGTGGGACGAGCTCGCCGACAGGCTGATCCCTTACGTGGTCGAGACCGGTTTTACCCACATCGAATTCATGCCGATCTCCGAACACCCTTATGACCCGTCCTGGGGCTACCAGACGACGGGTCTTTATGCGCCGACTGCCCGCTTTGGCGATCCGGACGGTTTTGCCCGCTTCGTCGACGGCGCCCACCGCGCCGGGATCGGCGTCATCCTCGACTGGGTGCCGGCGCATTTCCCGGTTGACGAACACGGTCTGGCAAAGTTCGACGGCACCGCGCTCTACGAACATGCCGATCCGCGCAAGGGCTTCCATCCCGACTGGAACACCGCGATCTACAATTTTGGGCGCCGCGAAGTGATTTCGTTCCTGGTCAACAATGCGCTGTTCTGGGCCGAGAAATATCACGTCGACGGACTGCGCGTCGATGCGGTCGCCTCGATGCTTTATCTCGATTATTCGCGCAAGGCCGGTGAATGGATTCCCAACGAGAAGGGCGGGCGGGAGAACCTCGAAGCGGTCAGCTTCCTGCAGCGTATGAACAAGGAGGTCTACGGCCACCATCCAGGTGTGATGACCATCGCCGAGGAATCGACCTCGTGGCCAAAAGTCTCGCAGCCGGTGCATGAAGGCGGACTGGGCTTCGGTTTCAAATGGAACATGGGCTTCATGCATGACACTTTGGAGTATTTCTCCAAGGAGCCGATCTTCCGCAAGCATCACCACAACGACATCACCTTCGGACTGGTCTACGCCTTCAGCGAGAATTTCGTGCTGCCGCTGTCCCATGACGAAGTGGTGCACGGCAAGGGCACGCTGCTCAACAAGATGGCCGGCGACGACTGGCAGAAATTCGCGACGCTGCGCGCCTATTACGCCTTCATGTGGGGTTATCCCGGCAAGAAGCTGTTGTTCATGGGCCAGGAGTTCGCACAGCGCCGCGAGTGGAGCGAGGGGCGCGCACTCGACTGGAACCTGCTCGATTTCCGGCTCCACCGCGGCGTCTGGCAGACGGTGCGCGATCTCAACTATCTCTACCGCTCGCGCCCCGCGCTGCATGCCCGCGACTGCGAGCCGGAGGGCTTTTCCTGGCTGATCGTCGACGACAGCGCGAACTCGGTATTTGCCTGGCTGCGCAGCGCGCCGGGCGGCAACCCGGTCGCCGTCATTTCCAACTTCACGCCGGTGCCGCGCGACAATTACCGCGTGCCGTTGCCGCACGCCGGAAAATGGCGCGAGATCATCAACACCGATGCCACGGATTATGGCGGTTCCGGCAAGGGCAATAGCGGCGGCGTCGAGGCTCAGGCGGAAGGAGGAGGCATTTCGGCGACGATGCTTTTGCCGCCGCTGTCGACGATCATGCTCGAATTCGTCCCGGACTGAGCTATGTCTGGAGCATCTAACCTGGGAGGATAGGAATGGCTGAAACAAAACGAACACAGCCGCTGGCACGCGACGCCATGGCTTATGTGCTGGCCGGCGGCCGTGGCAGCCGGCTCAAGGAACTGACCGACCGCCGCGCCAAGCCGGCGGTCTATTTTGGCGGCAAGACCCGCATCATCGATTTCGCGCTCTCCAATGCGCTCAATTCCGGTATCCGCCGCCTCGGCGTCGCCACCCAGTACAAGGCGCATTCGCTGATCCGCCATCTGCAGCGCGGCTGGAACTTCCTGCGGCCCGAGCGCAACGAGAGTTTCGACATCCTGCCTGCCAGTCAGCGTGTGTCGGAAACGCAATGGTATGAGGGCACCGCCGACGCCGTTTACCAGAACATCGACATCATCGAGGCCTACGGGCCGGAATACATGGTCATCCTGGCCGGCGACCACATCTACAAGATGGACTACGAAATGATGCTGCGCCAGCATGTCGAGGCCGGCGCCGACGTCACCGTCGGCTGCCTCGAAGTGCCGCGCATGGAAGCCACCGGCTTCGGCGTCATGCATGTCGATCCCAAGGACACCATCATCTCCTTCATCGAAAAGCCCGCCGATCCGCCGGGAATTCCCGACAAACCGGATTTCGCGCTGGCCTCGATGGGCATCTATGTGTTCAAGACCAAATTCCTGATGGAGCAATTGCGTCGCGATGCGGCGGAGCCCGGCTCGAGCCGGGACTTCGGCAAGGACATCATCCCCTACATCGTCGAGCACGGAAAGGCGATCGCCCATCGTTTTGCCAAATCCTGCGTGCGCTCGACCGCCGAGAACGAGGCTTATTGGCGCGACGTCGGCACGGTCGACGCCTATTGGGAGGCCAATATCGACCTGACCGACATCACGCCGGAACTCGACCTTTACGACCGCGATTGGCCGATCTGGACCTATGCCGAGTTGAAGCCGCCGGCAAAATTCGTGCATGACGAGGATGGCCGCCGCGGGTCGGCCGTGTCGTCTCTCGTGTCGGGCGATTGCATCGTTTCGGGCGCTTCGCTAAAGCGAAGCCTGATCTTCACCGGCGCGCGCATCAATTCCTATTCGACGCTGGAGGAGGTCGTCATGCTGCCGGACGTCCATGTCGGCCGCAACGCCAGGCTGAAGCGCGTGGTCATCGATCACGGCGTCAGGATCCCGGAGGGTCTGGTGGTCGGCGAGGATCCCGTCCTCGACGCCAAGCGTTTCCGCGTTTCGGAAAAAGGCATCTGCCTCGTCACGCAGGACATGATCAACAGGCTGGGATCGTAGTGCATGCAGGTTCTGTCGGTGGCGCCCGAGATCTTTCCGCTGGTCAAGACGGGCGGGCTCGCCGACGTGACCGGCGCCTTGCCCGTGGCATTGGCCGGCAAGGGCGTCACCATGCGCACGCTCGTCCCCGGCTATCCTCAGGTGATGGGCGCCTTCAGGAAAAAGAAGCCGGTTCAGCAATATCCATTGCTGCAGGGCGGCAAGGCTTCGGTGTATGCCGCCCAGATCGCCGGGCTCGACCTGTTCGTGCTTGACGCGCCGCATCTTTTCGACCGTCCCGGCGGCCCATACGGCAACGCGACAGGCGCCGACTGGCCGGACAATTGGCGGCGGTTCGCGGCCTTGAGCCAGGTAGGCGGTGATATTGCCGGCGGCGCGATCTCGGGCTACCTGCCCGATATCGTCCATGCCCATGACTGGCAGTCGGCAATGACGCTTGCCTACATGCGCTACGGCAAGGCGGTCGGCACGCCGTCGATGATCACCGTGCACAACCTAGCCTTCCAAGGCCAGTTCGGCGCCGGCATCTTTGGCGAGCTTGGCCTGCCGGCGGCGGCGATGGCGCTCGACGGCGTCGAATATTACGGCGGCGTCGGCTTCCTCAAGGCCGGCCTGCAGGCGGCGTGGGCGATCACCACGGTCAGCCCGACCTATGCGCAGGAAATCCGCTTGCCCGAATTCGGCATGGGCCTCGACGGCCTGATCAACATGCGCTCCGTCGATCTCCATGGCATCGTCAACGGCATCGATACCGAGATCTGGAACCCGGAAACCGACAAGCATCTGGTCTCCAACTACACCGCAAAGACGCTCAAGGCGCGAATGCCCAACAAGGCCGCGGTCGAGGACCGTTTCAGCCTCGATCGCGATGACAGTCCGATCGTCTGCGTCGTCAGCCGGCTGACCTGGCAAAAGGGCATGGACATACTGGCTGCGGCCATCGACGGCATCGTCGCGGCAGGTGCACGGCTGGCGATCCTCGGCTCCGGCGACGCTGGGCTGGAAGGCGCGTTGCTTGCCACCGCAGCCCGCCATCGCGGCCGCATCGGCGTCGTCGTCGGCTATGACGAGGGACTCTCCCACACCATGCAGGGCGGCTGCGACGCAATCATTATCCCATCGCGCTTCGAACCTTGCGGGCTGACACAGCTTTACGGCCTGCGCTATGGCTGCGTGCCGGTCGTCGCGCGCACCGGCGGCCTTGCCGACACGATCATCGATGCCAACGAAGCCGCCATCTCTGCCGGCGTGGCGACCGGTTTCCAGTTTGCGCCCGCCAATGCCGGCGCCTTGCTGCACGCGGTCCGCCGCCTTGTCGAGGCGCATGCCAATCCCGCAGTGTGGACGTCGATGCAGCGGCAAGGCATGAAGGCCGACGTTTCGTGGGACAAAAGCGCCGAAAAATATGTCCAACTCTATCGCTTGCTGCTTTCGAAAAGGGCTGCCTGACTGATGATCCGCACCGTCGCCACCAAACCCTATCCCGACCAGAAGCCTGGCACGTCCGGGCTGCGTAAAAAGGTCCCGGTGTTCCAGCAGGAGCACTATGCCGAGAACTTCATCCAGTCGATCTTCGACGCGCTGGACGGGTTCGAGGGCAAAACCCTGGTGATCGGCGGCGACGGCCGCTTCTATAACCGCGAGGTCATCCAGAAGGCCATCGCCATGGCCGCGGCAAACGGCTTCGGCAAGGTGATGGTCGGGCAGGGCGGCATCTTGTCGACGCCGGCCGCTTCGCATGTCATCCGCAAATACAAGACCTTTGGCGGCATCATCCTGTCGGCCAGCCACAATCCGGGTGGCCCGCATGAGGATTTCGGCATCAAGTACAATGCCGGCAATGGCGGCCCAGCGCCGGAAAAGCTGACCGACGCGATCTTCGAAAAAACCAAGGCGATTTCAAGCTTCAAGATCGCCGATATCGGGCAGGTCGACATCGACACGATCGGCACGGTCAAGACGGGGGACATGACCGTCGAAATCATCGATCCTGTCGCCGACTATGCCGAACTGATGGAAAGCCTGTTCGATTTCGACGCATTGCGGGCGCTGTTCAGGTCGGGCTTCCGCATGCGCTTCGACGCCATGCATGCGGTGACCGGCCCCTACGCCAAGGAGATCCTCGAAAACCGGCTCGGCGCGCCCAACGGCACCGCCCGCAATTTCATTCCGCTGCCGGATTTCGGCGGCCATCATCCCGATCCCAATCTGGTGCACGCAAAACACCTCTACGACGAGATGATGGGGCCGGATGCGCCAGACTTTGGCGCCGCCTCGGATGGCGACGGCGACCGCAACCTGATTATCGGCAAGGGAATTTTCATCACCCCGTCGGATTCGGTGGCGATGCTCGCCGCCAACGCCCATCTGGCGCCGGGCTACAAGGCGGGGCTGAAAGGCATCGCCCGCTCGATGCCGACCAGCGGTGCTGCCGACCGGGTCGCCGAAAAGCTCGGCATCGGCATCTACGAGACGCCGACCGGCTGGAAATTTTTCGGCAATCTGCTCGATGCCGGCATGGCAACGATCTGTGGCGAGGAGAGTGCGGGGACCGGCTCCAACCATGTCCGCGAAAAGGACGGCCTGTGGGCTGTGCTTTTATGGCTCAACATCCTTGCCGTTCGCGGCGAAAGCGCCAAGCAGATCGTCACCCAGCATTGGACGGCCTATGGCCGTAACTATTATTCGCGCCACGACTACGAGGAGGTCGAGACCGATCGTGCCAACGCGCTTGTTGGCGAGTTGCGCGCCAAGCTCGGCTCGCTGCCTGGCACCCGCGTGCGCGGCATGACGATCGCCAGCGCTGATGATTTCGCCTATCACGATCCGGTCGACGGCTCGGTCAGCGAGAACCAGGGCATCAGGGTGCTGTTCGAAGGCGGCTCACGCGTCGTCTTCCGCCTGTCCGGCACCGGCACCTCGGGCGCGACGCTGCGGCTTTATGTCGAGCGCTACGAGCCGGACAAGAACCGCCACGATATCGACACCCAGGAGGCGCTTGCCGGTCTGATCGCGGCGGCCGACGACATTGCCGGGATTCGCAGCCATACCGGCCGCGCCAAGCCGAGCGTCATCACCTGATGTCGTCGGGACTATCCGCCGGCTATCGTCCGCGATTTGGCGGGCTTGCCGGGGAGGGCGGTATCCGCTTCGCCGCATGGTCCTCGTCGGCTCGGCGCATCTGGGTTTCGATTTTCGACGAACACGGCAACCGCGAAGTCGACCGGCTGGAACTCCAGCCCGAGGGCGACGGCGTGCATACGCTTTTTATTGCCGGTCTCGCCGCCGGGACCCGATACGGGTTCCGCGCCGATGGCGACTACGCGCCGGAACACGGTCTCTGGTTCGATCCCGACAAGCTGCTGGCCGATCCCTATGCCGTCGAGATCGACAGGCCCTATGCCTATGACGGCCGGCTCGCCGCGCGCCGAGGCGAGGGGGCCGACACGGCGCCGCTGATGCCGAAAGCCATCGCCGGCGCCTTGCCGGAACCCTTGCCCGCCTTGCCGCCGCTGTTTCGGCCCGGCGGCCTTATCTACGAAGTGCCGGTACGCGCCTTCACAAAGCTGCATCCCGACATTCCCGAGAAGCAACGCGGCACCATTGCAGCGCTCGCTCACCCCCTCGTTGTCGAGCATCTGCAAAAACTCGGCGTGGCAGCCATTGAGTTGATGCCGGTGACTGCATCGATCGACGAACGGCATTTACCGCCGCTCGGTCTGCGCAACGCCTGGGGTTATAATCCCGTGACCTTCATGGCGCTCGATCCGCGACTGGCGCCCGGCGGTCTGGCCGAGTTGCACGGAACGGTCGCCGCGCTGCGCGAGGCCGGCATCGGCACCATTCTCGACCTGGTGTTCAACCACACCGGCGAAAGCGACCGGCTCGGCCCGACATTGTCGCTGCGCGGGCTCGACAGTCGCGCCTACTACCGGCACGAGGCCGACGGCGCTCTGGTCAATGACACCGGAACCGGCAATACGCTCGCCTGCGAGCATCCGGTCGTCCGGGAAATGGTCCTCGACACGCTTCGCCACTTTGTCCAGCGCGCCGGTGTCGACGGATTCCGCTTCGACCTGGCGCCGATCCTCGGCCGCGTCGACGGCGTTTTCGACTCCGATGCGCCGCTGCTGAACGCCATTCGCAACGACCCTGTTCTTGGCGACCGGGTGCTGATCGCCGAGCCTTGGGATATCGGACCGGATGGCTATCAGCTCGGCAATTTTCCGCCGCCCTTCCTCGAATGGAACGACAAATACCGCGACGATATCCGCCGCTTCTGGCGCGGCGACGGCGGCATGATCGGTGCGCTGGCGACGCGGCTTGCGGGTTCGTCCGATGTCTTTGCCAAAGCAGACCAGACAACGAGCCGCAGCGTCAATTTCATCGCCGCGCATGACGGCATGACGCTGGCCGATATCGTCGCCTATGAGCACAAGCACAACGAGGCCAATGGCGAACAGAACCGCGATGGTCACGACGACAACCTGTCCTGGAACAATGGCGTCGAGGGCGAGACCAGCGACCAGTCAATCGTTACGGCCCGTTTCGATGACCAGCGCGCGCTGCTGGCGACGCTCTTTGCCTCGCGCGGCACGATCATGCTGACGGCCGGCGACGAGTTCGGCCGCACGCAGCGCGGCAACAACAACGCCTACGCGCAGGACAATGACATCACCTGGCTTGACTGGGCCGGGCGCGACCTGGCGCTCGAGCATCATACGGCTCTGCTCGCCAGGATGCGTCGCGCCGTGCCGGCGCTCTTGGACACAGCATTCCTGACCGGAGAACAGCTTGCGGGTTCGGAAATCCCAGACATAGCCTGGCTGACGGAAACCGGCGTGCCGTTCGACGAGGCAGCCTGGGACGATGCCAGGCGGCACCGGCTGGTCATGGTTCTCGGTAGCGGTGAGAACAGTCGCCTTGCGGTGGTCATCAATGGCGACCGCCGGGCCTGCATGTTCACGCTGCCGGAACGGGCGGGTTTTCATTGGCGCCCAGCTATCGAACCGGATAGTAGCGATATCTCGCGGCCGGTGCCTGGGCGAACAGTCCTGTTCATGATCGAAAGCAGGACAGCGCGTGCGGGCGCAGGGGAGAGCCATGATGGCTGACAATGCCGAATGGTGGCGCGGCTGCGTCATCTACCAGATCTACCCGCGCTCCTTCCAGGACACGACAGGCGACGGCAGCGGCGATCTCAGCGGCATCACCTCGAGGCTGGCCCATGTCGCATCGCTCGGTGCCGACGCCGTTTGGCTGTCGCCTTTTTTCAAGTCGCCAATGGCCGATATGGGTTACGACGTTTCGGATTACTGCGCCGTCGATCCGATGTTCGGCACATTAGAGGATTTCGACGCACTGATTGCGGAGGCGCACCGGCTCGGCCTGAAGGTGATCATCGATCAGGTCTTGTCGCATTCGTCGGATCGGCACGAATGGTTCGTCGAAAGCCGCACGAGCCATGACAACCCCAAGGCCGACTGGTACGTCTGGGCCGATGCGAAGCCCGACGGCACCGCCCCCAACAACTGGCTGTCGCTTTTCGGCGGCCCGGCCTGGGAATGGGACGCAACGCGCAGGCAATATTACCTGCACAATTTCCTCGCCTCGCAGCCGGACCTGAATTTCCACAACCCAAAGGTGCAGGACGCCTTGCTGGAAACGGTGCGGTTCTGGCTCGAGCGCGGCGTCGACGGTTTCCGGCTGGATACGGTCAACTATTACGTCCACGACCGCTGGCTGCGCAGCAACCCGCCTTTGGCGGAAAGCGTCGCCGGCACCAATACGGCAACCAGCCCCTATCTCTATCAGGAGCATCTGTTCGACAAGAGCCAGCCGGAAAACCTTGCTTTCCTCAGGCGCTTCCGGGCCTTGCTTGACGAATATGAAGGCCGCGCCGCTGTCGGCGAGATTGGCGACGAAACGCGTTCCTTGCAGACACTCGCCGCCTATACCGGCGGTGGCGACAAGCTCCAAATGTCCTACACGTTCGACCTGCTCGGCCCGCAATTCTCGGCGTCGCATGTGCGTGGCTGTGTCGAGGCCTTCGAGAGTAAGGTATTCGACGGCTGGGTTTGCTGGGCGTTCTCCAACCACGATGTCGTGCGCCATGTCAGTCGATGGAAAAGGCCGGGCGGCGATCCGGACAGGGTGGCGAAATTCTCGATCGTGCTGCTTTCCTGCCTGCGCGGATCGATCTGCCTCTACCAGGGCGAAGAACTCGGGCTGGAGGAGGCCGAACTGGCGTTCGAGGATTTGCGCGATCCTTTCGGCATCCGCTTCTGGCCGGGGATCAAGGGGCGGGATGGGTGCCGAACGCCGATGGTCTGGGAGGCTGGCGCCGACAATGCCGGCTTTTCGACGGGCAAGCCGTGGCTTCCGGTCCCGGCAAGCCATCGCGCCCAGGCGGTCGACGTCCAGGATGGCGAGCAAACCTCCGTCCTGGCGAGCTACCGTGCGATGCTGGCCTTGCGCAAGCAGCATCCGGCGCTGGTTCGAGGCTCGATCCGGTTCCTCGATGCCGAAGGCGACGTCCTTGCTTTCATTCGCGAAGGCGGTGACGAAAAGCTGCTCAGTGTCTTCAATTTCGCCGACGAGCCGGCCGGCTGGCAATTGCCACCGGATCTGGAAGCGATAGAGCCGATAGACCTTGGCGGTGCTGCCGGCGTCTTGCAGGAAAGAACGCTGTCGCTGCCGCCGCTGGGCTGCTTCCTCGGCCGGATCGGCTGAGCTCTATTTCATTATCTCATTGAACGAGCACGGAGCGCCCGCAAGTCGCGCCGACAACCCGCACATCGGCCTCGCCGACATGCACGCCGACAGCTGCAAGCACGTTATAGACCAGTTCGTCGACCGGCGCCGTCACGCCGTTCAGAACCGTTACAACCGCCGGCTTAACCGTTCCGAGCAGGGCCGTCACGTCCAGCCCGAGGCCCAGTGCATTGACCGAGAGCGAGAGGCCGCTGACCAGCGATGTCGTGAGTGATTGCGTCAGGTTTTTTGTGGCGACAGTTTTTATCGTCTTGTTGGCGATATCGGTGCTGTCGAACGTCAATGTGGTCGGATCGTTGTTGGTGATGGCAAGTGATGACGAACCCTTCACATCGAGCAGATTGAGGGTAAGCAGCAGAAGCTTCACGCTTACCTGGGCAATCGTGGCATCGGAGAATGATTGCGGATTGCTGAAATCGGCGAAGGCCGATGCGTTGTTGTCGGCGTCGCTGGCGGCAAGGTGCAGCGAGGCCACGCCAGGCTGCGCGGCGATCGAGACCTTGATGCTATCCGGCCGGCCGGTCGGGCAGCTGATGTCGGTTAGCTTGGCTTCCGCATAGGCGACTTCGACATGCAGAGGCAGGTTGACGGACAGCAGACTGATGCCGCCGCCCAGATTGGAATTGCCGATGCCCACTGTGGTGACCAGCTTGATTCGTGTCTGCGCGGTGCGCACCACGGTGCCTTTTTCCCCGACGGCCAGCCAGGGTGAATATTGCATCGGTTCACCGATGGCGATGGCGAGCGTGGTGGAGGTAAGTCCCGGAATAGTGGCGCCGAGATCGACCTGGACCTGGTTTGAGCCATTGGCCAGCGAGGCGGCGGCACCCAGCATGCCCATCGCGCTTGCGTCGACGGAAAAGCCAGGAGACTTTTGTCCGAGACCGAGCCTGCCGATCGAGCCAAGATCGATAAGATGACTGAGGGGTATCTTGACCGTGTTGGTGGCCCTCGACGCGATCGTCTGCAGCACAAGTTTGCTGGCGCTGCCCGATCCGGACGCATTGGCCATGGCGGTCGCGATCTGGCCTACCGTCGCTTTTGACGCCAGAACGTCGGAATAGCTGACACCTGTCAGTTGCAACTGTACGGCAAGGGCATCGACGAACGAAAGCACGTTGACATCGGCCGAGATCAGCGCGTTGTAGTCCATGACGCTGAGCGAAATGTTGGCGCCCAGCAACTTGCTGAGAAGCGCGTTGAGGATGCCGCCATTGACGCTGAGGAGCCTGGACCCGACCGAGAACATCGCTTGCGGGGTCACGCTGGCAATGGCTTCGGTGCCGACAACCGGAGTAGGGATGAGCGAACTGGCGAAATACCGGGCGGGGATTTTTCGCAGAGTGACGCGAACGGCGTTGTAAGGCGTTTTGCCGGCTTCGAAGCGCTTGTCGACACCAACGGAGGACGCCGCTGAGTATCGGCCGCCGGTGACCGACACGACGGTTTTGCCAACCGTGGGAACGATTGTCTGACCTGCCTTTTGAACAATGATGCCGGGCATTCGGTTGTCACTGAGCGTGGTTACCGCCGCGGCTTCCATATTATTGATGTTCGACGCCGCGGTGATCGCCGCCAGATCGGTCATCGCCTGGGCTTCCCTGCGCTCCGTGTAGATCGAACCTTCGTCGACAGCGAAGGCAGCCAGCCCCAGCGCGAATGGCGCTGTCAGCGCCGTCATGACGGCAAAGTTCGCCTTCTTGTCGCCAACCATCGAGCGAGCGATCCACCCGATGCTCCTCAGCAAGAACTGCGACATTTCAAATGCCTCCAATCCTGATGGTAGATCTGCGCGACATCGTGGTTTGCGGCATCGCAAGGCTTGGTAACAGGTTCCAGATCGGCAGGTTGCTGGCATCGTACTGGATCGACACGACGAACTGATTTCCGTCGGCCGTGCTGTCCGTCGCCTGATAGGTCAGCTTGCCGGAATCGACGAACGGGTATCCACTGGCATTGTTTTTGACGAAACTCGCCACCAGCGCCTGGCGCTCGGTTTGATTCAATCCGGCAATTGCGGTGCGGGCGGCATCGGCGGCGATTTGCTGCAAGGAGTTGCTTGCACCAAAATAGATACCATATGCAACCATTCCGAGCAAAAGAAGGATAAAGATTGGGGAAAGCAGGGCGAACTCGACCGCGGAAGTTCCGGACTCTTCTCCAATTTTGCGTAGATTCGTCCGTATGTGGCGCAATATTTTACGCTTCAATGCGACAGTATTACTGTCTATCTTGTTCATTGCCCTTGCCCGTTGGAACCCAAGGTCGATGTGCCGATTCCATCGAAATTTGTAACCCTTGGTTGCCTAAGAACCAATTAATACATTCCGGTAAACTGAAATGATCGGCCAGATTATTTCCCAGATCGGCGTTCTGGCCAGGAAACCCAGTCAAACTCATGGTTTCGACCATTGATTGGCCGCCCGCAAAACGACTGCCCCGGCCCCCTTACTTTGGGTGACCCCGAGAGTCTGTTGAAATAAAAAATCTCCACGTTACTGTTTGGCCACCAGCTGCCGGAGAGGGAACCGGCTGCGCGCTCAAAAGGAACCAACCAATCGGTTTCGGGGCGTCAACACTTAGAGACGTGGCCGAAGGGCGACGTCATTAGGGAGAACTCCATGTTGAAACATGTGCTGAAGGCGACGGTACTCGCCACGACCATGGTCTTGGCCGCCGGTACGTTCTACACGCCGGCTTTCGCCGAGACCGTCTACAACCGCGGAGCCGCCGCCGAAGCGGAGACGCTCGATCCGCACAAGACCTCGACGGTCTACGAAGCCGATATCATACGCGACCTGTTCCAGGGCCTCGTCATGCATGACCAGAAGACGAATCTCATTCCGGGCGCCGCCGAAAGCTGGACGGTGTCCGACGACGGCACTGTCTACACCTTCAAGCTGCGCAAGGACGGCCTCTGGTCGGATGGCAGCCCGGTGACGGCGGATGACTTCGTTTATTCGTTCCGTCGGCTGGAAGATCCGGCCACCGCTGCGGAATACGCTTCCATGCTCTATCCAGTGAAGGGTGCCGAGGAAGTCAACACCAAGAAGGGCAAGCCGGAGGATATGGGCGTCAAGGCGATTGACGCAAATACCCTCGAAGTCACGCTCAAGGCGCCAACGCCTTACTTCCTGGAGATGCTGACCCATCAGGCGACCTATCCGGTTAACAAGGCGTCGATCGAAAAGCTTGGCGCCGACTGGATCAAGGCAGGCAAGCTGGTCTCCAACGGGGCCTTTACAGCGGCAGAGTGGGTTCCCAACGACCATCTGAAGCTGGTCAAGAATCCGAAATTCTGGGATGCCGCGAGCGTCAAGTTCGACGTGGTCAACTACATCCCGACCGAGGATCGCTCGTCCGCGATGAAGCGCTTCGAGGCCGGCGAATTCGACAGTTACGGTGACCTGCCGACCGAACAGCTCGCCGATCTCAAGACCAAATTCGGCGACCAGGTCCGTGTCGGGCCATATCTCGGCATCTACTATTACGCGATCAAGACCGACAAGGCGCCTTGGGACAACGTCGAACTGCGCAACGCCATCTCGATGGCGATCGATCGCGACTTCCTCGCTGAAAAAGTCTGGCAGAATTCGATGCTGCCCGGCTATTCGATGGTCCCTCCGGGTATCCAGGGCTACACGCCGGCACTGGCCAAATACGCCGACATGCCGCAGATCGACCGCGAGGACGCTGCCAAGAAGATCCTTGAGAAGCTCGGCTATACACCCGAGCATCCGTTGAAGATGCAGATCCGCTACAACACCTCGGAAAACCACAAGAACACCGCTGTCGCCATCCAGGAACAGTTGAAGCCGCTTGGCGTCGAGGTCACGCTGCTCAACACCGACACCAAGACCCACTACTCCTTCCTCGAGCAGAAGGGCGACTACGATGTGGCGCGTGCCGCCTGGATCGCCGATTACAAGGACCCGGAAACCTTCCTCGGCATATCTCGCAAGGCCAGCGGCAACAATTATTCGAGCTATAACAGCCCGAAATTCGAGGCGGCCATGGACAAGGCCGCCGCCGCCGGCGGCAAGCCCGAACAGCGCATGAAGGAGCTCGCCGAGGCCGAGCGCATCCTCGTCGACGACGTCGGCGAGATCCCGCTTCTCTACTACAGCTACCACGACATCGTTTCCTCGAAGCTGCACGGCTTCGACGACAATGTGATGGACATCCATCCGTCCCGCTTCATCAGCAAGGACTGATCCCTTAGCCAGGCCGCCGCGCGACTCAATGCGCGGCGGCGCCGGTTTGCCATCGCATCGGCCCGGGAACCGGATTCGATTTTCGACAATGTCGGTGCGAAAATTTGAAGGCTAGAGCGCAATCGTCCAGCCGGACGCGCGCTGCTCTGGATCAAGCGGGGCATCGATGCTGCGATTCGTTTTCCGGCGGCTCCTGACCGCCATCCCGACGCTGTTCGTCATCGTGACTATAGCGTTCTTCCTGATACGCGTCGCGCCGGGCGGCCCGTTCAACCAGGAGCGGGGCCTGAGCCCCGAGATCAGGGCCAATCTCGAAGCCCAGTTCGGGCTCAACGACCCGCTCTGGCTGCAGTACCTCCATTATTTAGGCAATCTTCTGCGCGGCAATTTCGGCCCCAGCTACAACATGCCGGATTTCACCGTCGGCGAGCTGTTCAGGGAAGGCCTGCCGATCTCGATCCAACTCGGCGCTTCGGCGCTCGTTCTGGCGCTGCTCCTCGGCAGCGTGCTCGGCACTGTTGCCGCGCTCAACCAGAACAAGCTTGCCGACTATTCGGTGATCGCGCTGGCGACCGCCGGCAGCACCATACCGACCTTTGTCATCGCCCCGGTAATCCAGCTTGTATTCGGATTGACCTGGAAGCTGCTGCCGATCGGTGGCTGGGGCGACGGAGCCCTCATCAACAAGGTCGGCCCGGTGCTGACGCTCGCTCTGCCGCAGATCGCCATTGTTGCCCGCCTGATGCGCGGCTCGATGATCGAATCGCTGCACTCGCATCACATCCGCACCGCGCGCGCTCTCGGCCTGTCCGACTGGTCAGTCGTCGTCAAGCATGCACTGCGCGGCGCCATCCTGCCGATCGTCTCCTTCACCGGTCCGGCAGCTGCAGCCCTTCTCACCGGCTCGATCATCGTCGAGACCATCTTCTCTATCCCTGGCATCGGCCGCCATTTTGTCGTTGCCGCGCTCAACCGCGACTACACACTGGTGATGGGGACGGTGGTGGTCATCGCGCTCTTCACCATTGTCTTCAACCTGATCGTCGACGTCCTCTATGGGGTCGTCGATCCGAGAGTGCGCTATGACTGATATCGCAGTTGCCGCACCGGTCGTCGGCCGGTCCCTGTGGGGTGACGCCTGGGCGCGCCTCAAGGCCAATCGCGCGGCCATGTTCAGCCTCTATTATCTTGCCTTCATCGCCGTCATCAGCGTGTTTGGACCCTATTTCGTGCCGCACCAATACACCACCATCTATGCCGACTATGTCCGTACGCCGCCGAGCTTCTCCGCCTATCCGAAGGCCGACATGATCGAAGGCGCTCTCGATGAGGCGATCAGGCGTATGCGCGTCGACATCAAGGAGTGGCGGCAAGAGGGCAGCCGTGTGTTCGTTACCGTCAAATCGTCCAAGCCGATCGACGACCGCAACATTCGCTACCTTGATCGTTCCGATACCTTTGATGACACAAAGATCGAGAGCAAATCGCCGGACGGTCTCGAAATGGTGATGAGTGCCTCGATCAAGCAGCAATATTTCCTTTTCGGCACCGACAATACCGGCCGCGATCTCCTGTCCAGAACGCTGATGGCCGGGCGCATATCGCTGGCCATCGGCCTGCTTGCCGGCATTGTGGCCGTGGTCATCGGCGTGCTCTACGGCGCCACCGCCGGCCTTGCCGGCGGCAGGGTCGACGAGGTGATGATGCGTGTCGTCGACGTGCTTTATTCTTTGCCGTTCATCTTCTTCGTCATCATGCTGGTGGTGTTTTTCGGCAGGAATTTCGTGCTGATGTTCCTGGCGGTCGGCGCGGTGCTGTGGCTCGACATGGCGCGCATCGTGCGCGGACAAGCGCTGTCGATCCGCCGGCAGGAATATGTCCAGGCGGCGGAGGCGATGGGCGTCGGCCAGCGCGGCATTCTGCTGCGCCATGTGATCCCCAATTTGCTCGGGCCGGTGGTGATCTACATGACGCTGCTGGTGCCGCAGGTCATTATCCTGGAGAGTTTTTTGTCGTTCCTCGGGCTCGGCGTCCAGGAGCCGATGACCAGCTGGGGCGTGCTGATCTCGGTTGGCGCCCAGAACATCGGCTCGGCCAACTGGCTGCTCCTGTTCCCGGCCTTCTTTCTCGTCTCCACGCTGTTCGCGCTGAATTTCGTCGGCGACGGCCTGCGCGACGCGCTCGACCCGAAGGATCGTTGAGATGGCCGCTTCCGAAACCATCCTCAGCGTCAAGGACCTTCGGGTCCGCTTCCGTACCCTCGACGGTGTGGTGGAGGCGGTGAAGGGCATCAATATCCACGTCAAATCAGGCGAGACCGTCGCCGTCGTCGGCGAATCCGGTTCCGGCAAGAGCCAGACGATGATGGCGGCGATGAGCCTGCTCGCCTCGAACGGCGAAGCCACCGGCACAGTCGATTATCGCGGCCGCAATCTTTTGATCTTGAGCAAACCCGAGCTCAACAAGATCCGCGGCCGCAAGATCAGCATGATCTTCCAGGAGCCGATGACGTCGCTAGACCCGCTCTATTCGATCGGCAACCAGCTGATCGAGCCGATCCGCAAGCATCGCGGACTTGGCGCCGCCGCGGCGCGCGAGGAGGCGCTCAAGCTGCTGGGGCTGGTCCATATTCCCGATCCGGAGCGGCGGATGAAATCCTATCCGCACGAGTTGTCGGGCGGTCAGCGCCAGCGCGTCATGATCGCCATGGCGCTGGCCAACGACCCCGACATACTGATCGCCGACGAGCCGACGACCGCGCTCGACGTCACCATCCAGGCGCAGATCCTCATGCTGCTCGCCGAATTGCAGCGCAAGCTCGGCATGGCGATCGTCTTCATCACCCACGATCTCGGCATCGTCCGGCGCTTTGCCGATCGGGTCTATGTGATGCGCTATGGCGAGGTGGTCGAGGAGGGCGAGGCGGAAGCGATCTTCGCCAACCCGCAGCACGGCTACACCAAGATGCTGCTTGCCGCCGAACCGACCGGCACCAAGGCGCCGCCGCCTCCGAATGCCCCTGTCCTGCTTGAAGGCAGAAACGTCGAGGTGACCTTCAAGATCGGCGGCGGATTTCTTGGCGGCGAGCCGCTGCTGCTGCGCGCCGTCGATCGCATTTCGATACGGCTGAAGCGCAACCAGACGATCGGCATCGTCGGCGAATCCGGCTCAGGAAAATCGACGCTCGGCCGCGCCTTGCTGCGGCTCCTGCCCAGCGACGGTATCATCCGGCTTGGTGACCGCGACATTTCCCACGCCGACCGCCAGGCGATGAGGCCGCTGCGGCGCGAATTGCAGCTTGTTTTCCAGGATCCGTTCGGCTCGCTGTCGCCACGCATGACCGTCGGCCAGATCATCACCGAGGGGCTCCTGGTCCATGAGCCCAATCTGTCGGGCAGGCAGCGCGATCTCCGCGCGGTCGATGCCTTGCTCGAAGTCGGGCTCGACCCGAACACGCGCAACCGCTATCCGCATGAATTCTCCGGCGGTCAGCGGCAGCGCATCGCCATTGCGCGCGCCATGATACTCAAGCCGAAAGTGGTGGTGCTGGACGAGCCGACCTCGGCGCTGGACCGGTCCGTGCAGAAACAGATCGTCGAATTGCTGCGCAAGCTGCAGGCCGACCACGAACTGTCCTATCTGTTCATCAGCCACGATCTCGCCGTCGTGCGCGCCATGGCCGACTACATCATCGTCATGAAGCAAGGCAAGATCGTCGAGGAGGGACCGGCCGAGGCGATCTTCGGCAATCCGCAGGCAACCTACACACAGACACTGATGGCCGCGGCCATCGATGTCACGCGATTTCGCCTGAGCGCATAGCGCGATTGGTCAGAACTGCGGCGGATGGTGGTTGTTTCGGGAACAAAAACAGCTAAGCCGCTGTTTTTTCTGGTCGGAGTGGCAGGATTTGAACCTGCGACCCCATCGTCCCGAACGATGTGCGCTACCAGGCTGCGCTACACTCCGTGACCAGACCGCGGGCTTATAGCCGCCGCGTTTGGTTACTGCAAGCGCCAATGGCAGCGCTTCTGTCGCATTTCTTTCGCTTTCGCCGCCACGTCATACAGGTTTCAGTTTCCTGTCGCACAAACACGGCTTAAAGGGCATCTGGGTAACCGTCCACTTGCCTCGAAGCACCTGATTCAGCCGCCTGGAGTTTGCAGCCTTGTCGATGAAGATCGTTAGCGATGCCAGACCAAACACTTTTGAGTTTGAAACCTCGGCGCTCGTCATGCCGTCCGGGTTTCGCGAATATGATGCGCGCTGGTGGTTCGGCCATCCCGGCTCGAACGAAACGCCGGAACTCAATCTGATCGGCGTCCAGGCGCTCGGCATGGGGCTCGGCACGCTGATCCGTCGCCTGGGTGCCGGACCCGACATCGTCACCGGTCACGATTTCCGCTCCTATTCGCTTGCCATAAAGCTGGCGCTGGTTTCCGGGCTGATGGCTGCCGGCGCACGGGTCAAGGATGTCGGGCTGGCCCTGTCGCCGATGGCTTATTTCGCCCAGTTCGCGCTCGACACGCCGTCCGTTGCCATGGTCACTGCCTCGCACAACGAGAATGGCTGGACCGGCGTCAAGATGGGCGCGGCGCGCCCGCTGACCTTCGGTCCGGAGGAGATGAGCGCGCTGAAGGCGATCGTGCTGTCAGGCGATTTCGACCTTGTCGGTGGCGGCTCCTACGCCTTCGTTGCGGATTTCCGCAAAACCTACCTTGACGATCTGACCGCGGGAAAGCGCATCTCGAGAAAGCTTAAGGTGGTGGCCGCCTGCGGCAACGGCACCGCCGGGGCTTTCGCTCCCGAGGCACTGGAAAGGATCGGCTGCGAGGTCATCCCGCTCGACGTCGAGCTCGATCACACGTTCCCCAATTACAATCCCAACCCCGAAGACATGCAGATGCTGCACGCCATTCGCGACAAGGTGCTGGAAACGGGCGCCGATGTCGGGCTCGGTTTCGACGGCGATGGCGATCGCTGCGGCGTGGTCGACAATGAAGGCAACGAGATCTTCGCCGACAAGGTCGGCGTCATGCTGGCGCGCGACATTTCGCACCTCTATCCCGGCTCGACTTTCGTCGTCGACGTCAAGTCGACCGGATTGTTCATGACCGACAAGGTGCTGCAGGAGAATGGCGCGGTCACCGACTATTGGAAGACCGGACACTCCTATATCAAGCGGCGGGTGGCCGAACTCGGCGCCGTTGCCGGTTTTGAGAAATCGGGCCACTTCTTCTTCAATCCTCCGATCGGCCGCGGCTATGACGATGGCCTGGTCACGGCTATCGCCATCTGCCAGATGCTGGATCGCAGCCCGCAAAGCAGCATGGCCGACCTCTATCGCGAGCTGCCGCTGACCTTTGGCACGCCGACCATGTCGCCACACTGCGCCGACGAGCTCAAATACGGCGTCGTCGAGCGCGTCGTAGGCGACTTTCGCAAGATGAAGGACGAGGGCACGGTCTTCGCCGGCCAGAAGATTGCCGAACTGATCACCGTCAACGGCGTCAGGGTCGTGGCGGAGGATGGTACATGGGGGTTGGTGCGGGCATCATCGAACAAGCCGGAGCTTGTGGTGGTGGTGGAGAGCCCGGTATCGTCCGAGCGGCGCCGGCAGATGTTCGAAGCCGTCGATGCGGTGCTGCGCCGCAGCCCCGAAGTCGGCGCCTACAATCAGACCTTTTGAGCACGAGGCTTGTTTTCATGACCGAACGGATCGTCAGTTTTGTGATGAGCGGCGGCGTCGGCTCGCGGCTGTGGCCGTTGTCGCGCGAGGACAATCCCAAGCAGTTCCATGATTTCTCCGGCGACGGCTCAATGCTGGCCAAGACGCTGCGCCGGCTGACCGCGCGGCTGGAAGGCGAAACGCCGGTTTTTCTGATTGCCTCGGAAAGGCATGCCGACCGCGTTCATGCCGACATTGCCGGTCACGAGCTTTCCGGCGGCGGCCCGCTGTTCGAGCCGACCGGACGCAACACCGCCGCGGCCGTCGCCTTGGCAAGCCTGCGCACGCTGTCGGAATTCGGCGACAGCCTGGTGCTGGTGGTGCCGTCCGATCATGAGATCGCGACGCCACAGCAATTCTGGCGGAGCATCGAGGCCGGCACGGCGGCCGCGCGCCAAGGCAGGCTGGTTGTGTTCGGCATCAAGCCCGCCCAACCCGAGACCGGTTACGGCTACATCGAGGTGGCCGGCGAGCGCGATGGCATCTGCGATGTCTCGCGTTTCGTCGAAAAACCCGATCTCGCCACGGCGCAGAGCTATCTCAAGGCTGGCAATTTCTACTGGAACACCGGCATCTTCCTGTTTCGCGCAAGTGCCATGCGCGACGCGTTCATGGCCTTCCAGCCCGACATCTGGAGCGCCACAGAGGCTGCCTACCAGGCTGCGACATCGGATCTTTCCGGCCTCTACATGCCTCTGGATCTCTATGCCGCCATCCCATCGACATCGATCGACTATGCGATCATGGAGCGCGCCAGCGGCATCGCCATGGTGCCGGCCGGCTTTCGCTGGAACGATCTCGGCTCCTGGCAATCGCTGCTCGACGTCGGCCCCTCCGACACGCAGGGCAATGTCATCGTCGGCGATGTCGTCGCCATCGATTGCGAGAACTCTTATATCCGCAGCGACGGCCGCCTGCTGTCGGCCATAGGCCTGAAGGACGTCGCCATCGTGTCGACCGCCGACGCCACTTTCGTCGCACCGGTCAGCCACAGCCAGAACGTCAAGAAGATCGTCGAGCAGCTCGAAAAAAGCGGCCGCCTTGAGACCAGGTTCACGCCCGCCGACGACCGCGTCATCGAAAGCGGCGCCTGGCAGCGCCGCGTGCACCATTGGCTGTTCGAGGAGACGGTGCCGTTGTGGTCGACGGTCGGCGTCGATGAGCGCCACGGCGGGTTCCACGAGGCGCTCGGCTTCGATGCCGCCCCTCTGATGAAACCCAAGCGCATGCGCACGCAGGCCAGGCAGATCTACGCCTTCGCCGTCGCCAAGGCGCGCGGCTGGAACGGCCCGGCCGATCGGCTGATCAGCCACGGCCTCGAATTCATGGCCAGGCACGGACGTACCGACAATGGCGGCTGGGTACGCACGCTCAACGTCGACGGCACCGTCGCCGACGCCGCCGAGGATGCCTATGACCATTCCTGCGTGCTCCTGGCGCTGGCGCATGCCCATATGTGCGGCAATCCCGATGCGTTGCGGCTTGGCCAGGAGACCTTTGCGTTCATCGACGCGCATCTCGAGGACGAACGCCTGACCGGCTTCCGCGAGACCTCGAGCGGCGAGGGCGAGCGCCGCTCCAACCCGCACATGCATCTGCTCGAGGCATTCCTGGCCTGGCATCAGGCGACCGGCGAGCGCGCCCATCTTCGTCGCGCCGCGCGCATCGTCGATCTGTTTCGCAGCCATTTCTTCGACCCGGAAAGCTGGACGCTGGGTGAGTATTTCGACCATGAATGGCGGCCGACCCCTGGTGAGAAGGGCACGTGGACCGAACCCGGCCATCATTTCGAATGGGCCTCGCTGCTGGTCGACTTCGCCGGCCGCAGCGGCCAGAGCGGCTTGACCGGCCTTGCCCGGAAGCTCTACGCGTCGGCGATCGCCAATGGCCTGAACCGCGCCACGGGCCTCGCCTACGGCGCCGTCTCGCGGCAAGGACTGCCGCTCGACCGCGTCTCGCGCAGCTGGCCGCAGGCCGAAGCGATCAAGGCGGCGATCGCGCTGGACGGTTCGGGCGGTCCCGACCTGAAGCCGGAGATCGAGGCACGGGTCGGCCGGCTGTTCCGCTGGCACATCAATCCGGCACCGCTCGGCCTGTGGATCGACCGCATCGACGAGCGTGGCCGCTCCTTGGCGAGCGAGGTGCCGGCCAGCATCTTCTATCATCTCGTCTGCGCGCTGACGCAGTATCTGGACGGCACGGCGCCCAAGGATCAGTACGGGCTGGCGACATCCCCGGTCTCGACATAGACCGACTTCAGCTGCGAATAGAGCGCCAGTGCCGCGAGCGAATTCTCGCGGCCGATGCCGGATTGCTTGAAGCCGCCGAAGGGGATTTCGACCGGCGTCAGATTGTAGGCGTTGATCCAGCAGGTGCCGGCCTGCAGTTCGGCAATGACACGATGGGCGCGCGCTAGGTCTCGCGTGAACACGCCTGCGGCGAGGCCGAATTCGGTGTCGTTGGCGCGATCGATCACCTCGTCCTCGCTGTCGAATTTCAGCACGCTCATAACCGGCCCGAAAATCTCCTCGCGGGCGATGCGCATCGTGTCGGTGACACCGGTGAACACCGTCGGCTCGACGAAGAAGCCGCCCTGAAAACCCTGCAGCGAAGGCACGTTGCCGCCGCAGGCGAGCACCGCGCCATCCTGCTTGCCGGCCTCGATGTAAGAGACCACCTTGTCGTGCTGCGCCTTCGAGACCAGCGGCCCCATCTGCGTGTCCGGATCGAGCGGATCGCCGATGCGGATTTTCTTCGTCCGTTCGGTCAGCCTCTCGACGAAACGGTCATGGATGCTACTCTGCACGAAGACCCGCGTGCCGTTGGAGCAGATCTGGCCGGTCGAATAGAAATTGCCGAGCATCGCGCCGCCGATGGCGTTTTCGAGGTTGGCGTCTTCGAAGACGATCAGCGGCGACTTGCCGCCGAGCTCCATCGTTGCGTGCTTCATCTTTGAGCCGGCGAGCGACAGCACTTTGCGGCCGGTTGGCACCGAGCCGGTCACCGAGACCTTGGCGACGACATCATGGCCGACAAGGCCGGCTCCGATATCGCCAAAACCCTGCACGACGTTGAACAGCCCGTCGGGCAGCCCGGCCTCGGTATAGATTTCGGCGAGCGCTAGCGCTGAAAGCGGCGTGTTTTCCGATGGTTTGAAAACCATCGCATTGCCCATGGCGAGGGCGGGTGCGGATTTCCAGCCGGCGATCTGGATCGGATAGTTCCAGGCGCCGATGCCTACGCAAACGCCGAGCGCCTCGCGCCTGGTATAGGCAAAGGGTCCGCCGAGATCCACGGCCTCGCCATTAAAGGCGGCGACGGCGCCGCCGAAATATTCCAGGCAGTCGGCCGCCGACGGGGCGTCCGCAACCAGCGTCTCCTGGATCGGCTTACCGGTATCCAGCGTCTCGATGCGCGCCAGATCGGCATTGCGCGCGCGCAAGATGTCGGCGGCGCGGCGCAGGATGCGGCCGCGTTCGACCGGCTTCAGCCGCGCCCAGGCCGGTTGTGCTGCACGCGCCGCCTCGATCGCGAGCTCCAGCACGTTCGGCGTCGCCGAGCGCAGCATGGCGATGGTCTCGCCGGTTGCCGGATAGATAACCGGCAGCGCTGCGCCGCGCTCGTCGTCGATATAGCGGCCGTTGACATAATGCGATGCCGATGGCTGGGCGCGCATGACTGTTCTCCAAATCGTCTTGTCGCGGCATGCGGAATATGCGTCCGCCGGATCATGGCCTATCTGTCCGACACCTGCCAGCGCGGATTGATCCATGGTTCCTGGTTGGACGGTGGCAGCGGCGTACGCCCGAGAATGTGGTCGGCGGCCTTCTCGCCGGTCATGATCGACGGCGCGTTGAGATTGCCGTTGGTGACGCGTGGAAAGATCGAGGAATCGGCGACCCGAAGCCCTTCGACGCCAATGACGCGGCATTCCGGATCGACGACGCTCATCGCATCATCGGCACGGCCCATCCTGCAGGTGCCGCAAGGGTGGTAGGCGCTTTCGGCGTGGTCGCGGATGAAGGCGTCGAGCTCTTCATCCGATTGTACATGCGAGCCCGGCGACAGTTCCTTGCCTCGGTACGGATCGAAGGCCGCTTGCCCGAAGATCTCGCGGGTCAGCCGGATGCAGTGGCGGAACTCCGTCCAGTCGTCCGGATGCGACATGTAGTTGAAGCGGATCACCGGGTTCGATTTGGGATCGGGCGAGCGCAGCGTGACCGAACCGCGCGACTTCGACCGCATCGGCCCGACATGCGCCTGGAAGCCGTGCGCCTTGGCCGCCGCCTTGCCGTCATAGCGGACCGCGGCCGGGATGAAATGATACTGGATATCGGGATAGTCGACGCCGGCGCGCGAGCGCACGAAGGCGGCCGCCTCGAAATGATTGGTGGCGCCGAGGCCGGACTTGAAGAACAGCCATTGTGCCCCGATCAGCGCCTTCGAGAACGGGTTCAAGACGGAGTTCAGCGTGATCGGCTTTGTCGATTCCTGCTGGATGTAAAGTTCCATATGGTCCTGCAGATTGCGGCCGACTCCGGGCCGGTCGGCGATCACCGGGATGCCGTTCTCCCTAAGGTGCTGGCCGGGGCCGATGCCGGACAGCATCAGGATCTTGGGCGAGTTGATCGAGGACGCGGCAACGATCACCTCGCGCCGCGCTCTGACCACCTGAATCCGTTTGCGCACTTCGATCTCGACGCCGGTGGCGCGTTGATTCTCGATGATTACCCGCCGGGCGAAACCCTTGACCAGGCTGACATTTTTCCGCCTCAGCGCCGGCCTCAGATAGGCGCTCGCGGCCGACCAGCGACGGCCGCCGCGGATGGTCTGCTCCATCGGCCCAAAGCCTTCCTGCTTCGCGCCGTTATAGTCGTCGGTCAGCTCGAAACCGGCCTGACGGCCTGCCTCGACGAAGGCGCCGTAGAGTGGGTTCGTCCTCGAGCCGCGCTGCACAGTCAGCGGGCCGCCGTGGCCGCGCCAGCCATTCTCGCCGCCATTGCTGTCCTCCATGCGCTTGAAGTACGGGAGCACATCGGCAAAGCCCCAGCCGGTCGCGCCCTGTTCGGCCCAATGGTCGAAGTCGCGGGCATGGCCGCGCACATAGACCATGCCGTTGATCGAGGATGAGCCTCCGATGACCTTGCCGCGCGGCGTCGCCAGCACGCGGCCGCCGAGATGCGGCTCCGGCTCGCTGGCGAAGCCCCAGTCGTAAAGGCTCATATTGAGCGGGATCGACAGCGCCGACGGCATCTGGATCAGCGGCCCGATATCGCTGCCGCCATATTCGATGACGATCACCGAATGCTTGCCGTCCTCCGACAGCCGGTAGGCCATGGCCGAGCCGGCCGAGCCGGAGCCGATGATGACGAAATCCGCTTCAAGCATGGTTCATGCGCGCCCGTGGTTCATATGCGCAATGAAATCGGCCAGCGAGACGTTGCCGCCGGTTGCCATCACCAGAACGGTCTTGCCGGCTATGTCGACCTTGCCGCCGAGCACCGCCGCCAGCGAGGCAGCGCCGGATGGCTCAAGCACCAGCTTCATCCGCTCGAAGGCAATGCGCATGGCGCGCCGCACCGACGCATCATCGACAGTGACGCCGCGAACACCGGCGGTCGTCACCGCTGCGAACGGTGCGTCGCCGGGCCGCCGCGACATCAGCCCGTCGCAGATCGATCTCGGTCCGATCGGCATGGTTTCGATGGCGCCATGCGCGAGCGACGAGCCCATGCCGTCAAAACCTTCCGGCTCGACGCCGATGATCTCCGTGGCGGGCGACAGATAGTGGAAGGCCAGCGAAACGCCACCTATCAGCCCGCCACCGCCGACCGAACAGAACAAGAGATCGGCCTCCACTTGCCTGGCGGCGAGCTGGTCGAGTGCCTCCAGTCCGGCGCCGGCCTGGCCGGCGACGATCTCCGGATCGTCGAACGGGTGCAGCAGCGCCAAGCCATCGCTCGCGGCGATCTCACGCGCTCTGGCGGCGGCGACTTCCTCACGCGCTCGCTCGCCATGGTCGGTTAGCACGACACGCGCGCCATACCCCGACGTGGCATCGCGTTTGGCGGCCGGCGCGTCGATCGGCATGACGATGGTGACGGGAATGCCAAGCGCTTGGCCAGCCGCCGCTAGCCCCTGCGCAAAATTGCCGGAGGAGTAGGCGACGACGCCCTTTTTGGTTTCGTCAGGCGAGAGCTTCTTCAGCCGCCAGTAGGCGCCGCGCACCTTGAACGATCCTGCCCATTGCAGCGATTCGGCCTTGACGAAGATGCGGGCGGCGCCGGTCTCGCGGGCAAGTGCCGCCGATTCCAGGAGCGGCGTGACCTGCGTCGCCTTGGAGGTGACGGCATAGGCCTGCCTGAGATGGTCGAGCGAGGGGACGAGACTATCTGCCATCATTCGCCTCGCGGAAAGCGCTTCTGCTCTTCGAGAAGGTCGAGGTTCATGTGGTTGCGCATGTAGCGCTCCGATGCCTTCTGCAGCGGCTGGAATTCCCAGGGATAATGGGTGCCGTTGCGCAGCGCCGGGTAGACCACCCAGCGGCGTGCCTGGCTGGCACGCACCGCTGCATCGAACGCCGCCATGTCCCAGCGCGCCCGCACCTTGTCGGAGAAAGCGGTCACCAAAGCCGCATTGGCCGGATCGGCGGCGAGGTTGGTCGATTCCAGCGGATCCGATTCAAGATCAAACAGTTGCGGCGGATCGATCTCGCAATGGATGAATTTGTAACGGCCCTCGCGCAGCGCCACCATCGGCGCGTTCGAGCCTTCGGCGGCATATTCCATCAGCACCGGCGCGGAGCGCTTCTTTCCATTCAGCAGCGGCAGCAGCGACTGGCCGTCGGTCCACGGCGCAATCGCGCTGATGTCGATGCCGGCGAGGTCGCAAAGCGTCGGCGTCACGTCGAGGTTGGAGACCGGCGTGTCGATCAGCCCGGCGGCGATGCCTTTGCCGGCGATCATCAGCGGCACCCGCGCCGAACCTTCGAAGAAGCACATCTTGAACCACAGGCCGCGCTCGCCGAGCATGTCGCCGTGATCCGAGCAGAACAGGATGATCGTGTCGTCGAGCATGCGCGTGCGCTCGAGCACCGACAGCAGCTCGCCGAGCTTGTCGTCGAGATATGAGATGTTGGCGAAATAGCCACGGCGCGCGCGGCGGATCTGCTCCGCTGTGATGTCAAAGCTGTCATAGTCGCTGGCGCGGTAGAGCCGCCGCGAATGCGGATCCTGCCTTTCGTAAGGAATAAAGCCGACCTCAGGCTCGAGCGCCGGGCAGTCCTCGTAGAGGTCCCAGTATTGCCGCCGTGCGACGTAAGGATCGTGCGGATGGGTGAAGGAAGCCGTCAAGCACCAGGGCCGATGTGCGGCATCGTCGGAGACGCGGGCAAAATCATAGAGCTTCTGCACCGCATGGAAGGCGACCTCGTCGTCATATTCCAGCTGGTTGGTGATCTCGGCAGTACCGGCGCCGCTGACGGAGCCGAGATTGTGATACCACCAGTCGATGCGCTCGCCGGGTTTGCGATAGTCGGGTGTCCAGCCGAAATCGGCCGGATAGATGTCGGTGGTCAGCCGCTCCTCGAAACCGTGCAACTGGTCCGGCCCGACGAAATGCATCTTGCCGGAGAGGCAGGTGTGATAACCTGCGGCACGCAGATGATGGGCGAAGGTCGGGATCGAAGACGCGAATTCGGCGGCGTTGTCATAGACCCCGGTGCGTGACGGCAACTGGCCGCTCATGAATGCGGCGCGGCCCGGCGCGCAGAGCGGCGAGGCCGTGTAATTGTTGCAAAAACGCGCCGAACGCGCGGCGAGCGCCTTCAGATGCGGCGCCTGCAGGAAGTCCGCCGGCCCATCCGGAAACAGCGTTCCGTTGAGCTGATCGACCATGACGATCAGGATGTTGGGTCGCTTGGATGTCACTGCTTCTGCCGTCCGCTGAGCTTCGTTTCGAGATAGTCCTCGACCAGTGCAATCGCGGTCGCGGCATCGGGAACACCGTCCTTCAGCGCGCGCCTGATATAGAGCCCGTCGATCAGCGCCGCCGTCGCTTCGGCGACCCGATCGGCCTCGCTTCTCGGCAGGATGCCGGTCAGCCCGCTGAGCAGATTGGAATGCAGCCGCCGCGCATAGACTTTGAGCAGCCGTCGAAGTGCTGCCGATTTCTGCGCCTCGACATAGAAGGCGAGCCAGGCGGCGATCGTTTCGGGCTGGAACTGGATGTCGGAAAAATTGACCGCGACCACCGCCGAGACGCGCTGGCGCGCCGTGCCGGCCGCGCGAAGTGCACGGCGCGTATCGGCGGTTAGCTCGCTCAGGATGTGCCGCATCGTCGCCAACAGCAATTCGTCTTTGGCGCCGAAATAATGGTGGGCAAGCGCCGAGGACACGCCGGCGCGCCCGGCGATTTCCGACATCGTCACATCAAGCGAACCGCGCTCGCCGATCGCCGAGATCGTTGCATCGATTAGCGCCCTGCGGCGCAACGGCTCCATTCCGAGTTTCGGCATTCTTGCTCCGGCCTGTTGGGGCAAGATTATTTTTTATTGACGCATCAATCAACAAAAATCCACCCTGATTTGCTGGCAAAAGCCAGGCACCATGACCAGATGATCAAGATCAAGCGATTGTGCGGTTCTGGCCCCTTCGCGAGGCCGGCGGAACGGTTCATGCTTGAACAATGCTGATGCGCGCGCAGTATCGCGTAGCCCGGGTCCACAGGATGGAGATCGCCATGACAGCATGCATCGTCGGTTGGGCGCATTCGCGCTTCGGCAAGCTCGAAGGCGAGACGCTGGAGGGCCTGATCACCAAGGTGGCAGTCGAGGCGCTCGATCATGCCGGCATCGGTCCGGATGACGTCGACGAGATCGTGCTCGGCCACTTCAACGCCGGGTTTTCCGCCCAGGATTTCACCGCGAGCCTGGTCCTCCAGGCCGACGACCGGCTGCGCTTCAAGCCGGCGACCCGCGTCGAGAACGCCTGCGCCACCGGCTCGGCGGCGGTCAGGCAAGGCATCCGCGCCATCGACGCCAATGCCGCCCGTATCGTGCTGGTGGTCGGCGCCGAGCAGATGACGACGACGCCCGGTCCCGAGATCGGCAAGAACCTGCTCAAGGCCTCGTATCTGCCGGAGGACGGCAACACGCCGGCAGGCTTCGCCGGCGTCTTCGGCAAGATCGCCCAAGCCTATTTCCAGCGCTACGGCGACCAGTCGGATGCGCTGGCGATGATCGCCGCCAAGAACCACAAGAACGGCGTCGACAATCCCTACGCGCAAATGCGCAAGGATTTCGGCTACGAGTTCTGCCGGCAGGAAAGCGAAAAAAACCCCTTCGTCGCCGGTCCGCTGAAGCGCACAGACTGCTCGCTGGTGTCGGACGGTGCCGCCGCGCTTGTCCTTGCCGACACGGCCACGGCGCTGAAGATGCGCCGCGCCGTCGCCTTCCGCGCCAATGAGCATGTGCAGGATTTCCTGCCGATGTCGAAGCGCGACATTCTCGCCTTCGAAGGCTGCGAGCAGGCCTGGAACCAGGCGCTGAAGCAGGCGGGCGTGACGCTCGGCGACCTGTCCTTCGTCGAGACGCATGACTGTTTCACCATCGCCGAACTGATCGAGTATGAGGCGATGGGCCTGGCAAAGCCGGGCGAGGGCGCCAAGCTGGCCCTGGATGGCGAGACGGCGAAAAATGGAAGGCTGCCGGTCAATCCGTCCGGTGGACTGAAGGCCAAGGGCCACCCGATCGGTGCCACCGGCGTATCGATGCATGTGCTGAGCGCCATGCAGCTTGTCGGCGAGGCGGGCGGCATCCAGGTGCCGGGAGCAAAACTCGGCGGCATCTTCAACATGGGCGGTGCCGCGGTCGCCAACTACGTTTCCATTCTCGACCGGATCAGATAAACCCGCCCGCATTCGCGGGAGGTGACATGGCAAATCCGGTTCTGGTCGAAGTCTTGCGCGGCCCAATCGTCGAGAGTGCTCATCGCGGCGCTGTTGCCGTCTTCGACGCCGACGGCAAGCCTGTCTGGGAGATCGGCGACACGGCACAACCGGTGTTCCCGCGTTCGGCGGTCAAGGCGATCCAGGCGCTGCCGCTGGTCGAGAGCGGCGCTGCCGATGCCTACGGCTTCGGTGATCGGGAGCTGGCGCTGGCCTGCGCCTCGCATTCCGGCGAGCCGCCACATGTCGAGCTGGCGCGCGCCATGCTGGCGAAGGCCGGCTTGGACGAGACGGCACTCGAATGCGGCGCGCATTGGCCTTCGAGCCATGGAGCGACCCTGGCACTTGCCCGCGCCGGCAGCGTGCCGAACGCGCTGCACAACAATTGTTCCGGCAAGCACTCGGGCTTTCTCTGCACCTGCGTTCACAGCGGCATCGCCCATCGTGGTTACGTCAAGGCTGGCCACGCCTCGCAGGAGATGGTGCGCGAAGCGATGCAGGCGGTGACCGGTGCTGCCCATGACGCCGATCACCGCGGCACCGACGGCTGCTCGATTCCGACCTATGCCGTGCCCCTGCGCAGCTTTGCCCTTGGCTTTGCCCGCATGGCGACAGGTGCCGGGTTCGAGCCGATGCGCGCCCGGGCGGCGAAGCGGCTGCTTTCCGCCTGCATGGCCGAGCCGTTTTTCGTCGCCGGCACGGGCAGGTCCGATGTCGCGATGATGGAGGCCGCGCCGGGCCGGATTTTCGTCAAGGGAGGCGCCGAAGGTGTTTTTTGTGCAACCCTTCCGGAGCTTGGCCTTGGCATCGCGCTGAAGTGCGACGATGGCGCCGGCCGCGCCGCTGAAGTGATGGTCGCGGCCGTGCTGGCTAAGCTGCTGCACGCCGACCAGGCGCTCGCTGCGAAACTGACCGAACAGGCAAATCCGCCTATCGAGAGCCGGATCGGTGCCAAAGTCGGTGCGCTCCGGCCGACGGCCACCCTCAACTGACGTGGTTGCGCTCGACGGTCAGATGCGCGTAGCCGGCATTGCCTGATGCGGCGAGGTCACCGGTCACTCGCTCGGCCCAGCATTGGCCGACGATCGCGCGGTTCTGGACTCCGTCGATGACATTGTCGGATATGATTGCCGTTCCGGCACCTTCAACCACGCTGACGGCGATGCCGGTTCCGGCCTTGCGGACGATGTTTCCCGTGGCGACCACATTGCGCATGAACGGTCCCCAGCCGATCTGCATGCCGTAGAGCGGCGCATTCTCGATGACGTTGCCGGAAACGATGGTGTCGGCCTCGACGCTAATGCCGTCGCCGAAGCCGGGCGCGTCGGCAGGGTAGGGGCCGCTGGTCGACAGATTGCGGACGATGTTGCCGGAGCAGACGCCCATGCGGCCGCCTTCGTTGAAGTTGACGATCGAAATACCGTTCGCAGCACCATCGACGATGTTATTGCCGATGACGGCGCCTTCGAACGAGAATTCGGAATACACGGCCGTCTCGCCCGAACGCGAGCAGGTGTTGCCGGTGATCTGCAAATTGCTGGAACTGTTGGCGCGGATCGCCGAGAACGCGCAATCCGAAACAATATTGCCGGAGATGATGACGTTGCCGGCGCGGAAGGCGTTGATACCGTTGCCGTTCTGGCCGGTTCCGCCGCCGCGCGCCTGGATGCGTTCGATCCGGTTGCCGCTGACGATGGTGCCGTCTTCCGCTGCCTGCCAGCGGTGCACGAGGATGCCGCCATTGGCGCAGTCGGAGACGCTATTGCCTGATATTTCCAGGCCATCGGCCTCGACCGAATAGATGCCGGCATCGGCCGCACCGGATATCTCCGAGCGCTGGATGCGGCCCCAGGCGTGTTCGAGCGCCAGACCGTTCTTGCCGCTGCCGGTCATCTGGCAGTTGTCGACGACCAGATGGGCGATGCGGCGCAGATCGAGCAGGCCTTGCGTGTAGTCGCCCATCCAGCGGTTGCTGCCATCGAACACCAGCCCGCTGAGTTCGATATGCTCGGCCCGTTCGGCCATGATGAGATGGCCATTGCCGCCATAGACGATCCGCGATGCGCCCGGCACGCCGGACAGGCGCACCCGGCCGGGCAGCGACAGGTTGGAAACGATATAGATCCCCGGCGGCAGGAACACCGGCATGTCGCGGTCGTGCGCGTCGCGCAGCAGCTTGGTGAAAGCCTTGCTCTGATCGTCAAGCGCACCGGGCCGGACGCCGAGCTCGGTCGCGTTGATCGCGCCACGCATCGCGGCTTTCTCAATGCCGGGCAGGTTCTTCCCCGCTGCCTTGCCAAGCGAAAGCCCCATGATGGCAAAGCCGGTGGTCTGCGCAAGCAGCGTTCTTCTGTTCAACATCGGCACAGATCCCTTGCGTCCAACGCTCACGCCGCAGGATTCGTGCCAGACTAGCCCGGTCGAATTCGTGGTGAAAATCTGACGCTTGGCCCCTATTCGATCCTCGTTGGCTCAGCGATCACCGCCCCGTTGAAGGCAAGTTGCAGGAATATCTGGTCGATCTCCGCGGGAGACAGCTTCGTATCCCTCTCAAGCCACCAGTGCATCACTTCAAAGAACGCGCCAACGATGAAGCGTGTGGCGATCTCAAGTCTGACTCCGCCTTCATCACCTTGGATATTCGCCAACTCATGGCGAACCTGCCTGCTTATCCAGCCGCGGATCTCTTCTGGCATTTCGCGCTTTTTCCCGCCCATCAGCGCACGGTGCATCTCCCGCGTGGCATGAGCATGCTCGAACACCGGACCGCTGAAGGAAAAGCCCTTGGCGTTCCGCTGCGAATGGCGTTCGGCACCGTGTGCCTGCAAGGTCTTCAGATGGTCGTCGATCGTTGCTTTCCTCAAGTAGTCCTTGTCGGGATAGTGTGTGTAGAAAGTCGAGCGGCCGACATCGGCTTCCCTGCAGATGTCCTCGACCGTGATCGCCGTATATCCCTTCTCGGCGGTCAGTCTGAAAAGCGCCTGCTGCAGTCGGCTGCGGGTCCTGGCGACCCGACGGTCGATCGGTCCGGCTGGCATCGGCAACATCCTTTTCCGGCCAAAGGACACCAAATCGTCCAGTATTGGGCGCGTCGGTGCGATGTGGCCAGTAAAACTGATACTGGACACACTGTCCAGTATCATATGCTCTTGCGGAAGGCCCAGCGCGATGCCCGGCTGGCCGGAGATAAAGCAATGCACCAACGTCTTTTCGGAACAATAGTTGGAGGGCATGCGCTAGTCGCGCTCGTCAAAGTGGCCGTGGTGCTCGCGGCATTTTTCTCGTTGGGACAGGCAAATGCGGTCTTTTCCTTGGGAGTTCCCGTCCTCCTGCTTCATGCTGGTGCACTCGTCGTAGTCGCGAGCTTATTGATATGGCAAAGCGCTCACGGGCGGCTGTCCGCCAAGGCCCGCAGACCGGCCGCCAGCGAGGAGAAGGCGCCGCATGTCGGCATCACGCTTCATTCCGCCGCCCTGTACGATATGCTGGCGTGGCTTCTGACCTTCGGTCGCGAACGTGCTTTTCGCGAAAGGATATTAAGCTTTGCGAAGCTGAAACCGGGAGAAGTGGTCCTGGATGTCGGGTGCGGCACCGGCACCACCGCGCTCCTTGCCAGACAGAAGGTGGGGCCGGAGGGGCGTGTGCACGGCGTCGACGCCTCCGCCGAAATGGTTGCGCGCGCGACGGCAAAGGCCCGGCGAGCCGGGCTACAAGTCGGGTTCTCGACCGCCACCGCTCAGGAACTGCCTTTCAAGGATGGGGAATTTGATGTCGTCCTCAGCACGCTGATGTTCCACCATCTTCCAAAGAAGGGCCGCGAGGATTTCGGCAGAGAAGCCTTCCGCGTCCTGAAGGCGGGCGGTCGCGTGCTTATCGTCGATTTTGCAAAACCGCCGCGCCGGAAGAGCACCTTTCGGCTCCACCGGCATGGTTACGTCGATTTGGACAAAATCGCAGCGGATCTCGGCCGGCTCGGCTTCAATATCGTTGAGCGAGGCGACGTCGGAACCAAGGGGCTCCGCTATCTAATTGCGCAGCCGGACCCCAAGCGGCTGTTAAACGTCGGGTATTGAACCCAGATTTCCGTCACCATCCTCTTCTTCAGCAATGGCTTGTGGAGTCGTCGCGCCGGGCCTAAGTTCGTCGGATGAGCAGGGCCTTCACCCGCGAGGAAGACAGCGAAAACGCCATTGCCGGCATCGGCGAGCGGCCGATCAGCCATCACCGCAATCTGGTCACGGAACGCGGCATGGCGCTGATCGATGCCGAGGTGGCCGCTCTGCGCGACGAACTGGGCAGAGCCGAGAAGAGGGCCGACCGCGAGCGCATCGCGCTGGTGTCGCGTGATCTCCGCTACTGGACGGCGCGGCGCGAAAGCGCCGAGCTTTCGGTGCCGGAACCGGGCAGCGACATGGTTCGCTTCGGCATGGGTGTCACCCTGGAAAGCGACGACGGCAAGAAGGTGCACTGGAAGATCGTCGGCGAGGACGAAGCCAATCCCGCCAAGGGGACAATTTCCCATATGTCGCCGATGGCGATGGCGCTGTTCGGCAAGAAGGTCGGCGAAGTTGCCGTGGTCAACGGTAAGGAATGGGAGATCGTCAAGCTCTCCGACAGTTAGTCTTCGAGCTTGACGACATGATCGCGGAAGAACGCCGCGGCGCCGGCCTCGTCGATTTCGCCGGCGGCGACGCCGATGACGAATTCGTAAAGCATGCCGTCATTGGCCGACAGGGCATAACCATTCACAATCAGAAATGCGCCGGCCGCGACAATGGCCGTGCGTTTGTTGCCGTCGACAAAGGCATGATTTCTGGCAATGCCGAAGACATAGGCGGCTGCGAGTTCCTCAACCGACGGGTCTCCGTAGTTGGCCTTGTTTTCGGCGCGAGCGAGCGCCGATTCGAGGGCATTTTCATCCCTCAAGCCTTGTGCTCCGCCGTGTCGGCGCAACTGCTCCGCGTGCATGGCTTCGACTGCACGCCGCGTCAGAAACTCCCAGCTCATTCGGCGAGCTTCTGAAGCGCGACCTTGTATTTGTCCATGACCTCGCGGGCAGCTTTCATTTGCCGCTCGAAGCTGTCGTCCACCGGCCTCAGCGCAAAACCGTCACCTGTTTCAACGATTTGAAGCTGGTCGCCGGCCTTCAGGTTCAGACGATCGAGAAGTTCCCTCGGCAGGATCACGCCTTCGGAATTGCCGATCTTGCGAATGGTCGTGTTCATGGTGAGGCATCCTGTTGCAACGCTGATTATAACGCAGTGTGTTTCTTGTTACAACAGGCATTATAACAAGGCGTCAGCCGGCCTGCAGCAGCCGGTCCATCAGCCGCTCCGCCGCTTCCGGGATGACCGTGCCGGGCGGGAAGATTTCAGTGGCGCCTGCCTGCCGGACTGCGTCGTAATCCTGCGGTGGAATGACGCCGCCGGCGACGATCAGCATGTCGTCGCGGCCGAGCTTCTTCAGCGCATGCTTGAGTTCGGGAATAAGCGTCAAATGGCCCGCAGCCAGCGACGAGGCGCCGACGATGTGCACGTCATGCTCGACCGCCAGCCTGGCGATCTCGTCCGGAGTCTGGAACATCGGCCCGACGGTGACGTCGAAGCCTAGGTCGGCAAAGGCGGTTGCGATCACTTTCTGGCCGCGATCATGGCCGTCTTGCCCCATCTTGGCGACCAGAATGCGCGGCTTGCCGCCGGACTTCTCCTCGAACGCGACGATCTTGTCCTGCAGCCGGTCGACCACGGGATTGTCGCCGAGCGCGTTGCGATAGACGCCGGAGATCGTCTGCACCGAGGCGACATGGCGGCCGAAAACCTTTTCCAGCGCCAGCGAAATCTCGCCGACCGTGGCGTTGGCGCGTGCGGCCCGGATGGCGAATTCCAGCAGGTTTCCGTTACTCCCGGCAGCACGGGTAAGCGCATCGAGCGCGCTCTCGACGGCGGCGACGTCACGCGTACCTTTCAGCCGCTGCAGCTTCGACAATTGCCGTGCCCTGACCTCGGCATTGTCGATCTTCAGCACGTCGACTTCGATGTCCGTGCCGGGACGGTGGGCATTGACACCGACCACGATCTGTTCGCCGGAATCGATGCGCGCCTGGGTGCGCGCGGCAGCCTCTTCGATGCGCAGCTTCGGTAGGCCCTTTTCGATCGCCGCGGCCATGCCGCCGAGGCTCTCGACCTCCTCGATATGCGCAAGCGCACGCGCCGCCAGATCATGTGTCAGCCGTTCGACATAGGCGGAGCCGCCCCACGGGTCGATAATGCGCGTCGTGCCGGACTCCTTCTGCAGGATGAGCTGTGTGTTGCGGGCGATGCGGGCCGAATGGTCGGTCGGCAGCGCCATTGCCTCGTCGAAGGAATTGGTGTGCAGCGACTGCGTATGGCCTTGAGTGGCGGCCATCGCCTCGATCATGGTGCGGATGATGTTGTTGTAGGGATCCTGCGCCGTCAGCGACCAGCCCGAAGTCTGGCAATGGGTGCGCAGCGACAGCGAGCGCTCGTCCTTCGGCGAAAAGTTCTTCAGCATCAGGCTGGCCCACAAAAGGCGCGCTGCTCTCAGCTTGGCGACTTCCATGAAGAAATTCATGCCGATCGCCCAGAAGAAGGAAAGGCGCGGCGCGAAACGGTCGATGTCGAGGCCGGCCGCGACGCCGGCGCGGGCATATTCGATGCCGTCTGCAATCGTGTAGGCGAGCTCGAGATCCGCCGTCGCTCCCGCCTCCTGCATGTGATAGCCGGAGATCGAGATCGAATTGAACTTCGGCATGTGCTTCGACGTGTAGGAAAAAATATCCGACACGATCCGCATCGAAGGTTTTGGCGGATAGATGTAGGTGTTGCGCACCATGAACTCTTTCAGGATGTCGTTCTGAATGGTCCCAGTGAGATCCTTCTGCGCGACGCCCTGTTCCTCCGCCGCCACAATATAGAGCGCCATGATCGGCAGCACCGCGCCGTTCATCGTCATCGATACCGTCATCTCGTTAAGCGGGATGCCGTCGAACAACTGGCGCGTGTCGAGAATGGAATCGATGGCGACGCCGGCCATGCCGACATCGCCGGCGACGCGCGGATGGTCGCTGTCGTAGCCGCGGTGCGTGGCGAGATCGAAGGCGACCGACAGGCCTTTCTGGCCGGCGGCAAGGTTGCGCCGGTAGAAGGCGTTGGACTCTTCGGCCGTCGAGAAGCCGGCATATTGCCGGATCGTCCAGGGTTGCTGGACATACATCGTCGGATAGGGGCCGCGCACGAAAGGCGGCAGGCCCGGATAGGTATCGAGATGTGGCAAGCCCTTGAGATCGCCCTGGCTGTAGAGATGCTTGATGGCGATGCCTTCCGGCGTCATCCGCTGGCCTTTGATCTCGACCGGCGCCCGCCGTGGCGGCGACCAGGCGATCTGGCTGAAATTCGGGATCATGGCGCGGCTCCGATCGACTGATCGATGCGGATCGGAAATAGCGGCTCGCACACCGCAACGCCTTCGGTGAAGGCAGGCCGCCGCTCCGCCGCCAGCGTCTCGACCGGACGCTCGGTCTTCGACGGGTGCAGCGTCGTGCCGACGATCGCCCGTTCGCCCGCCTGGTAGGCTGTGTTGCGGCGGGCGGAAGCTGCCTGGACGCGCCTCTGGATGTGCCCTTGCTCAAGGCTGGTCAGCACGCCGCCTTCCGCCTCGATCTGCTGGAACTCCTGCCAGGCCGCCGCGCAGAGCTCCGCAGTCAGCGCTTCGACGGCGCCCGAACCGCAAACCGGATCGGCCACGTGGTCGATATGGCTTTCATTGGCCATGATCAGTTGCGCGTTGCGGGCAACGCGGCGAGCAAAACCCGCGGGTAGGCCGTACGCGATCGTGTGCGGCAGGATGGCGATCGAATCCGCGCCGCCGGCGGCAGCCGCGAAAGCGGCGATGGTGGTGCGCAGGATGTTGGTTTCCGGGTCGGCCGCCGTCATCATCCGGAAGGAGGTTTCGGCATGGATGCTGGCGCTGGAGGGCGGTATCGAGCAGGCCTCCTGGACACGCGCCCACAGCCTGCGCAACGCCCTGACCTTGGCCGTCGAAACGAACTGGTCCTGGTCGACGCTGAGCGCAAAACCGATATGCGGCGCCGCGTAGACGAGCGGCTGGCGCGCCTTCTCGAACAGCCTCAAATAGGAGACGGCCGAGGCGAGCATGGTGCCAAGCTCCTGCGCCTCGGTGGCGCCGGCATTGTGGAATACCCGCCCGTCGGCCTCCAGCAGCACGCCGGGCACACCCATCGAAAAGAAATGCGCCAGCGATTGCGGCATCGAAGCCTGTAAAGCCTCGATCGACATGCGCAGCCTGCCGGTCCCGGCAAAGATCGCCGCCGGATCGATGCCGAAGGAGAGGTTGAGCTTTGCCGGGTCGGAGCGGCGCTTGGTCAAAAACGCCACCAGCCAGTCGGCCACGGCACGGCTCCAGGGATGGGCGTCGATGCGGATCTGGATGCGGTTGAGCGGCACGCCGTCGAGCACGCCCTCCAGCGCCTCCGCCGTCCTCGGCAAGCCATAGCCGAAGGCGTTCGGCGCACCCTCGAAGACAAGCGACAGTCCGGTGGCACCCTGCGCGACGTCTTCCAGCGCCTGCGCACTGGCGCGGCCTATGTCTGGATCGTCGATGCGCTGGCTGACGATCCACGGTGATCCCGGGTTGGCGCGCACGACAGGCTCGGCGGTTACCGAACGCTCGTAGAGCGGCTCGATGCGGATGGCGTCGTCCGTATGCGAGACGAGCTTTTCCTCGAAGGACCCGCCGGCCAGCGCCTTCTCCGCCAGCGCCAGCCATCGTTGCCGGTCGACGTTCGGAAGTTCGGCATCCTGGGTCAAGGCACCGGCGCCCATCGGTTCTCCTCGTTCTAGCGGCCGCAGCGGCCGACTATGTCAGTCTACGGTCCCCGGCCCGATATCACAATGCAGCACACATGCCGTGCAACTCGCCTTCCGTGACGGTGACCGTCAACCGATTGCCAAACATGGGCAGGTTCCGCAAGCTCCAAAAGCCATTTTCGACGGTGCCCATTGTCGCTGCGCAATGGCCTCACTATACCTGCGGCGGGGCTCCCTTTTCTTCAAGGGATCAGGGCATTCAACCCTATAGGTTTGCGGAGACCGGACACATGGCCGACGATACCAGTATCTTCATAGGGGCCAGCCGCAAGCCGGACGACAGCTATCAGCGGCCCGAACAGCTTTTGCTGCAATATGGCAATCGTCACGGCCTGGTCACCGGCGCGACCGGCACCGGCAAGACGGTGACCCTGCAGATATTGGCCGAGGGTTTCTCCAATGCCGGCGTGCCGGTATTCTGCGCCGACATCAAGGGCGACCTGTCGGGTATCGCCATGATGGGCACAGCGCAGGATTTCCTGGTCAAGCGGGCCGAGCAGGTCAAGCTCGATCCCTATGAGTTCCAGGAATTCCCGGTCATCTTCTGGGATCTGTTCGGCGAGCAGGGCCACCCGATCCGCGCAACCATCTCGGAGATGGGGCCGCTGCTTCTGTCGCGCTTGATGAACCTTTCCGAGGCGCAGGAAGGCATCATGAACATCGCCTTCCGCATCGCCGACGAGGAAGGCCTTCTGCTGCTCGATTTGAAGGACCTGCAGTCACTGCTGGCCAATATCGCCGACCGCGCCGAAGAGATCGGCGCCCGCTACGGCAATGTGACGAAGCCTTCGGTCGGCGCCATCCAGCGCACGCTGCTGGTTCTGGAGCAGCAGGGCGCCGCGAATTTCTTCGGCGAGCCGGCATTGCGGATAACCGACATTATGCGCACCACGCGCGATGGACGCGGCGCCATCAGCGTGCTCGCCGCCGACAAGCTGATGATGAATCCGCGGCTCTATGCGACGTTCCTTCTGTGGCTGATGTCGGAACTGTTCGAGGAACTGCCGGAAGTCGGCGACCCGGACAAGCCGAAGCTGGTCTTCTTCTTCGACGAGGCGCACCTGCTGTTCGATGACGCGCCGAAGGTGCTGGTCGACCGCGTCGAGCAGGTGGTCCGGCTGATCCGCTCGAAGGGCGTCGGCGTTTATTTCGTCACGCAAAATCCGCTGGATATCCCCGAAACGGTGCTGGCCCAGTTGGGCAACCGCGTGCAGCACGCACTTCGTGCCTACACGCCGCGCGAACAGAAGGCCGTCAAGACGGCGGCCGAGACGTTCAGGCCCAATCCCGATTTCGACTGCGCAACCGTGATCGCGCAGCTCGGCACCGGCGAGGCGCTGGTCTCGACGCTGGAAGCCAAGGGCGTGCCGTCCATGGTGCAGCGGACGCTGATCCGCCCGCCGTCCTCGCGCCTTGGCCCGATCACGCCCGAAGAGCGCCGCAAGCTGATCACTGAGAGCCCGGTTGCCGGACAGTACGACCAGACCGTCGACCGCGAATCCGCTTTCGAGATCCTGCAGAAAAAGGCCAAGGACGCCCAGGAGGCGCAGGCGCAGCAACAGGGAAGCGGCCGTTCGCGCTGGACCATTCCCGGCTTCGGCAATGACGATCCCGCTCCTCAGCCCAGCGGTGGCCGGCGGGCGCCGGCGCCGCGGCCCTCCAACCGTCAGACCGTGGCGGAGGCGGCGATCAAATCCATCGTGCGCTCGGTCGGCTCGTCGGTCGGACGGGCGATCGTCCGCGGGATTTTGGGGAGCCTGTCCAGGGGGCGGTGAGGGGCATCGGACCGAAGGGCGGGCGTCGGTGTGGGCAAATTCTGTCCTGGCATCAAGCGCCAGTGGCCAGATCTGGAGGACAGCGGACGGCGGCTATGCGGAAAGAGCGGTCGCCTGGCGGCGATGCGCCGAACGTCTTGATCTGGGGCCGGAAGCGGACAGACCGCTATTGGGTAGCAGCGGTTAGATTGCTGCCGTTCGGCCAAGATAGGGGATGTTCAGTGCGGCCGCCCTGCGGGAAGCCTATCGGCGCCGAACGGCCGACTTGGTTGCTGCTCGGCAGCCTTCGGGTCAACTTTGGATATAGCCGCCGAAGACCAGGCTCGATGCACTATTCGTGGGTTGCCGGTCGTGCATCTCCCTCGACTGACGACGCCGCGACTTTCGCCTCGAGCGTCCTCGGGCTATTGTGCGTCGGGCTTTGAGGGCGGGTTGAATGATCAGATTTGTTGTTGCCGGGGTGTTCGCTATCGCCATGTTGTCGCGGACGGTCCCGTCCATGGCTGCCGACCCTACACAAGAAAAGTGCACTTGCGATCTTGTGCGGGAGAACGTGCTCGACAATGGCGCGTCCGTCAGGAATGCGACCGCCTGCTGGTCTACCGAGGACCCCGATCGGCAATGGTGCGATATCAGCGTTCAGGCGATTGAAGGCGATACCCGACAGCAGACAATCGTCAACGAACTCGTACGTCTTCAAAACGATCCAGAGGGTATGACGGCCTTTCTGCAGCAGCAGGCCGAAGAATCGGTTCTGAGCAACGAAACCCCGGCAAACATGGAGTATCTGAATCAGGCTCGAGCCGAGCTCCCTGCCTTGATGAAAGCCTCCGATAAACTATCCGCCGCATGCGTCGAAGGCTTCATTCGATACCAGGAAAAGAAGGAATTCTTCAAAGGCATCGATGAAGGAGTCTTTTCCTGCCGTATCGGTGAGGCCACAGGGTGGCTGCGTATGTCATTCCAGGTGGGGAACGTCCGCTTTGTGTTCATGGTCGCGCCGAATGCGTAAGTGGTGGCGTGAAGTGACTGTTGCAGCTGCAATCTTGTTCATCCTTGCAGGTATTGCGGGGGGCCCCCTAGGGGATGTCGGAAGCGCTATCGCCTCCTGGTTCAGCAGCCAATTCTCCACGCCTTCAAAGCTAACCGTCGACTTCAATGATGTTCAAGGCTGTTTCCAAGGGAAACTCGCCGAGATCGCACACCGTCAAATGGACGACGTCAGCCTCACGAATGGCGCGGATTCTTTGACGATCTGTGACAATCAACCTCTTAAGGTCGTCCGATCAGAATTGCCGATGGCATTGGCAAACAGGGTGCCGGGTTGCCTGGAATGGAGAAGTTGGGAGACTGGCGGGCTCGTTCTCATCCGGAAGAGTGATGCTGTTTGCGCACTGCCGGGCGGCACGCGTTTTGTCTGCGACGGTCCAAACGCAAGGCACGCGCTTGGCAACAATGCAGTCGGCGATTCAATGGACGAAATCCCTCGTTGCTTGGATGACCTATTGCGCCGCTTCGGGTTCTTTTCCTGATGGGATTTGATCAAGATTGCCGATAACCATCGGTTACGGACGTTGAGGTTCATGCGCGCAGCTTCTGCACTAAGAAACGATAGCGGACATTCACCTCAGAAGGCTCGTGGGCTCTCCATTGTTTAGCTAGACGGTGAATGTTCCCAGGATGTTTCACGCACATCGACTTGGTGATGCGATCGAGCAGTCAGCCGCCTGCGCGCCGATAGCGGCTTCGAGCCGAACATTCGGCAACAAGAACATCGGCGCCCAATCAGTGAGAATGTATACGTTCTGCTGTCGCCGCCGCGTTGCGCCGAGACTAAGGTAATGTTCACTAGAATAGGCCAGCCCTTGATGAACGATACAGAGCGCGAAGCAATCATCCTCAATTCGGCCTGGGAGATGATCGACGACATGGTCAACTGGGCGATGTTCATGAAGATCGAGCGTGCCGATCCCAGTAACCTCATGTTTGCGACCAGCGGGCATGCGCGCCTCTTTATAATCCTGCTTGCTGACTTCCTCTCGGATATCCGTGCGTTCAAAGGCGAGCCAGTCCCGCTTGGCCTCAAGCCGGCGCCTAGCAAAGCGCGCCCGTCCGACCTGACGTTCTTGTTTCACCTGCGGCAGGTCTGTTCCCATCCAAAGCTCGGCCACGATACGACCGATTTGTCGGCGGCGGTCGAGGCGTTCGCTGGCTGGCTGGAAGGGGAGTTCACGGCGACAGGCGTCAATCTGCATTCGATCAATGTCGCAGCAGATCTGCGCGTCGCCCGCTATCGTTACATCAAGATGTGCGGCGACATGGCCAAGCATAACCTGGCCCGTCTCGCTACCAATGTCGGTCACCTTCGCAGATTGCTTGAGCAGGCCGGACATCCGGTCAGCGAGCAGCAGGCATATCTGGCCGTCGAAACCTTCTTCGAGTGGTTCTACCGTGACATTTTCGTTTATCACTCCAGCCAGATCGCCGAGCTCCTGAATAATATCCGCTGGGAGATCTATCACTATCTTCAGCCCGAGTTTCGACGCTCGTGGCATATCCCGGTTACATCGAGGCCAGAGTTCACGACGTACAGCTATCACGTGCCGACGGCGATCACCGAGCCGGTGGCGATCGCGATGTATTGGGACGCGATGAATCGATCGCGTTCGCAGCCCTATGTTCATCGGTTCGTTATCCCGGCTTACATGAAAGATCGCCATTGACCATTGGAACCGGGAATACCGCGCCAGGAAATACTAGCGATCGAGGAAGCTTGGCTCTTGCTGCCGGCTGATAGCTTCCGAAACGCGAGGGGCTTTCCTCGCCAGATTTGTTTCTCTAGTTGCGGTTGTAGCCGAACGTGCCCCGCGTAAGTAGGGCGTCCTTCCAGAAACCCTCCCGCTGAATTACCTCAACGTCATCCACGCGCGCCGGTCGATACTCCAACAACGTAAACTTGAAGTTTTCGCGAGCATACCCGATGCCCTCCTTGGTCAGGAGCCCGGAGAATTCCGCGTTCCAGCCGTGGCCGGTGTCGATGTAAGACCGCCAGCGGGACCAGACACCGTGGCCGCCGTAGGCCGAGCCGACGTATTTCCGCCCGTTGGACAGGTCGGTGATGAGGTAGACGCCCTTTACGTTTTGCAACGCCGCGCGCCAGTCAAGTTTCTCGTTGCGCAGGATCGTCTCCAGCTCGCCGAAGCGCAGGTCAACGTTCTCGTAGCCGGGGAAGACTGCGCCGCTGTACGGCTCGCGTAGGATTTCGGATACTATCATGCCCGGTAGCACGCTCTCCAGCCTGACCCGGCGCAACCGGCCGACTCGGTAGACCACTTTGAGACGGCCAATCATGTTCTCGAACAGAGGCGAACGTCCCACTAGGTAAGCGCCTTCGTCCTGGCCGAGCACGTTGTAGACGCCGCCGAATAGCCAAGTGTGACGCTCGGTATGGAATTCGAGCCATGACAGGATATGCGGCCGGTTGAAGTAGTCTCGCTGGCCCTTATGGCTATTCCAGCCGTCCCACTCCGCGCGGTCGCGCAGGAACACGTCCAGCGGTCGGTTCGTGCCGTTCCAGGTGGCGAAGTGCACCTTAAACAGTTCGGGTTGGGTTATCGGGACGATGTCCGTCAGCGGGATGGTGGTCATGGCCCACACTTACCGCGGCGGCTGACCCTTGGCCACTCTCGATTAGGCATCCAACGAAGCGGTCCGAGCATGTCACATATGGTCGTTTTTGAGACGCTGCAAAGATACCTTTGGACCTACAATAACGTGCAACGACGTCCGCATTCGGGCAGCAGTGAAGCTGACCTCTACGGCCGATATCAGGCGCAAAGCAGTCATCCGACCGCTTGGCCTGCGGATTTGGGTCATGAGCTGTCACTGGTGGCGTCTGCACACAGCGCGGCAAAATCCGCTGCTCGGCGTAAGCATCGGACCTAAAGGCGGGCACCGGTAGGAGCAAGCCGACACGCAGCAAAACCAGCGGGAGCGAGGAAGATCCCGCCCGCGCTTTCGACCAGCTCAAAAGATCGAGTTTGTGATCGATTTTATCGGGCCGAGCAGGATCGATCCTTCCGGCACGCCGGCGTCGATCGGGATGGCTTTCCGGTTTGCTGTCGCCACCATCGGCTGGCCGATGTCGGCCGTCACCACGACCGGGGTCTTGTTCGGCACTCGGTCGTAGAGATCGATAATGTCCTGGTTCATCAGGCGAACACAGCCCGACGACACCGATTTGCCGATCGACCGCCATTCCGGCGAACCGTGCAAGCGGTAGAGCGTGTCCTGGTTCCCCTGGAAGAGATAAAGCGCCCGTGCGCCAAGCGGGTTCTTGAGCCCACCGGGCATGCCGCCATTGTCGGCGCTGTACGGCTTCAACTCCGGCTGGCGGGCGATCATGTCGTCCGGCGGCGTCCATTTCGGCCATTTCTGCTTCCATTGGACCACCGCATCGCCCGACCATTCGAAGCCGGCGCGGCCGAGGCCGACGCCATAGCGGATCGCCTGGCCGCCCGGGCGCACCAGATAGAGGAAGTGATTGGTGGTGTCGACGACGATGGTGCCCGGCTGCTGCCCGGTCGGATCGTCAACGATCTGGCGCAGGAACTGCGGGTCGATCTTGTCGACCGGTATGGCCGGCAGCTCGAAGCCGCCATCCGACATCGGCCCATACATCGTCACATAGTCGCCGAGCGCCGGCTCGACATAGGTCGGCGGCGGTGGCTCGACCGGTTGTTGCGACAGCGTGGTGCAACTGGAGACCGCGACCGAGGCGGCGCCAAGGGCTGCTGCGTTGAGAAAACCGCGACGGCTCAGGCGAAAAGAGGACGATGGGGATATGAACATGATTGCCTTTTTTAAGTCTCAAATCGCAACAAAGCATAAATGCGTCCTGTTGCGCGCGGTTGCCCGAGCAATGCCCGGCGCGATAGGCGGGTCCAATTCTGGCCGCAGGGTGGACAAACAAAGGCAAAGCTGTGACTGGATCGTCACTGTTGCGCCGACGCAACATTTCCGGTGTCACCCCCCGGCGACCAGACCTTCAAGGGACGGCAGGATCAGGGCCGGTGGAAAATCCCGGTATTCCTCTGGCTGATTGGCGCGGTTGATCCACACCGTCCTGAAGCCGAATTTGGTGGCGCCGGCGACGTCCCAGCGGTTGGATGACTGGAAAGAGACAGCGCCCGGATAGAGGCGCCAGCCCGTGGTGACCATGTCGTAGACCGACGGATCGGTCTTGAAGCGCCTGACGCTGTCGACGGAAAAGACGTCGTCCAGGACCTGGTCGAGCGCGGCGGATTTGACGGCCGCTTCCAGCATCTCAGGCGAACCGTTGGACAGGATCGCCAGCCTTGCTCCCGATGCCTTGAGCGCCTTGAGCACGGCCGGCACCTCCGGATAGCAGTCCAGCCGCCAATAAGCCTCGAGCAGCTTCGCCCTCAGCCCGGCATCCGCGGATGGAACCTTGCGCAGGGCGAAGTCGAGGGCCTGCTCGGTGAGCTGCCAGAAATCGGCGTAGGCCCCCATCAGCGTCCTGACCCAGGAATATTCCAGCTGCTTGGCGCGCCAGATATCGGACAGCAACTGGCCGTCTGGCCCAATCTGGTCGGCGTGACGGCGCACGGCCGCATGCACGTCGAACAGCGTGCCGTAGGCGTCGAAAACGTAAGCCGCATGGTGCATGCAACAGTTTTGAGGCCGCGCAAGGCAAGGCGCAAGCGCTGATTGCAGTTGGGCAGCTCCGCTGGCCTCAACAAATCTCAGCCATGCCGGTTGACGGCGGCCGCCAAAGCATCTTCCAATGCGCCGCAAGAAGCATCGAACGGAACCTGGCAATGACACTGGCGACTGCGGCGCAATCCGCGACATGGACCTTCGTCGACGGCGACTGGTACGAGGGCAATGTTGCCATTCTAGGGCCGCGCAGCCACGCCATGTGGCTCGGCACCAGCGTGTTCGACGGCGCCCGCTGGTTCGAGGGCGTCGCTCCCGATCTCGATCGCCATGCCGCAAGGGTAAACGCCTCGGCGATCGCGCTCGGCCTGAAGCCGACGATGAGCACCGACAGGATCGTCGGCCTGACCTGGGACGGGCTGAAGAAGTTCGACGGCAAGACGGCGGTCTACATCAGGCCGATGTATTGGGCCGAGCATGGCGGCTATATGGGCGTGCCGGCCGACCCGGCCTCGACGCGTTTCTGCCTTTGCCTCTATGAATCGCCGATGATCTCGCCGGCGGGGTTTTCGGTGACGGTGTCGCCGTTCCGGCGCCCGACCATCGAAACCATGCCGACCAACGCCAAGGCCGGCTGCCTTTATCCCAACAACGGCCGGGCCATCCTCGAAGCCAAGATGCGCGGCTTCGACAATGCGCTCGTGCTCGACATGCTGGGCAATGTCGCCGAGACCGGCACCTCGAACATTTTCCTGGTCAAGGACGGCCATGTCCTGACGCCGGCGCCGAACGGCACCTTCCTGTCCGGCATCACCCGCGCGCGCACCATGGCCCTGCTTGGCGAATACGGGTTCACGACGACGGAAAAGACGCTGTCGATCCGCGATTTCCTCGAGGCGGACGAAATCTTCTCGACCGGAAACCACTCGAAAGTGGTGCCGGTCACCCGTATCGAGGATCGCAATCTGCAGCCGGGACCGGTGGCCAAGAAGGCGCGCGAACTCTATTGGGAATGGGCGCATTCGACTTCGCCCGGCTGACCCGCTAAAAAGCGGCCGGCGCTTCGTTTCCGGAGTTGTTCCAGACCAATCCAGTCCTATGTTAGTCCGGTATCGACACCGGATTTTTCCACGAGGGAGTACGACCGATGGCTTTTGAATTGCCCGCCTTGCCCTATGATTACGAGGCTTTGCAGCCTTATATGTCCAAGGAAACGCTGGAATATCATCACGACAAGCACCACAAGGCCTATGTCGACAACGGCAACAAGCTGGCCGCCGAGGCGGGCATGGGCGATTTGTCGGTCGAAGAGGCCGTCAAACAGTCCTTCGGCAAGAATGCGGGCCTCTTCAACAATGCCGCCCAGCACTACAATCACATCCATTTCTGGAAATGGATGAAGAAGGGCGGCGGCGGCAACAAGCTGCCCGGCGCATTGCAAAAGGCGGTCGACAGCGACCTTGGTGGCTACGACAAGTTCAAAGCCGACTTCATCGCCGCCGGCACCACCCAGTTCGGTTCGGGTTGGGCCTGGGTCTCGGTCAAGGACGGCAAGCTGGCGATCTCGAAGACGCCGAATGGCGAGAACCCGCTCGTCCATGGCGCGACGCCGATCCTCGGCGTCGATGTCTGGGAACATTCCTATTACATCGATTATCGCAACGCCCGGCCGAAATACCTCGAAGCCTTCGTCGACAGTCTCATCAACTGGGACTATGTGCTCGAGCTCTACGAAAAGGCCTGATCCGTTCCAGAAAAGCCCCGGCAGAACCGGGGCTTTTCTTTTTCAGCATCAGAACGACAGCTGCAAAAATTTCACGCAAGCGTGAGGCGAAGCGTCGGAATTTTTAAGCCATCCTTGCCGTTTGTCATCGGGGTGGGACCGCATCCTGAACTGCCTTCAACATGGAGCCAAGTGAATGAGAAAGCTTATCCTCGCCATCTCGATGCTCGCCTTCGCCGGTTCGGCGGCATTTGGAGACCCGGTAGCCGACCGGCAGGCCCTGATGAAGGAACGTGGCAAGATCGCCGCCGGCTTGTCGAAAGTGGTCAAGGGCGAGACGCCCTACGACGCAGCTTCGGTGCTGACCGCGTTGCAGGCACTGCAGGTCAATGCCGAGAAATTCCATGCCGGCGTCGACACGCTTTTCCCGGCGGGCAGCGACACCGGCGACACCACGGCGTCCCCAAAAATCTGGCAGGACATGGCCGGCTTCAAGACGGCTGAAGGCAAGTACCTCGCCGACGTCAAGGCGGCGGTCGCCGCAGCACCTGCGGATGCCGAGGCGTTGAAGGCGCAGTTCAACACCATCGGCGGCGGCTGCGGCAACTGTCATCAAAACTATCGGGTGAAAAAAGGCTGATAGCGGGCAATGCGCTTGCTGAAGAAACTTGTCGGCGCCGCCCTCGTTCTGGGCGGCGCGGCCGCGATTGCCGGCTGGTTGCTGTCGGCTCCGGTCAGGCTCGATGCCGCAACGCTGGCTGAGCTTGGTCCCGGCGACGCCGCCAGGGGCAAGCGCATCTTCTACGCCGGCGGCTGCACATCCTGTCATGCCAAGCCTGGCTCGCAAGGCGACGCCCGTCTTCAGTTGGCGGGCGGCCTTGAACTCAAGACGCCATTCGGCACCTTCGTGCCGCCGAACATATCGCAGGATACCAGGGACGGCATCGGCGCCTGGTCGGTCGAGGATCTTGCCAACGCCATGCTGAAGGGCGTGTCGCCGTCGGGCGAGCATCTCTATCCGGCATTTCCCTATACTTCCTACGCGCGCATGAAGCCGGCCGACATTGCCGATCTCTATGCATTCCTGAAGACGTTACCCGCGGTCGCCGGCAAGGCGCCCGCCAATTCGCTGGCATTTCCCTTCAACGTCCGACGCGGTCTTGGCTTGTGGAAGCTGCTCTATTTGAGTGACCAGCCGGTCGTTTCCTTTCCCGACGGCACACCGGATCCGGTGTTGACAGGCCGCTATCTGGTCGAAGGCCCCGGCCATTGCGGCGAATGCCACACGCCGCGGGATCTTGCCGGCGGCACCAGCAAGAGCCAATGGCTGGCAGGTGCGGCCGCCGCCGAAGGCAGCGGCATCGTGCCGAACATCACGTCGGGCGAGGGCGGCATCGCCGACTGGTCCGAAGCCGACATCGCCAACTATCTCGAAACCGGCTTTACGCCGGATTTCGATACGGTCGGCGGCGCTATGGTCGACGTGCAGCGGAACATGGCCGTGCTGACCCCGGAGGACCGCTCGGCGATCGCCGCCTACCTGAAAGCCGTGCCGCCGCATCCCAACGGCTATCCGGCGCGCAAGAAGCCGGCGAGCTGACAGCTGTTGCGTCAGCGGTCGCCGAGAAAGTCGAAGCCGGTTTCGAAGAAGTGATTGTAGTCGCAGGTCATTTCCTCGCCGGGCGCAATGTCGCGCAAGGCATAAGTCTCCTCCGGTTGCGAGACGTCGCAATTCGGGTCGTCGGCATGGTTCATGTAGCGCGCATCGTCGGCCTCGAAGACGATGTAGTTCGGGTCGCGCCGGTCCGGATAGGCGTAGCGGTCGAGATAGGTTTTCACCGGCCCGGTTTCCCGCTCGTAGGCCGTCACCTCGATGCGCCGGTCGTATTTCGGGTCGAGCTTCCAGACCAGCGTGCCACGGGCAATGTGGTTCTTGGCAAAGACGCCGATGCCCTGGATGGGCGATTTGTCGAGATAGACATCGACGAGCAACATGGCAGATCCCTGGGTGATTGTGTGTTGGCGCGGCTGTGAAAAGGCCGCGCACTGGGTAGCGCGCGGCCTTTGCAATTGCGAGCGGAAAATTAGCTGTGCCTGCCCATTATCCGAAGCCTCGTACGGCTCGTCGCCTGTCGAGACCCTAGATCTAGCGCTGTTGCAGCGCCAGCCGGATGCCTAAGGCGCAATAGATACCGCCGACAGCTTTGCCTTGCCATCTCAGCACCGTCGGGTTTCGGCGCAGGAATGCACCGAGGCCGCCCGCACCCACGGCGAAAACCACCGTGCTGACGAGGCCCAACAGAACAAAGATGACGCCCAATATCGCCAGTTGAAGCATCACCGATCCGTTTTCAGGCCGCACGAACTGCGGAAGAAATGCAAGGAAGAAAAGCGCGGTCTTGGGATTGAGAACCTCGGTCAAAACAGCCTGCCGAAATGCTTTGGCAGCGGGGATCGCAAGTGCGCCGGCGGCCGGATAGGCCGGCGTTTTCTCGATGATCGCGCGAATGCCGAGATAAATGAGGTAGGCTGCGCCGATGTACTTCACGATGCTGAAAAGCGCCGCCGACGTGGCAATGATCGCCGAAATGCCGACGATCGCCATGAAGGTGTGGACCACGTCGCCGGCCGCGATCCCGGCGCCGGTCGCAATGCCCACCCTGGTTCCGGAACTGGTTGCCCGCGCCACCGTCAGAAGAGTGGCGGGACCCGGGATGAAGACAAAGCCAAGCACAACCACGACATAAGCTATCAACGTGGCGAGATCGATCATTGGTGGGCTCCGCAATTCTCACCGCCAATGAAGCCACGTCGCGGAACGGAAGACAATGACCGCTCATCCGCCGATGTTCACGCCGCAAGCTCGGCCTTGCCCGTCACCTTGAGCGCGAAGGCGTAGGTGAAGGCGATTTCCTCCAGTCTTGAAAACCGGCCGGAGGCGCCGGCATGGCCTGAATCCAGGTTGATCTTGAACAGCACCGGATTTTCACCCGTCTTGCGGTCGCGCAGCCGCGCCACCCATTTGGCTGGCTCCCAATAGGTGACGCGCGGGTCGGTCAGGCCGGCCAGTGCCAGGATCGGCGGATAGTCGAGTGCGGCGACATTGTCGTAGGGTGAATAGGCGGCGATGGTCCGGTAATCCTCCGCCGAAGCGATCGGATTGCCCCATTCCGGCCATTCCGGCGGCGTCAGCGGCAAGCTGGCGTCGAGCATGGTGGAGAGCACGTCGACGAAGGGAACCTCGGCGACGACGGCGCCGAAGCATTGCGGCGCCATGTTGACGACCGTGCCCATCAGCATGCCGCCGGCCGAACCGCCTTGCGCGATGATGCGGTCATGCTGCGTATAGCGTTCGGCGACGAGGTGGTGGGCGGCAGCGACAAAATCGGTGAACGTGTTCATCTTGTTCGCCCGCTTGCCGTCGTCGTACCAGCCATAGCCCTTGTCCTTGCCGCCGCGAACATGGGCTATCGCGTAGACAAAGCCGCGGTCGACCAGCGAAAACAGATTGGTATTGAACGCGGCCGGCACGGTGATGCCGTAGGAGCCGTAGCCGTAAAGCAGGCAAGGCGCCGACCCGTCGAGCGGCGTGTCGCGGTGATGGAGGAGCGAGATCGGCACCAGTTCGCCGTCGGCGGCAGGCGCCATCAGCCGGCGCGTGACGTAGTGCTCCGGGTCGTGGCCGGACGGCACTTCCTGGGTCTTGAGCAGCACCCGCTCGCGGGTGCGCATGTTGTAATCGAAGACCTGCGCCGGGGTCGTCATCGACGAATAGGAAAAGCGCATGATCTCGGTGTCGTATTCGTAGGAGCCGGACAGGCCGAGCGAGAAGGCTTCCTCGTCGAAGGAGATCAGGTGCTCCTCGCCGCTCTTGCGGTCGCGTACGACGATGCGCGGCAGGCCTTCCTTGCGCTCGAGCCGGACCATGTGGTCCTTGAAGCCGATCACCGAAAGGATCAACCGGCCCGCTTCGTGCGGCACCAGTTCCTGCCAGTTGGCGCGCACCGGATCGTGGGCCGGCGCCGTCATGATCTTGAAGTCCTTGGCGCCGTCGGCATTGGTGAGGATGAAGAAGATGTCGCCGCCTTCCTCGAGTTCGTACTGCAGGCCCGTCTGGCGCGCCGCAACCAGCTTCGGCTCTGCGAACGGATCGTTGGCGCTCATGATGCGGTATTCCGAGGTCTCATGATCGTTGATGCCGATCATGATCCACTCGTTGGAGCGCGTGCCGCCGACATCCATGAAAAAGCCGGGATCGGTCTCCTCGTAGATCAGCCGGTCGTTTTCAGGACCGTCGCCAAGCGCATGGAACAGCACTTTGGAAGGACGGTGGTTGGGGTCGAGGCGGGTGTAGAAAAAACCGTCATTGCCGGCATCCCACACACCGCCGCCGCCGGTGTCCGGGACCCTGTCCGCCAGATCGTTGCCGCCGGCCAGATCGCGGATGCGCAGCGTGTAGAATTCGGAACCCTTGTCGTCGAAGGCCCAGAGCAGCTTGCTGTGGTCGTGCGAATGATCGACGCCGCCCAGGCGGAAATAGGGCTTGCCCTCGGCCTCGGCATCGCCGTCGAGCAATATCTGCTTGTCGCCGCCGTCACGCGCCGTGCGGAAATAACGCGGCTGCTGGCCGCCAAGCTTGAAGGAGGAGCCGTAGGCGTAAGGTCCGTCCTTCATCGGCACGGAAGAATCGTCTTCCTTGATGCGTCCCTTCATTTCCGCGAAAAGCTGGTTCTGCAGTTGGACCGTATCGGCCATCAGCGCCGCCTGGTAAGCATTCTCGGCTTCGAGGTGGGCGCGGATTTGGCCGTCGAGCAGGGACGGATCCCTGAACATCTCTTGCCAATTGGCGGCCCTCAGCCAGGCATAATCGTCCGTCCGTGTTATGCCGTGATGCGTGTCGAAGATCGGCCGCCTCTCCGGCTGCGGCGGCGTGGCGGTCGGAAACACTGGGGTTCTGGTCATTGCGTCTCGCTGTGGAAGCTACTTGAATGGCGAATGAACACGCCGAGCAGCGCGGGTTCAAGGGCTATGATCTACTGTCGTGGTGGCTCGAGAGGACGGGCTGGAGGAGCGGATAACGAATATTTCTTCTCGGACTGCCGCGGTTCTCGCGGTCGCTGCGATGACCCTGCCAGTGCCGGTCAATCTCATGCAACTGCCTTCGCGGCTTGGCAAGTGGCCGATATGGCTGGGTCTACGGAAATACACTACCCCATTTCAATGACACAGCGCACCGCTCCGGCGACGGCTCACGAGCAACAGTAACACAGCGCAACCTATGATTTTACTGAACCGCCGATCATCCAGGCTGTAATGCCGCCGGCAGGGTCAAGCATCGAGCTCTATTTACCTGCTGCCGTTTGTGTAATGGCTGCTTGCCGCGGCGTCAGTCGATGCTGGTCTGACCAGAAAAAACGGCAAAGTTACACTTTGCACGAAAGAGTGAAGCTGAATGAGGAATATTTGACTTGTATCGCTGAATAGACCGCAAGAAGCGAATTGACTTACTTGGCGCTCAGGCTCATTAAGATGCCGCGACGCGAATCGCGGAGGCTTTTTCCTGCACAAGTTCGCGCGATGCCCTGCCTGCCAAAAATAGGGTGTAGACAGAAACAATTCTCGTTGGGACCTGAACGCCATGGATATTACCGAAACACCTTCCAGAAACAGTGACGCGCTGATCGAGCTCACCGCCGATGTGGTGGCCGCCTATGTCAGCAACAATCCCGTGCCGGTCGGCGAACTGCCGAACCTCATCGCCGATGTCCATGCCGCTCTCGGGCGCGTCGGCGGGGCCGCCGAGCAGCCGCCTGCCGACAAGCAGAAGCCGGCGGTAAATCCGAAGCGGTCGGTGCATGACGACTACATCATCTGTCTCGAAGACGGCAAGAAGTTCAAGTCGCTCAAGCGTCACTTGATGACCCACTATGATCTCACGCCCGACCAGTATCGCGAAAAGTGGAACCTGGACCCGAGCTATCCGATGGTTGCGCCCAATTACGCGGCCGCCCGTTCGCAGCTCGCCAAGAAGATGGGTCTCGGCCGCAAGCGCAAGGGACGCTGACAAGCGGCTCTTCCGGTTTGATACTCGAACGGCGCCTGCGGGCGCCGTTTTCGCATTGGGGGGAGACCAAGCTCAGGCCGCCAGTTCTTCATGCCGCCGGCAACTGCCGTACGGTCAGGCGGTCTGCTTCAGCGCTGCCTCGGCGTCACGCTTGATGCGCTTGACCATCGAGCGAAGGCCATTGGCGCGCTGCGGCGACAGGTGCTCGTCAAGCCCGAGTGCCTTTAGCGTTGCCTCGGCGTCGGTCCTCTGGATTTCGCTGGCCGGCCGTCCCGAAAACAGCGCCAGCATGATGGCGACCAGGCCGCGCACGATATGGGCGTCGGAATCGCCCTTGAAGGTGATAACGGGGTCGGCACCCCCGCCCTGTTCGGTGGTCAACCAGACCTGGCTGACGCAGCCGGGCACCTTGTTTGCCGGTATGCGTTGCTCATCGGGAAACGGCGGCAGCGCTTCACCCAGTTCAATCACATAGCGATAGCGGTCTTCCCACTCGTCGAGCAGGGAAAAGTCGTCGCGGATGGTCTGGATCGTCGTCGTCATGCCCCCGGATATAGTCATCCAGCGCTGTCACGTCACGGAAAAAGAGGAGAAACGCCGCAGGCGCCGGGCATGGGGAGCCTTGCGGTCCGGCGATGAATTCGGCCGAAACAGTCTCAGTTCTTCGCCGGCAAGTGCAGTTTCGCCGGCAGATCGACTTTCGCCGGCAAGACGATTTCCCCGGGCACGCTGCCGGTAGTCGTCACTGTATCGGGTTCAGCGGCCTTGTCGTCCAGCATGGCAGCCGCGATCTTGGCGGTCTCCCGGGCCCGGGCGGTGATGGTATGCATTGCCGATTTGCCGGTCTCGCACACGTCCGGCTTGCGCTCGCAGATACCGGCGATGTCGCCGACGGCTTCGCGCGCCGCAAACAGCGCCTGGAGCGGCCCGACGCTTTCGCGGCCCGCATCATCGGCGCCGACACCCAGCGGTAGCGCCAGAAGCACCAGCGAAAACCAGAAAGCAGCTCTTATCAGAAAGCCCATCTGTCTGTCCTTTATGACGGTCATGCCTCCGAACCGCACGACCCTTGTACCGCGATACTGACACAGACGCGCAAAGGACGGCTTGTCCCGAAAGCAACAGTTTTCCTTAAATTTTAGGTAGATTCGAAACGAAGCGTTTTGAAGTTCATTTGCCTCGAACGGCTCAGATTTTATTCAGCAAATGATAACCATCCAACCTATTGTTTTTCGTGGTCATTTTCTTAATCGGCGACAGGTTGATGCCATCGGTCGTAGGTGCAGGCGCGGGCGGTGTGGATAACGCTCCGTTTACTATGGCGGCAATTGCCCCGGTTTTTCCCCGCCGGTATCCCGATATTTGCAGCCTGCCGGGGGACGATCGGCCCAGCCTTATCCATTCCTTAAACGCTGGATGCGAGTTTCGGATCGACAAAAGCCGCCTGCAAAGCAGGGCCGTTCACGACCGGGTGCGTTGAGTTGAGTGCGATCAAGGCCAGATACGCCGAGTTGCCGGGCGCGATAGCCGCCGGTTGCGAACGGATGGTTCATCCGTCCGTGCTCGGCCAGAGCGATCGTCGCCGCCACAGCCGGTTCATTGGCGTCATGCTGGCGGCTCCTTTCTTCAGCGCGGGTGCAGTGGTCACGCTGGTCACGTCGGGCATGGGCGCCGCCTTGACTGTGGCTGCGATTTTTGCGGCGTTCGGCCTTTGCTGGTTCGCCGCCCTGCTGGTGGCGGCATCGGGCAAGATGACCCTGGCCGGCCAACTCGCCTTGGTCGTCAGCAGCGTTGCCCTCGGTGCCCTTATCGCTGCCGCCGGCGGTGTGGCCTCGCCGGTTGCCTTGCTTGCAGTGGCGCTGCCGTTTGAAGCATGGTGGATCGGCCAGTCGCGCCGTGCCGTGATCTGGGGCGCCATATCGGCCCTGGTCGCAGTCTTGCTGCAGCCTTTCGCCGGTTCGGTCTTGCCGCTCGGCCAGACCGAAATCGCCGCATGGCACTGGCTGGTACCGCTGGCCTGGGCACTCACGCTCATTCCGCGTGTCGCTCCACTTCGCGGCGCCGCCAACGCACAGCTCGATCCGGCCGGCAGCCACCGGCTCGAAGACCTGATCGACGCCGTCGTGCTGCGAATCGCTGCGCATGGCGAGGTTCTGGACGTCTCGGCTAAGGCACGCACTATGCTGAGGCTGCCGCCGGAGCTGCTTTTCGGCACCGGACTTTTCGATCGCATCCATCTGTCCGACCGCGTCCCGTATCTCAGTGCGCTGGCCGATATGCGCGATGGCACCCTGTCGCGCCGGCTCGACCTTCGCGTCCGGCTGCCGCAGAGCAGCGGCGTGACGGCCGACAATTACCGGCCGTTCTCGCTCGAGATGATGCGCGCGCCGGGGCAGGAGACTGTCTTCACGCTTCTTCTGCGCGAGAACGACGAACTGGCCGGACTGCGCCAGGAGCTTGCCGCTGCCAATGAGGCGGCTGCCTCCGCCGAGGTGGCGAAAGGACGCTTCCTTGCCGTCGTCAGCCATGAGTTGCGCACCCCGCTCAATGCCATCATCGGCTTTTCCGACATGTTGCTGCACGAGATGTTCGGCAGCTTCAAGGATCCGCGCCAGAAGGAATATGTCGGGCTGGTCAGGGATTCGGGCCAGCACCTGCTTGCCGTCGTCACCTCGATACTCGACGTATCGCGGATCGAATCGGGCGCTTACGCGACCGAGCCGGAACCGTTCCGCTTCCGCGAAGCGGTCGAGATGTGCCAATCGATGATGCGCCTGCAAGCCGAGGCAAAGGCCATCGATCTGCAGGCCCAGATCGCGCCGGACGCAGGCGAAATAAATGCCGACCGTCGCGCCGTGCAGCAGATCCTGATCAATCTCGTCTCTAACGCGATCAAGTTCACGCCCGAAGGCGGCAATGTCGTCATCGGCGCCAAGCGCATCGGCTCGCGGCTGCATTTCTGGGTCCGGGACACCGGCATCGGCATCGCCGAGGAAGATTTCGCCAATCTCGGCAAGCCGTTCATGCAGATCCAGAACGACTATACCCGCCGTTTCGAAGGCACCGGGCTCGGGCTTTCGCTGGTGAAGGGGCTGGTGGCGCTGCACGAGGGCACCATGTCGATCGAAAGCATGCCGGGCGAGGGCACCACGGTGACGATCAGCCTTCCCGTGAACGGCCCGACGGGCCGCTCGGCGGAGAAGGCCGGCGTGGTGCCGATGTCCGCAGTCAAAGCCAAGGCGGACGGTGGCAAAGGGGAGAGCAATGGGTCGCTCCGCAAAACAGCCTAGGGCGGTCAAACGCCGCGGCAATGCCTTCGAGCACGGAGCGATGGCGCTGGGCAGCCTGATCTCGCGCAATCCTGTTGTGGTCGGCGGCTCCACCGCGTTCCTGGTGACGCTGTTCTACGTCTCGGCGAACGCGCTTTGGTACCAGCCTTTTCCGCATGCCGGCGCGTTTTTCGCCACGAGGAGTATCGAGCGCTTTCCCCGGGCGGACAGCGACGAGCCCGAAACCACCATCAATATCGTGCGTCCGGCCGCTGCGCCGATCAAGAGCGACCCGGTCGTCGAGCAGGTCCAGGGCATATTGAAGGATCTCGATTTCTATTCCGGCACCGTCGACGGGATTCCCGGACCGAATACGCGCAAGGCCATCCAGGCCTATCAGCAGAAGGTCGGATTAAATGCCTCCGGCGAGATCGACAGCGTTTTGCTGGATCAACTGGGTGCCACGCCGACGACCGCAGCCGTGGTGCCGCATCCCGTGCCGCGGCCGGTCGAAACGGCCGCTGTTCCAACCGCCATTCCAGCGTCCGCACCGGCAAATGCGGTGGCGCAAACACCTGATCCCCGCATCGTCAAGATCCAGGCCGGACTGAAGGCGTTCGGCAATGACGACATGCGATTGGATGGCGTCGTCGGCGCGCGCACCAAGGCCGCGATCAAGGAATTCCAGGCGCTGTTCGGCTTGCCGGAGACCGGCGAGCCCGACGAGATCGTCTACGTCAAGATGCGCGAGATCGGCCTGACCAACTAAGGGTCGAAACGGCCGCTCGCCGATCGCCTCGCAAAGACCGGTTACGGTCTTCCGGCCAATGCTGTAAGGACCGCCGCATGTCCAGGACTTCTCCATGCGGGTAACCACCGATCTGTGGGTGTCGGCGCTGTTGCGCCGGGTTTTCAGCGCCGGCGGCTTTGCCGCCGTGGTCAAGCGCGGCGCGACGGAAGCCGGCGCGGTTTTCGTGCTGGCGCGGGGCAGGCAAGGGGAGATGGCGCTGTTCGGGCCGGCGCCGCAGACGAGTTACGATTCAGCCAGGCCGGACGACCGTTTTTTCAGCCTGCTTGGCGAAGGCGACGATGCCGCCATCTTCGACGCGCGGCTGGAGCGCGAGAAGAGATTCGATCCGGATATCTGGGTGGTCGAGATCGAGGCGGGCGCCATTCCCGTCGAGGAGCTTATCTCGGTCAAGGCGTCTTAACGGCAAGCCCTTCAGACGCGACACGCCTTTGGGGTGGCGGTCATATCGGCGCTGTTCGGCTTGCGCAGGTCGGCATTTGCGGCGACGCGCCCAGGCTTGCGAACGATTTTCGACACGGTCTCGGCCTTCCAGCCGCGGAGCCTGTCCAACGCCGCGTCGTGGTGCAGCAGGCGGTAGCGGTCGAGGAAGATGCGGATCGCCTGCGGGTGCGGAAACTCGGTCGGATAGATGGCGGCCGTGATCAGGAACGCCTTGTCTTCGCTGAAGTCGAGCGCCCGCAAGGCGGCCAGCAGCGGTGTGTAATTGTGGCTCGCGGTGAGCGTCCGCGCCGTTGAAAAATCGACTTCGAGCGCATCGGCGAGCGCTGTCTGGAAGAATGCCGCATTGCCGGTCAGCGCGGTCTCGCGCAGATTGACATAGGTTTGTGGCTCGACGAACGGACTGATGGAAGCGCCGCTCTCGGCGCGCATCATGGATCGCAACCGGCGGCGTACAGTTTCAGCGGCATCGGAAGCCTCTTGCCTGTTGACCTCGCCCGCAACCACTTCGGCGTTTTCGGACGCGGCTTTGGCGGTTGTTTCCGGCTGCTGCTGCGACCGCACCAGCGTCGGCCTTTCGAGCACTTTGATGAGATCCGCGATCGTCTGATTGAGATCCTTGCGGCGGGCAATGGCACGGGCATGCGGCAGGCCGTGACGTCCGATCAGCGCGATCAGGTCGACGTCGCTGAGGGCGCGCGAGCGGATGAGCAGCGGAGCGGCGATGTCGACCCGCTCCTGGCAAAGCCGCCGCACCAGCGCGGCGGGTGCATATTCGCATTCGGAAAGGGCAGCCGCGACGTAGCGGCGCGATTCGACCGAGACATTCTCGAAAAGCGGCAGCGTCAGGTCTTCGAGCTGCGCGATCTCCCGGCGCGAAGGGCGGGTGAGCGAGCAGAACGCCGATACCGCGGCGCGAAACAGCCTTTCGGCCTTTCCCGATTCAGCTCCTGCTGCGATTTGCCTGAAATCCGAAGCTGACACGAAGGATACGCCCGACACTCGACACGATCTGGACAGCGCTCTGCCGGGCTGTACCGGTTTCGCGTTTCCCAAGAACAAAGATCAATTTAGCGGCGATCCGTTAGCGCTCCGTTAACCTACTGCCTTCTTAATCGACTATGGAGGCGTTGCGTTGTGCTCCGGGGCAACCGAGAGGAATACGCGAACCATGGGCATGGTACTGTCTTTCGTGCCGCGAACGGCGGCAACCAATCGAGCACAACAAACCGCGCCGGCGGCAGTGATCATCTTTCCCGGGGTGCGCTACGAACAGCGGCCGCAGACCGGCGAAACGCGGCCGGCCGGCCCCGACAAGCCGGGACCTTCGGGAACATTGCCGGTACCGCATCACTGAGCATCGGAACCGGCTTAAAAATCCTGCAGTTCGCAGGAACTCTGTTCGAGAAACCGCGAGACGATCGGCTTCCAGCTGTCGTCGGGCACGAACGAACGGATGACGAATACGCCTTCCTCTATCGGCGCCTCGACGAAGATGGCCCCTTGCAGTTCCTCGGGAAGATCCTTGCGGACCTCGATCATCTGGGCCGGCGTCAGCACAACGGTGTCGAGCATGCCTGCGGTCGCGCTGTGGTCGTTGAACGAGTAGATGTTGTGGCCGCCGCGGTCATAGACCGATATCGACCAGAACGGCACCTTGCCCGGCGCCTTGACCCGCACCATCCCCTCGGCAAGATCGAAACGGCATGCCGCCGCATAAAATAGCGGATCGACCGATTTCACCACCGGCGCGCCGCCGGCTTCCGCGTCGAGCCTGGTCATCTTGTAGAGATCCGAAGCCATGGCCAATCGCGACCAGGCGTCGCGTTCGGAGAACTCGGGGACGAGCAGCAGCACGATGATGTGCACGATGCCGGCGCCGAGCAGGCCGAGCAGCACGGCATGCAGCAGGCTACGCATTGCAGCCGACCTTCTGGATTTGTGGCAGCGTGACGTCCGAGAGACCGGTGCTGCTGGCGATCGGCGTGTCGTAGAACGTAAGCACCAAGTACATCTTGCCGGCGCCGCTGGTCAGCAGCCAGTTGCCGGGCGCTGGGCGGCTGCCGACGGAAATGACCACCGAATTGTCGGCCTGGCGCAGCACTTGATAGGACTGCAGCGCAGCCGGCCTCGGCTTGCCGGTCTCGACCACGCCAAGCGACTGGTCGGCGGCATAAAGCGTCCAGAACCGGGCGGTGGGAAAGCCGCCCGCGATCTTGTAGGCACATTGCCGCTGGAGCTGTTCGCCGCCGGAATCGCGCTCGGCTATGAAGGACAGTCCTTCCGCCTGTCCGAGCGCCAGCACGCCTTCGCGAGCCACGCGGGCCTTCGAATAGGGATCTGCCGTCGGCGTGCCGATGTCGGGAAAGGCGGTCCATTGGCCGATCCTGATGGCGCCGACGCCATCCTGCAGCTTCAGTGCATACCAGACGCTGCCGCCGCCGCCGACGACAGCGATGGCAAGCGAAAGCAGTGTCAGGAAGGCGTTCTTGAGCATGAGGAGGCAGGGAACCGAAGGCCGGGACTGAAAAATTGCCGCTCGGGGATATCGCGGCGCAGGGCCTTGTGGCAAGCGGCCCCGCGCAATTGGCTGTCACAGCGCCGACAGGGTCTCCGGCGCAGCGGGCGCGTCGAGCACGGGTGCCGCCTGGAACAGCCTGGTCAGTTCCTTCAGGGTCTGGGTGGTCCGGCTGGACAGCACCGGCGGACGCTCGGCGGCGGCATCGGCTGCTGCCTGTTCGGCGTTCTTCTTTTCCGCTTCCTCGGCCTTGGCGGCAATTTCGGCATCGACGAAGGGGTGATCGAGGCCGGGAATCGGTCTGAGGTCGATATTCTGGTGCGCATAGACCATCAGCCGCTGCCACACCATGGCCGGCAGCGTGCCGCCGGTCATCTTGTTGGTCGCGGTGAAGTCGTCATTGCCGAGCCAGACGGCGGCCGTGTAGTTGCCGGTAAAGCCGACAAACCAGGCATCGCGGTAGGACTGGGTCGTGCCGGTCTTGCCGGCGACGACGATGTTTGGAAGGGCTGCGCGCCGGGCAGTGCCGATCACCGGCACCGCCGCCAGCATGGTGTTCATGTATTTGAGCGCCAGCTCCGACAGCACCCGATGCGGCGGCGGCGCATCCTTGGCGAAGTCGTAGACCACCTCGCCGGTACGGGTGAAGAGTTGGCTGACGCCGTGCCGGGTTCCGGCAAGGCCGTTCTGGGCAAACACGCTGTAACCCGTCGCCTGGTCCATCACGGTCATGCCCGACGTGCCGAGCACCATGGTCTTGTGCGATTCAAGCGGCGACTCGACGCCCATCGCCTCGGCCATGGCCTTGATCGGCTTGATGCCGAGATAATCCTTGGCCAGCCGCACCGGCACCGTGTTGATCGATTTGGCCATCGCCGTGATCAGCGTGACGTTGCCGGCCGACCCGCCATTGTAATTGTGGGGCGACCAGCTGCCCCAGGAGATGGGTCCGCCGGAAACCACCGAATCCGGCGTGAAGCCATGCTCCATCGCCGTCGCGTAGACATAGGGCTTGAACGAGGAGCCGGTCTGGCGAAGTGCCTTGGTGGCGCGGTTGAACTGGCTGGCGCCGTAGTCGCGGCCGCCGACGATCGCCCTGACCGCGCCATTGGTCTCGATGACGACGATGGCGCCCTCGGTGACGTTGTATTCCTTGCCGAACTGGCGGAGGTGGAACTCCATCGATTCTTCGGCCGCCTTCTGGATGTTGGCGTCGAAGGTGGTGTGGGCGACAAGCGAGTGCGGGCCGCCTTTGGCGGCGATCTTCTTGACCTCGTCGAAGGCCCAGTCGAGGTAGTAGTCGGGGCTCTTCTGCTCGCCGCGGTCGACGATTTCGGCCGGGTGTAATCTTGCCTGCAGCACCTGGCCTTCGGTCATGAAGCCGGAATCGACCAGGTTGGACAGCACCACATTGGCCCGCGCCCGGGCGGCGGGCAGGTTTATGTGCGGCGCATATTTGGTCGGCGCCTTGAACAGGCCGGCCAGCATCGCCGCCTCGGCAAGGTTCAGGTCCTTGACGCTCTTGCCGAAATAGAAATCGGCTGCCGCCTCGATGCCGAAGGTGCCGCCGCCCATATAGGCGCGGTCGAGGTAAAGCTGCAGGATTTCCTTCTTCGACAGATTGGCTTCGAGCCACAGCGACAGGAAGGCTTCCTTGATCTTGCGCTCGAATGTCCGCTCATTGGTCAGGAACAGGTTCTTGGCCAGCTGCTGGGTGATGCTCGAGCCGCCCTGGACGACGGAATTTGCCCGCACATTCTCGAATATGGCGCGCGACAGGCCGAGCACATCGATGCCGTAATGGTCGAAGAAACGCCGGTCTTCGGTCGCCAGCACCGCCTTGATGACATGGTCGGGCATCTCGTCGACCGGCACCGAATCGCGCTGGATGATGCCGCGCTGGCCGATCTCGTTGCCGTAGCGGTCGAGGAAGGTGACGGCGAAGTCGCCTTGCGTGCGCCAGTCGCCGGCGGTTATCTGGAAGGCCGGCAAGGCCAGCGCCAAAAGGACGACGATGCCGCCGGCACCGAGCGTAAAGCCTTCACTCAACAGTTCGATCAGGCCGCGGCGCCAGCCACCGACGCGGAAACGCCGGGAGAAGATGGTCGCCGCTTCCCAGAACTGGCGCGCTCTGAAGCCGATTTCGTAGACAGAGGAATCGATCCACGCATCCACCGCCAGCAGCCTTGCGGCGATCGGACCTCTTCTCTTGCGTGGTTCCAAAGGACTGGCCATTCCAGGATCCGGCTGCGGCGATGACGCCAACTGAGAAACCGCATACCGGCAATTTCACGGCGGCGCGCCGCTATGACTATTCGTCCATTTCGGTGCTGCCTACAAGGGCGATGAAGGTTCCGCGCTTGCGCGAGGTGCCGAGGATTGGCAGTCGTCACATGGGACGCTTGTCCGCGATCTTTTTCGGGTCGCGGCCTATCATGCCGGCGTTGGCTTTCCTGTGCTTGTCGGCAAGCCTGCGAATGCGATCGAAGCGGCTTTCCTCGGCCACTTCGATTTTCGCCGCTGCATTTGGCTTCGGGACGAATGCGATCATTGATCGATCTCCTTGCCGATGGTGCGCGCCGGGGAAGATACCCCGGCGGCTGTCTTTCAGGCTTGTTTCCGGCAGTGGCTGGTCAATAGCCGATGCCGCCGGGCGAAGCAGCGGCTTCCTTCGCCGGAACGTCGGTGATCATGGCTTCCGCCGTGATCAGAAGCGCCGCAATGGAGCCCGCGTCCTGCAGCGCCGTCCGTACCACCTTCGCCGGGTCGACGATGCCGGCCTTGATCATGTCGACATAGACCTCGTTCTGGGCATCGAAGCCCTGATTGTGATCCTTGCCCTCGGCGAGCTTGCCGACGACGATCGAACCTTCGACGCCGGAATTCTCGGCGATCTGCCGGATCGGCGCTTCGAGCGCTCTCGACACGATCGAAATGCCCGCTGTCACATCGGCATTGGCTCCGGTCAGCCCGTTCAGCACAGCCTTGGCGCGCAGCAGTGCCACGCCGCCGCCTGGAACGATGCCTTCTTCGACGGCCGCGCGCGTGGCGTTCAGCGCATCGTCGATGCGGTCCTTCTTTTCCTTGACCTCGGATTCGGTGGCGCCGCCGACGCGGATGACTGCAACGCCGCCCGCCAGCTTGGCGAGACGTTCCTGCAGCTTCTCCTTGTCATAGTCGGACGTGGTTTCCTCGATCTGCCCCTTGATCTGCTGGACGCGCGCCTGGATGGTGGTCTTCTCGCCGGCGCCGTCGATGATCGTGGTGGTGTCCTTCTCGATCAGCACGCGCTTGGCGCGGCCGAGCATGTCTATGGTGATGTTCTCCAGCTTGATGCCGAGATCCTCGGAAATCATCTGTCCGGCGGTGAGCACGGCGATGTCTTCCAGAATCGCCTTGCGGCGGTCACCGAAGCCAGGCGCCTTGACGGCCGCTACCTTGAGGCCGCCGCGCAGCTTGTTGACGACCAGCGTTGCCAGCGCTTCGCCCTCGACGTCCTCGGAGATGATCAACAGGGGCCTGCCGCTTTGCACCACGGCTTCGAGGATGGGCAGCAGTGCCTGCAGATTTCCGAGCTTCTTTTCGTGGATGAGGACGTAAGGGTCTTCCAGCTCGGCACGCATCTTCTCGGCATTGGTGACGAAATAGGGCGAGAGATAGCCGCGGTCGAACTGCATGCCTTCGACGACGTCGAGCTCCGTTTCGGCGGTCTTGGCCTCCTCGACGGTGATGACGCCGTCATTGCCGACCTTGTCCATCGCCTTGGCGATCATGGCGCCTACGCTGGTGTCGCCATTGGCGGCAATGGTGCCGACCTGCGCGATCTCGCCTGAGGACTTGACCTTCTTGGCGCGCGCCTGGATTTCCTGGACGACGGCGCTGACGGCAAGGTCGATGCCGCGCTTGAGGTCCATCGGGTTCATGCCGGCGGCAACGAATTTGGCGCCCTCGCGCAGGATGGAAGCGGCAAGCACCGTGGCGGTGGTGGTGCCGTCGCCGGCGAGGTCGTTGGTTTTCGAGGCCACTTCGCGCACCATCTGTGCGCCCATGTTTTCGAACTTGTCGGAAAGCTCGATTTCCTTTGCCACGGCCACCCCGTCCTTGGTGACGCGCGGCGCGCCGTAGGCCTTGTCGATGATGACGTTGCGGCCTTTGGGGCCGAGCGTCACCTTGACGGCGTTGTTGAGGATTTCGACGCCGCGCAGCATGCGGTCACGCGCGTCGGTGGAGAATTTGATTTCCTTGGCAGACATGATCTTTTCCAGTTCGGTTGTCGTGGCAAGGCGCTTGCAGCGCCTGAATCAAAGCTCGGAGCGTCCTTTGCGCGCGCGGGAGGGCGCGCGGCCTTCCAATCAGGCGGCCTTCTTGGCAGCCACGGTCTTGTCGATGATGCCCGTCTCGCTTTTTTCGATGATGCCCATGATGTCGGCCTCCTTCATGATCAGAAGGTCCTCGCCGTCTATCTTGACCTCGGTGCCGGACCATTTGCCGAACAGAATGAGGTCGCCGGCCTTGACTGCGAGCGGGATCAGCGCGCCGCTTTCGTCCCGCGCGCCCGGCCCGACAGCGATCACTTCGCCTTCCTGCGGTTTTTCTTTGGCATTGTCGGGGATGATGATGCCGCCCTTGGATTTGGTATCGCTTTCGGCGCGCCGTATGACGACGCGATCGTGGAGTGGCCGGAATTTCATGGGGACTCTTTCTGGGGCCGGCTTAGGCGGCCGCCCCCTCTCTATAGGCGCCTTGGCACTCGATTGATAGGAGTGCCAAAAAAATATTCATACGGCATATAAAATATTGAACGTATTATCTTGCCAGGTCATCCCCTGGTGTTCGGGTCTTGCCGAATATTAATGAAATTGAATTTCTGTCTTTGAACACCTATTTTACGATGAAGTTCACATTCATGACTTTCGCTTCAAGGGAGATTTTACCGATGGCCGAAGGCAATCAGAACATCATGGAAAAAGCTCAGGCTCGCTTCATGGAAAACCAGAAGAAGACGGCGGAGCGGAACAAAGCAACTGCCGAATATCTCTCGGAAGCCAAGGCGAGGAGCATCAAAACGGCAAGGCTGAGGGAATTGCGACTGGCCAAGGAAGAGGCGGACCGCGCGGCGGAAGCTCTGAATCCGGTCGCACCAAAGAAGAAGCGGGCGTCACGGGCAGTCAAGAAGGCCGTATCTGCATCGACACAGCCCAAATCATGAGCCTGACATTTCCCACTCCAGCTGCAGCCCGGAAGCAAACGCATCCGCTTCGTCGTCCGTGCCGTCGCGGGTTGCAGGAGCAGGGCTTATTGCCGAGATCATGAAGGTTCATAATCCGCATGAGACGCGCTGATTCGCGCTTTGGCGGGATGCCTTCATGCAACGCAGCTACGCAGCCGGGAGGTCGACGCGACGGGCGAAGGGAAAGACGATGACCGCGCCGGCCGTCGAATTGCAGAGGGCCATATTCGAGGCAGTGAACGGCGATCCCCACCTGTCGGCGGCACTGGGCGATGCAAGATTGCTCGACCGTGCGCCGGAAAATGTTGCGTTCCCCCACATGACCTTCGGCCGCACCAGCGTCTACGATTGGGCAACGGGAATGGAGAACGACGCAGAACAGTTGCTGACGTTGCATGTCTGGTCGAAATCAGAGGCCAGCAAGGAAACCAACGACATCATGGATCTGGTTAGCACCCGCCTGCGCGATACGGCACTCTCGCTCGGCGAACATCGCCGCGCCTACCTCAAGCTCGAATTCGCCGAAGCCCGCTACGACGAGGACCTTTCGGCCCATCACGGGCTGCTGCGCTTCCGTGCCGTGATCAAGGACGAGGGCTGACCACCGGGCATTTTTTACAAATCCGGCAATTTTGTTCTTGCTTTGTGCCGGCAGCTATGCTACTAATTCGCCCATGGTGCTGATGGCGCCAGCGACCCGCCGCAGAGGCGGTTTTTTATTTCCGGGTCGGTTCGCCTGAATCTGCCTTCGGTTGCCGGATCGATTGTCGAAGTCGGGGCAAACCTGAAGCGATTGCCTTTCACTGCCAAACGATGCCCGGTTGTCGGCGAAGGATCGGAGGGCTAGGTTAAACTTGGCAATTTCGCGGGATGGGGCGGCGAAATGGCAATCCGGTAATCTCGCGCTTCAGGGGTGTGGCGGGCATGCATTCGAGCGTTCACCGTTCATATGACGTTCAGCACCGGCGCGTTAGAACGCTGACCATGAAAACCCTTCGCTCCCACTTCCGGACCGCGGCACTGGCGCTGTCAGCCGCCGGTCTGCTTGCGTCGCAGGCGATGGCGATCCCCGTTGTCGTGCCCGAGCAGCCCCAACCGGTCGTCCTCGCCGCCTCCGACTGCTATGCGATCGGCCAGCAGGTGGCCGAGCAGAATGGCGGCACCTTGGCCAAGGCCTCGCAGTCGACACGCGGCGGCCAGCCGGTCTGCGTCATCGTCGTGCTGGTTCCGGGCAAGGAAGGGCAGCGTCCGCGTCGCTCGGAGATCGTCGTTCCGCTGAACTGAACCATGCCGTTTCCCAGTCTGCCGGAATCGGCCTATATCTGAACAGCTTCAACAGGCCTTCCGCATGCGCGTACTCGTCGTCGAAGATGACAAGGATCTCAACCGGCAGATCGGCGACGCGCTGGTCGATGCCGGCTATGTCGTCGACCGCGCTTTCGACGGCGAGGAAGGGCACTTTCTCGGCGACACCGAGCCCTACGATGCCGTGGTGCTCGACATCGGCCTGCCGCAGATGGACGGCATCAGCGTGGTCGAACGCTGGCGGCGCGGCGGCCGCAAGATGCCGGTGCTGATCCTGACGGCACGCGACCGCTGGAGCGACAAGGTTGCCGGCATCGACGCCGGCGCCGACGACTACGTCACCAAACCCTTCCACATCGAGGAAATCCTGGCCAGGGTGCGCGCCTTGATCCGGCGTGCTGCCGGGCACGCTTCGTCCGAACTGACCTGCGGGCCGCTCCGCCTCGACACCAAGGCCTCCAAGGCCGACGTCGACGGCGTGCCGCTGAAGCTGACCTCGCACGAATTCCGCTTGCTTGCCTATTTGATGCACCACATGGGCGAGGTGGTGTCCCGGACCGAGCTGGTCGAGCATCTCTACGACCAGGATTTCGACCGCGATTCCAACACGATCGAGGTCTTTGTCGGACGGCTTCGCAAGAAGATGGGCATCGACATGATCGAAACTGTTCGCGGCATGGGCTACCGCATGCGTAAGCCGGAGGCGTAACGCGGAACCGCTGCCTACAAAACCCGCCGTCTCGAACACGCCGTCGCTGCGGTCATGGCCGCGTTCGGTGGCGTTTCGCGTCATCGCCTTTTCCACCGTCTGGGCGATCCTCACTCTGGTCGTCATCTTCACCTTGATCACCACGCTCTATCGCCAGGCCAGCGAGCGCGGTTTCGACAGCCTGCTTTCGGCGCATCTGTTCAACCTGATCGGCTCGGTCGGCGTTTCTGAAAGCGGCCAATTGACCGGCGCCCCCGACCTTGGTGATTTGAGGTTCTCGGAACCGAATTCCGGCTGGTACTGGTCGGTCGAGCCTGCCTCGGAAGGCGTGCACGGCGATCTCCATTCGTCGTCGATGACCAAGGCGATCCCGTCGCCAAGCGTTGCCGAGGTGCCCTTCAATGCCAGCTTCCAGCGCAGCTATTCAGCGGACGGCATCGAAGGCGAGCAGTTGGAGGTGTTCGAGAGCGAGTTCGTGCTCGATGCGAAAAACCGCGCCGCGCGCTTCCGCGTCATGGGCAACCAGACCGAGCTCGAGCAGGAAATCGCCACCTTCCAGCGGCGCCTTTTGACCTATCTGTCGCTGTTCGGCGTCGGCATGATCGCCATCAATGCGATTGCCATCCTGCTCGGCCTGCAGCCGCTGCGCCGGGTCAGGAATGCGCTTGCCATGGTGCGCGAAGGAACCGCGCAGCGCCTAGACGGCCGTTTCCCGGCCGAGATAGAGCCGCTCGCCAACGAGACCAATGCGCTGATCGAGAACAACAGGCGTATCGTCGAGCGGTCGCGCACGCAGGTCGGCAACCTCGCGCACTCGCTGAAGACGCCGCTTGCCGTGCTGCTCAACGAGGGACGGGCGCTGGGTGGCGCCAAGGGCCAGCTGATCGCCGAGCAGGCCGCTTCCATGCAAAAGCAAGTGGACCATTATCTGCAACGTGCCCGCGTCGCCGCGCAGCGCGACAGCGTCGTCTACCGTACGCCGGTGGCGCCGCTGGTCCAGCGCATGGTTCGGGTGCTGCAAAAGCTCAACCCGCAGACGGCGATGTCGCTGTCGCTGCCGGCCACCGACATCGTCTTTGCCGGCGAACGCGAGGACCTGGAGGAGCTGCTCGGCAATCTGCTCGACAATGCGATGAAATGGGCAAGGAGCGCGGTCGCCGTTTCGGTCAAGCCAATCTCCAGCAAAGGTGGCGCTGGCACGGAAGGCGCAGCCAACCTGTTCGAGATCAGCATCGAGGATGACGGCCCCGGCATTCCCGACGACAAGGCGCGCGAGGTGTTGCAGCGCGGCCGGCGGCTCGACGAGACAAAACCGGGCAGCGGGCTCGGACTTGCCATTGTCGCCGACCTTGTCAACGAGTATGGAGGCTCTCTGGCGCTGGAACGATCCATCATGGGTGGATTGAAGGCGATGGTTCGATTGCGGAGCCTTCAGTAATGCTTTTCCAGATTGCTTTTCCAGGTGGCTGGCTGCGGCCAAATTTCCGACAAACATCGACATTATGGCCGCGCCAGCTGCTGACAGCGCGGCGGTCCAGCTCAAGAAAGCCGGTATTGGCATGAAGATTCGCGTCGCGCTCGTTTCCGCCCTGCTCGCCGTCTCCGGCTGCACGACGCTCGGCAAGGGCCCGGCCGTTACGGTGACGCCGGCCGCGACGCCCCCCAGCGGCGCCAAGGTGGCGACGACGATCATCTCCGCCATGGGCGGCGGCCTCGTCGGCGGCTCTATCGGCGCCGGCCTGAGCGAGACCGAGAAGCGCAGCGCGCTCGAGGCGGAATACAAGGCGCTTGAATACACGGCGAGCGGCCAGAAAGTGGCTTGGAAGAGCGACAGTTCGGCCCATCGCGGCGAAGTGGTCGCCGCCCAGCCCTATCGCGTCGGCTCGCAGGACTGCCGGCAATACACCCATACGGTGTTTACCGGCACCGCCGGCGCCACCGCGCGCGGAACCGCCTGCCGCAATGCCGACGGCAGCTGGACGCCGCTGACGTAGAGCAATTCCAGGAAAAGTGTGAAACGGTTTTCCGTCCGGAATTGCGCAAAAACAAAGACGCCCGGCCGTCGATCCGCCGATACCGGTCCGGCACTAAAGCGCGTCGCGTTCGACCGGCGTCATGCGACGCGCTATAGGTTCTTGTTTTGATGCATGGTCGTTATCGCAAAACCGCTGCACACTTGTGCGCGACATGCATTATCGATCGGAGCGGCCCCGCCAAAGCGTCGCAGCACGCTTGTGTTGGCAGGGCAAGGGTCTCGTTCTATTGGAAGAGCCATGCTGTTTTGGGTCATAGCCGCACTCCTGACGCTGGGCGCAAGCCTGGCGGTGCTGCTGCCGTTGGCCGGCGGATCGAAGAACGCGTCCGCTGCCGGCGATCACGACCTTGAAGTCTATCGCGACCAGCTGGCCGAGCTTGACCGCGATATGGCGCGTGGCCTGATCCGGCCAATGGAGGCCGAAGAGGCACGCGCCGAAATCGCCCGCCGCATCCTTCGCCTGAGCAATGCCGGCCACGCCGACGAGACGGCGACGCAGCCGTCGCGGTCGACAAGGCTGGTGGCGACGGCGGCCGTGCTGCTGGTTCCGCTGGTCAGCTGGGGCCTCTATGGCCAGCTCGGCTCACCCGACCTGCCGTCGCAGCCGCTCAGCGAACGCCTGGCCAAGAACCCCGCCGACAGCTCGGTCGACGAGCTGATAGCCCGCGCCGAGGCGCACCTGGCGGCCAACCCATCCGATGGCCGCGGCTGGGACGTGCTGGCGCCGGTCTATCTGCGCATGCAGCGATACGCCGATGCGGTGACCGCCTATCGCAACGCCATCCGCCTCGACGGCGACAGCGCCGCCCGCCAGGCGGGTCTTGGCGAGGCGATCGCCAATGCGGCCGGCGGCATTGTCTCCGCCGAAGCGCAGGCGGCTTTCGAGGCGGCGTTGAAGCTCGATCCGGCCAATCCGAAGGCCGCGTTCTATCTCGCCATGGGCATGGCACAGGAAGGCCGCATAGCTGAAGCCACGGCGGCCTGGCAAAAGATGCTTGCCGCCTTGCCGCAGGGCTCGCCGTGGCGCGGCGCCGTCGAGCAGGCGCTGGCCGAATCCGCCGCCCGCAGCGTCGCTTCTGAGGCGCCCGCGAAAGGGCCGAGCGCCGAGGATATCGATGCTGCCTCCTCGATGTCGCCGCAGGACCGGCAAGCCATGATCAGCACCATGGTTGCCGGCCTCGACGAAAGGCTTCGGCAAAATCCGCGCGACGAGGAAGGGTGGATGCAGCTCGTTCGTTCCTATGCCGTGCTGGGCAAGACAGATCAGGCGCGTGACGCGCTCAATCGCGGTATCGCCGTCTTTGGCGCGGACAGTGACCAGGCCAGGAAATTCACCGCCTTTGCCGCCTCGCTTGGCGTGACGGCGACGGAGTAGACGATGACGCGCAAGCAGAAACGACTGTCGGTGATCGCAGCGGGGCTGGGGTTTCTCGGTGTTGCCACGGGGCTGACCTTCTATGCGCTTGGCCAGAAGGCCTCCTATTTCTACATGCCGGCCGATCTGGCCACCGCCAGCCTTCAGCCGGGCCAGCGCATAAGGCTCGGCGGTCTTGTCGAAAAAGGCACGGTCGAGCGTGGCCAAGGCGCCACCGTCGCCTTTTCGGTGACCGACAACCAGAAGGACGTCAAGGTCACCTATACCGGCATTCTTCCCGACCTCTTCCGGGAAGGACAGGGCGTGATCACCGAAGGCTCGTTTGGCCCTGACGGAATCTTTGTCGCCGACAGCGTGCTGGCCAAGCATGACGAGACCTATATGCCCAAGGAAGTGGCCGACGGCCTCAAGGCCAAGGGCGTATGGCAGGAGAGCAAGAGTGACTAGCGGGTGCGGTGACAATGGTTGAAACCGGACATTTCGCCCTGATCCTGGCGTTTGCGCTGGCCTTGGTGCAGACGATGGTGCCGCTGTTCGGTGCGCGCACCGGCAACCACAAGATGATGGCCGTCGGCGCACCGGCCGCGCTGACCGGCTTTGCCTTGACGGCGCTGTCTTTCGTGGCGCTGGCAACCGCCTACGCCGGCTCCGACTTCTCGGTTGAGAGCGTCTGGGAGAACTCGCATTCGCTGCAGCCGCTGATCTACAAGATCACCGGAACCTGGGGCAATCACGAAGGTTCGATGCTGCTCTGGGTGCTGATCCTGACCTTCTTCGGCGCGCTCGTCGCCGTCTTCGGCGGCAATCTTCCGGCGACGCTCCGGGCCAATGTGCTTGCCGTGCAGGGAGCGATCGGCGCCACTTTCTTCCTGTTCATCCTGACGACGTCGAACCCGTTCGTCAGGCTCAATCCGGCCCCTATCGAGGGCCGCGATCTCAACCCGATCCTGCAGGACCTCGGCCTCGCCATCCATCCGCCGCTGCTTTATCTCGGCTATGTCGGTTTCTCGATCTGCTTTTCCTTCTCTGTCGCTGCCCTCATCGAGGGCCGCATTGACGCTTCGTGGGCGCGCTGGGTAAGGCCGTGGACATTGGTTGCCTGGATGTTCCTCACCGGCGGCATCGCCATGGGCTCCTACTGGGCCTATTACGAGCTCGGCTGGGGCGGCTTCTGGTTCTGGGATCCGGTCGAGAACGCATCCTTCATGCCGTGGCTGGCGGGCACGGCGCTGCTGCATTCGGCGATCGTCATGGAAAAGCGCTCGGCGCTGAAGATCTGGACGCTGCTTCTGGCGATCCTGACCTTCTCGCTGTCGCTGCTCGGCACCTTCCTGGTGCGCTCCGGCGTGCTGACCTCGGTGCACGCATTCGCCACCGATCCGACGCGTGGCGTGTTCATCCTCTGCATCCTGACGCTGTTCATCGGCGGCTCGCTGGCGCTGTTTGCCGTGCGCGCCTCCCGGCTGACGGCCGGCGGCCTGTTTCACCCGATCTCGCGCGAAGGCGCGCTGGTACTGAACAATCTGTTCCTGACCACCGCCACCGCCACCGTGCTGGTCGGCACGCTCTACCCGCTCGTGGTCGAAGCCCTGTCTGCCGACAAGATTTCGGTCGGCGCGCCGTTCTTCAACCTGACATTCGGCCCGCTGATGGTGCCGCTCTTGGTCGTCGTGCCGTTCGGGCCGCTCCTCGCCTGGAAGCGCGGTGACATTTTCGCGGTCGCCCAGCGCCTGATGGCGGCTTTCGCGGCGGCGCTGCTCGCCGTGCTGGTGACGGCCCTGTTCATCGATGGCGCTTCGGTGTTGGCGGCACTCGGTGTCGGCCTTGCCTTCTGGCTGATCTGCGGCGCGCTCACCGATCTCGCCGTCAAATCCGGCTTCGGCACCGTCGCGCCCGCCACCATGCTCAGGCGCTTCGCCGGCCTGCCGCGCTCGGTCTTCGGCACAGCGCTTGCGCATCTCGGCCTCGGGCTGACAACGCTCGGCATTGTCGGCACGCTTTGCTTCGGCACCGAAAAAATCCTGTCGATGCATGCCGGCGAGACCGTCGAACTGTCCGGCCACAAGCTGCGCTTCGAGGGGCTCTATCCGGCCCAGGGGCCTAACTACAGTGAGGATCGCGGCCGCTTCGCCCTGCTTGGCGCCGACGGCAGCGTCGCAGGCGAGATCACCTCGGCCAAGCGCTCATATCCGGTGCGCCAGATGACCACGACCGAATCCGGCATCAGGACGATCGGCTTCAGCCAGCTCTATCTTTCGCTTGGCGACGAGGGCAGCGATGGCTCTGTGGTCGTTCGTCTGTGGTGGAAGCCGCTGGTGACGCTGATCTGGGGCGGCGGAATGGTGATGATGGCGGGCGCGGCGATGTCGCTGCTCGACCGCCGCCTGCGCGTCGGCGCACCGTCGCGCCGCAAGGCTGCGGCCGGCGTGCCATCGGCGAGCCCGCAATGAAAAGGGCCACGCTGGCCTCGCTGGTCCTGCTGCTGGCGCTGTTGTTCGCCGGCGCCGCGCAGGCGGTCAAGCCCGACGAGGTGCTGGCCGACCCGGCACTCGAGGCGAGGGCGCGCGCATTGTCGGAAGGCCTGCGCTGCATGGTCTGCCAGAACCAGTCGATCGACGAGTCCGATGCCGACCTCGCCCGCGACCTGCGCATCCTTGTGCGCCAGCGCCTGGTCGCCGGCGATACCGACCGGCAGGTGATGGACTATGTCGTTTCGCGCTACGGCGAATTCGTGCTGCTGAAGCCACGCTTCAATCTGCGCAATGTTTTGCTCTGGGGGACGCCAGTTCTTCTGCTGCTCGTTGGCGGGACATTCATCCTGCTGGCCGCCCGCTCGCGCCGTTCGACGGTGACCGTTGCATTAACTGCCGAGGAACAGGCGGCGCTGGACAAGATGCTCCGCCGCGATTGATCGATACATTACGAAAGTTTCATGTACCGGAAATGGCGCCGTAATGTGCGGCCTTCTATTTCCTTTGTCGAGGATGCCAATCAAGGGGCGTCCATTGAGAAGAGGATACGATAACCATGAATGTTGCCCCCAATTCATATCTTCGCACCCGCAAACGCCTGCTGGCCGCAGCCGCATCCCTGGCCATTGCCGGCGCGATCGGCTTTGGTGCTGTTGCCACCGGGACAGCCCCGGTGCTGGCCGATGCCGTGCGTGTCGAGGCACCGCAGGTCCCGAGCTTCGCCGATGTGGTCGAGCGCGTTTCGCCGGCGGTCGTCAGCGTGCGCGTCAAGGCCAAGATCCAGTCGACGGCCGATGACGGTTCCGGCCAGATGGACGACGAGGACGGTCTAGGCAATCTTCCCGACAACCCGCAGCTGCGCCGGTTCTTCCGCGAATTCCGCGGCTTTGGCGATCAAGGCGGCGATCAGGGCCCGAACGGAATGCGCCGTTTTGGACACCGTGACCGCAACAACGACCAGCCGCGGCCGGTGGCGCAAGGGTCCGGTTTCTTCATCTCCGATGACGGCTATCTCGTCACCAACAACCATGTCGTCGAGGAGGGCACCGCCTTCACCGTGGTGACCAATGACGGCAAGGAACTCGACGCCAAGCTGATCGGCACCGATCCGCGCACCGATCTTGCGGTGCTCAAGGTCGATGACGGCAACAAGTTCACCTATGTCGACTTCGCCGATGATTCCAAGGTTCGCGTCGGCGACTGGGTGGTGGCTGTCGGCAATCCGTTCGGCCTCGGCGGCACGGTTACCGCAGGCATCGTTTCGGCCCGCGGCCGCGACATCGGCGCCGGTCCCTATGACGACTTCATCCAGATCGACGCCTCGGTGAACCGCGGCAATTCGGGTGGCCCGACCTTCAACCTCAACGGCCAGGTTGTCGGCATCAACACCGCGATCTTCTCGCCGTCGGGCGGCAGCGTCGGCATTGCCTTCGACATTCCCGCTTCGACCGCCAAGCAGGTCGTGCAGGATCTGATGAAGAACGGTACAGTCCAGCGCGGCTGGCTCGGCGTCGAGATCCAGCCGGTCACCCCCGAAATCGCCGAGTCGCTTGGCCTTGGGTCCGGCAAGGGCGCGCTCGTTGCCAGCGCGCAGGACAACGGTCCCGGCAAGAAGGCCGGCATCACCGCCGGTGACGTGATCACCCAGGTGGACGGCAAGGACGTTGCTTCGCCGAAGGAACTCGCCCGCCTGATTGGCGCTTACCCGCCCGGCAAATCTGTCGATGTGACGGTGTGGCGCAACGGCAAGAGCGAGGCGGTCAAGGTCGATCTCGGCAAGCTGCCGTCGAGCGACAAGCAGGCCTCGGCCGACCAGCAGCCTGCCCCCGCGCCGAAGACCGACACGCTCGCCGATCTCGGCCTGACCGTCACCAAGTCTGACAATGGCAAGGGCCTTGTGGTGACCGATGTCGACCCCGACAGCGATGCCGCCGATCGCGGCATCCAGCCCGGCGACGTCATCACCTCCGTCAATTCGGCGGAAGTGAACGGCGCCGGCGACGTCGACAAGGCGATGGCCGACGCGGTGAAGTCCGGCCGCAAGGCGGTGCTGATGCAGATCACCCGCGACGACAGCAACCGCTTCGTCGCACTGCCTGTCGCCAAGGGCTGAGCGCATGACCCCGAACACGTATTCCGTTTTCGGAAAGGCTCATGCGCCGATTCAAGGTGCTAGAGCGTCCTTTGCGCGTCCAAGAGGACGCGCGGCGCTCTAGTGGTCGACTTTTCCGGTGCGGCGGTTTTCAACACCCCCGAGCCGCCGCACGGGAAAGCACGGGGCCTGAATACGTTCGTCAGTCATCGTGTTCCGCCCCAGCGGCAGCGGGCCTCCCATCGCCCGCTGCCGCTCGAACATGCCGCTCAAGGCGTGAAGCGGTTTTAGGCTACGACATGCTAAAACAAAGACTTACCGCGTATCCCTGAATCACTTTGTTCGCGATACGCCATGGAGAAGGCCACGATGCATATGCCGGCCACTCAATCTTCCAGCGAAATCGCGTATAACGGTTCTATGAAGATTCTCGTCATAGAAGACGATCGCGAGGCAGCCGACTACCTGCAGAAGGCGTTCGCCGAGGCCGGCCATACCGCCCATGTCGCCGGCGACGGCGAAACCGGCTTCGCGCTCGCCGATTCCGGCGACTATGACGTCATGGTCGTTGATCGCATGATGCCGCGCCGCGACGGCCTGTCCGTCATTGCCGGGCTCAGGTCCCGAGGCAATACGACGCCCGTGCTGATCCTGTCGGCGCTCGGCGAAGTCGACGACCGGGTCACCGGTCTGCGGGCCGGCGGCGACGACTATCTGACCAAGCCCTACGCCTTTTCCGAACTGCTCGCCCGCGTCGAGGTGCTGAACCGCCGCGCTAGCGCCAGGGAAGCCGAAACCGTCTACCGGGTCGGTGATCTCGAACTCGACCGGCTGTCGCACTCGGTGCGCCGCGCCGGGCGCGAGATAACGCTGCAGCCGCGCGAGTTCCGCCTGCTCGAATATCTGATGCGCCATGCCGGCCAGGTGGTGACGCGCACCATGCTGCTCGAGAATGTCTGGGACTACCATTTCGATCCGCAGACCAACGTCATCGACGTTCATATCTCGCGGCTGCGGGGCAAGATCGAGAAGGGCTTCGACAAGCCGATCCTGCACACGGTTCGCGGCGCCGGCTACATGCTGAAAAGCGGCTAGAACCCCATGGCTCTTTCCGTGCCGGCCATCATGAAGACGACGGCAGCGCGGCTTTCAGCGCTTTATCTTCTGCTTTTTGCGCTGTGCGCGGTGTTGCTGGTCTTGTACATGACCTCGCTCTCGGCGCGCATGCTGACCGCCCAGACGCAGGAGACGATCAACGACGAGGTGCTCGGCCTCGCCCGCGCCTATCAGCGCGGCGGCCTGCCGCTGCTGGTCCGCGTCGTCGAGCAGCGCTCCCGCCAGCCCGGCGCCAATCTCTATCTGATCGCCGATGCCAACGGCCAGATCCTGACCGGAAACGTGCAGAGCCTGGAGCCGGGCGTGATCGAGGCCGAGGGCTGGACCACCGAACCGTTCTCCTACCGCCGCTTCGGCGAGGGCGAGCTCGAGCGGCAGCGCAACCCGATCTCCGACCCGAACGAGCCCGCCCAGAGCGAAGTCCAGGCCGAAGGCGAGAAAGGCCACAACGCCATTGCCCTGGTGCTGCGCCTGCCCAACCAGATGATCATGCTGGTCGGCCGCGACCTCGGCGAGCCGGAGCGCTTCCGCGCCGTCATTCGCCGCGCCTTGATGCTGGCGCTCGGCATGATGGGCGTCGGTGGGCTTCTGATCTGGTTCTTCGTCGGGCGCGCGGCGCTGAAGCGCATCGACAGCGTGTCCGAGGCGAGCCGCCGTATCATGGGCGGCGATCTTTCCGGCCGGCTGCCGGTCACCGGCGCCGGCGACGAGTTCGACCGGCTGTCGGAAAACCTCAATTCCATGCTGGCCAGGATCGCCACGCTGAACGAGGGCCTGAAGCAGGTCTCCGACAACATCGCCCACGACCTGAAGACGCCGCTGACCAGGCTGCGCAATCGCGCCGAGGCGACGCTTTCCGGCAAGCACAACACCAGCGACTACCGGCAGGCGCTGGAAGGAACGATCGCCGAATCCGATCAGCTGATAAAGACCTTCAACGCCATCCTGATGATCTCGCGACTGGAAGCCGGCTATTCCTCGGAAAGCACCACCAGGGTTGATTTGGCCGCTGCCGTGCACGACGTCGTCGAACTCTACGAGCCGGTAGCGGAGGAGGCGGGCGTGACGCTCGAAACTTCGGTGCAAGGTTCCTTCGCCGTCAACGGCAATCGCGAGCTGATTGGCCAGGCGCTGTCCAACATCGTCGACAACGCGATCAAATATTCGACCGACTCGACCTCCAGGCCTATGGTTCGCGTGACGCTGGAGCGTGTCGGTAGCGAGATCAGACTCGCCGTCTCCGACAACGGCCAGGGCATTCCCGACGATGTCGACCGTGCCAGGGTGACCGAACGTTTCGTGCGGCTGGAAAAGAGCCGCTCGCAGCCGGGATCCGGCCTTGGCTTGAGTCTCGCCAAGGCCATCATGACATTCCACAATGGACGGCTTGAGCTTCTGCCCGGCAATCCCGGATTGTCGGTCGTCATGAGTTTTCCCGGGCGGGAGGATCGCTGATGGTAGCGAGGATGGCAGTGCGACGCCTCGAAACGGACTGGCTGTTGAAGCCGGCGGTAGAGCTCGTTCCGCTGGATGCAAGCCGCGCCAGGCAGGAATTGTCGGAGATCGCCGACGCCGCGCGGCAAAAGGAACTGCCGCGACTGGCGAAATTTCTCGCCGGCAAGGGGGTCGTCCAGGATTTCCTCGCCGCCGTGTTCGACCTGTCGCCGTTCCTGCGCGATACCGCGCGCCGCCGGCCGCGGATACTCGATGCGCTTTTCAACGAGACCATCGAGGCGCGGCTGTCATCGATCGGCGCCGTGGTCGACAAGGCATCACGCGCAGAGGCCGTCTCCGAAAGCAGCCTGATGATGGAGCTGCGCCAATGCAAGGCGGAGGCGCATTTCCTGATCGCCTTGGCCGATCTCGCCGGCGAAGCCGAGACCTCGCTGACGGTGCGGCGACTGAGCGACCTTGCCGACGCCTGCACGCGTGCGGCTGTCGATTTCCTGCTCCGCGACGCGCATGAGCAAGGCAAGCTCCGATTGCCGGATGCCAAAAATCCGGCGCGACGCTCGGGCTGGATTCTGCTCGGCATGGGCAAGCTCGGCGCGCATGAGCTGAACTTCTCCTCCGACATCGACCTCGTCGTCTTCTTCGACCCCGATGCGCCTGCCGTCGTCGATCCGCTCGATGCCACAGAGCTGTTTTCGCGCCTGACCCGCCGGCTTGTCCGTATTCTCCAGGACCGCACCGAGCACGGTTACGTCTTCCGCACCGATCTCAGGCTTCGTCCCGACCCCGGCTCGACGCCGCTGGCGATCCCGGTCGAGGCGGCGCTGCGCTACTATGAGGCGCGCGGCCAGAACTGGGAGCGCGCCGCCATGATCAAGGCCCGCCCGGTGGCCGGCGATTTTGCCGCCGGCGCCGCGTTCCTGAAGGAACTGCAGCCCTATATCTGGCGCAAATACATGGACTATGCGGCGATTGCCGACGTCCATTCGATCAAGCGCCAGATCCACGCCCACAAAGGCCATGGCGAGGTCGCGGTCAAAGGCCACAATGTCAAGCTCGGTCGCGGCGGTATCCGCGAGATCGAGTTCTTCGTCCAGACCCAGCAGCTTATCGCCGGCGGCCGCGTTACCGAACTGCGCGGCCGCGCGACCGTGCCGCTGCGGGGCGGGCGCGCCGCGCGCGGCGGGGTGACCGCCGCCGCGCGCGCTGGGCGCCCCCGGCAAAAAATGTTGCTGCGCCGCGGGGCACATGCCATCCAGATGGTTGCCGACCAGCAGACGCATATCCTGCCGGAGGACGAAGAGGGGCTGGAGCGCGTCGCCCGCATGCTGGGCTTTGCCGATGCGGCAGGCTTTGCCGAAACGTTCCGCGCGGCGCTGCACCAGGTCGAGCGCCACTATGCAGCGCTGTTCGAAACCGCGCCGGAGCTTTCGGCCGGCATCGGCAATCTGGTCTTTACCGGCGACGTCGACGATCCCGATACCTTGCAGACCTTGCAGCGGCTCGGCTTCCAGCGGCCGAGCGACATCTGCCGGGTTATCCGCGGCTGGCACTTCGGCCGCTACCGCGTCACCAGGTCGGCGGAAGCGCGCGAGCGGCTGACCGAACTGACGCCGGCGCTGCTGCAAGCCTTCGGCCAGACGCGGCGGGCGGACGAGGCAGTGATCCGCTTCGACGAATTCCTTGCCGGCCTGCCTGCCGGCATCCAGCTGTTTTCGCTGCTGCAGTCGAATCCGGCTTTGCTGAAGCTGATGGCGACTATCATGGGCGCGGCACCGCGGCTGGCCGCCATCATCACGCGCCGGCCGCATGTCTTCGATGGGCTGCTCGATCCGGCGCTGCTGAGCGAACTGCCAAACCGCGCCTATCTGTCGGCGCGCCTTGCCGCCTTCCTCGAAGGCGACAGAGCCTATGAAGACGTGCTCGACCGGCTGCGCATCTTTGCTTCGGAGCAAAAATTCCTGATCGGCGTCAGGCTGCTTGCCGGGTCGATCGACCCGCCGCGCGCCGGCCGCGCTTTTTCCGATCTCGCCGACCTGACCATCGAGGCGGCATTGCAGGCGGTGATGGCGGAATTCGCTTTGCGTCATGGCTATATTGCCGGCGGCCGGGTCGCGCTGCTCGGCATGGGCAAGCTCGGCAGCCGCGAACTGACGGCGGGCTCCGACGTCGACCTCATCCTGCTCTACGATCACGACGCCGATGCGGAGGAGTCCGACGGCGACAAGCCGCTTGCCCCGTCGCATTACTACAGCCGGCTGACACAGCGGCTGATCGCCGCCGTTTCCGCGCCGACCGCCGAGGGCGTGCTCTACGAGCTCGACCTTCGCCTGCGGCCGTCCGGCAACAAGGGGCCGGTGGCCACTCATGTCGACGCCTTCAAGAAGTATCAGCGCCAGGACGCCTGGACATGGGAGCACATGGCGCTGGCGCGGGCCCGCACGATCGGCGGCGATGCCGAGCTCTGCCGCGAGATCGAAGGGGACGTTGCCGCAGTACTCGCTCTGCCGCGCGATCCAGCCAAGGTGATGGCCGAGGCATCCGAGATGCGCGCCATGGTCGACAAGGAGAAGCCGCCGCGCGATCCCTGGGACATCAAGCTGATCCCGGGCGGCCTCATCGATCTCGAATTCATTGCCCAGGTTGCGCTGATCACCGGAAAGATCGAGGCAGGCCGCAGGGCCACCGGCACGGCTGAGGTCCTGTCGCGCCTGGCGCCGGATTTCGCCAAGGCCCAGGTCAGGCAGGAACTGGTGGATGCCTATTCGCTCTATCTGGCGCTGACCCAGATGATACGGCTTTGCCTCACCGGCGCGTTCGAACGCGACGACGTTCCGCCAGGGCTTTCCGATCTGCTTCTTGCGGTCACCGACCTGCCGGATTTCGGGGTGCTTGAAGCGCACCTCAAGGAGACGTCGCAGAAGGTCAGAAAGGATTTCGACCTTCTGCTTCGTGCGAAACAACCGTGACGGCAACCAGCCGTACGGGCGAGAGCATCGGGCCCAAAATTGCGACCTGCTTTGGGAGGTTCCGATGTTCAATCAAAGAGATAGAGCGGGGGATTGAAGGTCCGCCGCTCTAGCATCGGGGGTGACGATGCAACAGGAGAAGACCATGAGAAAGACAACCAGACTTGCACTCGTTTTCGCAGCCCTGGCCGGCGCCGTCGGCACCGCTGCCTATGCAGACGAGCACTCCGTGGCCGGGCCGCGCGACGGCATGATGATGCGCCTCGGCAAGGTCATGAAGGACAATGACGGCACCATCACCTTCGACCAGTTCTCCGACGCCATGAACGCGCGGCTGAAGAAGATGGTCGCCGACAATGGCGGCAAGCTGACCGTGGCACAGCTCGCCGACGCGCTCGAGAAAGCACGCTTCGAGCAGATGGCCAGGCGCATCATCGCCCGTTACGACACCAAGGGCAACGGCACGCTGACCGCCGATGACATCACCAGCCGCCAGAAGAAGGTCTTCGCCATGCTCGACCGTGACAATGACGGGAAAATCGAGAAGAACGAACTGCCGAAGGGTCCCGGCGGTCACCGCCAATGGGACGGCGAGGGCAATGATGGCACTGACGGCATGCAGTGAGAAGTGATAACGCTCCGGCGGTGCGAGCCGCCGGAGCGTTATCTTGTCATTCAGGCAGCGGCCCTGACCGCCTGCGCGGCTTTCCTGATCGGGATGCGTACCGAGACGATCGTTCCGACGCTTTCGGTCGAGCGGATCTTCAACGCGCCACCCTGAAGCTCGGCCAGCGAGCGCGAGATGGCGAGGCCGAGGCCGGAGCCGGCATGGCTCTTGGAGAACTGGTTTTGCACCTGTTCGAATGGCCGCCCGAGCTTGCTCAACGCCGCCTTCGGGATGCCGCAGCCATTGTCCTCGATCGTCAGGATCAGCGCGCTGGAAATGCTGCGGGCTCTGACCGAGATGTGGCCGCCTTGCCCGGTGAACTTCACCGCATTGGACAGAAGGTTGATGAGGATCTGCTTGATCGCCCTGCGGTCGGCGAACAGCGTCAGCGAATCGGCGATGCGGGTTTCGACGGTGATCGACTTTTCCGCCGCCTGCAGAGAAACGACGCGAACCGTCTCCCTGATGAGCGGGCAGAGATCGATTTCTTCCTGATCCAGGGCGAACTGGCCGGCCTCGATCTTCGACATGTCGAGGATGTCATTGATCACACCGAGAAGATATTTGCCGCTGCCGTTGATGTCGGTGGCATACTCTTCGTAGCGCGGCGAACCCAGCGGCCCGAACAGCCGCCGTTCCATCAGTTCCGAAAAGCCGATGATCGCGTTGAGCGGGGTGCGCAACTCGTGCGACATGTTGGCCAGGAATTCGGATTTGGCCCGGTTTGCCGCTTCGGCGCGCTCGGTTTCCTTCATGTATTTGCGATTGAGTTCGACGAGCTCACGCGCCCGTTCTTCTTCCGCGCGGCGGGCAAGGCTGAGGTCATGGATTGTCGCCATCAGCCGGCGCTCGCTGTCGACCAGCTTCTCCTGGTGCAGCTTGATCTGGGTGATGTCGGAGCCGACAGAGACGGTACCGCCGTCCCTTGTCCGCAACTCGTTCACCTGCAACCAGCGGCCGTCGGCAAGCTGGCGCTCGAAGGTCACGCCTCCCTGCGGTCCGTTGGTGTTGGCAAGCCGCCGCTCCGAGGCGAAGGCCAGCATGCGTTCCTCCAGAACGGCGCGCGGAGCGCCCGGCATCACGTCGCGATCCAACAGGCCGTTGTCCTGCTGGTATTTGGAATTGCACATGATCAGGCGCTCGGACGAATCCCACAGCACGAAAGATTCGTTGATGTTTTCGATGGCCGTCCTCAGGCGCAGGTCCGCCGCTTCGGAGCGCAGCGCCAGATGCCGCTGCTCGGTGACGTCGACGGCGATGCCGATCAGCTGGATCTCCGGCGCTTCCGGGTCGATAACGTGTGCTCTTGCGCGCATCCAAACCCATTGCCCGTCGGCATGGCGCATCCGGAACACCTGGTCGATATGGTCGATCTCGCGTGCGACGATCCTGTTGGCGAGTTCGAACAAATCGCCGTCCTCGGGATGAATGATTTCATCGACTTCGCCGAACGACAGCATCGTGTCACAAGGCTCGTAGCCCAGCATGTCGTACATCGAGCGCGACCAGTACATCTTGCCGCGCACCATGTCCCAATCCCACAGGCCGCAGCGGCCGCGCACCAGCGCCATGTCGATGCGCTGGTGGGCTTCGAGATAGATGCGATCGGCGGCCTGGGCGCGCGCCGCCTGGCCGAAATAGGCGTAGAGGATGATGATCAGCACACCGGCCGTCAGCACGAACAGCGTGACGTTGAGTGAGACCGTCTTGCGCCAGGCGTCAAAAACTGCCTCCCGCGGCACGAACGCTGCCGAGGCACCCTTTCGGCCGTTCGCCAGGCTCACTGCCGCGTACCAGTCCTGTCCGCCGATGCTGACCTCCATCACCCCGGCGCGGTCGCCGAACATGAACAGCGGCTGCCCGCCCTGTACGACGCCATCGAGCGACCGGCCCTCCCAGTGCATCGATTGCGGCGATACGGCAATGATCTTGAAGGCGCTATCGGTGATCGCCAGTACGTGGCTTCGGCCCATCGCGCCCTGACGACCGGTGCTCTCCAGCAGGTCCTGGATCGCGCCGGGCGTGGAACCCATGGTCGCATCGGCAGCGATCGAACTGGCCAGTTGGCCGGCGGCCAGCGCAAGGATCGCCTTGGCGTCGCGCTCGATCTCGTCGCGCTCGTTCATCAGTGACAGAAAGCGCAGTACTGCGATGATCAACAGAAACATGATAATGAGGGCCGGTATCGATCGCCGCAACAGCGGCTCGGCTGCCAGCAGCCGTCGGTAGGCAGGTTCGGCGATGAGCCGCGTATTGCCCGCGAGACCGTCGCTTCGCGCCTCGCGCCGCCCAAAAGCCGTCCCACCGGGCGCGCCCCACGCGTCCGCCTTCGCCATAAATGGCACTCCCCGATTTTCTGTCCCGCTTGACGATCCGGCAACGCCGCACTTCCGAATCGTCACTAAAGAATCAAAGGTGATTCGCCTTGTCCAGAGGCGCGGCGAAAAAAGATTAAAAATCGACTAAAATAACTGGGTTTTCGGGGGGTCTTCCCTTTTTCCCACAAGGGGACAACGGAGGTCGCTTACGCCAGGGTGCGCTCGACGATGTCTCGCAAATCGGCCGACAGCTTCTCGGTATTGGCGATCGAAAGCAACGCCTCCCTTGCCTTGGCCTGCCGCACCGGTTCGAGCGAGCGCCACGACCTGAGCGCCGTCGCCAGCCTGGCGGCCACCTGCGGGTTGCGTTTTTCGACCTGCAGCACCGTTTCGACGAAAAGCCGGTAGCCTTGGCCGTCGGTGCGATGGAAGCCGGTCTGGTTGGCGCTGGAAAACGTGCCGATGAGTGCCCGTACCCGGTTCGGGTTGGCCATCGAGAACGCAGGGTGGCCTGTCAAGGCGCGCACCGCGTCGACGGTTTGCGGGCCGGGCACGCTGGCCTGGATCTGGAACCATTTGTCCATGACCAGCGGATCGGTTGCATATTTCGCCTCGAAATCCGCCAGCGCCTTGGTCGCCTCCGGTGAGCCATGGTGACGGTGCGCAAGCACGGTCAACGCCGCGGCCCGGTCGGTCATGTTGGTCGCCGATTGGAAGTGCCCGGCAGCGAGTTCCGCACCTCCCGGCAGCAAGGAGAGATAGTCCAGCAGGACATTGCGCAGCGCCCGCCGCCCGGCACTGGCCGCGTCCGGGCTGAACGGACCAGTGTCGGCAAGCCGATCGTAAAATTTGGAGAATATCTCGCGGTTGGCCTCGGCGATTGCAACCGCCAGCGCCTCGCGCGCCGCGAAAATGGCGTCGGGGTCGAAGTTCTTGCCGATGTCGCGGGCGATATCGGCCTCGCCGGGCAGCGCCAGCGCCAGTGCCCGATAGGCGGGTTCGAGCGCTTCGTCGCCGGCTGTCTTGCCGGCAAGCCCGGTCAGCCGGGCGCTGAACTCGGGTTGCTTGTGGTCCAGGATCTGGCGGAAGGCTGCAATCAGCGCATCGGTCAAAAGCGAGTTGAACGACTGCCAGCGCGAGAAGGCGTCGCTGTCGTGGCCAGCCAGAAAAAACTGGTCGTCGGGCCGCTGCTCGACCGAAAGCGTCACCGGCGCCGAAAAGCCGCGGTTGAGCGACATGGCTGGACGCTCGGCAATCCCGGAAAACCTGACGACATGGCGGCGTTTGCGGATATGGATGACACCGTCCTCGACGTTCGCCCCTTCGGCGCCGCTGTGGGCTATCGCCTCGCCACCGGCGCCAACCAGGCCGAAGGCAAGCGGAATGTGCATCAGCCGCTTGCGGCTTTCCGCCGGTGTTGGCGGCACCGACTGCTCGATTTCGAGCGTGAATTCCCGCGCCGCCGGATTATACGCCGAACTGACGGTCAGGTTCGGCGTACCGGCCTGATGATACCACAGCGAAAACTGCGACAGGTCGCGACCTGAGACGTCTTCGAACACTTTGATGAAGTCTTCGATCGTCGCCGCCTGGCCGTCGTGACGTTCGAAGTAGAGGTCCATGCCGGCGCGGAACGTCTCGGCGCCGAGGATGGTATGGATCATGCGCACGACTTCCGAGCCTTTTTCGTAGACCGTCGCCGTGTAGAAATTGTTGATCTCGCGGTAGCGGCGAGGCCGGACCGGATGCGCCAGCGGCCCTTGGTCCTCGGGAAACTGATGGGCACGCAGCGTACGCACCTCGGCGATGCGCTTGACGGCGCGCGAGCGCTGATCGGCGGAGAATTCGTGGTCGCGGAAAACCGTCAGGCCTTCCTTCAGGCAAAGCTGGAACCAGTCGCGGCAAGTGATTCTGTTACCTGTCCAATTGTGGAAATACTCATGGGCAATGATGGCCTCGATATTGGCGAAATCGGCGTCGGTCGCGGTTTCCTGGTCGGCCAGCACATATTTGTCGTTGAAGATGTTGAGACCCTTGTTCTCCATTGCGCCCATATTGAAGTCGGACACGGCGACGATGTTGAAGACATCGAGGTCGTATTCGCGGCCGAATGCCTCCTCGTCCCATTTCATCGACCGTTTCAAAGCGTCCATGGCGTAGCCGGCGAGCCTCTCCTTGCCCGGTTCGACATAGATTCCGAGCTCGACCCTGCGGCCAGACAGGGTGACAAAACTGTCCGAGATCTTGCCGAGGTCGCCTGCCACCAGCGCAAACAAATAGGACGGCTTGGGGAAGGGGTCGTGCCAGACCGCATAGTGCCAGCCGCCGGCAAGCTCGCCGCTGCCGGCCGGGTTGCCGTTGGACAAAAGCAGCGGCGCCTCATTGCGCTCAGCTTCGATACGCACCGTATAGACCGACAGGATGTCGGGACGGTCGAGGAAATAAGTGATGCGGCGAAAGCCTTCGGCCTCGCATTGCGTGCAATAGACGTCGCTCGAGCGATAGAGGCCCATCAGCGCTTCGTTCTGCGCCGGCGCCAACACGGTTTCAATTCTCAGCTGGAAGCGCCTTGTCGCAGGGGGGCTGATGATTGTCAGTTGATCGGGCGTGACGAGAAAATCCGCAGGGCTCGGCTCCTGGCCGTCGATGGCGATGCCGCGGAGCGTCAGCCCGTCGCCATCCAGCACCAGTGGCACCGACGCCGCAATCCCGTCGCGGCGTTCGACCGTCAGCACGGCGGTCACATGCGTTGCTTCAGGCGAAAGGCGGAAAGTCAGGCTGGTTTCCGGAATGAGATAATCACTGGGGCGATAGTCTTCGAGCTTGAAGACCTGGCCGGTATCTGTGCGCATTCCTTGATTTTTCCTGTCGATCCGGGTGCGGCGGGCGGGTCCGCTGGTCCAAATAATTTGAAGTCTGCGCTCTTTACACGAAACGCTCCCTCGACAAAACTGCAGCGACGTCTATTTCAGGCGATCATTTCCCAAGCATCATCGCGAGGCTTCCATGACCGTCGTCACGCCGAAATTCGGAACGAGCGCCTCTGTGTTGCGTCGCGAGGATGTGGCCTTCATCAAGGGCGCGCGGGAGGCGGGTACGATCGGGTCGACGCCTGCCGCGCTCAATGCGGTGACCGACGCGCACTACCGCACCTACGGCATCAGGCATATCGACATGCCGGCAACGCCGGCGTGCATCTGGGCGGCGATCGAGGAAGCAAGAGGGGCGTGACAGCCAGACCGGATTTGCCAGTGCTTGCAGTTGGCGACCTTGCCGGCGAGCACAGCACGCTGACCGGAATCTTGCTCAAGATCGTATCGGTGGCGGTCTTCGTCGGCATGTCGTCCTGCATCAAGGCGGCAGGCACCGTCCCGGCGGGCCAGATCGTCTTCTTCCGCTCCTTCTTTGCCATTTTTCCGATCATCGCCTTCCTCGCCTTCCAGGGAAAACTCGGAACCGCCTTTTCGACAAAGCGCCCGCTCAACCACATTGCGCGCGGCGTCGTCGGTGTCTGTGCCATGGGGCTCGGCTTCTTCGCGCTGACGCGGCTGCCGCTGCCGGAGGCGATCACACTGAACTACGCGCAGCCGCTGCTGGTCGTGGTGTTCAGTTCGATCTTCCTCGGCGAAGCCATCCGCATCTATCGCTGGAGTGCGGTTGCCGTCGGCCTGGTCGGGGTGCTGATCATCTCGTGGCCGGAACTGACGCTGCTCAGTTCGGGCGCTGCCCTTGGCGATCAGGAGGTGCTTGGCGTCATCGCCGCCCTGATAGCCGCGGCGATCTCGGCCATCGCCATGCTCCTGGTTCGCAACCTCGTCCAGAGCGAGCGGACGGCGACCATCGTGCTGTGGTTTTCGGTAACCGCGAGCGTCATGGCGCTGCTTTCGCTGCCATTCGGCTGGCAGGCGCTGACGCCAGCACAGGCGGGGCTTCTGATTGCCGCGGGTTTTTGCGGCGGGCTTGGCCAGATTCTGATGACCTCGGCCTATCGCCATGCCGAGGCTTCCGTCGTAGCACCTTTCGAATACACTTCGATGATCCTCGGCGTCGTCGTCGGCTATCTGGTCTTTGGCGATATCGCCACGATCAACATGCTGGTCGGCGGCATGATCGTGGTTGCGGCGGGGATTTTCATCATCTGGCGCGAGCGCCAGCTGGGTCTCGAACGCACCCGCACCCGCAAGGCCGTCGCGCCGGAAGGGTGATCAGCCCGCTGCGTCGGTCCGCTCTTTCGCCAGCCGCATCAGCACCGCCCGCGTCTGCTCGTCGGCGGGGAAAAAAGATTCGATCGCCAGCTCCGCCAGCGTCACGTCGAGCGGCGTGCCGAACACGGTGATGGTGCTGATGAACGACAGCACCGCGTCGCCATGGGCAAGCTTGAGCGGATGGACAATCGCGTTCGGTTCGACCGGCGCCGGCCGGCTGCTTTTAAGGCCGGACGGATAGGCCCGAAGCTCGCGCTCGAGCTCGACCAGAACCGGATCGGCGGCAGCGTCGTTCTGCCGCTTCAGCCGCTCCAGAAGATGCGTCCGCCATTCCGCAAGGTTGACGATGCGCGGCGCGATGCCGCCGGGATGCAGGCTGAGGCGCAAAACGTTGACCGGCGGCTTCAGCAGGGAGGCGTCGGCGACATTGGCGAGGAACGGGCCGATGGCGGCGTTCGCCGACACCAGGTTCCAATGCCGGTCGACGGCAAGCGCCGGGAACGGCTCGTGCGCCTTGAGCACGGTCTCGACCGCCGCCATCGCCGGTGCCATCGAGGCATCGTCAAGTGGTCGTTCGCTGAAGCTCGGGGCAAAGCCGGCGGCCAGCAGCAGCTGGTTGCGCTGCCTGAGCGGGATCGAAAGCTGCTCCGCCAGATGCAGCACCATGTCACGCGAGGGTGCGGCGCGGCCGCTTTCAACGAAACTCAGATGCCGCTGCGAGATCTCGGCCTCCATGGCGAGGTCGAGCTGGCTCATGCGCCGGCGTGTACGCCATTCGCGAATGAGACTGCCGGCGGAAATCTGGGCTGCTGTCATAACGAGATGACTAGGCCGGCAGTGGGCGCATTTCAATTACCTGCGAGATCATGATGCCGCCCTTCCTTCCTCGCAAGGGGAGGACGGAAGACGCGTTCTGCACCGTTACCCAAGTGCCCGCAACTTCGCCTTCACTTCGAGGAAATCCCGCCACGCCAGCTTCTTGTGCGCAGGCGTTCTCAACAAATAGGCCGGATGCAGGGTCGGCATGGCGGGAATGGCGACGCCAGACGGGGTCGTGTGGACGCGCCAGTTGCCGCGCAGCCGCAATATGCCTTCGGAGGTGTTGAGCAGGGTCTTTGCCGACGGGCCGCCGAGATTGACCAGCACCTTCGGATTGACCAGTTCGATCTGCCGCTCGATGAACGGCCGGCAGATCTCGGTCTCGTGCGGCGTCGGCGTGCGGTTGCCCGGCGGCCGCCAGGGAATCACGTTGGCGATGTAGGCAGATGTCCGGTCAAGACCGATCGCGGCCAGCATGCGGTCGAGCAGCCGGCCCGACCGGCCGACGAACGGCAAGCCCTCTATGTCCTCGTCGCGGCCCGGCGCTTCGCCGACCAGCATCACCGCGGCAGTCGGATTGCCGTCGGCGAACACCAGGTTCTTGGCGGTGAATTTAAGATTGCAGCCGTCGAATGCCGCCATGTGCTGGCGAAGCTCGTCGAGGTTTGCCGCCGATCTCGCCAGTTGCCGCGCCAATGCCGCCTGCGCCTCGTCGGGCACCGTTGACATGGCCGGGGACGTTCGCACTGCCGGTGCCGTATTCGGTCTCTCGCCCATTTCGCCGCGCGACACGCTCGTCGAGCGATGAGGCGATGCATTTTCACCGGCCGGCAGAGCGGCCGCCGCAGGCACCCGCTCCGGCGGCCTGGCTTCTGCAAACCTGTTTACCGGCTGTTCTTCAAGTGCCTCGTCGACGCCGGCGCTGGCGTAGAAGGCCAGCAACTCGGCGAGATCGGCTCGGCTAGTGTGGGGGGCGGCAGTCATGGTTTCACATTCGGCCGCGGAGCTTGAATTTGCAAGTTCAGCTCGACGGTATGCGCGGATCCTGCACCAGATAGAACGTCCAGCGCGGCGTGTAGTCGGTGATCAGGAAATAGAAGCTGGCGGTCTTCAGCGGGTCGATCTTGCCGTTCTTGAACAGCAGGCGGTCATACGGTTCGAAATTGCGGTCGAAATCGGCGTAGCTGCTCGACCAGATATTTTCGGGCGTTTTGTTGCGCTGGTCGAACGACAGGCCGTCGCCGAACACGCTCGGCTGGTCGAGGATCTCCTGGAGTTCGAACTGGAACTCGACCCAGGCTTGGCCGCTATTGTTGAGCACGTCGATGCGCATATACATCAGACCATTGGCGAAGTCTCCCGCCTTGCCGAACGGCTGGATCGGCCTTGTCGTGCGAATGGCCAGCGTTACCGGCGTCGCTGAATTCAGCTCTTCGGTGATGACCAGCGGATCCTCTTTCGTGCCGATGCCGGAAGCCCCGGTGATGCGGAAACCGCCGCGCTCGTCGGAAAAGGAATAGGCGCCGGTCGCCCAGACCAGTTGCTGCTCGGCACGGGCATCGAGGGCCGTCAGTGGCAGAAGCGCCAAGAGCGCCGCACGGCAAAACCGGCCGGGCGTGAAAAAAAAGCGCGTCGATGAAAAGCCAGCCGGCCCGAATATGCGCATGGCGGGAAGTATGGCCGATAAGCAAGCCGTCGAACAATTAAAAACATCAGTGCGACATATCTGTGCAAACGGAATAGGATTGAAGATTGATGCTCGTCACCGCGAATCTGTGCGGCAGGACGCGACTTTTTGATGAAATCGGTATTGTCACGTCCGCGCCGGTTTCCCGTCGCTATTTGATGCGCTATGCAGCGCGTGAGCCAGCAAGATGCCGGGAATAGCGAGCCAGTGAGGGATCGATGAGCGATATCGAACGCGAAAGCATGGAATTCGACGTGGTCATCGTCGGCGCCGGCCCGGCCGGCCTCGCCGCCGCGATCCGTCTCAAGCAGGTCAATCCCGAGCTTTCCGTCGTCGTGCTGGAAAAGGGCGGCGAAGTCGGCGCGCACATCCTGTCCGGCGCCGTCGTCGATCCGATCGGCATCGACCGGCTGCTGCCCGGCTGGCGCGAAGAGGAGGGTCATCCCTTCAGGACACCGGTCACCGACGACCATTTCCTGGTTCTCGGCCCCGCCGGTTCGTTCCGTCTGCCCAATATCCTGATGCCGCCGCTGATGAACAATCACGGCAATTATATCGTCTCGCTCGGCAATGTCTGCCGCTGGCTGGCGACCAAGGCCGAGGCGCTGGGCGTCGAGATCTATCCGGGCTTTGCCGCGGTCGGCCTGCTCTACAACGAGGCCGGTGCGGTCACCGGCGTCGTCACCGGCGACATGGGCGTCGAGAAGGACGGCACGCACGGTCCGGGCTTTGCGCCGGGCATGGCGCTGATGGGCAAATATGTCTTGATCGGCGAGGGCGCGCGCGGCTCGCTGGCCAAGCAACTGATCGCCAAATACCACCTTTCCGACGGTCGTGAGCCCGGAAAATACGGCATCGGCCTCAAGGAACTCTGGCAGATCAAACCGGAAAACCACCGGCCGGGCCTTGTCCAGCATTCCTTCGGCTGGCCGCTCGATTTGAAGACCGGCGGCGGCTCCTTCCTCTACCATCTCGAGGACAACCAGGTGGCAGTCGGCTTCGTCGTTCACCTGAACTACAAGAATCCCTATCTGTCGCCCTTTGACGAGTTTCAGCGCTTCAAGACCCATCCGGCGATCCGCGGCACCTTCGAGGGTGCCAAGCGGCTGGGCTATGGTGCCCGCGCCATCACCGAAGGCGGCTGGCAATCGGTGCCGAAACTGTCCTTCCCTGGCGGTGCGCTGATCGGCTGCGCAGCCGGCTTCGTCAACGTGCCGCGCATCAAGGGCTCGCACAATGCCGTGCTCTCCGGAATGCTGGCGGCCGAGCATGTCTGTGATGCGATAGCCGCCGGCCGCACCAATGACGAGCTGGCCTCCTACGAGGCCGCCTGGCGCGCCACCGATATCGGCAAGGACCTGAAGAAAGTGCGCAACGTCAAGCCGCTATGGTCGCGCTTCGGCACCATTGTCGGCGTCGGCCTTGGCGGCCTCGACATGTGGCTGAACACGCTGTTCGGCTTCTCGCCCTTCGGCACGATGAAGCACGGCAGGGCCGACTATGCGACGCTGGAACCGGCCGCCGCGCACCAGAAGATCGCCTACCCGAAGCCGGACGGGGTGCTGACCTTCGACCGGCTGTCGTCGGTGTTCCTGTCCAACACCAACCACGAGGAGAACGAGCCGGTGCATCTGCTCGTCGCCGACATGGACCTGCAGAAGCGCTCTGAGCATGACGTCTATGCGGGACCCTCGACGCGTTACTGCCCGGCCAGCGTCTACGAATGGGTCGACAAGGATGGCAATGCCGCCGCCGATCCTGCGGCCAAGGATGTGCGCTTCGTCATCAACGCGCAGAACTGCGTGCACTGCAAGACTTGCGATATCAAGGACCCGAACCAGAACATAAATTGGGTGCCGCCACAGGGCGGCGAGGGCCCGGTCTACCAGAACATGTAAGTCACAAGGTTTGCTCCGGACTAAACAAGATGAGGAGCAGCGCAACCGTAGGATTGTTGAATAAACCGCCTGCCTGTGTTTCCTTTCTGCGGCGACAGGGAGGAAGGAAAAATGCGCCTGGCAGTTCTGACGAGCGTTGTGGCGATCGGGGCATTGTGCGCCCCTGCAGCCTTGGCCGGCACTAAGGTGCTGGTCAAGACACGAACTTACAACATTGCCGGAACCACCGGCGCGGCCCTGATCGAGGCCATGGATCGCAGTGGGCCGAAGCACGGCTTCATGACCCACGCCATCGCGCAGACCGGCTACAGCGTCGATGATTGGACCTTCGACGCCCAACGGGAAAACGGCGTCTGCCGCCTGCGCCAGGCCAACGGGACGCTCAATCTCTTCTATACCTATCCCAAACTAGTCTCAGCCACGTCGCCTGCGCTGCAGAAGCGCTGGAAGCGGTTCTTCGCTGGCGTTCGCGCCCATGAAGAGACCCATGGCCGCATCGCCAGACAGATGATGCGGGCCACCGAAAAGTCGGTTCGAGGGCTGACAGTCGGTGATGACCCGCACTGTTTCGAGGCACGTCGCGAGGCAAAGCGCCGGATCAATGCCATCTATGCCGAATACGAGGCAAAGCAGATCGCCTTCGATGCGCACGAGCATCGCGACGGCGGCCCTGTCGAGCACCTCATCCGCGCTTTTGTGGGCCAGTAATAAGCCAGGTCGAGATTGGACTGCGGATTTTCAGCTTCGCGTCCCGCCAGGCAGCGCCGCAAGCGCGGTCGCCGTCTGGTGCTCGTCGAGCGGCTTTTGTTCATCCGACCGAAGCGAAAACTCCACCAGCACCGGCAGATGGTCTGAGCCGGTGTCCTCAAGGGTCGACGCCGAATGGATAACAATGGCGCCCTTGCTGAAGACCTGGTCGATCGGCAGTCCGGCGAAGCGCAGGAAATCCGGCAGCCTTCTGTAGAGCCAGGTCGGCCCGACCGACGGCATTACAGTCAGCTTGCCAAGCGATGCGACGCGCCGGACGGCGGCGCTCCATGGCGCTGCGTTGCAGTCGCCTGCCAGGATCGACGTCTCGCCAAGCGAGGCGATTTCGTCAGACAACCCTCCAATCTGCCGTGATTGGTTGTGCGGCCATGGCCAGGTGAGGTGGATGGCGGCGACATCGACGTCGGTTCCGCCGAAATCGACCGTGGCGATCGCCATCGCGCCGCGGCTGTCGCAGTGCGGCTCCGTGCCTATGCCAAACGGTCGTCTGGACAGCAGCGCAACGCCGAACACGCCATTGGGATATGGGCAGAGGATCCGGTAGGGATAGCCGCCGGATAGCAGCCCAAGCTTTGCCTTCCACGTTTCGGACACCTCGTCGAGGGTGATAACATCAGGCTGGGTCCGGCCGATCAGCGACAGCACCTTCTCAGGCGTTGGATTGTTGAACCTGAGGTTCATCTGCAGCAGGCGGTAGACTGGCTCGTCACCGAGTTTGGCTTCGTAGGCGGCCTGCACCTGCCATAGCCGCGAAAGCGGCAAGGCATTCTGCGTGGTGGCAAAGGAGGCTATCGCAAACAGCAATGCGACCGCGGCCTGCAGGCGAAACGAGGTGGCGAGCAGCGGCAGCGCGCAAAGCGCCATCAGCACCGAAAAATGGACGCGGAAATGAGCAAAGGAATCGAGGGCCGGATGCAGCGATCCGAAGAACCCGGCCACCAGCGCGGCCGAGAGTGCAAGCATTGCGACGAATGCGAGCGCAACCGTCATGTCCCGAACACGTGCCATCGCTTTGTCTATCGGCAGAAGTGCGGCTCAATCAAGATGACGAAATGTCCTGACCTGGACAGACACATGCGATTCGGCATTTACTGGAAGGCAGTTTCCGAAAAGCTCCTGAGTTTGCGCGAATGCAGTCGGTCCATCGGCATTTCAGCCAGCTTCTCCATCGCCCTGATGCCGATGGTCAGGTGCTGCGCTACTTGCCGCTTGTAGAACTCGGTCGCCATGCCCGGCAACTTCAATTCGCCATGCAGCGGCTTGTCGGATACGCAAAGCAGCGTGCCATAGGGCACCCGGAAGCGGAAGCCGTTGGCGGCGATCGTCGCCGATTCCATGTCGAGCGCGATCGCCCGCGACTGCGACAGCCGCTGGACCGGCCCGCGCTGGTCGCGCAGCTCCCAATTGCGGTTGTCGATAGTGGCGACGGTGCCAGTGCGCATGATGCGCTTGAGATCATATCCGGAAAGCCCGGTGACCTCGGCGACCGCTTCCTGCAGCGCCACCTGGATTTCGGCTAGCGGCGGGATCGGCACCCAGACCGGAAGATCGTCGTCGAGGACATGGTCTTCTCGTACATAGGCATGGGCCAGCACATAATCCCCGAGCGCCTGCGTGTTGCGCAGGCCGGCGCAATGGCCGAGCATCACCCAGGCATGCGGCCGGAGCACCGCGATATGGTCGGTGATCGTCTTGGCGTTGGAAGGCCCAACGCCGATATTGACCATAGTGATGCCGCCATGGTTCGGCTTCTTCAGATGATAGGCCGGCATCTGCGGCAGGCGAGGGGGCGCAGCACCCTCACCGGGCGCACCGTCCCCTGCTTTGGTCACGATGTTGCCCGGCTCGACGAACTCGACATATCCGTCACCGCCATTGGCCATCAATTCGCGTGCACGGGCGACGAATTCGTCGATGTAGAACTGGTAGTTGGTGAACAGCACGAAGTTCTGGAAATGCTGGGGACTAGTCGCCGTATAATGCGACATCCGGTGCAGCGAATAGTCGATCCGTTGCGCCGTGAACGGCGCCAGCGGCCGTGCCTCGCCCAATGCCACTTCGAACGTGCCGTTGGCGATCTGGTCGTCGGTGCCGTCGAGATCCGGCACGTCGAACAGGTCACGGATCGGCCGTTTGATGCGCTCGGCAGCAGTGCCGTCGACATGCGTGCCTTCGAGGAAGGCGAAATGCAGCGGGATGGGAGTGGTCGATTCCGAAACCGTGACGGGAACGCCGTGGTTGCGCATGATCAGCCGAAGCTGTTCGGTGAGGTAGCTTTCGAAAAGAGCAGGCTGGGTGACGGTGGTTGAGAAATGCCCCGGCGTCGGCATGTGGCCATAGGCCTGCCGCGAGTCGATTTGCGTGAAGGAACTCGTGGTGACGCCGATCTCCGGATAGAAAGCCCGGTAGCGTTTGTTGTTGTCGCCGCCCGCGGCGAGCGCGGCAAATGAATCGCGCAGGAACTTGGTGTTGCGGTCGTAAAGCACCTGTAGGGCCGCGACGGCCTTCTTGGCGTCGTTGAAGCTCTGCCGGCCAAACGGCTCCGGCGTGACCACCGATTCAATGGCTTGGGGATAGATTCGCTTTTCCATGACCCAATATAGAGAGTTGGACGCGCGGTTGGGAGGGGGTAAGGCGGCCTCAATACGCGCTGTCGGCGTTTTTCGGTCTGCTAACCGCGCTGCAGGCTAACCAGCAGCACAAAGCCGAGGCCTGACTTCCTCAACGCAGGCGCCTCGATCGTCGAGCCGGCATTGGTGCGCATCGTCGGCACGGCCAGTACCGGTACCGAAAGAACAGTCAGGATGAGCGCCGCGCGCGGCAGCAGCCGAAGCGTCTTGAGGGTGTTGGCGGCGAGGCGGTTCATTGGCGTTTTGCTTTTCTCTAAATGTTCAGCTCTTTGTCGTTTCAGTGGTGAAGATGGTTCAAGCAACCGAGTCGGCAGGAATTGGCGACGTCCCAGGAGCGGGACGGCCGGCCGGCTTCGGCGACAAGGACGGCGAACAACATGCCGAACAGGCTCATCAGCAGGCAGACGATGGTGAAGCGGCGGGCAAGCATTGCGCGGTGTCTCCTTTAACACGCATGACAATGCCTTGCCCCGGCTGAACCGGCTCTGATCCCGGCGTTCATCTGCGGTTCAAAAATGGTTGATGATCTCTGAGAGGGTCCGCTTTGAGTGCAGCGACCCATGGCGACGCCATGGCTGCGAGACCGATAACATGAAAACGGGGCCGACTGGCCCCGCTCACCCCGGCAGGAAGGGCACGATCAGAGCTTGTGCCAGGTCTGGCTCTTGCAGATCAGCCCGCCGAGCACGCAGCCGCTCATCTTGAGCGAACTGCCGGAAAGCGAAGCCTTGCCCGAATAGGTCTTGTCGGTTTCCGGGTCGGTTATGGTGCCGGCATATTTGTTGTCGCCGGCAAACTTCAGTGAACCGATGTTCTTGCCGGCAAATTTGCCGGATTTGAGCGTAATCGAAAATGCCCCGCCGCCACCCGAAATGGCGGCAGTCGATCCGGCTTGCGTTTTCCAATTGCCTTCGATCGGATCGGCCCACGCCGCGCCGGTCATCATTATTGCGGCCGCGAGGGCCAGGCTCACTTGTCGAAACATGTCTTTCCTCCCTCAGGTAAGTCCAATCGGGCTCCGTCCCGGGTGTCTGCCCCTTACGCAAACGTAAGCTAGTCCAGCTCCCGGAAAAACAAAAGCGGTGCCGCGACGGAAGGTTTGCGGGTTTTTGCCCGCTCCCGAACGGCCGCGCCGGCGAAAAATGAAACGGGCCGCACACGTCTTTGTCTTCTGTGGTTAGCGGAGTCTTGATCCGCGCCTCGCAAGTTTTCTTCAAATCTTGTGCAAACCGGCGCGATTGCTGGCTTTGTATCCTTAACGAATTTTCGCGTTTACCTCTTGTTTTGGCTTTGTTTTCCTCAAGTTAAGCACGCCATTTAACGACGGATTCAAGCCTCCGGGGCATTCTCGAAAGCATCGAAAGAGCGGCCGCCCCCGACGGTAATCAAGGACACCGAGGGACAGACGGAGACAGCTCTCGGGAGCCAGAACAGGGGATTTGAAATGGCACGTTTTGAAATGCTTGAAGCCGGCTTCGGCGCCATGGGGGCAACTGCCCAGGCCGATATTCTTTTCGAGTTGGGCATGATGTATGCGACTGGCCGCGATTGCGAGACCGATGTCGTCGCCGCCCACAAATGGTTCAACATCGCCGCGATCAAGGGTTCGGCCCGCGCCGCGGAACTGCGCTCCGAATTGTCTGCCGCCATGTCGAAGGTCGAGATCGCCAAGGCGCTGCGCGAAGCTCGCGAATGGATGACGATGCACTGAATTCGCCGGCATCGACCTCACAAGGGGTACTGACCTCACGACAGGGACGGTTCGGGTCAAGGCCGCGCAGAGGGCCGGGCCCGAAAAATCAAGGCCGCGCAAGACGGCTGGGCCAACAAGATCAAGAACACGGCGGACGAGCCGCGCCATAAACCGTACAAACAGGGAAGGCGAGCAGATCCCGGTGGTGATACCTCGGGAAGCTCGATGAGAAAAGCTGCGACCGGCCGGAACAAGGCTGGCGCGGCTTTGTCTTTGGGACAGCGCATTACAGGCCCAATCGAGCGCCGACGATGCGTCTAGACAGCTCCGGCGAAGGATGAAATTCTCCCGCCATTCTGGAAGAGGCGCGGCCGGGATGGTCGCGCGAGAGTGGAGGAGTTGTGTCACCATGAAGAAATTCAGTATTTTCAGCGCAGCCATATTTGGCCTGATGATGACCGCGCCGGTCGCCTTCGCCGATGACATCACCTTTTCGGTGGTCGGACCGATGACCGGTCAGCTTGCCAACATCGGCGATCAGTTTAAGCAAGGCGCGCAAGCCGCCGCCAACGCGATCAACGCGGCGGGCGGCGTCGACGGCCGCCAGATCAAGCTCGACATCGAGGATGACCAGTGCGATCCGAAGCAGGCGGTTTCGGTCGCCAACCGCATCATCGCCAACGGTGTCAAGTTCATCGATGGCCACGCCTGCTCGGGCTCCAGCATCCCGGCCTCCGCTGTCTACGCCGAAGCCGGTGCGCTGATGATGAGTCCGGCTTCCTCGAACCCGGTGTTGACCGATGCAGCGGCGAAAGCCGGCTGGCCGACGATCATGCGCCTCTACACGCGCGACGATGCGCAGGGCGCTTTCATCGGTCCCTGGATCGCCAAGAAATATGCCGGCAAGAAAGTCGTCATCCTGCACGACAAGAGCGCCTATGGGCAGGGCGTGGCCGATGCCGTGAAGGCAACGATGAACCAGAACGGTCTCAATGAAATCCTCTACGAGGGCATCAACGCTGGCGAGAAGGACTATTCCGCTCTTGTTACCAAGCTCAAGGAGCTGAAAGCCGACGTCGTCTATTTCGGCGGCTATCACCCCGAAGCCGGCCTGATCCTGCGCCAGTCGGCGGAGCAGAACCTCAAGTTCCAGTTGATCATGCCGGACTCGATCGCTTCGCCGGAATTCTGGCAGGTTGCCGGTCCGGCCGGCGAAGGCACCATGTTCGTCTTCCCATCGGACCCGCAGGCGAAGCCCGAAGCCAAGGAAGCCATCGCCAAGATCAAGGCCGGCGGCTTCGTGCCGGAGGGCTTCACGCTGTTTTCCTATGCGGTGATCCAGGCCTTCGCCGAAGGCATCAAACGCGCCGGCAGCGACGATCCGGCAAAAGTCGCCGAAGCGTTAAAGAACGGCCAGCCGATCAGCACGGTTGTCGGCTCGGTCACCTTCGACGAGAAGGGCGACCTCAAGAACGCGAGCTACGACATCAACCAGTGGCATGACGGCAAATACGCGCCGATCCAGCCGTGATGGCCGCGGCGCCGCAAGACGCGCTGCTGTAATCGAACATGGCCGGGGGTCAAACCCGGCCACATTTTTTTGGCGACGCCTTTGTCACGCGTTCGAGATCACTTCGTGGATAGGGAAACAGCAGTCAACTGAGGTTCCTCGACAAAGCGAACCAGCACGGTGCCGTCGGTTACCTGCGCGCCTTCGGCAGCAATCTCGGCGATAACCCCGTCATGGGGCGCGGCAATGGTGTGCTCCATCTTCATCGCCTCCAGGATCAGCAGCGGCTGGCCCTTGATCACGGACTCGCCTTTGCCTGCACGCACCAATTTGACCAGGCCGGGCATTGGAGCGCGCAGGCTGACGGAAGCGGCGGCGGCTTCGTCGGCTCGGGCCAGCGGATCCGGCACGGCAAAACCGTAGCCGATGGCGCCATCGAAGACCGTGACGTGACCCGGCCAGCGGGCGAGGCGAGGCGCCGCGCGGAGATCCCGCGAATTGACGCTGTCATAGGGCGCATCCAGCGCCACCTCGAACCGCCCGTCCGGCCGCACCGACACGCGCGCGCCGATCTCCTGCTCGCCAAACTTCAGCAGGGTGCTCCGCGCTACAGCGTGGAAATGCGCATAGCCGGCCAGTGACGACCAGGGATCGTCCGAGGACGGCAAGTCGCGCGCACCGGACGCGGCAAGTGCCGCGGCGGCAATCGTCTCACCGCTCGGCGGCGGAACCGCCGTCAACGCCTGCTGGTGCCTGGCGATCAGGCCGGTATCGACATCGCCCGCCGCAAAATCCGCATCAGCGGCCAGCGCGGCAAGAAAGCCAGTGTTGACCGTCGAGCCGGCGATTTCGGTCTGCGACAGTGCCGTGCCAAGCGCGATGAGCGCCGTCCGTCTGTCCTTGCCATGAACGATCAGCTTGGCGATCATCGGATCGTAGAACGGCGAAATCGCATCGCCAGCGCGTACACCGGTTTCGACGCGCATGGTCGCACCCTCCGGTGCCGGCTGCGGAAATTTCAAATGGTGCAAGGTGCCGGTCGCCGGCAAAAACCCTCTTGCCGCGTCCTCGGCATAGATGCGCGCCTCGAAGGCGTGGCCGGAGAGCGCGATCTCGCTCTGCGTCTTCGGCAGTTTTTCGCCGGCGGCTACCCGCAACTGCCACTCGACCAGGTCGATGCCGGTAACCATTTCGGTGACGGGGTGCTCGACCTGCAGACGGGTGTTCATTTCCATGAACCAGAAACGGTCGGCCTTCAGACCTTGCGAGGCATCGACGATGAACTCGATGGTACCGGCGCCGGAATAGTGGATTGCCTTGGCGGCTTTCACCGCCGCCTCCGTCATCGCCTTGCGCAGTGCCGGCGTCATGCCGGGGGCAGGCGCCTCCTCGATCACCTTCTGGTGGCGGCGCTGCGCCGAGCAGTCGCGTTCGTGAAGATGCACGGCGTTGCCGAAATTGTCACCAAACACCTGCACTTCGATGTGGCGCGGCTTGTCGACATATTTTTCCACCAAGACGCGGTCGTCACCGAACGCGGCTTTCGCCTCGCGCCGCGCGCCCGACAGTGCTTCCGAAAAATCATCGGGATGCTCGACGCGCCGCATGCCTTTGCCGCCGCCGCCGGCGCGCGCCTTGATCAGTACGGGGTAGCCTATCTCGCGCGCCTTGGAGGCGAGCAACACGATCTCCTGCGCTTCGCCGTGATAGCCCGGAACGACAGGCACGCCGGCCTTTTCCATCAGCCGCTTGGCCGCGTCCTTCAGTCCCATGGCACGGATCGAGGCCGCCGACGGCCCAATGAAGATCAGCCCCGCCGCGACCACCTGGTCGACGAAATCGGGGTTTTCCGAAAGAAAGCCGTAGCCCGGATGGATGGCCGCGGCACCTGTGGCCAAAGCCGCCGCGATGATCTTGTCGCCGCGCAGATAGCTTTCGTTGGCGGGAGAGGCGCCGATATGCACCGCTTCGTCGGCCATTTCGACATGCAGGGCGTGAGCGTCGGCGTCGGAATACACGGCGATGCTGCGCACACCCATCCTGCGTGCCGAGCGGATCACCCGGCAGGCGATCTCGCCACGGTTGGCGATCAGGATCTTGGCGAACATCGGGCCTCCACAGGCAGAGCTGCCGCCAACGGCGCGAATTCTCGTCACGCGAACTGCGGCAATGCCCTGCTTTGTAGTCTGGCGGTCAAAGGGTAGGCAAGCGAGGCCTGCCTACTTTGAGGCCGCGATTTCGCAAGCTCCCCCGGTCGTGACCCTGTAACGGTCGCGGGTGACCTGGCAGGATTTCATCGCCATATCCTCGGCAGCCTTTTGCGAGGGCGCATTCAAGCGCGAGCCGCACAGGATGTACAACGAACGCACCCGGGAATACGGAGTGGTCGCATAAGCTGAATGGCCGCTGGCCGCGACATAGGCCTTATATGCCTTGGTGCATGGCCGATCCGCGGTCGCCGGAAAATACGGGTAGAAGCGGACGTCGCCCTTGCTTCCAGCCAGCGATTCCGCCGCGCCGACATTGGGGCTCGAGATTAGAAGCAACCCGGTTATTAGCGAGAAGACTGCTTGTTTGACGCTTATAGATTTCATTTTTCCCACCCATTGAATATGTCGAAGGCCGACGAGTGTCGGTCTATTTGGAGGCAGCTATGGCGCAGGCCCCTGCAGTCGTGACCTTGTACTTGCTGCGCGCGGACTGGCAGGATTTCAACGCCAGCGCCTCCGCAGCCTTCTGGGATGTTGCATTCAGATAAGCACCGCAAATAGTGAATTCGGTTGCCCAGTTGAATGGCGTCATCGCATAGGCCGAGTGACCGCCAACCGCCACATAGTCCTTGTAATTCTTGCCGCAGCCTCCGATTGTACCCGGTGCAAAATAGACCGGAAAACGGCTGTCGCCCTTGCTTCCCGCCAGCGATTCGGCGGCGCCGACATTCGGTGCAGAGGCCACAAGCAGTGCAAGTACCGACATGGTTGCTCGCTTGATTGATAAAGATTTCATTGCCAAACCCATTTGAACCCCAAACACTGAAATATATTCGTCTACTTGGAGGCAGCGATTTCGCAGCCGCCGCCTGTTGTAACTCTGTAACTGTTGCGGGCGGCCTGACAGGATTTCAACGCCAATTCTTCGGCAGCTTGCTGTGACGGTGCATTCAAGCGCGAGCCGCAGATGATGTACAGAAAACGCACCCGGGAATACGGAGTGGTTGCATAGGCTGAATGGCCGCCGGCCGCTACATAGGCCTTATAGGCCCTGGTACACGGATCCTTCGGGCTCTGCGGCAAATAGGGATAGAAACGGGTCTCGCCCTTGCTTCCCGCCAGCGACTGCGCTGCGCCGATGCCAGGGGTCACTAATATAAGCAACCCTGCAAGTAAATGCACAGTTGTTCTCTGAAAAACTCGCCGCCTCATCTTCGCCCAATCCCCATTGGTATTTGCGATGATCAATAGCCGTGATTCTTTCGTCTGGCCAGATCGAGAAGCAAAAAATAGTCTGGAGATGTGGTGGGTTGTCTCCCGCGCAGGGTCACACCCTGCCGAGTGCAGCGACGACCCGCTGATACAATTCGGCCGTCGGCTCGTCGAAGCAGCAGAAAATGACGGTTGCCGGAGCGATGTTCTGGCCGATGAAGGCGCTCACGGTCCCGACAGCAATTTGCGTCGCCTGATCCTTCGGATAGCGGTAGGCCCCGGTCGAGATCGCAGGAAACGCCACCGTCCGGCAGTCCTTTGCGGCGGCGATTTCGAGCGACCGGCGATAGCAGGAGGCGAGCAGTTCGGCCTCTCCTTTGCTGCCACCTTGCCAGACCGGCCCGACCGTATGAATGACGTAGCGCGCGGGCAGCCTGTAGCCCTTGGTGATTTTTGCGTCTCCGACCTTGCAGCCATGCAAGGTCCGGCATTCTGCCACAAGCTCGGGGCCGGCCGCGCGGTGGATAGCGCCGTCGACGCCGCGCCTCCGAGAAGAGAGGTATTGGCGGCGTTGACGATGGCATCGACCGCCAGCTTCGTGATGTCGCCGGTTTGAATGCGAATCCTCTGGCCGATTTCGCTCATCTCACATCCTGAACACGCCGAATTTTGTCTCCTCGATCTCGGCGTTGAGCGCGGCCGAAAGGCTGAGCGCCAGCACCTCGCGGGTCTTGGCCGGGTCGATGATGCCGTCGTCCCAGAGCCTTGCCGACGAATAGAGCGGGTGTCCCTCGTGCTCGTACTTCATCAGGATCGGCTTCTTGAATTTCGCTTCCTCCTCAGCGCTCCATTCCCCGCCCTTGCGCTCGATGCCTTCGCGCTTGACCACGGCCAGCACCGTTGCCGCCTGCTCGCCGCCCATCACCGAAATGCGGGCATTCGGCCACATCCACAGGAAGCGTGGCGAATAGGCGCGTCCGCACATGCCGTAATTGCCGGCACCGAACGAGCCGCCGATGATCACGGTCACCTTCGGCACCTTGGCCGTTGCGACCGCCATGACCAGCTTGGCGCCGTCCTTGGCGATGCCGCCGGCCTCGTATTTTCGCCCGACCATGAAGCCGGTGATGTTCTGCAGGAAAATCAGCGGGATCTTGCGCTGGCAGCACAGCTCGATGAAGTGCGCGCCCTTCAGCGCGCTTTCCGAAAACAGCACGCCATTGTTGGCGACGATGCCGACCGGCATGCCGCTGAGATGGGCGAAACCGGTGACCAGCGTGGTGCCATAATTCTGCTTGAACTCATCGAACTCGGAGCCGTCGACGGTGCGGGCGATTACCTCGCGCACGTCATAGGGCTGGCGCAGATCCGTCGGCACGATGCCGTAGAGTTCATGTGGATCGTGAAGCGGCGGAATCGATTTCTGCAAGGCCAGGCTTACATTTTTGTTCCGATTCAGGTTTTTGACGATACGCCGGCATATGGCCAGCGCATGCTCGTCGTCGAGCGCATAGTGGTCGGCAACGCCGGAAAGCCTTGTGTGCACGTCGGCGCCACCGAGGTCCTCGGCGGTGACGTCCTCGCCGGTGGCCGCCTTCACCAGCGGCGGCCCGCCGAGAAAGATGGTTGCCTGGTTGCGCACCATGATTGTCTCGTCCGACATCGCAGGCACATAAGCGCCGCCGGCCGTGCACGAACCCATGACGCAGGCGATCTGCGGAATGCCGGCGGCCGACATGTTGGCCTGGTTGTAGAAGATGCGGCCGAAATGATCGCGGTCGGGAAACACCTCGTCCTGGTTGGGCAGATTGGCGCCGCCGCTGTCGACCAGATAGACGCAAGGCAGATTGTTCTGCAATGCGATCTCCTGTGCACGCAGATGCTTCTTCACCGTCAGTGGATAATAGGTACCGCCCTTCACCGTGGCGTCATTGACGACGACCATCACTTCGGTGCCTTCGACGCGGCCGATGCCGGCGATGAGGCCGGCCGAAGGGATGTCCTCGCCATACATCGACCATGCCGCGAACTGGCCGATTTCGAGGAAGGGCGAGCCTGTATCGAGCAATTGGGCTAGGCGTTGCCGCGGCAGGAGCTTGCCGCGGGAGACGTGCCGCTCACGCGCCTCTTCCGAGCCACCGCCCTCGATGGCGGCGGCTTTTTCAGCAATATCGGCGACCAGCGCCCGCATGCGCTCGGCATTGGCGCGGAAAATATCGGAGGCGGGCGACATCTGCGAGGTGAGGGGAGCCATGGCGCTACCGGATCAGCTCGATCTTGCAGCCGACATCGAGGTCGCCCCAATCGCGATCAGCGGTGACGGCAATGGCATTCTCGCGAATTGCCAGCGCCAGGCAAGCCCGATCGCCCAGCGACAAGCCGCGATGCCGCGTCAATTGGCGAAGCTGCCCGGCGGCGATGCCCATCGCGTCGTCGAAAACGGCGATCGGCATGCCGAGACTGGCGAGGTCGTCCGCAGCCTGTTCCATGCTGCGTCCCTTGTCGATCAGTTTGGCGATGATTTCGGCCGCATTGACCGAACTGCATTGTGCATCCGGCGCGAACCCCAAAGCATTATCGGTGCCTTGCTCGTTGAGCAGGATTGCGAGCGCCGCCGAACTGTCCATGACATAGGGCTTCATTTCGTCCGCTTTCCCGTCGTCCCTTCGGCGTGAAGACGGTCGAGACGCTTGTCGCTTCGACGCTGCTCTTCCCGTCGCTCTTTCAGAAATTCGTCGACGACGCTTTCACCGGGCTGTTTCAACGCTGACAATTCGGCCTGGACGCGTCGCAGATTCTGCAGCCACGATCTTACCCGCAGCTCGCCGTTCTCGACATGCAGGATCATATCCTCGCCAGGCTTCACGCCCATCTGCTCGCGCATCGCGGCAGGGATGACGAAGCGCCCGCCCTCGCCAAGCTTGACACGCTCGCGTTTCGCCGGAAGCCGAAACGGCGCTTTGCGAGCGCCGGCATCGAACCGTGCTTGCGGGTCTTCGTCAAATCCGGACTTTCCCGTTCTGCCAGCCATGGTCCGTCTCGCCTGTGTTGTGGCACATATTCCGAAGTGTGCCACATCGTGCGGCTTCTGGCAAAATCTCAAAAAGACGCCATCAGGCGCCCTCCACCATGATTTCCCGCCCGATCAGCCAGCGACGGATTTCGCTGGTGCCGGCACCGATCTCGTAGAGTTTGGCGTCGCGCAAAAGCCGGCCGGTCGGGTAGTCGTTGATGTAGCCGTTGCCGCCCAAAAGCTGGATGGCGTCGAGCGCCATCAGCGTTGCCTTTTCGGCGGCGAAGAGAATACAGCCGGCAGCATCCTTGCGGGCCGTCTCACCGCGATCGCAAGCGGCGGCCACGGCATAGACGTAGGCGCGCGCCGCGTTCATCGTCGCATACATGTCGGCGAGCTTGCCTTGCACCAGCTGGAATTCGCCGATCGGCTGACCGAACTGCCTGCGTTCATGCACGTAAGGGATCGCCACGTCGAGGCACGCTGCCATCAGCCCGACCGGCCCGCCGGCCAGCACGGCGCGTTCGTAGTCGAGGCCCGACATCAGCACCTCGACGCCGCGCCCTTCCTCGTGCAGGACATTGTCGAACGGCACTTCGACATCCTCGAACACCAGCTCGCCGGTGTTCGAGCCGCGCATGCCGAGCTTGTCGAGCTTTTGCGCCACGGAAAAACCGGCAAAGGCTTTTTCGACGATGAAGGCGGTGATGCCGCGCGAATTGAGTTCCGGATCGGTCTTGGCGTAGACGACCAGCGTCTCGGCATCCGGCCCGTTGGTGATCCACATCTTGGTGCCGTTGAGCACATAGCGGTCGTTGCGCTTTTCGGCGCGCAGGCGAAGCGACACCACATCAGAGCCGGCACCCGATTCCGACATCGCCAGTGCGCCGACTTTTTCGCCGCTGCAGAGCGAAGGCAGATACCTTTCCTTCTGCGCCTGCGTCGCCCAGCGGTTGATCTGGTTGACGCAGAGGTTGGAATGGGCGCCGTAGGAGAGGCCGACCGAGGCCGAGGCGCGCGAAATCTCCTCCATCGCCACGACATGGGCGAGGTAGCCCATGCCGGTGCCGCCGAAATCGGGATCGGCGGTGATGCCGAGCAGGCCGAGCCCGCCGAGCTCCGCCCACAGATGTGCCGGGAATTCGTTCGAGCGGTCGATCTCGGCGGCGATCGGTGCGATCTTTTCCTGGGCGAAGCGCCGCACCAGGTCGCGCAGCGCCTCGATGTCTTCGTCAAGCCCGAAGTTGAGCGTATGCGTGTACATGCCGTTCCTCCCGGCGCACGATCCCGAAATCGGGATCATGCGCGAAATCAAGTTGCTAGAGTGTCCTTTGCGCGCCCAAATAGAGGCGCGGCGTCGTAGCTCGTTGAGGCGCCATCGCTCTTTGCTCCAACAAGGCGCATTGTCATTGCTAGATATGTAGCGGTGACTTCGGCGATCGACAGCCGTTCGCCCGGCCGGAACCAGACGATGACGCCGGTCATCATCTGGATCAGCGCCATGGCGGTGAGCCCGGTGTCTTCGATGCTGAATAACCCCGCTTCGACGCCGTCGCGCAGGATGGCGCGCAGCTCCTTCTCGTAGGCCGTGCGCATGCGCAGGATCTGCGTGAGTTTTTCATGCGACAGGCTGCGCAGCTCCATGTTCGAGACATGGGTGGAGTGGCGGCGTTCGATATGGAAAGCGATGTGGTTTTCGACATAAGCGGCAAGCCGCGCTGCCGGATCGGCGCCGACAGGGCGTGTTGCGCGCCACGCCTCGATCAAGCCTTCCATATGCTCACGCATCAGCATGAACAGAAGGTCCTGCTTGGTCGGGAAGTAGCGGTACAGCGCCGCAGCCTGGACACCGACCTCGGCCGCCAGCTGGCGCATCGACATTGCCTCGTAGCCGAGACGCGCAATCAGGCTGACCGCTGCCTCGCGGACCGCAGCTTCGGTCTTTTCGCCGTCGGAACCAGTCGTACGCGCCATGACAAGCCACCTTTTCGCGGAAAATAAAACAAACGTTCAATTAATTCAAGAGGCGCGTCCGGGCAGGGCAATGGCTTCAGATTTGCTCTATCTGCACCCTCGAGAACTTTGTGCGATGGAAGCGAATGAGCAGGACCATGCCTTGCTAGGCAACAATCCTGAAATCGGCCGACATGTCGCGAGCCTCGATCTCCTCAACATCGACCTTCGAAACCGCTGCCTCTGGCGGCCCTTCCCGAAGCCGTTCGATCATTGTCGAGACCGCCGCATCGGTCCCTGCAATCAAGGCTGTCACCGAGCCGTCAACTTCGTTGCGCACCCACCCGGCAAGGCCAAGCGCCGACGCCTCGCGCCGCGCCCAGACCCGGTAGCTGACGCCTTGCACCTTGCCGTAAATGCGTACCTGCACCGTACGATCGGTCATCGCGCTCTCCATCGTTTGAGTCGAGTCTGGCGCATCGCCGTGCAAATTCAACCGCGTTGCCGCCGGTCAGCCACATAGGGCGAAGGCTCTTCAATTCCCTCGCGCTGCCGCCAGCGCGCCAGGCAGTTCCTCGGCAAAGATGTCGAGCTCGTGGTCGAGGCCGACACTGACCCGGATGCAGCGGTCGAGAACCGGCACCATCGGCTTGCGGATGAAGACGTCGCGTGACAACAGCGCCTGCAGCACTTTCAGTGCGAAAGCGCCGTCGCGGCCGCAGTCGATGGTGACGAAATTGGTCGCCGAAGCCAGCGGCTTCAGCCCGCTCGCTTCGGCTATTGCGGCGATACGCCGGCGGCCGGCGGCGACCCGCGCCACCACGCTATCCAGCCAGGCCTGATCGGCAAGCGCCTCGACACCGGCGATCTGCGCCATGCGGCTGACGCCATAGTGGTTGCGGATCTTCTCGAAGTCCCGAATCACCTGGGCCTCGGCCACCGCATAGCCGCAGCGTATGCCGGCCAGCCCATAGGCCTTGGAGAAGGTGCGCATGCGGATGACGTTCGGCGGCGCCACATCGATCGGCGGCAGCGCTGAGGTTGGCCCTAATTCGCCATAGGCTTCGTCGAGCACCAGCATTGTGGTCTCCGGCAAGGCTTCGATGAAGCGGCTGAGCTCGGCGGCTTCCCACCAGCTGCCCATCGGATTGTCCGGATTGGACAGGTAGACCAGTGGCGCCTTTTCCCTGGCCACTGCCGCCAGCAGGCCGTCGAGGTTTTCCCGATCGTTCTCGTAGGGCACTGCGACCAGCCGGCCGCCGACGCCGGCAACATGAAAGTTGAAGGTCGGATAGGCGCCGAGCGAGGTCACCACCGCGTCGCCGGGCGCCACATACATGCGCGCCACCAGGCTGAGCAGCCCGTCTATGCCTTCGCCGATGACGACGTTTTCGGCGCCGACGCCGAGATGCCCGGCGGCAGCTACCTTCAAATCGTGATTATCGGGGTCGCAATACATCCACATGTCGCCGGCAATCTCAGCCATGCGGGCAATGACGCGCGGGGAAGGGCCAAAACTGCTCTCATTGGCGCCGATGCGGGCGCGAAAGGCGCGGCCGCGATCACGCTCCTGCGCCTCCGGGCCGACAAACGGCACCGTGGAGGGAAGCGCGTCGATGAGCGGCGTAAGGGGAGGGCGCAGGCGCATGATAGGGCTCGTTCGAAAGGGGGCCTTCTTGCTAGCCTGCCGGCTTGGCCTGCGCAAGTTCCGCGGCAGGCGGGAACGTCAGGCTGGATTCTCCCGGATCATTTTGCTAGCGAGACATGATGAGCAACCGACTGCCACCCGCTTGGTCCAAGCACATAAAGTCCCGCCCGGCGCCGAACGTGCAACCGCCGAAAGCGAAACCGCCGTCGCGCGCGCAGGCCGACGATGCGCTGCTGCGACAGGCGTATGGCTTGCAGCAGGCCAAGCGGTTGGCCGAGGCTGAGGAACTGTGCCGTCGCGTGCTGGAGCGCACGCCCAACCATCCCTTGGCTTCGTATATCATGGGCACGCTATTCATCGGGCTCGACGATGAAATGGCGCTGCGATATTTGGCCCGAGCCGTCGGCGAGGAGCCTCAAAACCCCTTTTATCACCTTAGTCTGGGTGAAGTTTATCTAAAAGTCAGCGAATATTCGCCCGCAATCAGGCATATTCAGCAAGCATTGAAGTTGAAGCCCGATTTGCTGGAGGCGCTTTGCGCATTGGGACGCGCTTACGTCGAATTCGACAAGGCTGACATGGCTGTCCCGGTTTACGAGAAAGCGCTCAAGATCAACCGCGATCATCCTCGCGTTCGGACAGGACTGGCCAGCGCACTCACCGGTCTCGGTCGCGTGGACGAAGCCGAAGTCTATCTGAAAGAAGCGATCGAACGTCGCATCGCGATGCCCGCTGCCTATAACGAGCTTGTGCATACGCGCAAATTCACCGAAGAGCCGGCCGAACTTGAGTCCATCCTGCGCGAACTGGGCTACCCAAAGCTTGACCCCGAAAGTGCGATGAGACTTCATCACGCAGCCGGCAAGGTGCTGAACGACCTTGGGCGTTACGAAGACGCGATAGATCATTTCAAGAAAGGCAAGCAGGCCGCAGGCTATAGGTTTGATCTGGAAGCCTATCGCCGCTGGGTCGACTCTACGATCGAGCTCTTCGACCCGGACATGGTGGCTGCCAACGCGGGCCATGGAAGCCCATCGGAATTGCCCGTGTTTGTATTGGGAATGCCCCGGTCGGGGACCACCCTGACCGAGCAGATTTGCGCGAGCCACCCGGATGTTCACGGCGCAGGAGAACTTAAAAAGCTAAGGCGAGCCGCAAATGCTACCGGCCTCACCAGGCTTTCGGCACGGGCTTTGGGCCAATCGATGGTGCCGATCACCCCTGACCTGTCCAAAATCCTGGCCGAGGAGCACCTGTCCTACCTTCGTGAGCGTGCGCCGACCGCACGTCGCATAGTCGACAAGATGCCCCGGAATTTCGAACTGATAGGCCTCATCGGCCTTCTCTTTCCCAACGCGCGGATTATTCACTGTCGCCGCGACGCCATCGACAATTGCCTCTCGTGTTTTTTCCAGAATTTCTCCAAGGGACACAGCTACATCGCCGACCTGCAGACGCTCGGGCTGTACTACCGTGAATACGATCGCCTGATGCGACATTGGGACAAGGTTTTTCCGGGACGCATCTTCGAAAGTCCCTACGAAACGCTGGTTACGGATCAGGAGGCACAATCGCGCCGTCTGATCGATTATCTTGGATTGCCCTGGGACGATGCCTGCCTGCGCTTCTTCGAGAAGGGCGGATCGGTCAACACGGCCAGTCGCTGGCAAGTCCGGCAGCCGATCTACAGGTCATCTGTCAAGCGCTGGAAAAATTATGAGGGCAAGATCCAGCCGCTGATCGACGCCTTGGGCGACCTAGCCGAACGTTGAACAAGGAGGGCGCCCGACAGGATAGGCCAGCCCTTCAGGCCAGGCTGGATTCTCCCGGATCATTTTGCTAGCGAGACATGATGAACAACCGACTGCCGCCCGCGTGGTCCAAGCATATAAAGTCCCGTTCGGCGCCGAAAGTGGAACCGCCGAAAGTGAAACCGCCGTCGCGCGCGCAAGCCGACGACATGCTGCTGCGACAGGCGCTCGAACTTCAGCAAGCCAAGCGGCTCCCGGAGGCGGAGGAATTATGCCATCGCGTTCTCGCCCGCACGCCCAACCACCCGCTTTCGCTCTATATACTCGGCACGTTGGGGCTCGGTGTCGACGATGAGTTGGCTCTCAAATATTTTGCGCGGGCAGTAAGCCAGACGCCTCAAAATCCATATTTCCACCTCAGCCTGGGAGAGGCCGGTCTGAAGCTTGGCGACAATCTGCTTGCGATCAGGCACCTGCAGCGCGCCTGCGAATTGAAGCCCGACCTGGTGGAAGCGCTTTGCGGACTGGCGCGTGCCTACGTCAACTTCGACATGGCCGAGATGGCTTTGCCCCTTTACGAGAAGGCGCTAAAGATCAACGGCGACCATCCCATGGTCCGGATTGGTCTGGCTGGTGCGCTCACCAGCCTCGGCCGCATGGATGAAGCCAGAGCCTATCTCGATCAGGCAATAGAACGTCGTGTCGATGTTGGGGCAGCCTACAATTACCTGGTCGACACGCAAAAGTTCACCGAAAAACCTGCCGAGCTCGATTCTATCCTGCGCGAACTGTCCAATCCCAGGCTCGAACCGGTTGCTGCATCGCAGCTCCATCACGCGGCAGGCAAAGTGCTGAACGATCTCGAGCGCTATGAAGAGGCGATGGATCACTTCAAGAGGGCGAAAAAGGCGGCTGGTCACGATTTCGACCTGGAGTACTACCGCCGAAGCGTCGATTCCATGATCGAGATATTCAGCCCGTCACTATTGGAAGCCAAGGCTGGCCACGGCAGTCCGTCCGAAGTGCCGGTGTTTGTGCTGGGCATGCCCCGGTCGGGGACGACGCTGACCGAGCAGATCTGCGCGAGCCATCCGGATGTCCATGGCGCAGGGGAACTTACGAAGCTGCGGCGAATCGCGAACTCGATGGGCTTTAGAACACTGTCGGACGAGGACTTGCGCAATTCGATCATGTCGATGACGAGGGATCAGTCGAGGGCGCTGGCCGAAGAATACCTGTCCTATCTGCGCCAGCACGCGCCTGCTGCACTCCGCATCGTCGACAAGATGCCGCACAATTTCGAGTTTATCGGCGTGATCGGAATTCTTTTCCCCAACGCGCGCATCATTCATTGCCGCCGCGATGCCATCGACAATTGCGTGTCCTGCTTCGTCCTGCATTTCACCAAGGACCACGGCTACAACGCCGACCTTGAAACACTCGGCCTATACTACCGCGAATATGATCGCTTGATGCGGCATTGGAATAAGGTCTTTCCCGGACGGATATTCGAAAGCCGCTATGAGACGCTGGTTGCGGATCAGGAGAAGCAGTCGCGCCGTCTCATCGATCATCTCGGCTTGCCTTGGGACGATTCCTGCCTGCGCTTTTTCGAGAGGAGCGGGTCGGTCAATACCCCCAGCCGCTGGCAGGTGCGGCAGCCGATCTATACATCATCGGTCAAGCGCTGGAAAAAATATGAGAGTACGATCCAGCCGCTGATCCAGTCGCTTGGCGATCTCGCCGAGATTTGATTTGAGTTGGCGGTCCACATTGCGTGGATCGTGATATCTGAACCGTGCAGGCTTACGCGGATTTCCCAAGCGTGCGGCCAGATATCAGTCGGTAGAATCAGCAACTGGCAGAGAACGATCGCGACCTGTAACCGGCGCCATGCTCACGCGGCTTGGTAGCGGAGTCGCCCTGATAGAAAAACCCGGCGGTTGCCCGCCGGGTTCAATCTCAATCTGGCTCGGACTGTTAGAATGAGCGCTGGAAGCGGAGCATGCCGCCGACGCTGTCCTTGTCGTCGGCATTGGTCCAGTTGCGATCGTAGGCTTTGTCAAACTGACCGTCGCGGGCCCAATCGACTTCGGCCGTGATCGTGAGACCGGGAACGATATCGTAGGCAATGTTCGCGGCGACGCCGTAGTTCTTGTCATCGTCAGCCGAGGCCTGGAGGTTGAACGAGGTCTTCTCGTTGATGGTGTAGGTGCCACCACCCCAGACTGCCCAGTTGCCGCCCCATTGCTTGTAGAAGTTGCGGTCGATGTTGTCGTCAGAGCCGTAGCCGGCCATGAGGAACAATGTCAGGTTCTGTATCGGCGTAACGTCGACGCGAACCTTGCCGGCCCACTCTTCCCAGGTGCTGTCATAGGCGGCGACACCGGTGATCGAGCCCCAGCCCTGCGTGTATTTGATACCGCCGACGACATACGGGACATAGCTGTCGATGGAATCATTGCCGCTGTTGCTGTCTTGGAAAATGCCAGGATCCGCAGCGGCACTGCCCGAACCGGTTTCCAACGAAGCCACGGCCGAGAAGCCGTTTCCGGCATCGAAGTAATACTGAACGACGTTGGTGTCGAAGCCACCGTAGGGGACCAGCGTATCCTGGATGACGTTGCCGGCGTAGCCGATGAAGGTGTCGAAGGCCGATTCGTCCTTGCCGACGCGCAAACCACCGAGCTGGACCCAGGCAAAGTTCAGCGAAACGCTCGTACCGCCATTGAAGTTGTCATCAAGGTAATCGTTGTGGTTACCCCAGTTGAAGCGCGTCTCGGTGTAGGTCTTCAAGGTGCCGAGCTCGGTTTCCTGGCCGGTCCAGGTCTTCAGCGTGAAGCGGGCGTGCTTGTAGTAGGTATCCTGCGAGTCGCCGTCCTGCTGGTCGGTGGTCTTTGCACCGTCAAATGAGCCGACGTCACCGATGCCGATGTCATAGCGGACATAGCCGCCGATACGCAGGCAGGTTTCGGTGCCGGGGATGTAGAAGTAGCCAGCGCCGTAGACGTCGCAGATCTTGACGTATTCAGCGGGTTCCGGCTCGGCGACGACGACGGCGTCGGCGGCGCGCGCACCGGAAACTGCGATCAGTGCCGCAGCGGAGCCGAGAAGAAGGCTCTTGATGTTCATTTTCTGACCTCCAGTCAGAATCGAACGAAAGAGCGGAATTGGCGCCGTGTGTTTCTGTCGTAAGTAGCTGAGATTGCATTATTATTTGGGAAAACCGTTGATTTTTGCACGATCACGAGAGGAGCGGCAGATGGTCACCAGAGGCGTTTGCTGGCAAAAGCATGCCCGGAACCGGATTTGAGATAACGCTCGGATGAGGTCGCCTTGGCTTGGTTCGAGAAGGCGATGCAGGTCACGATCCGCCATGGCAGGAATTTGGAGGTATGGCTGGATTTTCCGGCGTTATGCTCGGCGATCCGTCGCTTCAGGTCCGAGGTCACACCGATATAGCGCTCGCCTTCCGCAGTCTTGCTTTCCAGCAGGTACACATACCACACGAACCGGCCCTCCCTCGCCAAGATATCGGAATACATCCATCCTGCTTCGCGCGGAGAGGGATTCGCTGGACTTGTCCTGCGAAGCGCGCAGAGCGAAGCAGGGTTTCGGGGCTAGCGGCCCTCCTTCGCTACGGCTTCGGAGGGCATCCTGCTTCGCGCGGAGAGGGATTCGCTGGACTTGTCCTGCGAAGCGCGCAGCGCGAAGCAGGATGGCGGAGAGGATGGGATTCGAACCCACGAGAAGCTTTTGACCTCTACTCCCTTAGCAGGGGAGCGCCTTCGACCACTCGGCCACCTCTCCGTTGCGCCGGTGGATAAAGAAAAGCGCCGGCACAATCAACAAGCCGGCGCTATTATCCTTGAAAAATCGACCCTTTGCCAAAGCGCCGCGCGGCGATGTGGCGATTCTACGGCAATTCCCTGGTTCGCGACTCGGGCCATGGTCACATTTCGGGCCGACCATCGCCGGAATCCGCGGTTTGCAACGGCTTGCGATGGGCCGTTGGTTAACGGGAGCTTTCGGAGTGAGGCCAAATCGTGTCATTTGTGCAACAACGCCGGGGTATAGCGCCAACACAAACCTTTTGCCGGTGCGATCGTGGTTGAACGCCGCCGTCTCATGGGTAATGTCGGGTTTGAAGGAGCGGCGCGGTGCGCATCTTTTTCGGTAGTGGGGATGGGGCAGGGAACGCTGTCCTTCAGCAAAGAATACCCAGACCCGTTTTTTAACTTTTGACTGGAGGTCAGAAAATGAACATCAAGAGCCTTCTTCTCGGCTCCGCTGCGGCACTGATCGCAGTTTCCGGTGCGCGCGCCGCCGACGCCGTCGTCGTCGCCGAGCCGGAACCCGCTGAATACGTCAAGATCTGCGACGTCTACGGCGCTGGCTACTACTACATCCCCGGCACTGAAATCTGCCTGCGCATCGGCGGTTATGTCCGCTATGACATCGGCGTGGGCCAGGCTGGCTCGTTCGACGGCGCCAGGTATCAGGACCTGTTGGACGCCATCAATGGTGAAGACAACGTCAACGACGGCTATTACAAGCAGGCTCGCTTCACGCTGAGGACCTACACCGGCCAGGAAACCGAGCTCGGCACCTTGAAGACCTACACCGAGACCCGCTTCAACTGGGGAACCGGTTATCACGGAGTTGATGTCGACAACGACCCGACCACCCCTGACCTACAATTCTCCAGCTTCGGCAGCAGGGGCGTTTCGCTGAACTTCGCCTGGATCCAGCTCGGTGGTCTTCGCGTCGGTAAGGACGAAACAGCCTTCAACACGTTCACCGGCTACGCCGGCAACGTCATCCAGGATACGATCGTTCCGTATGGCGGCTTCGACACCAATGTCGTCCAGTACTACTTCGATGCCGGCAACGGCTTCTCGGCCGTGGCTTCGTTGGAAACCGGTGAAGGCTTTATCCTTAACGACGCTAATACTGCCCTCCATCTCGGTCACGACTCGGTCGACAGCTATGTTCCGTATGTGGTTGGCGGCGTGAAGTACACGCAGGGCTGGGGCTCCATCAGCGGTGTTGTTGCCTATGACAGCAGCCTGGAAGAATGGGCCGGCAAGGTTCGCCTCGACGTGACGCCGATGCAGAACCTGTCGCTGTTCTTGATGGCCGGCTACGGCTCTGACGACAACCTCCCGCGCAACTTCTACAAGCAGTGGGGCGGTAACTGGGCAGTCTGGGGCGGTGGTACCTACACCATCAACGAGAAGACCTCGTTCAACCTCCAGGCGTCGTATGACGAAGCCAAGGAAGCTGGCGTCGCGGCCAATATCGCTTACGACATCGTTCCCGGCTTCACGATCACGGCCGAAGTGGACTGGGCCCATAACAGCCACCACATCGATAGCGACTCGCTGCCCGGTTATGAATACAACTGGACCGGCATCCCGGGCGACAAGAAAAACGCCGTTGGCGGCTTCCTCCGCTTCCAGCGCTCGTTCTAAGGGCTGGACTTAAGGCAAGTGAAATCCAGCCCGGGCGCCTTAACGCCCGGGCTGTTTTTGTTTTCGCGACTGGTCGCAAACAGAAGGAAAAGGGGGTTCGGTAGCTGAACAGGGTTGTGGAACGATGTCGTTGGGATCCGCCGCTGGTGGATGAAATCGGCCGCAACGCTTAAAACTCTTGAAAGGGCACCGCCAAGCAGGTAGGTCTAGGCCTATCCACTCGGGGGTGTGGCGAATAATGACGAACGATGCGATTCAAGAGGGAGGAACCTCTGATCATTTTTCGATGTTTTCTTCTCAAACTGCAAAAATAAAATACAGTTACAACAAGATACGAGAAGTAAAGTCGCACAGGATCGGAGAACTTTTTTCAGCATACCGGGACATACTTTGGGATGACGGGCGGCACAAATACAATGTCAGCTCCTTCATCGGCGAAATAGACGAAATCCTCCTTGGGGAGCGTTTCAGCGCCTTTGACCAAAGCACCCTCGACAATCTTATCGGCACCTTGCGCCAGCGCGGCAACAGCAACGCAACCATCAACCGGAAGATGGCTGCCCTCAGCAAACTGCTGCGCAAGGCTTACAAGATGGGGGATATCCACAGCCTGCCCGAGTTCCGCCGCCAGAAGGAGCGGGCGGGACGGATTCGTTTCCTCGAAAGAGACGAGGAGGCCCGGCTCTTCGCCGCCATCAAGAGCCGCAGCGAGGACGCTTATCGGCTTTCCGTCTTTCTCGTCGACACCGGCTGCCGCCTCGGCGAAGCGCTGGGCTTGATCTGGAACGATATCCAGGAGCACCGCGTCAGTTTCTGGATCACCAAATCCGGCCGCAGCCGCACCATCCCGATGACCGAGCGGGTAAAAGAGGTGATCAAGCTGCCGGCCACCGAGGGCCGCCGGCCCAAAGGCCCGTTCACCAAGCTCAGCCAAGCGCAGTTTCGCGCCATCTGGAACGATGCCAAGGCCGAAGTCGGGCTTGGCGCCGACGATCAGGTCGTGCCGCATATATTGCGCCATACTTGTGCCTCGCGTCTCGTCCAGGGCGGCATCGATATCAGGCGTGTGCAGATGTGGCTCGGCCACCAGACGCTGTCGATGACCATGCGCTACGCGCATCTGGCCACCAACGACCTCGATGGCTGCGTCACTGTGCTGGAGACGCCGCGGTGCAGTGGCGCGGACAGTGGCGGCGCAAGCGCTTTGTCTGCTCCACCTCCGGCAAGGCGAGGGCCAAAAGGCGAGCCGGCCGCAAGCAAGGCCCCAAAGCCAGCGAAGAGAAGCGCCAAATCCTGACGGATCTGACGTGAGAAATCAGCCGGCCGCTCAGGGTTGCGCTGCCCCTCATTGCCCTGCCGGGCATTTCTCCCCGTATAGCGACGGGGAGAAAGGCGCCCTTGCGAAAGATTTCGCTAATCCCCAGCGTTGCAGACACCTCCCTTCTCCCCGTCGCGATACGGGGAGAAGGTGCCGGCCGGCGGATGAGGGGCAGCGCCGACATCGATAAAATTATTTCACCGCTAATTCCAACGGAACTATCAACGGCCGCCGGAATGCTTTGACCGACGCAAAACCTGCGCGTGAATTACTTCGCTCGGTCGAGCTTTACTTCCTGCCACCCCGCTGCTCCGCCCGATCGAAAAAACCAGCGATCCTGCCCGGCAGGATCCCGGACTCCAAAAACGGTGCATGCCCCTGGCCGTCGGCGGTGATCGTCTCGATATCGGTATGGCGCGTCCGCATCTGCTCGAGCGTTTCGGCGGACAGCAGCTTCGAGTTGGCGCCGCGTATGACGAGCATCGGGATGGCCGCCAGCGCGTCGAACTGTGGCCAAAGATCGGGCAGCGGCCGGCTGGGATCGAGCCCCGCCAGCGTCTCGACCAGTTTCGGATCGAAATCGGGCAAAAATCCCTCCTCTGTCTCGCGGCAGAGAGCTGACGCCATCCGCTCCCAATCCGCATCGGTCAGCGCCGCAAAATCCGCGCCATGGGTGCTGCGCAGGCCGCGGACCACCTCTGCGTACGTCTTCGGCCTGGGCGCGGGATCGAGATAGAAGCGGATATGGGCGAGACCTTGCGCCTCGATCACCGGGCCGATGTCGTTGAAGACGATGGCCTTCAGCACGGGCGGCCGCATCGCCCCGAGCACATGGATGACCAGCCCGCCGCGCGACGTCCCGATGAAGGCTGCCTCCTCGATGCTCAGCGCCGCCAACCCGGCAAGGATATCGCCCGCCTCGATGCCGATATTGTAATGGCCGATATCGGCATCGTAGGCAGACTGCCCGCGCCCGCGATAGTCGAAGGCGACGACGTTGCGCTTCGCCCGCGTCGACAGGAAAAGCGCCAATTCGTGAAAGTCACGGCAATTGCGGGTCAGGCCGGGCAGGCAAACGACTGGCCAGCGGCCGGAATTCGCTTCGCCGTAGATGCGGGCGTGCAGGGACAGCCCGTCCGGCGCGGCGTAGAAGAAATCGGAAAAACCCTGCTCGATTGGCATGTAGACTCCGTTCCTCTCACCGCCGGATCGCTTCGATTGCTACAGGCGAGGGGCAGGTAAGGTCAAATAGGGAAGGCGCCGGCGTTGGAGGTCCCTCAACGGGAAGATTGGCTGCCATAGTCGCTTTCGCCAGGTTTCGTAGGATGCAGAAAGGCACTGTCCCCGAAGCTGCCGATTTCCCACTTGGGGGCAGGGCTATTGCAGATGGAAAGTCGAGGCTTTCGCTCTACGACGGACCCCCACCCCTAACCCCTCCCCACAAGGGGGAGGGAGACTTCCGTTGGCACTGACCTCGGCAAATTGCCTGCCTTTCGGCGCCAAAAGGGGAAGTAAGGGCATGCGGCAGCATTCCCTCCCCCTTGTGGGGAGGGTTAGGGTGGGGGTCCATCTTCGTAAGAATCCAAATGCGATTGCCCTGCGCTTGGGGGGATGTCTGGTGATTGGCAAGGAGGGCAGGACAGAGCGGGCCGCTGTCCCGCCAACTCCACGTCCGGAACCTTCATAGCCAGAAACAAAAAAACCGGGGCGGGTCGTTGGAGCCAATTAGCACCATACCGAAATTTAGTAGCATAGCTGCCGGCACAAAGCAAGAACAAAATACGCCGTGACCGACAAATTCGCGAAGGATCGCAGCTGACTTGGTTTGAAGCCCGGTCGTCACCCCCGGCCGTTCACCAGATCTCCGACAATATCGTACTTGCCGGAGATACGCATCTTGTAGACCTCATAATTCTCCATCACGCGCTGAACGTAACTTCTTGTTTCCGTATAGGGAATCCGCTCGATCCAGTCGACGACTGCATCGACGTCCTCGCCGCGCGGGTCGCCGTATTTCGTCACCCACTGGGCGGCGCGTGCGGGGCCGGCATTGTAGCCGGCGAAGGTCAGCACGTAGGAGCCGTCGAAACGGCCGAGCTGCTCGCCGAGAAAGGTGGCGCCCAGCGTTGCATTGTAGCCGGCATCGGTGGTCAGCCGGGCCTGCGAGAAAGTCATGCCGGCCTTCTTCGCCAATTGCTTGGCCGTGCCTGGCATCAGCTGCAGCAGTCCGCGCGCGCCGGCGCTGGAGACGGCGCCGATGTTGAACTCGCTTTCCTGGCGGGCAATCGCATAGGCCAGCGCCTTGCCCGAGCCGGAAATGTTGGCGGTGTCGGGAATGACGCCGAGCGGATGCGACAGCGCGCCGACATCGATGCCACGTGCGCCGGCGATCTTGCCGACCTTCAGCGCCATGAAATGGTTGCCTTGTCTTTCCGCCAGCGCCGCAAGCAGCGCAAGTTCGCCGGGGCTGTTCAGCTGCCCGGCAAGGTCGCGGTAGAGCGTCTCGGCATAGCGGTCATAGCCGGCTTCCTGCAGCCGCTTGATGGCGCTGACCGCCTCGCGGGTGGCAAAATTCCGGCGGTCGGCGGCACTTGGCTGCGGGTAGACGATGTTGAGGATCTGCCGGCCGACGCGCTCGCCGGCGAGCTGGCCGTAAAAGGTCGTGCCGTAGCTGGCGGCGCGGCTGAAATAATCCTTGGCACTGCCGGGCCCGCCGACTTCGGCGGCACGGCCGAGCCAGTAATAGGCGCGCGACAGCGACATCGGCCCTTGGGCGAGCTCCGCGATTTGCGCAAAATGCTTGGCGGCGGTGCTCGGGTCGTTGAGGCCGCGCAGCGCGTACCAGCCCGCATGGAATTCCGCCTCGGCAGCATTGGCGGGACTTTCGGCGGCATGCGCGGCGACTATTCTGTAGGCGGTCTTCATGTCGCCCTGGTCGACCAGCTCGCGCGACAGCACCCGGCGTTCGACCCACCAGGCGTCCGCATCGACCAGAGCGTCGCGGTCGCCCGGCGCCTTCAGCACCAGCGCGGCGGCATCGGAAAATTTCTGTTGCTTGCGCAGATATTCGGCTTCGGCAAAGAGATAGCCGGCCGCCCGCTGCGCTGCCGGCACCGCCTTCAGCAGCTTGGCCGCGTTCTTGTCGCCTTTGGTGACTGCCGCCCAGGCATCGGCCAATTGCTGGGCGCCGGCGAGACCGGCGACGCGCAGCGCCGAAGCGACCCGATCGGCATAAAACATGCGCTCCATGCGGAAGCGATGGTCGGCGGCCGGGATCAGCGCGCCGAACTCGCGGATGACCGCCGCCTCGTCCGTGGCTTCGAGCTTTTCGGTGCGCCAGAATGGCGACAGCACCGAGCGCGCCGCCTTCGTATCGCCCAGCGCTACATAGGAGCGGGCAAGGATCACCACGCCCTCGAAGGTCAGCGGCTGGCTGCCGTCGAACGCCCGCACCACGACCTGTGGCGCGGGGTTCTCGCGATAGAGCGCGCGCTCGCTGTTCTTGCGCAAGGCGATCGTGCCCGGCCAGTTCGGCAGCATTTTCGCGGCATCGGCGATGTCGCCGCTCGGCACCTGGTCGCCGCCATAGAGCGCAATCGCCCAGGCAAGGATGTGCCGATCGAGCGATTTGGCCGGCAGCGCTTCGCGCACCTGGCGCGCGCGCTGAATGTCGTTTGCCGCAAGCGCATCGAGAGCGCTCTTCAGCGCCGCGACGCTGGCGGATGGCGAAGGGGACTGCTGCAGCGCATCGTTCTGCGGCTCCGTCATCGGGATCGCCGACGTGACCTGCCCATCGACGCTGCCGCCGATCGCCGCGCCAGGGATCAGCACAACGATCGCGCCGAGAAGCGCGAAAAGATGAGGCCGCCTGGTCGGCATGGATTTGGTCATTTCCTATTCTTCGATGCTACCACGGGCACAGATGAACTGCAGTCTATTCGTCTGTGATGAAGGGCCCGTAAAGAAAACCTCATCGAGGTCGTTCGAATTGCGATTGCTGGCGCAATGCTTGCCGCGCAACAATGTCGAGACTATGGTGCGCCGCTTCGCTTTCGGCTAGAAGGCGCGCACGACAAACACCTACAGCGCCGCGCGTCTTCTCAGACGCGCAAAGGACGCTGTAGCAATTTAAATTTGGCGCATGATCCTTTCCGAAATCGACTGCGATTTTCGGGGTCATGCGCTAGTCCCAAGGAGTTGGACGACATGCTAAGAGGCTCGCTGACCGCGCTCGTCACACCGTTCGAAAAGAGCGGCCGTTTCGACGAGAAAGCCTTTCGCGCGTTCATCGCCTGGCAGATCGCCGAAGGCACGACGGGCGTGGTCCCTGTCGGCACCACCGGCGAGTCGCCGACTCTGTCGCATGACGAGCACCGCCAAGTCGTCAAGGTTTGCATCGAGGTCGCCAAGGGCCGGGTTCCGGTCGTCGCCGGCGCTGGCTCCAACAACACCGACGAGGCGGTCGGCCTGGTCCAGTATGCCGAGAAGGCGGGCGCCGACGCGGCCCTTGTCGTCACGCCTTATTACAACAGACCGACGCAGCGCGGCCTCTATGCGCATTTCGCCGCCGTCGCCAAGGCAACCAGCCTGCCGATCATCATCTACAACATTCCGCCGCGCTCGGTGGTCGACATGAGCCCCGAGACGATGGGCCAGTTGGTGCATGACTTCAAGAACATCGTCGGCGTCAAGGATGCCACCGGCAAGGTCGAGCGGGTTTCGGAGCAGCGCGCCACCTGTGGCAAGGATTTCATCCAGCTCTCCGGCGAAGACGCCTCGGCGCTCGGCTTCAACGCGCATGGCGGCGTCGGCTGTATTTCGGTGACGGCAAATGTCGCGCCCAGGCTTTGCGCTGAATTCCAGGAGGCAACGCTTTCCGGTGACTGCGCTAAGGCGCTCGACCTGCAGGACCGTCTGTTGCCGCTGCACAAGGCGATTTTCATGGAGCCCGGCGTTTCCGGCGCGAAATATGCGCTGTCGAAGCTGGGCAAGGTCGAGAACGTGCTGCGCTCGCCGCTAATGACGGTCGAGCCGTCGACCGCCGAGAAGATCGACGCGGCGATGAAGCACGCCGGCTTGATAAACTAGGGATGAGGCGCCACCTCTCCGCATCATGAATCAAGTCAGAAAAGCCGATCCCAACAACAAGACCGTTGCGGAAAACCGCAAGGCGCGGTTTTCCTATGAGGTGCTCGACACGATCGAGGCCGGCTTGGTGCTGACCGGTACGGAAGTGAAATCGCTGCGCCAGGGCCAGGCCAATATCCAGGACAGCTACGCCTCGGTCGAGGGCGGCGAGATCTGGCTGATCAACTCCTATTTGCCGGAGTATCTGCAGGCCAACCGCTTCAACCATGAGCCGCGCCGCCGCCGCAAACTGCTGCTCAACAAGCGTGAGATGGCCAAGCTGGCGCAAAGCGTCGACCGCGAAGGCATGACGCTGGTGCCGCTGAAGATCTACTTCAACGACCAAGGCCGTGCCAAGCTGTTGCTCGCCGTTGGCCGCGGCAAGAAGCTGCACGACAAGCGCGAGACAGAAAAGCAGCGCGACTGGTCGCGCGAGAAGGGCCGGCTGCTGAAGGAGCGAGGGTGAGGCGCGGTCCGCGAGGCGGACGAAAAGCCAGCGATTTGGCTTTTCGAGCGACGAACGCCCGGAGCCATAGCGGCGGGCAGGGCGGACCAAAAGGGGTAGGTCTCGTTTGAAAAACCGGATCGTCTTATGGGGCGCGGCCGGTCTGCTCGTGGCGGGCCTCGTTCTGGCCGGCGGCTATACCTACTTCCAGACGTTTTCTCCGGACCGCGACAAATATCCGGTCAGGGGCATCGACGTCTCCCATCATCAGCGGCAGATCGACTGGCGCCGTGTTGCCGCCGACGATGTCGCCTTCGCCGTGATCAAGGCGACGGAAGGCGGCGATCATGTCGACGATGCCTTCGCCGCCAATTTGCGCGCGGCCCGCGCCGCCGGTCTTGCCGTCGGTGCCTATCATTTCTTCACCTTCTGCAGACCGGGTGCGGATCAGGCACGCAACTTCATCTCGGTGGTGCCGCACGATCAGCCTTTGCTGCCGCCGGTGGTAGACATCGAGTTCGGCGGCAATTGCCCGCAGCGGCCAACTCCCGAACAGCTGAGCGCCGAACTCTCCGCCTTCCTCGGCCCGGTCGAGGCGGCGTTCGGCAAGACGGCGATCCTCTATGTGACCGACGAGGTGGCGCAAGCCTATGCCGGGCAGCTAGCCAGCCGCCCGCGCTGGCTGCGTTCGCTGGCGCTGCGGCCGGGCCATGACAACTGGATCTACTGGCAGTATCACAACCGGGGCCGGGTCGACGGCATCAGCGGCGACGTCGACCTGAATGTTCTCCAGGGCGGACCTGCGACGCTGGCCGCATTGTTTGCCGCAGCGCCTGAAACGACAGCGTCGGATTGATGCTATTCCCGTCCACCAAAACACCCTCGATGGCACGAAGACAGAGCGACGAGGCGTTCCCCATCTGGCTATTCATATCGCAGGCGGCGCCGTGCTAAGTACATTTGATGCCGGAGCGCCCTTCATCAACCAATGACAGCAACGCCCCGCCTGCTGCGACGGACGGCGGCGACCCCCGCCTGGCATTTGTCTATGCGGAGGCGGTGCGTGGCCTCCAGCACCAGCAGGGCGTGGTTGAAAGTCTCAATACGCGCGCCGGCAATCTGATCTTCGCAACCGCGTTCGCGAGTTCTCTCCTCGGAGGCAGGGCGCTCCTGGATGGCGTGGGGCCCTGGGACTGGCTGGCGCTGATATTGCTTTTTCTTATCGGGCTGCTGGTCGCGATTATGGTGTGGCCGTATTATAACTATACGTTCCGTTTCGATCCAGAGAAGCTGCTCCAGGACTTCGTCGATCAGCACCCTCCCGCAACCCTGGACGGGATGCACCGAGCGCTTGCGCTGCGCATCAAATCCGACATGGCCAGCAATTGGCGGATCATCCAACGCCTGCGCGTCGCGCTGCAGCTTGCACTGTTTCTGTGGTTGCTGGATCTCCTGGCCTGGTAGTTCGCGATCGCCCGAATCTAGGGCTCGTGCCCTGGCGGGCATCGTCCGACTCTATGTCTTCAGAAAAGCTTCTATCTGACTGAAGACGTTGACGAACATCGCTTCCGTCAACACGCCGGTATTGGTGTTGTAGCGCGAGCAATGATAGCTGGAAAACAGCGTGATGCCATTGGCCTGCTGCTGCCCACCATGCCGGAACGGATAGGCGGCAACGCGTTGGCCGAGCGCCCGCACGGTCGACTGGTGGGCGATCGAGCCAAGCGCCAGCACAGCGCGCAGATTTGGAAATCGCGCGATCGTCGGCACCAGGAACGTCCGGCAGGTCGCTATCTCGGCGCCAACCGGCTTGTTGTCCGGCGGCACGCAGCGCACCGCATTGGTAATCGCCGTACCGACAAGCTCCAGCCCGTCATCCGGTCGCGCTTTGAATTCGCCGCGCGCAAAGCCGTGCGCGATCAGCGTGTTGTAGAGCAGGTCGCCGGCAAAATCGCCGGTGAAGGGGCGCCCCGTCCGGTTCGCCCCGCGCAGTCCAGGCGCCAGCCCGACGATCAGCAGACGCACTGCGTCCTCGCCTTCCGGCGGCAAAAAGGTCGGCACCGGCGCGTTGAACCAGGACGGCTCGCGCCGCCGCCACTCGGCGATGAAGTCGTGCAACCGCGGGCAGAGCGGGCAATCGCGATCGGGTTCGGGGGAGACGACCAGGGGCGCGGTCAAGGCAACGACCGTCAATAGTCTTCCTCGTCGACTTCGGCCGGTTCGGGCCGGCGCACCGGCCGCTCCGACGGATCGCGGCCGAGTTCATTCTTGAGCGTCATCAAGTCGATGAAATGGTCGGCCTGGCGGCGCAGATCGTCGGAGATCATCGGCGGCTGCGAAGCCATGGTCGAGACGATCGACACCTTGCGCCCGCGCCGCTGCAGCGCCTCGACCAGCGTGCGGAAATCGCCGTCGCCCGAAAAGATGACATAATGGTCGACGACATCGGCAAGCTCGAGCGCATCGACGGTCAGCTCGATATCCATATTGCCCTTAATCTTGCGCCGGCCGGTCGAGTCGGTGAATTCCTTGGCCGGTTTGGTCACCACCTTGAAGCCGTTATAGTCGAGCCAGTCGATCAGCGGCCGTATCGAGGAGTATTCCTGATCCTCGACCAGCGCGGTGTAGTAATAAGCGCGCAGCAGATAGCCGCGTTTCTGGAAGCTCGCCAGAAGTTTGCGGTAATCGATGTCAAAGCCCAGCGCGCGCGAGGTGGCGTAGAGATTGGCACCGTCGATAAAGAGAGCGATTTTTTCACGAGGATCGAACATGGAAAATGTCCTTTTTCGAAATAAGCGGTCGTCTAAATGGGTGGCGACTATCGGCCGGTCTGATAATAGACCTGTTGGCCTTCATCGTTCGAGATAACGCCAGTTTTACGGCAATCCAAGGCACCATGCCGCACCGCAAGCAATTGTGATCGGCGCTGTGTCGTCGCAGGCGGCCCGCGTCAGAGCTGCGCACCGCCATAAAAGCTTGTATTTTGGCGGCGTTCGGGTTATGGACCGCGCCTGTTTTCAATCAAATCCAGGCATGAAAGGGGCAACTCATGGCCCGCGTAACCGTTGAAGATTGCATCGACAAGGTCGACAACCGCTTCGAGCTGGTGCTCTTGGCCGGCCACCGCGCCCGTCAGATCAGCCAGGGCGCGCAGATCACCGTACCGCGCGACAACGACAAGAACCCGGTCGTTGCGCTCCGCGAAATCGCCGAAGAGACGCTGTCGCCGGACGATCTCAAGGAAGATCTCATCCATTCGCTGCAGAAGCATGTCGAGGTCGATGAGCCGGAAGCCGATGGCGAGGCGATTGCCGACCAGACTGGCAGCGCCGTTGCAGCCACCGATGCCGACGACGCCGAGGATAACGTCACCTTCGATCGCATGACCGAAGAAGACCTGTTGGCCGGCATCGAAGGCCTGGTGCCGCCGGAAAAAAGCGACGATTATTGATCTTAGCGACAACTGCCGACACTTTCGCGTCGGCAGTTTCGTGGCTATCTATGACATGCGCCGTACGCCAGTGCGGCGCATGATTCATTTCAGCATTGCGAGATCCCGCCCATGATGCGTCAGTATGAGCTTGTCGAGCGCGTCCAGCGCTACAAGCCTGACGTCAACGAGGCGCTGCTCAACAAGGCCTATGTCTACGCCATGCAGAAGCATGGCCACCAGAAACGCGCCTCCGGCGACCCGTATTTCTCGCATCCGCTCGAAGTCGCCGCCATCCTCACCGAAATGCACATGGACGAGGCGACGATCGCCGTTGCCTTGCTGCACGACACGATCGAGGACACCACGGCGACCAGGGCCGAGATCGACGAATTGTTCGGCCCGGAAATGGGCAAGCTGGTCGAGGGCCTGACCAAGCTGAAGAAGCTCGACCTCGTCTCGAAGAAGGCCGAGCAGGCGGAGAACCTGCGCAAGCTGTTGCTGGCGATCTCGGAAGACGTGCGCGTGCTTCTGGTCAAGCTCGCCGACCGCCTGCACAATATGCGCACGCTCGACCATGTGCCGGAAGCCAAGCGCCTGCGCATCGCCGAAGAGACGATGGACATCTATGCGCCGCTGGCCGGCCGCATGGGCATGCAAGGCATGCGCGAGGAGCTGGAAGAGATTGCCTTCCGCTTCATCAATCCGGAAGCCTACCGCGCCGTCACCGCACGGCTGGCCGAAATCTTCGAGCGCAACAAGGGCGTGCTGTCGGAGATCGAGAAGGCGCTCTCCGCGCTGTTCGACAAATATTCGATCAAGGCCGAGGTCAAGAGCCGGCAGAAGAAGCCGTGGTCGGTGTTCCGCAAGATGGAAGCCAAGGCGTTGTCCTTCGAGCAGCTGTCCGACATCTTCGGCTTTCGCGTCGTCGTCGATACCGTCGAGGACTGCTACCGGGCGCTCGGCGCCATCCACACCACCTGGTCGATGGTGCCCGGCCGCTTCAAGGACTACATCTCCACGCCGAAGCAGAACGACTACCGCTCGATCCACACCACCATCGTCGGCCCGTCGCGCCAGCGCGTCGAATTGCAGATCCGCACCTATCAAATGAACAAGATCGCCGAATACGGCGTCGCCGCTCATTCGATCTATAAGGATACCGGTAGCAAGATGAATGGTGCCGCCCATGCGATCTCGAAGGAAACCAATGCCTATGCCTGGCTGCGGCGCACCATCGAGCAGCTTGCCGAAGGCGACAATCCCGAGGACTTCCTCGAAAACACCAAGCTGGAACTGTTTCAGGACCAGGTATTCTGCTTCACGCCGAAGGGCATGCTGATCGCGCTGCCGCGCGGCGCCACGCCGATCGACTTTGCCTATGCCGTCCACACCGACGTCGGCGACACTTGCGTCGGCGCCAAGGTCAATGGCCGCATCATGCCGCTGATGACGGAGCTGAAGAACGGCGACGAGGTCGAGATCATCCGCTCGAAGGCGCAGGTCCCGCCGGCGGCGTGGGAATCGGTGGTCGTTACCGGCAAGGCACGCTCGGCCATCCGCCGCGCCACCAAGAACGCCATTCGCAAGCAATATTCAGGTCTCGGTATCCGCATTCTGGAGCGCGCCTTCGAACGGTCCGGCAAGACCTTCACCAAGGAAAGCCTGAAGCCGGTGCTGCACCGGCTGGCGCGCAAGGACATCGAGGATGTGCTGGCCGCGGTCGGCCGAGGCGAAGTTGCCTCCACCGATGTCATGAAGGCGGTGTTTCCCGACTACAAGGACGAGCGTGTCACGCTGGTCGCGCCCAAGCAGCGCGAGGAGGGCTGGTCGAAGATCCGCAACGCCGCCGGCATGCTGTTCCAGATTCCGGGCCGCGCCGCACGCAAGGACAAGAACCAGCCGCGCGACGACGCAGTGCCGATCCGCGGTGTGCGCGGCGATCTGCCGGTGCGCTTCGCGCCGGAGGGGGCAGTGCCAGGCGATCGCATCGTCGGCATCGTGCAGCCGGGAACCGGTATCACCATCTATCCGATCCAGTCGCCGGCGCTGCAGGCCTTTGACGACCAGCCCGAGCGCTGGATCGACGTGCGCTGGGACATTGACGAGCGCACCAAGGAGCGGTTCCCGGCGCGCGTCTCGGTCACCGCCATCAACGCGCCGGGTTCGCTGGCCGATATTGCACAGGTCGTCGCATCCAACGACGCCAACATCCATACTTTGTCGATGGTGCGCACCGCGCCCGATTTCACCGAAATGCTGATCGATCTCGAAGTGTGGGACCTCAAGCACTTGAACCGGCTGCTGTCGCAGCTAAAGGACAATTCGAGCGTCAGTGACGCAAGGCGCGTGAATGGGTGAATAGTGAATAGTGAATAGTGAATAGTGAATAGTGAATAGTGAATAGTGAAAGAGGGTGCTCACTACCCTACTACCCTACTACCCTACTACCATTCACCATTCACCATGGACATGGAGTGAACGATGAACACCGATGAAGTGCTGGGCATTTTCCGCGAGGCCGGCGCCGTTCTCGAAGGGCATTTCATCCTGACGTCGGGCCTGCGCAGCCCGGTCTTTCTGCAGAAAGCGCGTGTTTTCATGCATGCCGACAAGACCGAGCGATTGTGCAAGGCGCTCGCCGAAAAGATCCGCACTGACGTGCCCGGCAGGATCGACTACGTCGTCGGCCCGGCGATCGGCGGGCTGATCCCGGCCTATGAGACCTCGCGCCATCTTGGTGCGCCGGCGATCTGGGTCGAGCGGGAAGGGGGTGAATTCAGGCTGCGCCGCTTCGAGATCGCCAAGGGATCGCGCGTTGTCATTGTCGAGGACATCGTCACCACCGGCCTGTCGATCCGCGAGACCATCGACTGTCTGCGCGCACTTGGCGCCGATGTCGTTGCCGCTGCGTGCATCATCGACCGCTCGGCCGGCAAGACCGATGTCGACGTGCCGCTGATCGCGCTCGCCGAATATGAAGTTCCGGCCTATCCGGCCGACAGGCTGCCGCCCGAGCTCGCCGCCATACCGGCGATCAAGCCGGGCAGCCGCAATATCTAATGCATGTCGCCCAAAAGTGTGCGGCGGTTTTGGGACAACGACATGCATAAAAACAAGTCAAGAGGCGCTGCCGTGATTGCCGGCATCGATCATTTCGTGCTGACAGTTCGTTCGGTGGACGATACCTGCGCCTTCTATCAGCGCGTGCTTGGCTTCAAGCGCCTCGACGAGCCGGACCGACCAACGGCGCTGCTGTTTGGAACGCAGAAGATCAATGTGCATCAGGTCGGGCGTACCTTCGAGCCGAAGGCCAAGGCGCCGACGCCGGGCTCCGGAGATTTCTGCTTGATTGCTGCCCGGCCGCTGGCCGAGATATGTGCCAACCTCGCCGCCAATGGTGTGGTGATAGAGGTCGGCCCGGTCGAGCGTGTCGGCGCTCGGGGCGCGATGATGTCGGTCTATTTCCGCGATCCGGACGGCAACCTCGTCGAGGTCAGCGAATATCGATCCTAAGTGACGCTCCTTAAATTCGCCGCGATCATGCCCTGTTCAGAGCGGCGATACCCAAAGGCTGGCGCGACCGGCCACCGAGCGGATGCCCTCGGCCTCGTTGTTCTTCGGCCAGCGCATCGCTATATCAAAGTCGTAGTTGCTTTTCGGCGACCGCAGAGCGCAGCATAGGCTGTCGCGCCTGGCTGGAAAGGCCGGCGTGAAGCCATCGATGGAACTAGGAACAGGAACAGAGTGCTTTTTCGACGGCGCAAGCCTGATGGTTTTTTCGAGCGGGTGCGTACTTATTTGTGGCCGCGCCGCTCGTTCTCGCGCTCGCTGCGGTATTTCTCCAAACGCATCCTGCGGCTTAGGGCCACGCCGCATGCCGTGGCCGCCGGTGTTGCGGCGGGCGTATTCGCGTCGTTTTTCCCGCTTGGCTTTCACTTCATCATTGCTGCCATCCTGTGCTGGCTGATCGCCGGCAATCTGGTCGCGGCAGCACTCGGCACGGTCTTCGGCAACCCCCTGACCTTTCCGCTGCTATGGGCCGCCTCCTGGGAGGTCGGCAAGCTGATCCTGCATGAACACCTGCCGGCGCATGGCCCGCCCGCGCATCTCGGCGACATGCTGCATAATCTTTCCTTTGCGCAATTGTGGGGACCGGTGCTGAAGCCGATGACGATCGGCGCAATACCGCTCGGCCTGGTTTTCGGCCTGCTGTTTTACGGCATCACCCGCTGGGGCATGGTCACTTTCCACGAGCAGCGCCGCAAGCGGCTGGCCGAAAGAGCGGCAAAGGCTGGAAAAACCGGGCCGGAAGTTCCTGCCGAATGATTATCGGTATTGGCAGCGACCTCATCGACATCAGACGCATCGAGAAGTCGCTGGAACGCCATGGCCAACGCTTCATCCAGCGCATCTACACCGAGATCGAACAGGCGCGGTCCGAAAACCGCGCGGCGCGTGCGGCCTCCTACGCCAAGCGTTTCGCTGCCAAGGAAGCTTGCGCCAAGGCATTGGGCACCGGTATGGCGCAGGGTGTGTTCTGGCGCGACATGGGGGTCGTCAACCTGGCCAGCGGCAAGCCGACCATGGCGCTGACCAATGGGGCGGCAGCGCGGCTGGACGAAATTCTACCTGAAGGGCACCGCGCGGTGATCCACCTCACCATCACCGATGATTTTCCGCTCGCTCAAGCCTTCGTGATCATTGAAGCGTTGCCGGTCGAAGAAGCGCCACATTGATTGCATCTGACCACCGGCATGACGTTGCCCAGCGCGCGCCGAGACTCTATACCATCCAACGCACAATCGAGGACGACATGAGCGTGGCTGAAAAAACCCAGAAGAAATCCGGCGGACTTGGCGAAACCGTCAGCGTCATCGTCCAGGCCCTGCTGCTTGCGCTGGTCATCCGCACGCTCCTGTTCCAGCCGTTCTCGATCCCGTCCGGGTCGATGCGGCCGACTTTGCTCGAAGGCGACTATCTCTTCGTCACCAAGTGGTCCTACGGCTTCTCCCGCTATTCACTGCCGTTCGGGCCGAACATCTTTTCGGGCCGCATCTGGGGCTCAGAGCCGAAGCGCGGCGACGTGGTGGTGTTCAAGTTTCCGCCGGATCCTTCTGTCGATTATATCAAGCGCGTCGTCGGCCTCCCGGGCGACAAGATCCAGGTCAAGGATGGCCAGCTCTTCATCAATGACGTGGGCGTGCCACGCGTCAAGGTCGGGCAGATCGACAACCGAGACATCACCGAGGAGAACGGGCCGGTCGATGTCTATCGCGAGACGCTGCCGAACGGCGTCAGCTACGACACGCTCGACCTGACGCAGGCCTCGATCGGCGACAATACCAAAGAGTTCAAGGTGCCGCCCGGTCACTATTTCATGATGGGCGACAATCGCGACAACTCGTCGGACAGCCGCTTCACCGTCGGCTTCGTGCCGGACGAGAATTTGGTCGGCCGCGCCAACCTCATTTTCTTCTCGATCGGCGGCAGCGCCAGCCCGCTCGAAATCTGGAAATGGCCGTCGCTGATGCGCGCCTCGCGCCTGTTCCATTTCGTCAATTAGGGCCATGGCGGCGACGAAACGGCTGACCGCCGATGCGCTCGCCGAGGCGCTCAGGGAGCGCACCGGCCACAGTTTTGGCGACCATCAGCGCCTGCAGCGGGCGCTGACCCATGCCAGCGCTCGCGGCAGTCACGCCGGCATCGACTACGAACGTTTCGAATTCCTGGGCGACCGCGTTCTCGGCCTTGTCGTTGCCGATATGCTGCTGGCGGCATTTCCCGACGCCGCCGAGGGTGAGCTGTCGCTGAGATTGAACGCTCTGGTCAACGCTGAAGCCTTGGCGGAAATTGCCGAGGAGATCGGCCTGCCGGAACTTGTTCGCGCCGGTTCGGACGTACGCGGCCTCGACGGGCGCAAGCGCGTCAATCTGCGCGCCGATGCATTGGAATCGCTGATCGCCGTGCTCTATCTCGACGGAGGGTTGGAAGCGGCCCGTGCCTTCATCCACAAATACTGGCAGCCGCGCTCGCAAGCCATTGACGCCGCCCGTCGCGATGCGAAAACCGAACTCCAGGAATGGGCGCATCAGGCGGCAGGCGCAGTGCCGGTTTACATAATCGACAGCCGCGAGGGACCGGACCACGATCCGCTGTTCACCGTCAGTGTCAAGGTTGGCGCCTATCCGTCGGCGACCGGCAGCGGGCGCTCCAAGCGCGAGGCGGAGCAGGCTGCAGCCGCGGCACTTCTGCAGCGGGAAGGCGTCTGGCTCGATCAAGGGAGTGCCGCATGACCGCCACCGAAGCTCCGGCAACAGAAGCTCCCGCTACCCGCTCCGGCTTCGTCGCGCTGATCGGCGCGCCCAATGCGGGGAAATCGACGCTGGTCAACCAATTGGTCGGCGCCAAGGTGTCGATCGTGACGCACAAGGTGCAGACCACGCGCGCTATCGTGCGCGGCATTGCCACCCACAACAACGCGCAGATCGTCTTCGTCGACACGCCGGGCATATTCAAGCCGAAGCGCCGGCTGGACACGGCGATGGTGACGACCGCGTGGGGCGGTGCCAAGGACGCCGATATCGTGCTGCTCTTGATCGATGCCGAGCGCGGCATCCGGGGCGATGCCGACGCCATCCTCGAGCGGCTGAAGGATGTTCGGCAGCCGATGGTGTTGATCCTCAACAAGGTCGATCGGGTCAAGCACGAGACGTTGCTGGCATTGTCGGCGGCAGCCAACGAAAGGGTGCCGTTCAAGCGCACCTTCATGGTTTCGGCGCTGACCGGGTCCGGCTGCAAGGACCTGCTCGACTATCTCGCCGAGACCCTGCCGGCCGGACCCTGGTACTACCCGGAAGACCAGATCTCCGACCTGCCGATGCGCCAGCTCGCCGCCGAGATCACCCGCGAAAAGCTCTATCTCAGGCTGCATCAGGAACTGCCCTATTCCTCCCATGTCGAGACGGAGAAATGGGAAGAGAAGAAGGACGGCTCGGTGCGCATCGACCAGACCATCTATGTCGAGCGCGACAGCCAGAAGAAAATCGTGCTCGGCCATAAGGGCGAGACGATCCGCGCCATCGGCCAGGCGGCACGCATGGAAATAGCAGGCATACTCGAACAGAAGGTGCACCTCTTCCTGTTCGTCAAGGTGCGTGAGAACTGGGGTGACGACCCCGAGCGCTACCGCGAAATGGGGCTCGAATTTCCGCACTGAGCCTGTTTGGGCGATCCGCAGAGCGGCCTGTTGGCCGCCTCAGGATTCTGAGCGGTCGCCGGGGTGCCCGATCGGTCGACTTGCATCTTGAACAGCCGCCGAATCATTCCGGGAGGCCATGCGCCGACCACGTCGGTCGAGCCGTTTCTTATTGGCACCGGCGCGGCCCGAAATCCTGAGCGGGTTCTGAAAAATTTGCGATATTCATGCAAAATCGGCCAGTGGATCGAATGGAACTCCTGCCGATACTGCGACCTCGCGTGGTTCCCGTTTGTCGTCTCTCCGTCATACACCCTGCCTATAGGCTGTGCGAAAGACCCGCTTCCGAGCAAACCGGAACCGGCAGGCAAACAGCCAGATCAGGACATGACCGGGACTTGGAATCGCATCGACCCCATCCGTCAGACCGAGTTTGCAGACGCCGTCGCTGTTGAGATCGAGCGCGTGCTGGCGCGGCAAGGCAAGGTGACGAACAGCGATGCGGTCGTTGCAGCGGGCAGGGTCGCCGGCGCCGTTGCCGCCGCCGTCGCGTTGCTTGCGCCGACCGACATCAGTGCGATCGACACCATGCGGGAAAGATTACCCGGCATGGCGTCGCGTTTCGTGCGGATATTGGCAGCCGAAGCTGCGGAACGCCGTGCCAGGAGGCCTCTGTCGACGGCGCACGACGGCCAAGGGGCAGACATCCAACGCCTGGCCGGAACGGGCGACCTCGACTCGATGCGGGTCGAGGACTGGGCCGGTCGGGTCGCCGGGTCGACGTTCCTGCAGCACAATCTCGGCATATCGCGCTCGACCCTGCATCGCTGGCAGCGCAGCGGCACGGTCGTTGCGTTGCGCACCGGTGGCCGCAAACATGTATTTCCCCTGGCCCAGTTCATCGACGGCAGGCCGGCGCCGGGTATCAAGGAAGTGCTATCCGCGATGCCCGATCCACGGCATGCCTGGTCGTGGCTGATTGGCCCCGCGCCCGGCCTCGCCGGACGTATTCCCATTGAACTGCTCAAACGGGATCTGGTGGCGGAAGTCGTTCTTGCCGCACAGACCGCAGCGATGGCGAAGTCGACTTGATCTCGCTGCCAACGCTAAAAGTCTATTCTAAAAAAAGAACACGCACAAGGAATGTATGTCGGATTCCGATCGGTTTGTCGGCTAATGGCATAAGTATATTTTTGTACAATTGTGACAGTGTCTCGTTTGTGCCGGGGGGCAAGTGTGAAGAAAATGTGAAGTGATATTTGTGCAACATGGATTTATTCTGTTATGCAAACATTGATTATTTTTGTAATCGTCATTGAGACTGGAATGCGGATGAGTATGTTCGCCGCCTGAAGAGGGGGTGCGGTGCGCGCCTTTTTCGACGTGGGTGAGGCGTTCAGCCGTTCAACCCATGAATCCAAAGCCATTTTTAACTTTGACTGGAGAGGTCAGAAAATGAATATCAAGAGCCTTCTTCTCGGCTCAGCCGCGGCATTCGTCGCGGTCTCCGGTGCGCGCGCCGCCGACGCTGTTGTGGTCGCCGAGCCGGAACCCGCCGAATACGTCAAGATTTGCGACGTCTACGGCGCCGGCTACTTCTACATTCCCGGCACCGAGACCTGCCTGCGCATCGGCGGCTATGTCCGCTATGACGCCAGCTTCGGCGACGCCGGCCGCGTTTTCGATGGCGCGACGACACACGACCTTTTGGACGGTGACGAGCAGCAGACCTGGAACAAGAATGCCCGCTTCAATTTGAAGACGTGGACCGGCCAGGAAACCGAGCTCGGCACGTTGAAGACCTATACCGAGACCCGTTTCAACTTCGGCAATACCAAACGCACCGTGAGCGGTGTTGATTTCAGCGTGCAGGACAACAAGGCGGTTACCCTGAACTTCGCCTGGATCCAGCTTGGAGGTTTCCGCGTCGGTAAGGATGAAACTGTCTATGATTCGTTCATCGGTTACGCCGGCAACGTCGTCCAGGACACTATCATTCCTTACGGCACCAAGGACACCAACCTGATCAGTTACTATTTCGACGGCGGTAATGGCTTTACGGCAGTCGCCTCGGTCGAAACGGGCTCCGGCGCTGACCAGTCGATCGACAGCTACGTTCCGTTTGTCGTCGGCGGCGTGAAATACAAGGGCGACTGGGGTGCGATCACCGCGGTCGGCGCCTATAACAGCACGTCGGAAGAATGGGCCGGCAAAGCTCGCCTCGACGTCAAGCCGATTACTGACCTGACCCTGTTCGTGATGGCGGGCTACGGCAGCGACGACAACGTCGCGAAGAACTTCTACAAGCCGTGGACTGGCAACTTTGCCGTCTGGGGCGGCGGCAGCTATGCCGTCAACAAGAAGACCTCTTTGAACGCCCAGGTCTCCTATACCGACGACCAAGACTTCGCCATTGCGGCCAACGTCGCCTACACCATCGTTCCTGGTTACACGATCACCGCCGAAGTCGATTATTACGACAATTTCGATGCCGACGATGCCGACGCAATCGGCGGCATCTTCCGCTTCCAGCGCTCGTTCTGATCAAACGACGATCTCGCAAAAACGGCCCGTAGCGTATCTCTACGGGCCGTTTTGGTTTGGCGGCGGATAGTCGCTCATCTTGATTTCGCCATCCAACCGGTGACAAGCTCTCGTCATGGAATGGCACGACGAGGGAATCATTCTCGGCACCCGCAAGCATGGCGAAACCAGCGCCATTCTCGAGGTAATGACGCGCGCGCATGGCCGCCATCTCGGCCTCGTGCGCGGCGGCCGTTCGCGCAAGCAGCAGCCGGTCTTGCAGCCCGGCAATCGCGTCGACCTGTTGTGGCGGGCGCGGCTCGACGAGCATCTCGGCACCTTCCAGGTCGAGGCTATCGAGATGAACGCCGCCCGGCTGATGGACAGCGCCGTTGCCGTCTACGGCTTGCAGACGATGGCCGCGCATTTGCGTCTTTTGCCCGAGCGTGACGCCCATGGCGGCCTTTACGAGACGCTTGTGGTGATGATCGCTCATCTCGACGATGCCGATGCCGCCGGCGAGTTGGTGGCCCGCTTCGAGCTGCTGGTACTCGACGAACTCGGTTTCGGCCTCGATCTCAGCCAGTGTGCGGCGACCGGCACCAGGCAGGACCTTGCCTATGTCTCGCCGAAATCCGGCCGCGCCGTGTCGCGGGCGGCGGGCGCGCCGTGGCGCGACAAGATGCTGGCGCTGCCTGCCTTCCTGCAGCGCGGCTCCGGGCTGCGCGCCGATCCGGCGGCGATCGAGGACGCCTTCCAGCTGACCGGCTTCTTTTTGACCCGCCATGTCTACGAACCGCGCGGCATCGAGCCTCCCGGCGCCCGCGCCGGGTTTCTCGCCGCTTTGCGCAGGCATCATTCACCCGGCCATGAATCCGGCAAGGCAAGCGCCGGGGAAACCGCCACCGGGGAAACCACCAGATGAGCGAAGTTGAACCTGATCCCGAAAACGTTTCGCCGCTCGGCCTTGGCACCATTTCGCAGGTGGGCGAGGCCATGCGACGGCCGAGTTCAAAGCGAATTTGACGCGGCCGATCACGCCAAGGACGGGCGAGGTGGTGTGCGAGGGCAAAGTAGTGCACAAGGGCAAAGTAGTGCACAAGGGCCGCACGCTGACGGTTTCGGAAGCGGCGCTGAACGACGCCAACGGCAAGCTGCTGGCTTTCGGCACCGAAACATGCTCGATCTTTCCGGCCAATCTGGCGGCACGTTGAATGGACCGGCCGTTTGGCCGCCGCATTTGAATGTCACTGAACATTGAATGTCAGTGACAACTGGCTTGGTTTGGGGGAACCGCCATGTTTGAAAGCCTGATTGGCCTCGTCGCCATCATCGCGCTGTTCGTCATCATTTCACGCCAGCAGAGCCGCATCGGCCTGATCGAGCGCGAGCTTGGCGCCTTGCGCAGCCTTGTGCTTTCGGGCACGCCCGCGCTGCCGCCGCAAGCCAAGGAACCGGCTGCAAACGACAGCAAACCGGCGGATGCCGCAATCCCGCTTGCGGTCACAGCCGACATGGCCGTATCGCCACGGCCCGCAGCGGTCGTGTCAGCTACAGAGGCCGATGCCGATACAACGGCGCCGTCCGCGCCGGAGTCGGCGCAACCGGCGGCAGCGGCGAAGGCAGCTCGCCAGTCCGACGTCGAAACGGCGCTCGGTACCCGCTGGGCGGTCTGGGTCGGCGGCATCGCGCTGGCCCTGGGTGGCTTGTTTCTGATCCGCTACACCATCGAGGCCGGCATTTTCGGGCCACGCGTGCGGCTTGTCATGGCGGCGGCACTCGGGCTGGTGCTGGTCGCCGGCGGCGAGTTCATCCGGCGCACCGGCTTCAGGGTGCCGGTGCAAGGTGCTGCCGGTGCCTATATCCCGGCGATCCTGACGGCGGCCGGCGCTTTCATCCTGTTCGGTACCGTCTACGCCGCGTACAGCATTTACGGCTTCATCGGCCCGACGCTCGCTTTCACGCTGCTCGGCGCCATCGGGGTGGCGACGATCGCGGCAAGCCTGGTCCACGGTCAGGCGCTGGCCGGCGTCGGCCTACTCGGTGCCATGGTGACGCCGCTGCTGGTCGCCTCGCAGGCGCCCAATCCGTGGGCGCTGTTCGGCTATCTGGCGATCGTGCTCGCCGCCACCTGCGTCATTGCTCGCATCCGCGACTGGAGGCTTTTGACGGCCGCAGCCTTCGTCGCCACGGGCATCTGGACCATCTTCTATATGACCGACGCGCCGGGGGCGAACCTTGCCGTCATCCTCTTTATCGACGGAGTGACACTGGCCGTGCTCGCCTTCGTCTGGCTTGGCCGCCGCGACGATGCGGGCGCCGGCAGCGGCTTCGACTGGCCGTCGATCGCGCCGGGCTTCTTCGTCGGCCTTTCGGCGCTGGCCCTGTTTGTCGATCCGGCCTTCGTCGCCATCCGCGGTGCATTGCCGGGGGCCGCCCTTGTCGCAGCCCTGGTGGCGGTGGCGCTCTACCGGCCGCGGGCGCTTGCACTGCTGCACGCCGCCGGGCTGGCGACGGTACTGGTCTATCTCGGCATCATTCCGCCGACCACGATCGCTTCAGATTTTTCGGGTGGCGCTCTCGGCGTCGACGGCATGCCGGTCGTGGCGTCCGATGCCTTGATGTTCAGGGTCGGCATCGCTCTCGGCCTGGTCTTCATCGGCGCCGGCTTTTGGGCGGCGCGCCGTTTTGCGGCCTCTGGCTGGCTGCGCGCCGCCGCATGGGCGGCCTGGAGCGCTGTCGCGCCACTGGTCATCCTGCTGGCGCTCTGGTCTACCTTCGGCAATCTCGACCGAGACCTTGCTTATGCGGCGGTCGCAGCCGTTTTGGTCGGAGTCTTCGTCGCCGGCGGCGAGTGGATAGCGCGCGGCGAAGCGCCGCCGCTAACCGGCGGCGCTGCTGTCTCCTTTGCGCTCGGCGGGGCGGCGATTGCCGGCCTGCTGATGCTGCACATGGCCTTTGGTTCCGGCTGGACAACCATCCTGCTCGGAGCAGCCGCCGCCGTGCCGGCGCTGGCGACGCGCTGGCGTAGCTATCCGGTGCTTGGCTGGATTTCCGTTGGTGCGGTGATTGCAGTGCTTGGTCGCGCTGCCTTCGACCCGACCATCGTCGGTGCCGAGTTCCTGTCGAAGACGCCGGTGTTCAACTGGCTGCTGCTTGGATATGGCGTGCCGGCGCTCGCTTTCGGTTTTGCCGCCTGGCAGCTTGCCCGAACCACCAACGGCCGACCGCGCCTCGCAATGGAGGCCGGCGCCGCGCTGTTTGCCCTGCTCACCGTCGCCATGCTGGTGCGCCATGCCATGCATGGCGGCGTCATCGATACGGCTGCTGCGACGCTTGCCGAACAGGCGATCTACACGCTGATCGCCATCGGTGCCGGTGCCATCCTGGTCGCCATCGACATGCGCTCGCCAAGTTCGGTGCTGCGCTACGGCTCGATTGCAGCGGGCGTGGTCTCGGTCGCGTTCATCGTCCTCCAGCATTTTCTGGCGCTGAACCCGCTGCTGACGGATGAATCGACTGGCAGCATTCCGGTGTTCAACCTTCTGTTCCTCGCCTACCTCTTGCCGGCGGTTGCGGCCGGCGCACTGGCGCTCTATGCCCGCGACAAACGACCGAAATGGTATGCAGCGATGCTGGCGATAGTGGCGGCGGTGCTCGGCTTCGCCTATGCCACGCTGTCGGTCAGGCGCCTGTTCAAGGGCGAGTTCATCGGGCTGTGGAGCGGTCTCGGCCAGCTCGAGACCTATACTTATTCGGCACTGTGGCTGGTCATCGGCGTGGTGCTGCTCACCGCAGGTGTATGGCTGAAGTCGCAGGTGCTGCGCATAGCGTCGGCGGCGCTGATCTCGATCGCCGTGCTCAAAGTCTTCATCTTCGACATGTCGGAACTGGAAGGCGTGTTGCGGGCGCTGTCCTTCATCGGCCTCGGCGCGGTGCTCATCGGCATCGGCCTGTTCTATCAGCGGCTGCTGACAAGGGCGGCGAAAGCAAAGCTCGAGACGAGCAATAGCTGACGATTTCAATTTGGCCGGGAATAAACCTGCCACTGGCAGCGTTATTCATTTGCTTGGGTGACCGGGGCGGCGGACCGCTTCGCGCTGGCCGCTTGCGCCGCGCTGCAAAGGCGCGTTCAATCATCACGGACAGGGGCCCTCCAGAACCAGCGGTCATGGACGAAAAGAAGGCAGCAATCCTTGGTGAAATACCGCGTCTGCGCCGCTATGCACGCTCGCTGTTGCGCGACCGCGATTCCGCTGACGATCTCGTCCAGGATTGTCTCGAGCGGGCACTTGTGCGGCTCGACAATTGGCAGACAGGAGAAAGCCCCAGGAGGTGGCTGTTTACGATCATGCATCATTTGTTCATCGACCAGATGCGCAAGGTGAACCGGCGCGGCGAGGCAGCGATGCTGCCGCTCGAGGCGAGCGAGGCGCAGGCAGCACCCGCCGAGCAGGTCGAGAGCATCGCCTCGCGCGAGATCGTCGACGCGCTGCAGGCGATCAGCCCTGACCGGCGCGCGGCACTTGTGATGGTCGCCATCGAAGGGTTTTCCTACGCCGAAGCCGCCAACATCCTTGGGGTTCCCGCCGGCACCTTGATGTCGCGCATCGCGCGCGGGCGCGAGGAACTGCGCGCGCTGCTTGATGATACCGCGCGCCGTCGATCGATAAGGATCGTCGAGAAATGAGCCGACGCGATTTCTCCGAACGCGACATCCACATGGCTCTCGATGGCGAGTTGCCGGGCGACGAGCGGACGGCCTATGAGGCATGGCTCGAGGCCAATGCCGAGATGAAGGCCAGGAGCGCACGCTACGCCGCCGACCGGGCAGCGTTGCGCGCAGCCTTTAACGGCGTGCTGGACGAGCCCGTCCCGGTGCGGCTGACCAAGGTGGTGCTTGGCGAGGCGCCGGTGGTCAGAGTGTCGCCATCGCGCTCGCGTTGGTGGCTTGCGGCCGCCGCTGCTGCTATCCTGGTGATTGGCGGCGCTGGCGGCTACCTTGCCGGCATCGGCCGCCTCGGCCTGGAAAACACGGCCGAAGACCAGCTTGCAGAAGAGGCGATCGCCGCCCATGTCATCTATGCCGCCGAAAAGCGGCATGCGGTGGAAGTGCCGGCAAGCGATAAGGATCATTTGCAGAGCTGGTTGTCGAACCAGGTGGGTTTGAAGCTCGTCGCACCGGATCTGGCGGCGCAAGGTTTCCAACTGGTCGGTGGCCGGCTGCTGCCTGCCGGCCAGGGCAAGGCCGCGATGCTGCTTTACGAGGACGACAAGGGCGAGCGCATTTCGCTCTTCGTCATCGCCGAATCGGCAGCCAAGGCCAAGGGCACTTATGGGGAAGAAGATGGTCCTGAGGCCGTCTACTGGCTGGACAAGGGTTATGGCTGCGCCGTCGTCGGATCGCTGCCGCGCGAGCAGCTGGCCGCAGTGGCCAAGAGCGCCTATGGCCAGCTTCTGGCGGGCTTGAAAAGCTGAGCAGGATCTCGTTTTTCCGGAGCCGCGCCGATGCCGAAACACGAAGGTCGTTTCAAAGCCTTTGCGCGACCTGCCTGCCTTGAAAACTGTCACAATTCGGCCCTAATCGAGGTGCGATAGCGCTTGCTGAATGCTGGCACTTCGGCTGGTGTGACCGATGTTTAGACTAGGGCAGTTTCCACAACCCAATCGAGGTTTTCTGAGCCCGCATGCCTGCCGAGATTCGCAAGGCCCGCGCGTCCGACGTCGATGACCTCGCCGCCATCGAAAAAGCTGTTTTCTCGAGCGACCGCATTTCTCGCCGCTCTTTTCGCCAACTGATCGAACGCGACACCGCCGAACTGCTGGTTGGCGAGAACGATGGCCACGTCGCCGGCTATGCGGTCGTGCTGTTTCGCAAGGGCAGCGGCGTCGCGCGGCTTTATTCGATCGCCGTCGGTCCATTTTTCGGCGGCCGCGGCGTTGGCCGCCTGCTGCTGGAACAGGCTGAAGCCGCCGCTTTCGAGCATGGCCGCATGATGCTTCGTTTGGAAGTCCGCGAGGACAACCCGCGCGCCATCCAGATCTACGAGCAGAGCGGCTACCGCAAGATCGGTCGTGAACCGGGCTACTACGAGGATGGCGCCACTGCGCTGCGCTATGAAAAGACCTTGCGCGGCGACATTCCGGTCGCCACCGAAGTGCCGTTTTATCAGCAGACTTGCGAATTCACCTGCGGACCATGCTGCCTGATGATGGCGATGGCTAACTTCGACCCCGGATTCGTGCCGGATCCGGTTATGGAAATCAGGCTGTGGCGTGAGGCGACGACCGTTTTCATGATGTCGGGGCCGGGCGGCTGCGAACCGTTCGGGCTGGCCGTCGCCGGCTATGAGAGCGGGCTTGCTGCTGAGATCTATGTCTCCTTCTACGGCGCGCTGTTCCTGCAGTCGGTGCGCAGCGAGGACAAGCGCCGGGTGATGGAGCTGGCGCAGGTCGACTTTCGCCGCCGCGCGGAACTTTACGGCATCCCGGTGAATTACCGTTCATTCGGGCTTGACGACATTCGCACCGCGATCGCAGAGGGAAAACTGGTACTGGTCCTGATCAGCGGCTTCCTGATGTTCGGCAAGAAGGTTCCGCACTGGGTATTGGCCATCGGTGACGACGGCGATCATATCCTGATCCACGACCCCTGGGTCGAGGACGAGCGGCAGGAGACGATCCTCGATGCTGCCAATATTCCCGTGCCTTACGGCATCTTCATGAACATGGCGCAATTCGGCCGCGACGGATTGCGCGCCGCCATCACTCTCGGAAAGCGCGACAGCCAATGACCTGGGTCATCCTTACCGGCCGGCAGAACGATCTCGACCAAGTGGCGACGCCGCACAAGATCATCACCAATCGCGACTACCTTGCCCATCCGGCACTCTTTCGCGGTCAGCGGCCGAAGGTAATCAACCTGTCGAACAATTACGGCTACCAGAGCCGCGGCTATTACGCGTCGCTGCTTGCCGGTTCGCGCGGCCATAAGGTCATCCCGACGGTCGAAACGATGATCGACCTGTCGGAGCGCAAGCTCTATGAGCACGCGTTGCCGGAACTCGAACTCGCACTCAACAAGTGCCGCAAGGACCTGGGTGGCGCTTTTCCGCAGAAGGTCTGCATCTTCTTCGGCATCGGACCATCCAGGATCTGGGACCGCTTCGCAAAACTTCTGTTCGACTGGTTCCGTGCCCCGGCGCTCGAGCTCCACATCAGGGACAGCGCCGAATGGGCCTCGATCCGCAAGATTGGCTTCCATCCCCTGGCCAGGATGACCGAGGACGAGGAAACGCACTTTCTCCAGTGCCTGGAGACCTACACCAACCGCGAGTGGCGCGACACCAAGGGCCGCACGCCGGCGCGCTACACTTTCGCAACGCTGGTCGATCCGCATGAGGAACTGCCGCCGTCGGAGATTTCGTCGCTGCGCCACTGGGCCAAGATCGCTGAAAAGATGGGCGTCGAAATCGAGCCGATCACCAAGCGGGATCTGGCCAAGCTCGCCAACTACGACGCGCTGTTCATCCGCGAGACCACCTCGATCTCCAATCATACCTACCGCTTTGCCCGCCGCGCCCAGCAGGAAGGTATGCCGGTCATCGACGATCCGCTGTCGATGATCCGCTGCACCAACAAGGTCTATCTCAACGAGCTGATGACCTACAACAAGGTACCGGTGCCGCCGACGGTGATGATTGCCGGCACTTCGGACCTGGAAGTTGCGGCACAGACGCTGGGCTTCCCGCTGGTGCTGAAGATCCCGGACTCCTCGTTTTCGCGCGGCGTCAAGAAATGCGGCACCTTTGAAGAGTTGAAGACGCTCGCAACCGAATGGCTGGAGGATTCCGACCTCCTGATCGCGCAAAAATTCATTCCGACGGAATATGACTGGCGCGTCGGTGTCCTCGGCGGCCAGCCCTTGTTCGCCGTCCATTATCTGATGGCCAAGAAACATTGGCAGATCGTCAATCATAAGGCCAACGGCAAGCCCGACCAGGGCGGCATCAAGACGTTCACCCTGAAGGAAGCACCGGCCCATGTCGTCGAGACGGCGGTGAGCGCGGCGCGCTGCATTGGCGACGGCCTCTACGGCGTCGACCTCAAGGAAACCAGGGACGGCGTCTTCGTCATCGAGGTCAACGACAACCCCAACCTCGACCACGGCTGGGAAGACTCCGGCGAAAAAGACGAGGTCTGGGTGCGGCTGACGCAGTGGTTCCTGGAGCGGCTGGACCGGCCGGGGCGATAATATCCGAACTGAGGGGAAAAAGATGCTGTTCTTCGTAACCGAGGATTTTCGCGGCTGCGACCGCAAGGAGATCTACCGCCGTTTCCGCGACCAGGGCCGCCTGAAGCCGGACGCGCTTCTCGTGCACCACAGCTGGATCGCAGCGGATATGAGCCGCTGCTTCCTGCTTGTGGAGGCCGATGACGTCACGCTCCTGCAACGGTGGGTCATCGAATGGGCGGATCTGGTCGAATTCGAGATCGTTCCCGTGGCGACGAACAAGGACATGGTGGAGGCATTGAGCGGACATCTCTGACCCGTTGGGAACCTCCTGGTTCGCCACAGCTGAATGCCGCCTTCTTCTATCAAGGAATTAACACGCGGATCGAGTGTCATCCCAAGGAGATCTAAGCCGGTTGCCCGCGCTTCCGCGCGACTGTCGCACTTAGCCGGACTGCCGGATCGTCGCGCTCGACTTCAGCAGCCGATTAATGTCCGACGCCTTTGACGGCACCCCGATCAAATAGCCCTGGGCCTCGACACAACCCTCCTTTTGCAGGAATTCAAGCTGCGCTTCGGTCTCGACACCTTCGGCGGTGACGGTGATGCCCAGCTGTGCGCCAAGCCCGATGATGGTGCGCACGATCGCCGCGGTATCGTGACTGTCGATGTCACGGGTGAAAGAGCGATCGATCTTGATCTTGTCGACGGGAAAGCGCCTGAGGTAGCCCAGCGACGAATAGCCGGTGCCGAAATCGTCCAGCGCGATGCGGACGCCCAGATCGCGTAGCTGCCTGAGTGTCTTGAGCACCAGATCGCTCTCGTCCATCAGCACCGTTTCGGTGATTTCCAGTTCAAGCCGGTTGGCCGGCACGCCCGAGAACGCCAGTGCCGAGATAACGCTGCGGGCAAAGGTACCGCTTTTGATCTGCACGGCGGAGACATTGACGGCGATGCGCCAAGCCGCCCAGCCTGCCGCGGTCGTGCAGGCTTTTCGCAGCGCCCATTCTCCAAGCGGCACGATCAGCCCGGTCTCCTCGGCGGCCGGGATGAAGTCGTCCGGCCGTACCAGGCCGCGCACCGGCGAACGCCAGCGCATCAAGGCTTCGGCACCGACGATTTCGCCGGAGGCGATGTTCATGATCGGCTGGAAATCCAGCTCGAATTCCCGTCGCGACAGCGCTGCCCTGAGATCGATTTCGAGCGCCCGGCGTGCCCGCACCATCGCGTCCATGGCTGGTTCGAAGAAGCGGTACAGGTTGCGCCCTTCGCTCTTTGCCCGATAGAGCGCCATATCGGCATTTTTCAGCAAAGTGTCGGCGTCCTTGCCGTCATTCGGAAACAGCGCAATGCCGAGACTGATGCCGACACGCATGTCGTGTCTGTTGTCGCGAAACGGCTTTCCGATGATCTCGACGATGCGTTTGGCCAGCTTTTCCGCGTCGCCCGGGCTTTTGAGATTGAACTGGATGATGACGAATTCGTCGCCGCCGAAGCGGGCGACAACGTCCGTTTCATTGCGCAGGCACCGTTGCAGCCGTTCGGCCACGCATTTCAGCAGCCAGTCGCCGGCGGGGTGGCCCCAGCTATCGTTGACCGCCTTGAAGTGATCGAGGTCGAGCGAGAATATCGCCAGCGATCCGTCTCTCGTCTCACTCAGGGCTTGGTCGAGCCGTTCGCGAAGCATCGAGCGATTGGGCAGGTTGGTCAGTGTGTCGTGGTGCGCAAGATGGGTCATGCGCTCTTCCACGCGCCTGCGCTCGGTGACGTCGTCGAACGTCGCGACCCAGCCGCCGCCGCTCATCGGCCGGCGCGCAACCAGCAGCGTCCTGCCGTCAGCGAGATGGCGATGCGTTACGTGTGTTTTCCCCGCCCGCAGGCAGGCTTCGATTTGCGAGATTTCGCTGTCGGGGTCGAGCTTTGTATAAATGCCCAGTTCCAGCAGCCGCTTGAACGCATCACGGTGGCTCATACCAAGCGGGAAGTCGGCCGGCCTGACATGATAAAGTTCCAGGAAACGTTCGTTGCGCACGATCAGCTTGCCATCCGCATCGTACATCAAAAGGCCTTGCGACATGTTGGCAAGTGCCGCGTCGAAACGGCGGTGCTGCTCCTTCAACTCCTGCTCGGCGCGCCGTTGCTCGGTGATGTCCTCGTAGATCGATACCCAACCGCCTGACGCCAGCGGCCGGTGCGAAATGTTGACGATACGCCCGTCTGCAAGCGTTTCCTCATAGGTGGAAGGTTTTGCCTGGTCGATATAGGGCTTGCGGATGGCATAGAGTTGCTCAGCGCTTTGCGAGGCGATGCCGATATCCACGCTGTGCTGGAGGATGTCGAAAAACCGGATGCCGGGCCGCACCACTTCGGCGTCGAGGCGAAAGATACTGATGTAGTTCCCGTTGCAGATGATCATCCGTTCATCGGCATCGAACATGCACAGGCCATGCGACATGTTCTCGACCGCTGCCGAAAAACGCTCGTTCTGTTCGCGCAGCTCGTCTTCAATAGGTTGCGGCTGACCAACGCCTTTGGCCCTCTGTCGGCGGACGGACGAACCAGCCTTGATACCGGCAACGGGCATGAGGCAAGCCTATGGACCATGGTTAACCATGGCACTGTTGTCCCTGCCGGTTAATTTACCGTTTTCAGCCGGCTGGAACGGCAGTCTGGCGTCGCGACTTTTCGATCGCCGCAAAGCGTTTGAGAAAGGCATTCTGCGCCCAAGTCACCGAGCGCGGCGTGACGTCGAAGCGCTCGGCATTGAAGCCGCGCGGCCGGCCGAAGAACTCCGTCGCCTCTGCCGTCGAAAAACCCGCAAGCAGCGTTGCTTCGAAATAAGCGGCGATCTGATCCGCTCGCTTGATCTCCTTGCGCAGTCCCGCGTCGAGTTCGGCCGGCAGTGAAAAGCGCAGATGGATGGCGCGCTGCAGCCTGATCTCGCAATCCCTGTAGCTGCCGCCCATGACGGACTTGAACGGCGAGATCATGTCGCCGATGACATATTCCGGCGCGTCGTGCAGCAGCGCCGCCAACCGCGCGTCGGCGTCGGCATCCGGCATCAGCTCGCCGACAAGCGTTTCGACCAGCAGCGAGTGCTGGGCGACAGAAAAGGCGTGCTCGCCTCTGGTCTGGCCGTTCCAGCGTGCGACGCGGGCAAGGCCATGGGCAATATCGGAGATCTCGATGTCGAGCGGCGAGGGATCGAGCAGATCGAGCCGTCGGCCGGACAGCATGCGCTGCCAGGCGCGCGGCGGCGCCCCGGCGCGATCGGCAGCCATCAGGCGTCCTCCGCGCCAATGGCTTCCCGCGGAAAGCTGAATTTCGCCCAGGACGGGATAGCGAGCGACACGGCGATGTCCTCCGCCAGGATCGGCAGGCCGGCGTCGAGCGCTGCCTTGACCCGGTCGATGCGGGCAATGGCAAGGCCTGTCCTGGCCGCGGTCGAGCCAAGCGTGCCGACCGGTCGCCCCTCCACGGTCAACGCTGCGCGCGAAGTGGGCAGGGTGCGTTCGGCCGAGACAATCAACACCCGACGCCTGGCAGTGCCGCGATGCTGCATGCGCGAGACGACCTCCTGGCCGACGTAGCAGCCTTTCTTGAAGCCGACACCGCCGATCTCGTCGAGCAACACGTCATGCGGAAAAGCGTCGCCGAGCTGGTAGTCCGCACCGCTTTCGGCAATGCCATGGGCGATGCGAAAGGCTTGCCATGCGGCAAGGTCGCCGCCATCTGCGGTGTCATCGTAGAAGCGCTTGACGGCAGTATCGACAAACCGCGCATCAGCAAACGGTGCTGATTCAAATTGCGAAGTGGTTGAATCGCTTCCCCATGCGACGGCCACAACCGGCTGATCCAGCTTGGCAATTTCGACTTTGGCGCGCAATTTGTAGAGCGTCAGCCGGCGCATGAAATCATCGGCGGTCTCGGTACGGCATTCAAGTCGGAAAGCATTTTCGCCGGCGCGCGAGATCAGGAAGTCGAAAAGGATCTTGCCTTGCGGCGTTAGCAGCGCGCCGGGCTTTGCTTCGCTGCTGCCGAGCACGTCGAGGTCGGTGGTCAGGATGTTCTGTAAAAAGTGCTCGGCATCCGGCCCGGACACGGAAACGAGTGCGCGATCTCTGAGCGGGGCAAAGGGCATGGTGGGAAAACGAGCCTGATCTTGCAAAACTATCGGCCATTACGTAAGCCGCTGGCACTTCCCCCGCAAGAGACCGGATCCGTATGGCCCCCATCTACGATCTCATCCTGACAGGCGGCACCGTGGTCAATCACGACGGCCAGGGTTTTCGCGACGTCGGCATCAATGGTGGGCGCATCGCTGCCATCGGCGACCTCCGCCAGGCGTCGGCCGGTGAGACGATCGACTGCCGTGGGCTGCACATCCTGCCGGGCGTCGTCGACAGCCAGGTGCATTTCCGCGAGCCGGGCCTGGAGCACAAGGAAGATCTGGAGACGGGCTCGCGGGCAGCGGTGCTCGGCGGCGTCACCGCCGTCTTCGAGATGCCGAACACCAATCCGCTGACCACCAGTGAGGCAACCCTTGCCGACAAGGTGCGGCGTGCCACCGGCCGCATGCATTGCGACTTTGCCTTCTGGGTTGGCGGGACCCGCGACAATGCAAAAGACGCTGGCGATCTCGAGCGGCTGCCTGGTGCGGCCGGCATAAAAGTTTTCATGGGCTCGTCCACCGGCGACCTGCTGGTCGAGGACGACGAAGGCGTTGCCTCGATCCTGAGGAACACACGCCGCCGCGCCGCCTTTCACTCCGAGGACGAGTTCCGGCTGCGCGAGCGGCTTGGCGAGCGCATCGCGGGCGATCCGTCCTCACATCCGGTGTGGCGCGACGAGATCGCTGCGTTGCGCTGCACGGAGCGCCTTGTGCGCATCGCGCGCCAGGTCCGCGCCCGGATCCATGTGCTGCACATCTCGACCGCCGAGGAGGTAGGCTTCCTCGAACAGCACAAGGATGTCGCGACCTGCGAGGCGACGCCGCATCATCTGACGCTGAGCGCCGATGATTATGCGCAGTTGGGCACCCTGATCCAGATGAACCCGCCGGTGCGCGCCACGCGCCATCGCGACGGGGTCTGGTACGGCGTTGCGCAAGGCATCGTTGATGTGCTCGGCTCCGACCATGCGCCGCACACGCGGGCCGAGAAGGCAAAGCCTTATCCGGCGTCGCCGTCCGGCATGACCGGGGTGCAGACGTTGGTGCCGATCATGTTGGATCATGTCAACGCCGGCCGGCTGACATTGCAGCGCTTTGTCGACCTGACCAGCCACGGCCCGCAGCGTATTTTCGGCATCGCCAGGAAAGGTCGTATTGCCGCCGGCTACGATGCCGATCTGACCATCGTCGATCTGAAGCGCCGCGACACCATCGCCAACGCCCAGCAAGGCTCCAAGGCCGGCTGGACGCCTTATGACGGCAGGCAGGTGACCGGCTGGCCCGTCGGCACCATCGTGCGCGGCCGGCGCGTGATGTGGGAAGGCGAGATCGTCACGCCAAGCCAGGGCAGGGCGGTGGAATTTTCCGAGGCGCTGGCGCGCTAGTCGCCGGCGACGAAGAACGTCCATTGTCCGGTCGGCGTGATGCCGACGCGGTAGAAAATGTAGGCACCAAACTGCTTCATGTCGTCATAGTCGCTGGCGGTGACGATCTTGAACAGCTCGACCCGCTGCCTGGCATCGAGCTTGTCCAGCGGCAGGGCGAAGAAATAGGGCCAGACATAGAGATCCTGCGGCGTGCCGGCATCGACATGGACAAAACCGGCACTGAGCACTTCTTCCAGGATGGCGAGAATCTCCTGGCCTTCCGTATCGCCCGAAAGGCCCTTCAGGAAGGCGATCGGGTCGCCCTCGATGTCACCCAGCGACAACTGGGTCATCATGTCGCCCTTGCCGATCAGCGGTCGAAGTTTTTCGATGTCGCCGCTTTTGCAGGCCTCGACTATCAGATCGTGCATGCGCCTGACCGGTTCCGGCAACTTGGCCAGGTCGTAGACGACTTCGGGCACGGGCGCGTCCGGATCGACATGCGGATTGGCCATGCCGCCATCGTTGGCAGGCCCTTTCGGTTCGGTTTGTTCCGGCTCGTCGGATGGCGTCGGCTGGCTGGCCGGTGGTGGCGTCGTGCCGAGCGGGCCGGGCATCGGCACGGTACTTCCGGGCGGCGACATGTCACCGTCGGGCGGCGGCGTGACCGGTGAGGGAAGGTCTTCGCGCTTGATCTCGCTGAGGGCCTGAGAGGGACTGCTTGCAAGAAACAGTGCAGAAGGAATCATCGCGCAGGAAGCGGTGAACCAAATGCTGAGGACCAGGCCGCGCGGCTTGCCTGATATCGAAAAATTCACCGCCTGCTACTCCCTGGTTCCAGCCCATCCATGTGCCCGGACATGATGTCCGGCGGCGCGCCGTCGTCAAAGAACCGGGGTCAGTGCCGCAGTCTTTCGGGCTCGAAGGCCCCGGCAATCACCTTTTCACGCATGCGATCGAGCAGGGCAAGCGCCGAGGTCTCGCCATTGGTGCGCAGCATTTCGCCGAATGCCGTTTCGAGGGCTGCCTCGGCGATGATTTCCGGCTCGATCCCGGCCGACAATCCTTCTGCCCAGGCTTCGCTGTGGCTTTCCACGGCGGTCAGGCGCTTTTCTTCCCTGACCAGCGCGTCGATGTCGTTGACGCCATGTTCCATTGCGATGTCCACCCTTTCAAGCGGTGATCCGTTGGACAGGGATCAAGCTTGAGTTGTCCCTTTACACGCAGGCGCAGTAAGTATTTGTAAATGCGACATTTTTTTGGTCGTCGTCTACAAATTCCGTCGCGTCCAGCAAACCTGCGTCCGATCCGTTTCAAACTTAGCCGATTAGGCAGGCCAAGGGGACGGAAACCTTCAGTTTGAGTTAATTTCACATCTGCGCGGTAACGTTTCGTTAACATAGTTGCAAAAGTGCAACATCAGGTTTGCACCAAGACCTCACTCCAGGCAAGCGGAGAAGCGTCGAGCGCGTCCGCCGCAACGGCGCCGACCCTTGATGCGGCTTTTCCGGAAAGCGGCTGCCGCCGTCAGTTTCCGTAGCGCGAGGCGATGTCGCGAGACAGCGTCTCGCCTTCCTTCATGTAGCGGCTGATGGCTTCCGTCGCCGAGGCGGTGCATTGCGTATAAGTGCCGCCGAACGACCGGTAACCGCGGTTGAAGCTGGCGATGAAGCGGGCGCGCCGCTCCGGGTTCGGATTTTCCGATGCGATCAGTTTTTCCATCTCGGCTCGCCACCGATCGCCCTTCTCGCCACACAGATTACGCAGGAAATGCAGCGAGCCGAGCACTTCCGCCAGCCGCATCAGCCCGGGCTCGAACGGTGCTTCGGCGGCAATCGCCGGGCGCGCACCGACAACCACACTGACGGCGAGGCATGCGGCGAGAAACGAAGACGTGCGGCTCATGGGTCCTTGTGCTGAAACAATTTGTCGCCTGCAAGGCGATTCTCTGGCTCAGATCTCGCCGTCTTTGTCGGGACCGAGTAGATCGTCGGCAATTTCAAACACTGCATCGGCGAGCGGCATCGCTGTCATTTCGGCCAGCGTATAGAAAGCCGCGGTCTCGGCATCGTCGCTGGCCACCGCCTCGCCGCCAGCATACTCGGCCCCAAACACCGTCAGCCAGTAGTCGACCGGATGCCCGTCGCCGCTGCCGTCGATGTGGATTTTCCGCAGCGGCCGGTAGCTGCGCGCCTGCAATCCGGTCTCTTCCAGCAATTCGCGCCGTGCTGCCTGTTCCAGCGTCTCGCCGGCTTCGACCTTGCCGCCGGGAAAGGCATGGAGACCTTGCGAGGGCGGCCTGGCCCGCTTGACCAGCAGCACCGTGTTCTCGCGCACGACGCAGACCGAGACTGCCGGAATGATCTTGCGTGCTTCCATGGGCTTCGGATCGCTCGATTGGCATAGCCCGTTGTGGACCGGCCGCCGGCGAACAGCTTTAGCGGTTGCGAAAGGCGGATTCCATGGCCACTTTCACATGCCACCAATTCGAGAGCTGAATTCATGTGCGGACGCTTTGCTTTGACGGCCACTCCGGACCAGACCGCCGCCTTTCTCAGCCTAGCGGAACTTGAGGAGTTTCCGGCCCGCTACAACATCGCGCCGACGCAGCCGGTGCTGATGGCGTTCGCCGGATTGCCACAGGCGCCGGGCTCGAACCTGCCCGACCGCCGCTCGATGCTGGTGCGCTGGGGCCTGATCCCGGCCTGGGTCAAGGATACGCGTAACTTCCCGCTGCTGTTCAACGCGCGTTCTGAGGGGGCTTCGGAAAAGGCGTCGTTTCGCGCTGCCATGCGCCATCGCCGCGCCCTGGTACCGGCTTCGGGATTCTACGAATGGCACCAAACCGGTGGCAGAAGAGGGCAGCCCTATTGGGTGCGGCCAAGGCATGGCGGGCTTGTCGCCTTCGCCGGGCTGATTGAGACCTATGCTGAGCCGGGCGGCTCGGAAATGGACACCGGCGCTATTCTGACCGCCCACGCCAATGCCGATACTGCCCATATCCACGACCGCATGCCGGTAGTGATCCACCCCGAGGATTTCGCGCGCTGGCTGGATTGCCGCACGCTCGAGCCGCGCGACGTGGCCGATCTGCTGAGACCCGCCCAGCTCGATTTCTTCGAAGCGATCCCGATTTCCGACCTCGTCAACAAGGTCGCCAATACCGGGCCGGAGATTCAGGAGAAGGGCGTCGTCGAGCTTGAGCCCGACAAGGTCAAGCGCCAGAAGTCCGGCGCGAACGACAGTCAGATGAGTTTATTTTAGCAAAAGCTACTATTACTGGTTCGCCGTGAGCGCCTCAAATCTTTCCCGACGGCATTCTCAGGCAGCGCGCGGCGAAACGATTTTCTGCGCCGGCTTCTTCTTCTTCGCGGTGTGCAGAAGAGCTGCGACGATTGCTGCCGGGCCGATCGCCCGGTAATGGCTGGCGAGCGCCGGTTGCTTGGCGCGGTTGGATTCTTGCTTAGGCATTGTTCTCTTCCCTGGTAACGTCTTCGTGTCTGCGTTTGCTGGCCGAATCCGACCAAATCGTGACGCTTGCTGATCTAGCCGGCGAATGTTTCATCACAGTGCCGACCTGTTTAATAAAATGTTTCAGTGGCTCAATTCCTGTGAGCCAACGATATTTTTGGCGAAGGTAGCGACTTGACGGCAACACCGGGCAAGGCGATAAAGCCGGCCATGAGAACGTCTTTCGCCATTTGTGGCATTTGCATTATTGGCTAGCCTCGCGCTGGTCCTGGACGTTTTCGCCTCATCTCCTCCCAGATTGGACAAACGCCCCGGCCAGCAGGCTGGAGCCGATTCGCGCCTCGGCGTAACCGACTCCATCCAGAGCACGATCCCAAAAGGTCATGCCAAAGTAACGCACCGGGAACGCACGTATGTCTGACGCATCGAAGAGCCTGCGCCTCTACAACACGCTAACGCGGAGCAAGGAGGATTTCTTCCCGATCGATCCGCGCAACGTGCGCATGTATGTCTGCGGCCCGACGGTCTATGACTTCGCCCATATCGGCAATGCGCGGCCGGTGATCGTCTTCGACGTGCTGTTCCGCTTGCTGCGCCATCTCTACGGGCAAGCGCACGTCACTTACGTCCGCAACATTACGGACGTCGACGACAAGATCAACGCTCGCGCGCTGCGCGATTTCGGCGGCGAAATTGCATCGGGCAAGCTGTCGCTGAACGAAGCGATCAGGCGGGTCACCGAAAAGACCGCCGGTCAGTTCCACAAGGACGTCGCGGCGCTCGGTTGCCTGGAACCGACGGTCGAGCCGCGCGCCACCGAGTTCGTCGAGCCCAGGCCCGACGGCAAGGTCGACATGATCTTCTTGATTCAACGCTTGATCGAACGCGGCCATGCCTATGTCGCGGCTGGAGAAGTCTTGTTCGACACCGCTTCCATGCCGGATTATGGGCAGTTGTCGAAGCGCAATCTCGATGAGCAGCAGGCCGGCGCCCGCGTCGCCGTCGATGAGCACAAGAAGAACCCGCAGGATTTCGTGCTGTGGAAATTGTCTTCGCCCGAAGAGCCGGGCTGGGACAGCCCGTGGGGCAGGGGTCGGCCGGGCTGGCACATCGAGTGCTCGGCGATGTCGGCCGCCTATCTCGGCGAGGTGTTCGATATCCATGGCGGTGGTCTCGACCTGATCTTTCCGCACCACGAGAACGAGATCGCGCAATCGCGTTGCGCCCACGGCACCGAAACGATGGCCAAGATTTGGATGCACAACGGTTTCCTGCAGGTCGAGGGCCAGAAGATGTCCAAGAGCCTGGGCAATTTCTATTCGATCACCGAATTGCTGGAGACGGATACCTTTGGCGGCCGCAAATGGCCGGGCGAGGTGCTCAGGCTGGCGATGCTGATGACGCACTATCGCGAGCCGATCGACTTTTCCGTGCGCAAGCTGGAAGAGGCGGAGAATACGCTGCGCAAATGGAAGCGGGCGGCCGATCTGGCGCCGCCGACGGCAAAGCCGGTGCCGGCGGATGTGATCGAAGCGCTGTCGGATGACCTTGCCACCTACGCCGCATTCCAGTTGCTGACGCAGTTGGCTGGTGATGCTGTTGATTTCAACGCAGGTAGCGGCAACGCAGCCGCCGAAGACAACGATGCTGCCGCTTCACTGAAGGCATCGCTTCTGTTCCTCGGCTTCGACATCGCAACAGCCAAGGTGGATGAAGACGCCATTGCCAAGGCGATCGCCAAACGCCTCGCGCTGATCGCCGCAAAGAACTGGGCCGAGGCCGACCGCATCCGCGACGAGTTGCTGACGCAAGGCATCCAGTTGAAGGACGGCAAGGACCCCGTCACCGGCGAACGCATCACCACCTGGGAGGTAAAAAGATGATCGATCATCTCGGCATCACCGTTTCGGATTTCGACGCGTCGAAGGCTTTTTACGACAAGGCGATGGCGCCGCTCGGCGCCGCGCTGCTCTACATGGTGCCGCAGGAATATACCGGCGGCGCCAAGGTCGGCGGCTACGGCCGCGACCGGCCGGTGTTTTGGCTGCATGCCGGCAAGGACAAGCCGAAGGATCATCAGCATGTCGCGTTCACGGCTCGCAGCCGCGCCGAGGTCGATGCCTTTCACGCCGCGGCGATTGCCGCCGGCGGCAAGGACAATGGCCGGCCGGGCCTGCGCCCGCACTACCATCCGAACTATTATGGCGCTTTTGTTTTCGATCCCGACGGCAACAATGTCGAGGCGGTTTGCCATGCCCCGGAGTAGTGCGCGATGAGCCTCGACAACAGACCAGTCTATACAGGCGGCTGCCAGTGCGGCGCGGTGCGCTTCCGCGTCGAAGGAGCTCTCGGCGATGCTTCCGTATGCCATTGCCGCATGTGCCAGAAGGCGAGCGGCAATTTCTACCTGCCGCTGGTCTCGGTGCGCGGCGCAAGGCTGGACTGGACGCGCGGTGAGCCCAAACGCTTCCGCTCGTCCAACGCGGCTTTGCGCGGTTTCTGTGCCGAATGCGGCACGCCGCTGACCTTCGAAGCGCCCGACGGGGTGGCCCTCGCCATCGCCACATTCGACCACCCCGAGGAGATTGCGCCGACCATCCAATGGGGTGTCGAAGCCAAGCTCCCGTACGTGGATCACGTCCACGAATTGCCAGGTGAGGAAACGATGGCCGACGTCTCGTCGGCCTCCTATCTCGCCGATCTCGTCTCCTACCAACATCCCGACCACGACACCGAACAATGGCCGCCGGAGGAAAAATCATGACCGAAACCGTTCGTACCGGCGGCTGCCAGTGCGGCGCCGTGCGCTTTCGCATCCACGGGGCGCTCGGCCGCCCGTCCATTTGTCATTGCCGCATGTGCCAGAAACAGTTCGGGTCGTTTTTCGGCGCGCTGGTGACAGTGCCGAGCGACGGCGTCGAATGGGTGCGCGAGGAGCCGAGTTACTTTCAGTCGTCGGTCAACATCGATCGCGGCTTCTGCGCCCGCTGCGGCACACCGCTGACCTACCGCCAGCCCGGCGCGCTGGAGATCGCCATCGGCGCCTTCGACGACCGTTCCGATCTGGCGCCGCAGATCCAGGTTAACTACGCAGCCAGGCTGCCTTGGGTCGAGACGATCTTCGACGCGCCGATCCATGACGACCCGGATTTCTACGCGCGACAGGAATCCATCATCTCCTTCCAGCATCCCGATCACGAGACGGCCAACTGGCCGCAGCAGGGCCTGAAATTATGAGCAGCGAATTCCGTACCCTCTATCCCGAGATCGAGGCTTTCGAGTCCGGCATGCTCGACGTTGGCGATGGCCATCAGGTCTATTGGGAGCGCTCCGGCACCAGAGGGGCCAAGCCGGCTGTCTTCCTGCATGGCGGGCCGGGCGGCACCATTTCGCCAAAGCACCGGCGGCTGTTCGATCCGAAGCTGTACGATGTCATCCTGTTCGACCAGCGCGGCTGCGGAAAATCGACGCCTAATGCCTCGCTTGAAGCCAACACCACCTGGCACCTGGTCGCCGACATCGAGCGCCTGCGAAAAATGTGCGGCTTCGACAAATGGCTGGTGTTCGGCGGTTCGTGGGGTTCGACGCTGGCGCTGGCCTATGCCGAGACCCACCCCGAGCGGGTCAGCGAACTGGTCGTGCGCGGCATCTACACGCTGACCCGCGCCGAACTCGAATGGTACTACCAGTTCGGCGTGTCGGAGATGTTCCCCGACAAGTGGGAGCGGTTTCTGGCGTCGATCCCGGAGGCCGAGCGCGGCGACATGATGGCCGCCTACCGCAAACGGCTGGTCGGCAGCGATCCTGTGGCGCAGGTCGAGGCCGCCCGCGCCTGGAGCCTGTGGGAGGGCGAGACGATCACGCTGCTGCCGGAACCGGAAACCAGCGGTCCCTTCGGCCAGGATGATTATGCCCTGGCTTTCGCCCGCATCGAGAACCACTATTTCGTCCATGCCGGCTGGCTGGAAGAGGCACAGCTGCTGCGCGATGCATGGAAGCTTAAGGATATCCCGGGTACCATCGTTCACGGCCGCTACGACATGCCGTGCCCGGCGCGCTACGCCTGGGCGCTGCACAAGGCGTGGCCGAAAGCGGATTTCCATCTGATCGAAGGCGCCGGCCACGCCTATTCGGAGCCGGGCATCCTCGACAGGCTGATCCGCGCAACGGACATGTTTGCCGGGAAATGACCATGGCTCGCGAGCGCCTTTATCTGTTCGACACCACGCTGCGCGATGGTCAGCAGACGCCGGGTATCGACTTCTCCGTTGAGGACAAGATCGCCATCGCCAAGCTGCTCGACGAGTTCGGCATCGACTACGTCGAGGGTGGCTACCCCGGCGCCAATCCAACCGACACCGCCTTCTTTGCCGAGCGTCGCACGGCCGATGCCAAGTTCGTTGCCTTTGGCATGACCAAACGGGCAGGAGTGTCGATCTCGAACGATCCTGGGCTTGGCGCGCTGGTCCAGTCGAAGTCGGACGCCATCTGCTTCGTCGCCAAGAGTTGGGACTACCATGTCCGCGTCGCGCTCGGCTGCACCAATGAGGAGAACCTCGAGGCGATCAAGGCCTCGGTCGAGGCGGCGCTCACTGCCGGCAAGGAGGCGATGGTCGACTGCGAGCATTTCTTCGACGGCTTCAAGGCCAACCCCGATTATGCGCTGGCCTGCGCCAGGACGGCCTACGATGCCGGCGCGCGCTGGGTGGTGCTGTGCGACACCAATGGCGGCACGCAGCCCTCCGAGGTGCGCGCCATCGTCGAAAAGGTGATCGCCGCTGGCATACCGGGCGACCATCTCGGCATCCACGCCCATGATGACACCGGCCAGGCGGTGGCGAATTCGCTTGCCGCCGTGGAGGCCGGCGTCCGCCAGATCCAGGGCACGCTGAATGGCATCGGCGAGCGCTGCGGCAACGCCAACCTGATCTCGATCGTGCCGACATTGGCGTTAAAGCCGGCCTTTTCGGGCCGCTTTGCCACAGGCATTTCGGCAGAGGCGTTGACCGGTATATCGCGCCTGTCCCGCGCCTTCGACGAGTTGCTGAACCGTGCGCCCGAAGCGCAGGCGCCCTATGTCGGCGCCTCCGCTTTTGCCACCAAGGCCGGCATCCATGCCTCGGCGCTGGCAAAGGAGCCGGCGACCTACGAGCATGTGCCGCCAGAGACCGTCGGCAACCGCCGCCGCGTCATGGTTTCGGACCAGGGCGGCAAGGCCAATTTCCTGGCTGAGCTGAAACGGCGTGGCATCGACATGCCCCGGGACGACCATCGCCTCGACGCGCTGATCGCCGTGGTCAAGGAGCGCGAGGCCGAGGGCTATGCCTACGAAGGTGCCGACGCCAGCTTTGAGCTTTTGGCGCGCAAGATGCTGCACGGCCTGCCGGAATTCTTCCGCGTCACTTCGTTCCGCTGCATGGTCGAGCGCCGCTTCGACGCCAACGGCCAGCTGAAGACGGTCTCGGAGGCGATCGTGAAAGTGCTGGTCGAGGGCGAGGAGAAGATGTCGGTGGCCGAAGGCCACGGCCCGGTCAACGCGCTCGACATTGCGCTGCGCAAGGATCTCGGCAAATTCCAGAGCGAGATCGCCGATCTCGAACTGGCCGACTTCAAGGTGCGCATCCTCAACGGCGGCACCGAGGCGATCACCCGCGTGCTGATTGAATCGCATGACGGCACCGGTGCGCGCTGGTGGACGGTCGGCGTCTCCGAAAACATCATCGATGCTTCCTTCCAGGCGCTGATGGATTCGATCGTCTATAAGCTGATGAAGAACCGCGACATGGCGGGCTTGGCGGCGGCGGAGTAAGAAATGGGCTTTTCGATAAGCTGGCTGGGCTTTCGCGGTTACGGGATAAAGGAAGCTGCGGCGTTGTTCGGGCGCGAGATTGGCGATCCATCGGAGATTTTCGAAGCGCCTGTGAACGCCTATGCCAGCGAAAAGAACTGGGCGATCATCATCCTCGATCCCTGCAGCTTTCCGAACCCGCCTCAGCAATATCTGGCCGCGATTTCGCAAGAGCGGGAAATCGTGATCGCGCACATAGAAGAGCATGTAATGTTCGCGCGCGCCGAGCTCTGGCGCGACGGAAGGAACATCTGGAAAGTCTGGCACAGCGGCGACAAGACCGTGCGGGACTTGCATGTCACGGGTGATCTCCCCGCGTCTTTCGAAGCGCTGAAGCAACAGTGTTTTTCAAAGCAGGATGAAGAAGATAGCAAAGGTACAGAGGTCGATCTTGTTTTTGACCTTCCCCTCGATCTTGCGGCGGAACTGACGGGCTTTAGGCACGATGAAGGTTCGCCCGACAACGTCTTTTTCGAACTCAAGGAGAAGCCTGCTCCGCCTTGAGACCGTGTCGTGCCGGGCCTGCAATCACTCTCGCAGACAGCGGCAATTGTTCGACGTTTAGCGGTCGTGTTGAACCATCAGCAAGACTCCATTGATCCATCAGCAATTTGCGATGGTTTTGGGCAAGCCGCTGGCGCATAGCCTTGGGCCATGGCTACCCAAGCACTTCAAATCGATGCCGATACCAAAGCTCGTCGCGGCTTCCTGCTGGCGCTCGGCGCCTACCTGCTTTGGGGGCTGCTGCCCTTCTACATGAAGGCTGTCGCGCATCTGCCGCTGGCCGAAGTTATCGCCCACCGCATCGTCTGGTCGGTGCCGATCGCGGCCGCTGTCCTGGTCTGGGCCGGTCGCACTGCCGATTTCAAAGCGGCAGTTCGTTCGCCGCGCATCATTTCGATGGCGGTGCTGACGGCGGCGCTGATCTCGGTCAACTGGGGCATCTATGTCTGGGCGATCGCGGTCGACCGCACCATCGAGACCGCGCTCGGCTACTACATCAACCCGCTGGTCAGCGTCGTTGTCGGCGCGCTGCTCCTCGGCGAGCGGCTCGACCGCCTGCAGATCGCGGCGGTGGTGCTGGCGGCAATCGCGGTCGCGGTGCTGACCATCGACGCCGGCAAACTGCCCTGGGTGTCGCTGGTGCTGGCCTTTTCCTTTGCCGCCTATGGCTTCTTCCGCAAGACGCTGCCAATCGGCCCGAGCCAGGGGTTCCTGCTTGAAGTGCTGCTGCTGTCGGTGCCGGCACTCGGCTACATCATCTTCCTGATCGCCACAGGACAGGATCATTTCGTCTCCAGCTCGCTGAACGACACCGCCTTGCTGATCGGCTGCGGTCCGGTCACCGCCGTGCCTCTGCTGTTGTTTGCGTTCGGCGCCAGGCTGCTGCGCCTCTCCACCATCGGCATCATGCAATATATCGCGCCGACGATCGTCTTTTTGATCGCGGTGCTGATTTTCGGCGAACCTTTCGGCAGTGTTCAGGCCATAGCCTTCGGGCTGATCTGGGCGGCACTGGCGATGTACTCCTGGTCGATGGTTTCTTCGGCGCGCAAGACCGTTTCCGCATCAGCTCGAGCCGCGTAACGAAGAAAGGCGGCTGGCCGGTCTTAATGCCGGCAGCCGCGTCTTTCACGAGCGCTCAGCGCTTCGGCCCGAAGCCGGGATATGGCTGCAGCGGCACGACGGCGGCAATATCCATCATGCCGGCCCTTGACCAGCGGCAAAGTTGCAAGATCGTGGCGCACGTCGGCATCGCTGCCGGCTTCGAACATCATGCCGCTGCCGGGAATGTCGCCCCGATTCCACACCTGACGCACGGCCGCCTTCGGCATAGAGCGTGCGGCGCTGCTCGGCCTCGCCAGGCAGCAGCGGCGCGAAATCGGCGTCGGTGAACTTTTCGGTGTTGCGCGCTAGAAGGGCAAAGAACTGCATCGGAATCTCCTGATGTTGGCCGTTGGAATGGCGGAAATATTCGCTTCTGCTGGCCAGACAGTCCAAGACTGATTAGGCTAAATTTGAGACCTCACGGGACTTGAGCATCGAAGCAACAATGTTCGACCTGCGCCAGCTTCGCTATTTCATCACGGTGGCCGAAACCGGCAACGTCGGGCGTGCCGCCGAATTGCTGCACATCTCGCAGTCGCCGCTCAGCCGTCAGATCATTCAGCTGGAGGAGCAGCTGGGCGTCGCACTGTTCGAGAGGGCGAGGCAGCGTGTTCATCTCAATGCCGAGGGCCGCGCTTTTCTTGCCGAGGCGCGTGCGCTGCTGGCCCATGCAAGACGGCTGGAGGAGCTCGGCCGCAATCTCGCCAGCGGTACGGTCGGCCGTCTCGCCATCGGTTATGTGGAAGGTGCGGTCCATGCCGGGCTTGTCGCTCGGATGCTGCGCCAGTTTCGCCGCGACCGGCCCGAATTTCATCTTCAACTTAAGGGTCAGCGTTCCGCCGCCCAGATCGAAGCGCTGCGCGAACGATCGCTCGATCTGGGCCTCGTCTACACGCCTCCTCCTGCCGACGATCCCGACATCGCCGCCATGCTCATTATGCGCGAGCCGCTGGTTCTGGCGATGCCGGAAGGCGATCCATTGGCAGAAATCGCGGAGATACTGCCGCAGCAACTGGACGGACGCACCTGGATCACGGTGGTGCGCCAGCCTGACGACACCAACCGCAGCCAATTTCTCGCCGCCTGCGCGAAGGCGGGCTTCCTGCCCGACATTGCCTATGAGACGACCGATCCGTTGACGTCGTTGGGCCTGGTCAGCGCCGGGCTTGGGCTGGCGACGGTGCAGGCCAGCCTGCGGAGTGCCGCGCCGCCTCAGACCGTGTTTCGCGATCTGCCGTGGTTTGAACGCACCGTCTCGATCCATCTCGCCTGGCGGCGTCAGGACAAGCGTGCGGTCATCGGAGACTTGAGGAAGGCAGTAGGCAAGGAGTGAATAGTGAATAGTGAATGGACAGGCGCCGGTTTGGAAAGTCTTCTACTTCACCATTCACCATTCACTCTACATCTTATCAATCACCGACTGCACACCCTCCGTCGGTGCATCGACGGAGGATCCCGCCACCATGATAGCGGCGACGATTGCTTCCGGATCCTCGACCACCAGCGGCTTGACCCGTTGCGCCGTGTGGATGAAGCCCTCCGTTGCCATGTGGTCGAGCAACGCCAGCATCGGATCCCAGAACCCTCCGACGTTGCCGAAGACGATCGGCTTGCGGTGATGGCCGAGCTGCGCCCAAGTCATGATCTCGACGATCTCCTCGACCGTGCCGATGCCGCCGGGCAACGCCACAAAGGCGTCGGATTTCTCAAACATCCTGTGCTTGCGCTCGTGCATGTTGTCGGTGATGACGAGCTCGTCGAGCCGGTTAAGCGCGGTTTCGGTCGCCTCCCGGTTGATCAGAAAGCGTGGAATTATGCCGGTTACCTTGCCACCGGCCTTCAATGCCCCTTCAGCGACGGCACCCATGATCCCTTTAGTGCCGCCGCCATAAATCAGACGCAGGCCGGACTTGGCGATCGAGCGGCCAAGCAGGTGTCCGGCCTTGATATAGGTCTCATCTCGGCCCGAGGACGAGCCGCAATAGACGCAGACAGATCGAATCGTGTTCATGTTATGATTGGTGATAGGGACTATAGGCATGGTCAAGCCCCGGGGCGGGCTTTTTCTTGTCGGCTTTGGCAAAACAGGCTAGACCGAAATTAGGTGGCTAAGGGGCAGGGAAACATGGCAATTAATCCATTGAAGGCGTTTTTGTTCGCGGCTGGCGGCTCTGTCGCAGCGGCGGGAACCGCCTATGTATCGGGCGCACTCGACCCGTATCTCAATTCTACCCGGCCTGCGGAGGTCGCGGCGCTGACGCCGCGGGCTTCTAAACCGGCCGCTCCGGCGACCGAGGACCGGCTGCCGCCTGCGTCTGCCGCGTCCACCGATGCGGCAGCGCCCGCCACGCCGGCCACAGCAGGTGCAATCGTGCCGACCTTCGACATCGTGCGCGTCGAAAGCAACGGCTCGATCGTCGTCGCCGGCAATGCGGCGCCCAACGCCAAGGTCGAGATTCTCAACGGTTCGGCTGTGCTCGGCTCGACGGTCGCCGGTCCCGACGGCGCCTTTGCCATTATTCTCGACGATCCGCTGAAGCCCGGCGACTACACGATCACACTGCGCTCGACGGCTGGCAATGTCGTGACCGCCTCGGCGCAGACCGCCGTCGTTTCGATCCCCCAGAATTCCACCGGCCAGGTGCTGGCAATGGTCGAGGAGCCGGGCAAGCCGTCCGAACTGCTCACTGTTCCGGCCCCTCAGGCGAAATCTGACGCCTCGCCGCCTGTCGGCGAACAGGCGGCCGTTCAGCCACCCGCCACCGGCACCGAATTGCCGGCTGCCGCAGCGCCGGCGCCAGCCGCCCCGGCGGCTGATGTTCCAGCAGCGTCTGCTCCTGCCGCGCCGGCCGCTGTTGAAGCCGCGCCGGCTCCGGCAGCGCCCGCCACACCGGCAGCGCCCGCTACTTCCGCGGCGGAGCGGAAGATCGTCGTCGAAGCTGTCGAAATCGACGGCAACAAGATTTTCGTTGCCGGCGTCGCCGATCCCGGCCGCAAGGTGCGTGCGTATGCCAACGATATCCTGCTCGGTGACGCGAAGACCTCGCCCGACCGCCACTTCCTGGTCGAAGCGACACGCGACATCCCGGTCGGCACCTACACCATCCACGTCGATGCGCTCGATGCCGACGGCGTGACGGTGGTTGCCCGTGCGGCTGTGCCGTTCGAGCGCGAGCCTGGTGAGGCGGTTGCGGCCGTGGCGCCGGCCGAGCAGAAGCCTGCCGGGATAAAACCAGCCGAGCCGAATGCTCCGGCGACCGAAGCCGCACCGGCAACGGCCGCCGAAACGCCCGCAACTGCCCCCGCTCCTACAACCGAGGCCCCGGCCGAAATGGCTGTCGCAACGCCTCCGGGCGAAACGCCCGAGACCGTGGCGCCAAAGCTCGAACATGCCGATGGTGCAGTCATCATCCGCCGCCATGACACGCTGTGGCGGATTTCGCGGCGGGTCTATGGCCAGGGCATGCGCTACTCGACCATCTATCTCGCCAACCAGGACCAGATCAGCAATCCGAACCGCATCTGGCCGGGGCAGGTGTTCAAGGTGCCGGAGAAATCGAAGGAAGGCGAGCCCGCCGATCTCAAGGCAATGGGCGACCAGATGACGACGGCGCCAGTCAAGGCCGAATAGCCTTCTGCCCATCAGGATAGCTTGCGGCAGGGCCAGTCATCGTTTATCGCCGATGGACGATGACCGAATCCCCCCTCGTAACGGACCGAAGCCGCGCGGCAGATGAACGCCCGCCGGCCAACTGCACGCCGGCCAACTGCATGCCGGATAGCCGCGCTGTCGCTGTCCGGCTCGCGGCCCTTTCGCATCCAGCGCGGATCGAAATTCTCAAACACCTTTCCGCAAGCCGTTCCTGCTGCTGTCGCGAGGTCGTCGAGCATCTCGACCTGGCGCAGTCCACCGTTTCCCAGCATTTGAAGATCCTGGTCGAGGCCGGGCTGATCCGCTTCGAGCCTGACCGCCAGCGCTCCCGCTATGAGCTCGACCGCGCCGCGCTCGCCGATGTTTCGGCATCGCTGGCCGCGCTGGTCGATTCCTGCTGCTCCGGCCGCTAAAATCATAAGGTAAACAAGAATGGCCGAGAAAACCGTTTCCGCAGATTCCGGCTCGACCTTCAGAACGTTGCGCAATCTCTGGCCCTATATGTGGCCGGCCGACCGCGCCGACCTGAGGGCCCGAGTGGTATGGGCCACCGTACTGCTGGTTGTCGCCAAGCTGACCCTGGTGGCCGGACCCTATTTCTTCAAATGGGCGACCGACGCACTGGCCGGCGATAGCAAATCGCCGCCGCCGCTGCCGGCCCTGCTGCTGGCGCCGGTCATGCTGGTCGTCGCCTACAATGCGGTGCGGCTGGTGCAGCTCGGCTTCAACCAGTTACGCGATGCCCTGTTTGCACGGGTCGGCCAGCATGCGGTGCGCCGGCTCGCCTTCCGCACCTTCGTGCACATGCACGAACTGTCGCTGCGCTTCCACCTCGAACGGCGCACCGGCGGACTGTCGCGCGTCATTGAGCGCGGCACCAAGGGCATCGAGACGATCGTCCGCTTCACCATGCTGGCGACGGCGCCGACAATCGTCGAATTCGCGCTCACCGCCGGCATCTTCGCCGTCACCTATGGCTGGCTATACGTCTTGGTGATCGCGGTCACGGTCTGGCTCTATGTCTGGTTCACCGTCAGGGCGAGCGATTGGCGTATTTCGATCCGCCGTGAGATGAACGAAAGCGACAATGAAGCCAGCACGAAGGCGATCGACTCGCTGCTCAACTACGAAACAGTCAAATATTTCAATAACGAAACCATGGAGGCCGAGCGGTTCGACCGGTCCACGGCGCGCTACGAGTTGGCGGCGACCAGGACCTGGACCTCGCTTGGCTGGCTGAACTTCGGCCAAGGTGTGATCTTCGGTATCGGCATGACCGTCGTCATGGTGATGTCGGCGCTCGAGGTGAAGGCGGGCACACAGAGCGTCGGCGATTTCGTCTTCGTCAACGCCATGCTCATGCAGCTTTCGGTGCCGCTGAATTTCATCGGCATGATCTACCGCGAAATTCGCCAGGGCCTGACCGACATCGAAAACATGTTCGATCTGCTCGACGTCAAGCGTGAGATCGTCGATCGGCCGGGCGCCAAGCCGCTGGTCGTCGATGCCGGCAGGGTCGAGTTCCGCGACGTACATTTTTCCTACGACCCCAACCGCAAGATCCTGAAGGGCATCAGCTTCGAGGTGCCAGCTGGCAAGACGGTGGCCATCGTCGGCCCCTCCGGAGCCGGCAAGTCGACCATTTCGCGGCTTTTGTTTCGCTTCTACGACATCCAGCGCGGCAAGATTCTGATCGACGGCCAGGACATTCGCGACGTGACGCAGGAGAGCTTGCGCGCTGCCATCGGCATGGTGCCGCAGGACACGGTGCTGTTTAACGACACCATCGCCTACAACATCCGCTACGGCCGCGTCGGCGCCAGCGAGGAGGATGTGCGCAAGGCGGCAGAATTGGCCCAGATCGGACCGTTCATCGAGCGGCTGCCCGACGGCTATCGCTCAATGGTCGGCGAGCGCGGATTAAAACTGTCCGGCGGCGAGAAGCAGCGGGTGGCGATTGCCCGCACCATTTTGAAGGCACCGCCGATCCTGATGCTCGACGAGGCGACCTCGGCACTGGACAGCCACACCGAGCAGGAGATCCAGGCGGCACTCGACCTGGTCAGCCAGGGCCGCACCACCCTCGTCATCGCCCATCGGCTGTCCACAGTGATTTCGGCCGACGAGATCATCGTCCTGCAGGATGGCCAGATCGCCGAGCGCGGCACCCATGTCGCCTTGATAGCCAAGCGCGGCCTTTATGCATCGATGTGGGACCGCCAGCGCGAGGCAAGCGAGGCCGAGGAGCGGCTGCGCATTGCCCGCGAAAGCGACGAGTTCGGCGTCATCGTCCGCCGCCGCACCTCGGAGGTGAGCTGAAAATTCGTGCTTGACCTCAACTTAAGTTGAGATCGTAGGCCGTTTTGGATCGCAGCAAGATGCGTCGTTCAAAAACGGAGACAATCGATATGAATGGGATAAATCAGGCAGTTAGTGGCGGCAGTGTATTCCGGGTGGACAAGTTTGTCGTTCCGGCCAACGCCCGCGAGGAGATTCTTGCCAAGGTCCAGATGACGCATGATTTGCTGCGCCAGCAGCAAGGGTTCGTCCAGGATTTCCTGCTCGAGCAATTCTCGGGGCCGGGGGAGTTCAACCTCGTAACCATTGTCGAATGGGAAGGGCAGGCCGCTGTCGACAAGGTCGTGCCGATCATCAAGGCTGCGCATGAGCGCAGCGGCTTCAATCCTCAGGAGACCATTGCGCGACTTGGCGTCAAGGCCGATATCGCCAACTATCAGCGGATTCCCGGGGTGTAAGCTCTCTACGGCCAGCCGGCGCCCGGCGCAGTAGCGTCGACGCTGAGCACTTGGCCGGTACGGGCATCGCTGATCATATGTTCGAAGCCGCGCCATTCGGCGGCGACGATGAACAGCGTTTTTCCCTCGCTGCCGCCGAGCATGCAGGCAAAGCAGCCGCGGTCGACATCGACGCTTTCGAGCATCGCGCCGCCCTCGCGCACCCGCACGCAATGCCGGTTCGGAACGTCGGCATACCAGGCCGCACCTTCGGCATCGAGGCAGATGCCGTCGGGAAAACCGTTGCCGAGATTGGCCCAGATCCTGCGGTTGGAAAGGCCACCATCGGCAGCGATGTCGAAGGCGGTCAGCCGGTTGGCGTGGGACTCGGCAACGACCAGCGTCTTGTTGTCGGGCGTCACCGCCATGCCATTGGCGAAGGCGAGGTTCTCAGCCACCTGCTGAACCGAGCCGTCAGGCGCGACCAGCACGATGGCGCCGGGGCCGAAATGCTGGCCGGGACCCGGAGCAGGCCCACCACCATTGACATAGATGTTGCCGCGTCCATCGATGACGATCTCGTTCCACGGGCTCTTTGATAGTTGTCTCAGATCGGCATGGGTGACCAATGTCCCGTCTGCCTCCTGCCTGAGGATCAGCCCTTCGCGGCCGGACACGACAAGCAGGCGCCCGTCCGGCAGCCAGTCAATGGAATAGGGCAGGGTGGCCGGCACGGTGAGCGCGATCTCGCTGTTGCCTAGGGCGTCAACTGCGATGATCTGGCCTGTGCCCCAGTTGCAGAACCACAGCCGCCCATTGTGCCAGCGCGGTGACTCGCCGAAGGCCAAGCCGTTCATCACCACTTGCACTTGCCTAAGTCCTGATTTCTGCATGGGCCGAGAACCTCCAGATTTGCGCAAAATCGTCATGGCCGAAAGGCCATGAGAGGCGCTGTCTTGCCAAGGACGGGCGGGAGTGCTGCGTTCCGACAATCGCAATGAACATTTCCGGTTGATCACTTCGGCAGTCCGGATGCTGCTAACGGCATCCTGAAACGGCGGTGACCGCCACCCCCGAGCGCTCTCATTGTCGCGTTGCGACCGCGGGGTGTTTCCGCTATTGAGGCCGGACTTGGAACCAAGGTTGCCCTCATCCCATGAGCCTCGTTGACACGATCAAGAATGCGTTCGTTCCGATCCACCGCGAGGGTTATCCCTTTATCGCTGCGTTCGGCACGGCGACGCTCTTTCTTGGCTATTTCTCCTCGACCCTGTTCTGGATCGGTCTCATCCTGACGGCCTGGTGCGCCTATTTCTTCCGCGATCCCGAGCGCGTCACGCCGATCGACGACCGGCTGGTTGTCAGCCCGGCCGACGGCATCGTCTCGGCGGTTGGCCCGGCCGTGCCGCCGCGCGAGCTTGGCCTCGGCGGCGGCGAAATGACCCGCATCTCGGTATTCATGAACGTCTTTTCCTGCCACGTTAACCGCTCGCCGGTGCGTGGCCGCATTTCCAGGATCGAGCATCGACCAGGAAAATTCCTCAACGCCGAGCTCGACAAGGCAAGCACCGAGAACGAGCGCAACGGGCTGGTCATCGAAAGCCCCAATGGAACGGTCGCCGCGGTGCAGATTGCCGGCCTGGTGGCGCGGCGCATCGTCTGCTGGGCCGAGCCCGGCGGCGCCATCGGCACCGGCCAGCGCTTCGGGCTGATCCGCTTTGGCTCGCGCGTCGATGTATTCCTGCCCTCGACCGCGACGCCGCGTGTCGCCGTCGGTCAGACCGCGGTTGGCGGTGAGACGGTGCTGGCGGAATTCGGCGGCGTTGCCGCAACGCCGCTCGTGCGGGTCTCCTGACCGGTGGCGCCGCCGTTCAAGAAATTCGAGGCGCATGGCGGCGGTGGCCCGCGCATTCGCGAAATCCCGATGCGCATGGTGCTGCCCAATCTGGTCACGGTGCTTGCCATCTGCGCCGGCCTGTCCGGTATTCGCTTCGGCTTCGAGGGCCGCTTCGAGCCAGCGGTGGTGATGGTGCTGCTCGCCGCCTTCCTCGATGGTATCGACGGCCGTCTAGCGCGAATGCTGAAGGCGACTTCCAAATTCGGCGCCCAGATGGATTCGCTGGCCGATATCGTCAATTTCGGCGTGGCACCGGCGCTGGTGCTCTATGCCTTTCTGCTCGACAGGGCAGGTTCGCCGGGCTGGATCGCCGCGCTGCTGTTCACCATCGCCTGTGGGATGAGGCTTGCCCGTTTCAACGTGCTCGACGAAGAGCTCGACCGTCCGCAGTGGCAAACCGAATATTTCGTCGGCGTGCCGGCGCCGGCGGGTGCGGTGCTTGTAATGCTGCCGCTCTATCTGTTCTTCCTCAGGCTTGGGCTTGAACCCAGCCGCCTGGCAGCCTTCATTGCCACCGGCTTTACAATATTGGTGGCGTTCCTGCTGGTCAGCAGACTGCCCGTCTATTCCGGCAAGAGCGTCAGGATACCGGGCGACAGGGTGCTGCCGATCATCCTCGCAGTCGTCCTCTACGTCCTGCTTTTGATGACCTATCCCTGGTATACGCTGACGGCCTCGGTTGCCGGCTATCTGGTCTTCTTGCCGTTCAGCGTGCGGGCCTATTCGAGACGCGCCAAGCGCGAAGGCGAGAAGGTGCCGTCCTCGGATATTGGCTGACGGATTTGGTGCCAGTTCGCGTTGCGCCTGGCAGTGCATGATTCCAAAAAGGCTCGCAGAGCACGCGGCGCTGTGGAACGCACCTCAAAAACCCCGTTTTCGGAACTTGCTGGGCGGCTAGACCGTTTGTGTTGGTAGGTCCGCCTGAGCGGCTGCTCGTGATACGTCGTCAACGTAGCGCAAGCTGCCGCATCGGGCGCAGAACCATCGGAAAACGAGGAGAAATGGCTGTCATCCTCATCGGCGCGTTACTGACTGTCGCCGGCCTCGTGTATATGGCGATTGCGGCCATCATGCGCGGGCGGCTTAGTGAGCCGGCCGCTGTCTCCACCGCGCCGGACAGTCCGACGCCCAATCTCGCAACACCAGGTCCGACTCTGGAGCCGCGACGACGCGGGCTCCGTTTTCTCGGCCTGTCGCAGAACTGGCCGGGCCTGCTGATGATGGCCGTCGGAGTCATTCTGCTGTTGTCGGTGGTAGTCCTCTAATGCATTCGCGCAAAAGTGTGCAGCGGTTTTGCGATAACGACATGCATAAAAACAAGAATCTAAAGCGCGTCGCACAAGGCCGGTCGAACGCGACGCGCTTTAGAGTTCTCGACAGCAAACCTCAGGCGGCTGCGCTCAGTCCCAGCCTCTCGAGCGCCAGCTTTTTAGTCGAGACATAGTCGGTCTTGCCGGAGCCCAGTACAGGGATCTCCTCGACCTTGACGATGTCGTTCGGCACCATCAGTTCGGCCGCGCCGGCTTTTTTGCCGAATTCGCGCAATTCGTCGGGGTCGGCATTGTCGGCGGTGGTGACCAGAACGAGGCGCTCGCCGCGCCGCTTGTCCGGCACTGCCACCACGGCGTGATGCTCTTCCGGCCACAGCGACTGCACCAGCATCTCGACCGCACCAAGCGATACCATCTCGCCGGCTATCTTGGCGAAGCGCTTGGCGCGGCCGCGAATGGTGATGAAGCCTTCGCGATCGACCGAAACGATATCGCCGGTGTCGTGCCAGCCTTCGAGCGGCTGCAACTCGCCAGGCCGGTCGCCGGTCATGTAGCCCATCATCAGGTTCGGCCCGTCGAGCCACAGCCGGCCGGCGTCGCTGATGCCTTCGACCGATTCGAGTTTCATGCGCATGGCCGGCAGCAGCCGCCCGACCGTTCCGTCGCGGCCGTGGATGGCGGTGTTGACGGCAACCACTGGTGCGGCCTCGGTCAAGCCAAAACCTTCGATGATCTCAGCCTGGAAGCGCTCGCGGTAAACCCGGCGCGTCTCCGGCTTCACCGCCTCGGCACCGGCCACGACGAAGCGCAGGCTGGAAAAATCGCCGTCCTTGGCGGTGCGGGCATAGTTGGCGAGGAACGTGTCGGTGCCGAACATCACCGTCGGCCGGACCTTGCGCGCCACCTCCGGAATAAGTTTGTAGTGGAGCGGTGACGGGTAGAGGAACAGCTTTACTCCGGTGACCAGCGGCAGGATGGTGCCGCCGGTCAGCCCGAACGAGTGGAACACCGGCAGCACGTTGAGCAGGATATCGGCCGGCGAGATGGTGATGCGAGCTTCCGCCTGCATCGCATTGGCAAGAAGGTTCCGGTGCGACAGCACCACGGCCTTGGGCGTGCCTTCCGAGCCGGAGGTGAACAGGATCACCGCCGGCTTGGCTGCGTCCTGGCGCTGCAACGGCCAGCGCCACAGCAAGCCGGCTGCGGCCTTGTCCAGCACGGTCACGCTTGCGCGGACATCCTCCAGCCACAGCAGTTTCGCCCCGCCCTTTTCCACCGCCTCGACGATGTCGGCGAGGTTGGCCTTTTCGACAAAGGCGCGTGAGGAGACCACGGTTCGGATCATCGCCGTGCGGACGGCGGCGGTGACGCTGGCCGGGCCGGCGGTATAGTTGATCATTGCTGCCACCCGCGCAGCCGACAAAAGTCCGACGAACGACAGCACGACGCCATTGGCGTTGGGCAGGAGCAGCCCAACCGCTTCGCCCGGCGCTGTTATTGCCTCGAACCGTCGGCCCAAAACCCTGGCGCCGATGAACACTTTCCGGTAGCTCAGGGCACCGCCAATGACGTCCTCGATTATTGGGTGCGAAGCGCCAACACGGTCGGCCGCATCGCGCATGGCGAGGAACAGCCCTCGGTCGAGATCACTGCCGAAAAGCCTGGCCTCGGCGAAGCGATCAAACAGCGCATTGGTGTTGGAGGCCTGATCTGGGTTCCGCGCCACCAGCTCGGCGATGGTCATCGGCTCCAGCGCGCTGATCGACAGCTGCGGAAACCAATGGCGCGGCGCCTTGTCCGCCGGCGTCAGCGAGGCCGGCAGGCTGCGTGCGCCGGCAACGAAGACCGGCACGATACGGGCGTCGGCCTGCATGGCGATACGGGTGATGGCGCGAAACAACCGAAACGACTTGACGTCTGGCTCGACCGCATCCGGCAGGTAAACGGCGAGCCGGCCCTTGCCCTTCAGCACCCGCACCAATCTGCGGCTGACGAAGACATGCTCGGCGTTGAAGGCGATGGTGCGGCCGAGCTCGCGCCACGGCTCCAGCCACGGCGATCTGGCCGAAGCCTGGTCGAGGATGTGCAGCGTATCCTCCGGCAGCAGCGACAGCATCAGCGCCGGCTCGATGCGTGACTGATGCCAGATGACATAGATGACCGGGGCTACCGACCTGCACGCAATCTTGATGCGCTCGTCGCTGATCCGGTAGGCGAGCTTGAACGGCACGTAGAGCAGCGCCTGGCTCAAACGCAGGCCGAGGCGGAACTTCTCCACCACGCCGATCAGCAGCCAGGCCGCGACAAGACCCGCAAGCAGCGCCAGTGTCAGGATCATCGCCGCATCTCCCAACGATCTCACGTCGCGGCTCTTCACCGGCCGCTTCGGGTGAGAACCTAGCCGAAGTTGGATCAACGTCAATGCGGCTCCATTTTTCCCTCTCTCCTATGTTTGATTCGCCTATGTTGATTCGGCTCGGCTGCTTATCGCAGCTACGCCGCTTTCATCCTTCCGCTGATGAAGCGGAATTCCTGCGTCTTGCCGCCAAAGCCATAGGCGGCCGCAGGCACTTCATGCACGAGGGCGTAGCTTTCCTCATGCACCTTACCCAGCAGCCGGCCGAATGCCGCGAAAATTGCCTGCAGATACGCCTCCAGTTCGAGCTTGGTGTTGGTACCGTCGACAACCTTGATGTCGAGCCAGGCCGTGTTGGTGCCATGCTCGGCCAGCGACTTGCCGCCGGCGAACCAGTGCTCGGGGTCGTGATAGGAAATGGCAACAGCTGTGATCGTCGCGTCCTTGCGCAGATGCGTGGCTGTCAGTTCGGTCACTTCCCTGGCAATGGCGGCGGACAAAGCGGCATCGGGCTTGCCGGTAACGCTGACATTGATGATCGGCATGTTTCTTCTCCTCGGTTTCAAGCGGCGCCTCTTCGCCGTCGAGAAAATCATGCCATCGTCCTTTGATCAAAAAAATAGAATTGTTTTTGATAAACACTTTGATAGCATCGAATTATGCAGTTGTTCGATCCCGACCTCCTCAAGACTTTCCTCGCTTTCGTCGATGGCGGTTCCCTGGCGCGGGCCGCGTCGATCGTCGGTCGCTCGCCGTCCGCAGTGACCGCGCAGATGCAGCGGCTGGAGGATGTTGTCGGCGAACCGCTGCTGGTGCCGCAGGGGCGAGGGCGCGGCCTGACGCCGGCCGGCGAGGATCTGATCGTTCACGCGCGTCGCATCCTTGCCGCGCACCGCGAGGCGTGGCTGGCCCTCAAAGGCGCGCACGCCGACGGGCGCGTCGCCATCGGCACCACGCAGGATTTCGCCGACAGCGGCTTGCCGCAGCTTCTCAGGGCTTTTGCTGTCAGCCATCCGCGCGTCAGGATCGAACTGCGCGTCGGCCGTTCCGCCGAACTGGCGCAGGCTTTGCAGGCCGGCACCCTTGATCTGGCCATTGCCATGCGGCAGGTGCCGACACGGGACGAAGTCGGTGTGCTCAAGGAACCAATGATCTGGCTTTGCTCACAGAACGGGCTGGCCACCCGCCACGACGAACTGCCCCTGGCGCTGCTCGATCCCCATTGCGGGTTTCGCGAAGCGGCGACCAGTGCACTCGATGCGGCCGGCCGTCGCTACCGCATTGCTGCCGGCAGTGCCAGCCTTGCCGGCCTGCGTACGGCGGTGCACGCCGGCATCGCCTTGACGTTGAGGACGGCGCGCTTCGCTCATTCCGGCATCGTCGAGGCGCCGAGCGATCTTGATCTGCCGCCGGTGCCGGTCGCCGAATTCGCCGTCCGCTTGCGTGAGGATGCCGACCGGCCGGCGCAGGATCTGGCAGCGTTGTTCAGCGGCAACCTGGCCTTGGCCAATTGAGCCAGCAAAGAAAAAGCCGACCTTGCGGTCGGCTTCTGAGTAGGACGGGCCGAGGGGTTTGGGGGGACTTGGGGTGGCCCGTCGCAGCCATAATGCCTGAGCCCTATGATGGTTCCATGACTTTTCAAATTAATTTTCAGGACCGGATTTCTCGTGATCGGACCACCAACTCGCGCTCGGACGCGGCGAGGATTGATCATGCATCCGCTGCGCGCTGCCTGGCCATCAGCCAGTCGCGGCCGGCGTGAGCGAACACCGCGCAAAGCACGATGGCGCCACCGACCATGCTGGCTGCCGGCGGGATCTCCGCCAGGAACAGGAAGGCAAACAGGATCGCGAATGGCACTTCAGCTGAACCCAGCAATCCGGACTCGGCCGCCGGAATAAGCCGGGTGCCCTCCGTCCACAGGATCGAAGCCAGCGCGAACGAGGCGCCGAAGGTGGCCAGAAGCACAGCGTCCCTGGCCGAGACAGCCAGCGGATCGGCGACGAACCAGCCGAGCACGAACAAAAGGAATGCCGACACCGCACCCGCCCACACCACCGGCGTGTCGCGGAAGGCGCGCACCATGATCATGTAGAGCGCGCTGCCGATCGTCATCAGCAGCGCCAGCCCGTCGCCGAACAAATGGCCGGTGCCGAAGCCGGACCAGACCATGATTGCCACACCGCATAATGACACAGCGGCGGCGGCAAGCGTCTGCAGCCGGAACGGCTCGCGGACCAACAGGAGGGCCAGCAGCGCGGTGACGAACGGGGCCGTGGCATAGATGATCGCGACATTGGCGACAAAGGTGAACTTGAACGCCGAGATAAAGGCGATGCTTGCGAGCGCGCCCTCGATCGCCAGCAGCCAGCCTCGCCAGCCGAGCCGCAAGCTGTCGCGACCGCCGGAGCGCTGGCGGCGCCATAGGACATAGAGGCTGATCATGATCGAGCCGACGAAGCCGCGCCAGCAGGTAATGGTCAGGGGGTCGGCATGGATCAATTTGGTCAGCACGCCGGTGAGGCCGAAGACGGCCGCCGATGCCGAGACCAGGATGATGCCGAGGGTACGCTCGCGGGCGCTTTCCACTGTGCATGGCATGTCCAGCGATCCCGTCATCTCACCAGCCTACGCTGCCCTTCCTGACACCATAGTGTCAGCTTGAGGCGTCCTGCATCGAAAACAGCAGGTAGGCAGCCCCGGTGAACAGGATTCCGGCAAGAGCCCGTTCGCGGGTTTTCACGATGGCGATATCGGCCATATGTCCGGCGGCCTTACGAATGTGTTGCGAGAGACGGTGTGATGGCGTTGGATGCTCCCCGTATCGTCAGGCTATACCGGCGAAACCCTGCCAAGCGCTACGCCAGCGGGGACTTGCGTTTGGGCAGGCGGCATCGCCGTTAGGCAGCGAAGCCAGGCAACTATGGGAGAGAAACGAAATGGACGCGATCGCATTGAAGGCCATGCAGGCGCCGCTGAAGGTGGCCTATCGCGACGACGCCTCGCGCGCGCTGATTACTCTCCGCGCCAAAGGCTCGATCGACGACCAATCGATCGCCTGCAAGGTCGAGACAGGCAGGGCGATCGCCATTGCCGGGCTGCATCCGGCGACCGGCGGCACCGGGCTCGAACTCTGCTCCGGCGACATGCTGCTGGAGGCACTGGTGGCTTGCGCCGGCGTCACGCTGAAGGCGGTAGCGACGGCGCTGGAATTCAAGCTTGGGGCCGCCACGGTGGAAGCCGAAGGCGACCTGGACTTTCGCGGCACGCTTGGCGTGGCAAAGGATGCGCCGGTTGGCTTCCGCGCCATCCGGCTGACATTTGGCCTCGACACCGACGAGCCGCAGGAGCGCATCGATGCGCTGCTCAAGCTGACCGAGCGCTACTGCGTCGTGTTGCAGACCATCAGCCAGAAGCCGGAGCTGACGGTAAGCGCGCGACGCTGACGATCTCCCCCTCAAGTGGGGAGATCACGCTGTCCTACTGCGCCGACGGCTCCTCGGCGTCGCCCTCGTCGGCGAAGGGCGAGGCGCTCGGCACGCACTGCACCGACCAGCCGGCCGGCGTCGGTTGCTTCTGGTATTCGGTTATGGCGAAGGCGCACTGTTCGCGGGTGTCGAATGTGCTGGGCAGCACGACCATGCCGCCTTGCGGGCCGGCGATCACCAGATACCAGACTAACGCTACGCTCGGTGTCGCCATGAGTATTTCCTCGCTCTGCTTGTTTTGGGAGTCGCACGATCCTAGCAACTCCGGCCCAGCGGCGAAAGCTGGGCCAAAGCGCGGCGTTAAGCCACGGTATCACAGCCACGTGATGTCGGGTCGTTTTGGTTCAGTTCGCCGCAAAACAATAGAACAGGCCGTCGCCGCCGGTGCCCTTCAGCGCTTCCTGGCTGCAGCCACCGCGTGACGCATGCGAGGAATTCCACGATTTGGCGGCTGCCGAGCCATCGAGGCCGGTACGATCGTGATGACCCATCATCGCCACACCTTCTGCTCCGCTCAGCGTCCAGTCGCCGCAGGTCTGGTCGGCTATTTTCGTGCCATCCGGCTTGGAGCCGGTCAACACGTCGTGCCGGTTGGGCGCGTCGCCGCGGCCGTTGACCATTTGGCCCTTTTCGTCGAGTGCCGTCTGTTTGGTGATGGCGTTGGCATCGGTATGCAGGGAAGCGACATCATCGGCGATCTTGACGCCCTTGGCGTTGAACCACGGGCCTTTGCCGATACGGTCGCGTGCATCGGTATCGCTGGTCGAGAGATAGGCGCGCCATGTCTTGCCGGTAACGCCCGCGGCTTCGGCCAGTGAACTACAATGGGCGTCGGCGCCGGCGAGACCGCCGAGATCGGCGCCTTTGCCAGAGCCGACGCTGGTGACGAAAAAGCTCATCGTTGCCTCCTGCGACGACGCGGCGCCGATCACTGCAAGCAGCGCGGTGGCAGTCAAGAGAAGCAGTCTCCGCATATGGTCCTCCGTTTCTCGAATTGTGGCACCCGAACAACGTTGGTGCCGGCGCAATTCTTCCGGCAAAATGCGATGTGTGGCTACTCCGGCTGCCGGTAGGCGACAAAGCGATTGTGCTTGGCCTGGAAGATCAGCCCGGTCTCCTTGAGCGTGGGGCTGGCCAGCGGCACGATTCGCTTGGCGATCTCCGAAGGGTGCGGCAGTGTTTCAGGATCCTCGCCGGGTACGGCCTGCGCCCGCATCGCGGTGCGCGTTGCCCCGGGATCGGCGGCATTGACCCTGAGCGGGAGGTTTTCGGTCTCATGCGCCCATGAACGCGTCATGGCCTCGACCGCCGCCTTCGACGCCGCATAAGGCGCCCAGAAGGCGCGTGCGGAGTGGGCAAGGCTGGAGCTCAGCACAATAGCACGGCCGGCATCGGAAAGCCTGAGCAGCGGGTCGACCGAGCGGATCAGCCGCCATGTTGCGGTGACGTTGATGGTCATCACCTTCTCGAAGGTCTTGGCCTCGACATGGCCGATCGGGGCGATGACGCCGAGCACAGCGGCGTTGGCGACCAGTATGTCGAGCTTGCCCCAGCGCTCGTGGATGGCGCCGCCGAGCCGGTCGATCCCCGCCATGTCGGCAAGATCGAGCGGTACCAGCGTCGCCTGTCCGCCACCTGCCTTGATCTGGTCGTCGAGTTCTTCCAACCCGCCGACGGTGCGAGCAACCGCAATCACATGCGCACCGGCCGCGGCAAGCTCCCTGGCGATGAAATAGCCGATGCCGCGCGAGGCGCCGGTGACGACCGCAACGCGGCCGGAGAGATCGAGGCTCATACGATGGATTCCGACAGGCAAGGTGAAACCGCCGTGAGGGGCTAAGGGGAGGGAGACAAACGGACCGGCAAGGCCTACGACCCGCCGGCCGCTAACAGCGACAGCGTGCGCACATTGTCGGAGCCTTCGAAGTCGGCAAGCCGGGTCGGATACTGGCCGGTGAAGCAGGCGTCGCAGAATTGCGGCTGCTCGTTGTCGCGGCCGGCCTCGCCGACGGCGCGGTAGAGCCCGTCGATCGACAGGAAGCCGAGCGAATCGACGCGGATGAACTCGGCCATCTCCTCCACCGACATGCGCGACGCCAGCAGCTTCGACTTTTCCGGTGTGTCGACGCCGTAAAAGCAGGAGGCGCGCGTCGGCGGCGAAGCGATGCGCATATGCACTTCCTTGGCGCCGGCATCGCGCACCATCTGGACGATCTTCTGGCTGGTGGTGCCGCGCACGATCGAATCGTCCACCAACACCACGCGCTTGCCTTCGATCATGCGGCGGTTGGCGTTGTGCTTGAGCTTGACACCCATGTGGCGGATCGAATCGCCGGGCTGGATGAAGGTGCGGCCAACATAGTGATTGCGGATAATGCCGAGCTCGAACGGAATGCCCGCGGCCTGCGAAAAGCCGATCGCCGCCGGCGTGCCCGAATCCGGCACCGGCACGACGATGTCGGCCTCGACCGGACTTTCCTGCGCCAGCTCGGCGCCGATGCGCTTGCGCACTTCATAGACGTTGCGGCCTTCGACCGACGAATCCGGCCGCGCGAAATAGACATATTCGAAGATGCAGAAGCGGGTCTTCTGCGGCTCGAACGGGAACAGGCTTTCGATGCCCTTGCTGGTGACGACGACCATTTCGCCGGGCTTCAGGTCGCGCACGAAACGCGCACCGATAATATCGAGCGCGCAGGTCTCGGAGGCGAGAATCCAGGCGCCGTCGAGATCGCCGAGCACCAGCGGGCGGATGCCGAGCGGGTCGCGGCACCCGATCATCTTCTTGGACGTCATCGCCACCAGCGAGAAGGCGCCTTCGACTTGGCGCACCGCATCGATGAAGCGCGAATTCAGGTCGCGCTCCTTGCTGGTGGCAACCAGGTGCAGGAGCGTTTCGGTGTCGGAGGTGGAAGAGAAGATGGCGCCTTGCTTCTGCAGGGCGCGCTGAACGGTCATGGCGTTGGTGAGATTGCCGTTATGGGCGACGGCAAAGCCGCCATCGGCAAGTTCGGCGAAGAAAGGCTGGATATTGCGCAGACCGGCGCCGCCGGTGGTGGCGTAGCGTGTGTGGCCGATGGCACGGTTGCCTTGCAGGCTGTCGATGACACGCTGCTTAGTAAAGGTGTCGCCGATCAGGCCGACATGGCGTTCGACATGGAATTGGGTGCCGTCATAGGAAACGATGCCGGCCGCTTCCTGGCCTCGATGCTGCAACGCATGCAGACCGAGCGTTACGATGGCTGCGGCGTCCTGCCGGCCGAAAATGCCGAACACGCCGCATTCGTCGTGGAAATGGTCGTCGGCTTCGGCGGAAAGCACGTCGTCTGCGTCTGCCACTGAGGCTGCCATTGGGGCTCAAGCTCCGCTAAAGTCGCCATATAAGGTCATAGCGCATCGAAAGCAACGCACGTCGTGCGGCGTTCACATGATCGACAGTCTTGAGCCTCGCAAGTCCGTCGAAATCAGTTTGCCGGCGCCGGATTTGCAGGTGCCGGCGTCGCGGGCGCATTGTCGGCCGGCGGCGCATCGCTGTCGTCGGGTGCCGGAGCAGTGGCGTCGTCGCCGGCGGCAGGGGCTTCCGCTGCAGGCGCATCGGGGGCCAGAGGCGTCTCGGTGGCCGGCTGATTCGGATTGAGCTTGTTGAGGATGGCGTTTTCCGGATCCTCGGGCAGCAGGCTTTCGAGCTTGGCGCCGATCGATTCGAGCAATGGCTTTGACTTGGCGTTGGCAATCCAGCCTGGAGCCTTGGCGCCGGCCAGCCAATTGAAGAAAAGCAGCGCGACAGCGACGACCAGGATGCCGCGCGCCGCGCCATAGAGGAAGCCAAGTGTACGATCGAGCGCGCCGATCCTGGAATCGATGATCCAGTCGGCGAGCTTCATGGTGATGACCGAAACGACGATCAGCGCGACAATGAAGACGATACCGGCGGCCGCCGCCATGGCGGCCTTTTCGTTGTCAACATAGGGCTGAATGTAAGGCAGCACCGGCTTGTAGAAGAAGAAGGCGGCGGCCGCGGCGGCTGCCCAGGAGATGATCGACAGGATCTCGCGAGAAAAGCCGCGAACCATAGCGAGCATCGCCGAGACCAGGGTGAAGCCGACGAGAATTCCGTCAAGCAGCGTAATCGGCATGTTTTTCGCCCCACTCCGATCTCTTTTTCACGGCCCGACGAGCCGCATCACTCTTGCTCGTCGGCGCGGCTGCGCCGAGAGCCGGCTATTCGCGCCACGAGATCGGCAAGCTCGGTGGGCTGGAAAGCGCTGGCTCCGATCCCCCCGACCGCATTACCACCAACAAGTTCCTCGCTGCCCAAGGGCAGAACCGCGCGTCCGAAACCCAGCTTTTCGGCTTCCTTGAGGCGCTGCTGCGCATGCGCAACCGGCCTCACCGCACCCGACAGGCTGATTTCGCCGAAATAGACGCAATCGGCGGGAAGGGCAAGACCGGTGAGCGAGGAAACCAGTGCCGCCGCCACTGCCAGGTCGGCCGCCGGCTCCGAAATGCGGTAGCCGCCGGCAACGTTGAGATAGACGTCGTGCGTGCCGAAGCGGACGCCGCAATGGGCTTCCAGAACCGCCAGGATCATCGACAGCCGGGCACCGTCCCAGCCGACGACGGCGCGGCGCGGTGTGCCCAGCGTCGATGGCGCCACCAGCGCCTGGATCTCGACCAGCACCGGCCGTGTGCCTTCCATGCCGGCGAAAACCGCGGCACCGGGCGACTTCGCATGGCGCTCACCGAGGAAAAGCTCGGACGGATTGGCGACTTCCCGCAAGCCCTTGTCCGACATTTCGAAGACACCGATCTCATCGGTTGGCCCGAAGCGATTCTTGACCGTGCGCAGGATGCGGTAGTGGTGGCCGCCTTCGCCCTCGAAATAGAGCACCGCGTCGACCATGTGCTCGACGACGCGCGGTCCGGCGATCTGGCCCTCCTTGGTGACGTGGCCGACCAGAACGATCGCCGCCCCTGTGGATTTTGCGTAGCGGATCATCGCCTGGGCGGCGGCACGCACCTGGGTCACCGTGCCGGGCGCCGAATCGGCCATATCGGTCCACAGCGTCTGGATCGAATCGAGAATGACCAGATCCGGCCGCTTGCCATCGGCGATGGTGGCGAGGATGTCCTCGACATTGGTTTCGGCGGCGAGTTCGACCGGGGTGTCGGCGACGCCGAGCCGCTGGGCGCGCAGCCTGATCTGCGCGACCGCCTCTTCGCCCGAGACATAGACGATGCGGTGGCCCTTTGCCGCCAGCCCGGCCGCGGCCTGGGTGAGCAGCGTCGACTTGCCGATGCCGGGATCGCCGCCGACCAGCAGCGCCGAGCCGCGCACGAAGCCGCCGCCGGTGGCGCGGTCGAGTTCGCCGATGCCGGAGACGATGCGCGGCGCGTCCTCGATGTCGCCGGAGAGGCTGGTCAGCACCACCGCGCGGCCCTTGCGTGCATTGCGCGTATTGGCCGGGCCGGAACCTATGCCGCCTGACGTGCCTTCCTCGACCAGCGTGTTCCACTCGCCGCAGGCATCGCATTTGCCGGCCCAGCGCTGATGCACCGAACCGCAATTCTGGCAGATGAACTGAATGCGGGATTTGGCCATCAGGCGCGGCCTGCGACAATTGAAAGACAGGTCGGCGGGACAGCGCCCCCCTCTGTCCTGCCGGACATCTCCCCCTCAAGGGGGGAGATTGGCAGCTCCGATATTGCCGTACATCTAGCAGCATTGACGATTGCCGAAAGCCGAAATGACATCCGATCTCCCCCCTTGAGGGGGAGATGTCCGGCAGGACAGAGGGGGGTGCGAAGGAATGAGACCTGTATCAAGAGGTCACTCGAACCGGTCCGGCAAATGATGCTCTTCCGCAAGGTCCGAGAAGCGGGTGAACTCGCCCTGGAAGGCGAGGCTGACCGATCCCGTTGGGCCGTGGCGCTGTTTGGCGACGATGACCTCGGCCTTGCCGCGCATCTCGTTCATCTCGTGTTCCCATTTGATGTATTCGTCGGTGCCCGGCTTCGGCTCGCGGTTCTTCAGATAATATTCCTCGCGGTAGACGAACAGCACCACGTCGGCGTCCTGCTCGATGGAGCCCGATTCGCGCAGATCCGAAAGCTGCGGGCGCTTGTCGTCGCGGCTCTCGACCTGGCGCGACAGCTGCGACAGCGCGATGATCGGCACCGCCAGCTCCTTGGCTAGTGCCTTGAGGCCGGTGGTGATCTCGGTGATTTCCTGGACGCGGTTCTGCGAGGATTTCGCGCTCGATCCCTGCATCAGCTGGATATAGTCGATAACGATGACGTCGAGGCCGCGCTGGCGCTTCAGGCGACGCGCGCGGGCCGACAGCTGAGCGATGGAAATGCCGCCGGTCTGGTCGATGAACAGCGGGATTTTCTGCATTGTCTGCGAGCAGGCGACCAGCTTTTCGAAATCCATCTCGCTGATCTCGCCGCGCCGGATTTTCGATGACGGGATTTCCGTCTGTTCGGAAATAATGCGGGTGGCCAGCTGTTCGGATGACATTTCGAGCGAAAAGAAGCCGACGACGCCGCCATTGGCCGCCTTGAACGAGCCGTCCGCCTGCTGCGCCGGGACATAGGCCTCGGCGATGTTGAAGGCGATATTGGTGGCGAGCGAAGTCTTGCCCATGCCGGGGCGGCCGGCAATGATGATCAGGTCGGACGACTGCAGGCCGCCCATGCGGCGGTCGAGATCGCGCAAGCCGGTAGCAACGCCCGACAAATGCCCGTCGCGCATATAAGCCGCATTGGCCATGTCGACGGCGGTCTTGACGGCATCGGTGAAGCTCTCGAAGCCGCCATCGTAGCGGCCGGTTTCGGCCAATTCGAACAGGCGCCGCTCGGCATCCTCGATCTGGTCGGAGGGCGACATGTCGACCGGCGCGTCATAGGCGATGTTGACCATGTCCTCGCCGACAGTGATTAGCGCGCGCCGCGTCGCCAGATCGTAGATGGCGCGGCCATAGTCGGTGGCGTTGACGACGGTGACGGCCTCGACCGCCAACCGCACGACATATTGCGCCACCGTCATGTCGCCGACCTTCTCGTCGGCCGGCAGGAAGGTCTTCAGCGTGATCGGCGTCGCGATCTTGCCCATGCGGATGAGCTCGGCCGCGACCTCGAAGATCTTTCTATGCAGCGGCTCGTAGAAATGGCCGGGCTTCAGGAAGTCGGAGACGCGGTAGAAGGCATCGTTGTTGACCAGTATGGCGCCGAGCAGCGCCTGCTCGGCCTCGATATTGTTCGGCGCCTCGCGATAGAGCGGTGTTTCCGCCACGCCGAATTTTCGTGCTGCCTCTGCCATGATGTCCCCGGTCCTGATCCCCGTCTCTCGATATCAGAACGAGACAAGTCGGTGATGACTTATCTGCATCAGTCCCCAACCAACCAACTTTGATGCCCGCGATTCACAGCCAGGATCTTTCGGTGGAAAGAATCTCGATTGACTCGAATCAAGATGGCGAGCCTAGCCGTTCTCGGGCGAGAACAAAACAGGAAAATAGCTGCCGGTCATTCCGGCAAGGCATCACCCCAATCCAGTCGCCGCGCGGCCTTGAACGTCTCGCCGTCGCGCTTGGTGAACAGTCGCTCGGCAGCACCCCCATCCTGTTCGCAAAGCTTCAGCAAGACCTTGCCGGACCCCGACTTCGGCGGTGCGATCACTCGCGCTCGAGGCGGAGCGGCCGGATGGCGGGAGGCCGCGACAAAGATGAATTTCTCGTCCTCCCACGGCACCTCGGCATCCTTGGCCAGACGGTGTAGGCGCGAGCGGGCGACGCGGCGGGCGAAATGGCACCAGTCGGGGGCAACGAGCGGGCAGGGCGCCTCATGCGGGCAGGGCGCAAGCACGTGCGCGCCGGCCTCGATCAACTGCCGCCGCACGGCAAGAATACGCTGCCAGCCGGCCGGCGTGCCCGGCTCGACCACCAGCAGCGTGTCTGCGGTCAGCTGCCAGAGCCGGTCGACGAGTTTTGCCAGCGATGCCGGCGCGATCTCATCCAGCACATAGGCTGAAGTCACCAGCTCGGCCGGCTCCAGATCGACCAGGTCGATGGTGATGTCGCCGGTCCGCCAGGCGGTCCTGGCCGTGATCGCATCCGCGGCAAGTGCTTCGCCGACCCTTCGTACCGCGGCGCCGGCCTCGAGTAGCACCGCCTGTTCGAGATCCGGCCAGAGATTGATTGTGGCCCAAAGCACCGTGCCAGGGCCGGCGCCGACATCGAGCAAGGTCTTCGGAGCATAGTCGGGCCGAGACTCGCCCACCGCATCGAGGCTGGCGCGAACGGCCGCATAGGTCGCCGGTAGCCGCGTTGCCAGATAGGCCTTCACCGCCATGTCTTCGGCCATGTGCAGGCGACCGTCGCGCAACTCTGCGCGGTAGCGGTCCGACAGCGTCTTTGCCGCTTGCTTAAGCATCGGCAAAGGCACCTGTTCGAGAAGGCGGTCGACGCCTTGTCTAAGCGGGACGGGCAGTTCCATCGCTTAGGCAGTCCGAGGTGCGAGCAGAATGACCGAGGCGCCAACGATGCAGATCGCGGCACCGGCAAGATCCCAGCGGTCGGGGTGCACGCCTTCCGCCAGCCACAGCCAGGCCAGCGAGGGGGCAATGTAGATGCCGCCATAGGCGGCGTAGGCCCGGCCCGCCGCGCTGGTGTCGACCAGCGCCAGCAGCCACGCGAATAGCACGAGCGAGACGAGACCGGGCGCCAACCACAGCGGCGACTTGTCCAGCCGCCGCCACGCCCAGAACGAAAAGCAGCCGGCGATCTCGGCAAGTGCGGCGGCGACGTAGAGGAGGTAGGTCATGAAAAAAGGGTCCCGCGTTTGACGGGACCCTTTTCAGCGTGCCGGCCGGCAATGGCAAGTGGCGATGGCGTGATGCCGGCAGTCTACTCCGGATCCGCCACCTTGCGGCGGCGAGTGGGCTTGGCAACCGGAGCCTTTTCGCGACGTCCAAGATCGCGCATCTCCAGCGCCTTCTCGCAACTGGCCATGTAGTCGCGCGTCATCGGCAGCGTGTCGTTCTTCTTGGCAATCTGGATCTGGAAGATCACCAGATCCTGCCAGCGGAAGGCAGCTTCCGAGGCGGCAAGATAGAACTCCCACATGCGGCAGAAGCGCTCGTCATAAATCGCCCTGGCCTTGTCGCGGTTGGCCGCGAAGCGCTCGCCCCAATGCTTCAGCGTCTCGGCATAATGCAGCCGCAGAACCTCGATGTCGGTGACGACGAGCCCCGATTTTTCGATGGCCGGCATCACTTCGGATAGCGACGGGATGTAGCCGCCCGGGAAGATGTACTTGCGGATGAAGGCGCTGGTTGCCCACGGCACGCCGGAGCGGCCGATCGTGTGCAGCAGCATGACGCCGTCCGGCTTCAGCAGCGTCGCCGATTTGTCGAAGAAGGTGCGGAAATGATTGACCCCGACATGCTCGAACATGCCGACCGAGACGATGCGGTCGAAACGTTCATTGAGTTCGCGATAGTCCTTGATGTCGAAATGCACCCGGTTTTGCAGGCCTTGCGCATGGGCGCGGTCGGTGGCGACGCCGTGCTGCTCGGTCGACAGCGTCACGCCCTGTACGTCGACGTCGAACGCCTTGGCTAGATAGAGCCCAAGCCCACCCCAGCCGGAGCCGATATCAAGAACCGTCTGGCCGGCCTTCAGCCTGAGCTTGGCGGCGATATGGCGCTTCTTGGCTGCTTGGGCCTCGTCGAGCGTCATGTCCGGCTGCTCGAAATAGGCGCAGGAATATTGCATGTCCTCATCGAGGAAGAGGCGGTAGAGGTCGCCCGACAGATCGTAATGGCGCTGCACGTTGCGGCGCGCCCGCGACGCCGTGTTGATCTGCTGCAGGCGCCGGAAGGCGTGGCGCAGACCTTCGATCGCCTTCGACCAGGTGGCATCGATACCGCCGCTGCCCATGTTCTGGAAGGCAATCCGCATCACCCCCAGCACGCCGCCCTCGAGAATGTCGAGTTCACCGTCCATGTAGGCTTCCGGCACCGCCAGCATCGGATCGAAGGTTATTGCGCGCTCGGCATGCCTTGTCTTGATGTGCATGTGCACCGGCTCGCCGCTGCCGTCACCGAAAGTCACCATCGAGCCTTGCGGCCCTGTCACCTTGAGATTGCCTGTGCGGACCAGGCGGTCGAGAACGCGTTTCAGCAGAATATTCATGACCAATTGTCCCCTCTCGGCCAGACATGCTGTCCTATTCTGCATCAAGATATAGGGGTTCGAAAAGTTCCATTTGGCATAAAAATGCCCGGGTACGAGGCCCGGGCATTGGTCCAGAATAGCGATTAGCCGGCGAATGCCGACGAATGACGATCAGCCGTTGTCTTCGCCGCCTTCGAACTCCGCATTCGGATCGAAGAAGTTTTCCGGCCGCGCATTATCGTTGATGTCCTCGCCGTAGATGGCTTCGGCGGTGGTCAGCGTTTCGCCCTTGGCCTGGCGCTCGGCTTCGTCGGCCGTGCGGGCAATGTTGAGCGTGATGGTAACCTCGACTTCCGGGTGCAGCGCGATCGCCACATTGGTGACGCCGATGGTCTTGATTGGCTGGTTGAGCAGGATCTGGTTGCGGTTGACCGAAAAACCTTCCGCCGTCACCAGCTCGGCGATGTCGCGCGTCGAGACCGAACCATAAAGCTGACCGGTTTCGCCGGCCGAGCGCACGGCGATGAAGCTCTTGCCGTCGAGCTTTTCTGCAATCTGCGCGGCTTCGGACTTGCGCTCCAGGTTGCGGGCTTCGAGCTGGGCCCGCTGCCCCTCGAACTTCTTCTTGTTAGCTTCGTTGGCGCGCAGCGCCTTGCCTTGCGGCAGCAGGAAATTGCGGGCGAACCCGTCCTTGACCTTGACGGTATCGCCCATCTGGCCGAGGCGGGAAACGCGTTCGAGAAGAATGACTTCCATGGTTTTGTTCCTTCGCTTGGGCGCTATCCTCAGGATCGGCGCCGAGTTGTCTGGAACAGGTCAGGAAGCTGGGGCGTCGCCGCCTGTGTCGCTGTCCTGCCTGTCGCGGCAGTTAGGATCTCTTGTCGAAATCCAACCCGGGATTTGGTGTTCGATCCGGCTACGCCCGTCGTGGCCGGTGAAAAGCGGGCGGCGAACCGCCCGCTGGCTAGACCATGATCCCGAAAAGTGGAAACCGGTTTTCGGATAAGATCATGGTCAACTAATCAGTGTTAGCGGACCACGTAGGGCAGCAGGCCGAGGAAGCGGGCGCGCTTGATCGCCTTGGCGAGTTCGCGCTGCTTCTTCTGGCTTACGGCGGTGATACGCGATGGCACGATCTTGCCGCGCTCGGAGATGTAGCGCTGCAGAAGCCGCACGTCCTTGTAGTCGATCTTCGGCGCGTTGGCGCCGGAGAACGGGCAGGTCTTGCGGCGACGGTGGAAGGGGCGCCGGGTTGGGATCTGGTTGATGTCGACCATTATTCTGCGGCTCCTTCAAAGCCTTCGCGCGGACGGCGCGGGCCACGATCGGCACCGCCATCCCCGAAGCTGCGCGGCGGACGATCACCACGGTCACCGCGATCGCGGTCGCCGAATGAGCGCGGGCCACGATCGCCACGGTCGCGGTCGCCGAAGCCGCCGCGTTCCGAGCGCTCTTCGCGCTTCTGCATCATTGCCGACGGACCTTCCTCATGCGCATCGACCTTGATGGTCAGGAAACGCAGCACGTCCTCGGACAGGCCCATCTGGCGCTCCATCTCGTTGAGCGCGGCCGGCGGGCAGGTGATGTCCATGAGTGTATAATATGCCTTCCGGTTCTTGTTGACCCGGTAGGTGAGGGACTTCAGTCCCCAGTTCTCGACCCGGCCGACGGACCCGCCATTCGCGGTGATGACGCCCTTGTACTGTTCGACAAGCGCATCGACCTGCTGCTGCGAGAGGTCCTGCCGGGCAAGAAACACATGTTCGTATAGAGCCATAGTGTTCGTGCCTTTCTTCGTTTCTCTCCCGGTTCCCGGCGGCAAAAGCCTCTGCAACTTCTCTGACCCGCAATCCTTGCGAAGGCGGGGAAGAAAGGAGCATGACGAGACGGTCGAGAGCGGAGACACGGGAGGCGGAAGCGCTTCTGGCTTCACGCGAAGGTTTCGAAAAACCTCCGGCCCTCCGTTCAGCCCCCAGCAAGGACCGGCAGATTGCGGGCGTCTATACAGGAATTTGACCGCAAAGCAAGGCCAAACCACGGAGCAAACGGCCCTACCGTCCCAGAGCGCCACGGGTCTCGACGGCAAGGCTTGCGGATTCCTGAAACCGGACCTTAACCACCATGCGAAGTTCCAGCACCGGCGGGCGTGGCGGCAACCCGTCGTTCATCATGCGGATGCAAAAGCAAACAGTCTGCGCGAGTTCGGCAGCAAGGCGGTTTGGGGACAAAAATGCTTTTCGACAAATTCTGCCGTTCGAAGAGCGGCAACTTTGCCCTGATGCTGGCGTTCGGGCTGCCTGCGGTTCTGACCGCCGTCGCCTTTGCCGTGGACGTGTCCACCTTGATGAGGGCCAAGGTCAGCTTGCAGAATGCGCTCGATGCCGCGAACCTTGCATCTTCGCATCTCGGCGACATCGAGGCTTCGCGCAAGGACGTCTTCGACCGCTACTTCCAGACCAATGTCGCCGGCCACAGCGAGTTGAGGAACGCCGAAGCGACGCTTACCGTGGAAAGGGGCCTCAATTACATCCAGACCAAGGCTGTCGCCACGGCGGACGTCAATTTGAACTTCGCCTTCCTGTTCGGCAACGACAAGCGCATCACCGTCGATGCCGGCGCCGTCGAATCGACCAATCAGCTCGAAGTCGTGCTGGTGCTCGACAACACCGGGTCGATGGCCAGCAACGATCGCATCGGCGCATTGCGGACGGCGGCGACGGCCCTGATTGATATGCTCGAAGCGGCGAAGTCGCCGACGCGCAGCGTACGTGTCGCGGTGGTGCCGTTCGTCACCGCCGTCAACGTCAAGGGCGAGGACTACGATCCGGCCTGGATCGACATGGCCGGCAAATCGCCGAACAACGGCGCCAATTTCCCCTCGGTCGGCGGCAAGCGCGTCAACCATATGGATCTGTTCAAGCAATTGGGCGTCGAATGGAGAGGCTGCGTCGAAGCGCGGCCAGGAACCAACAATGTTTCCGACATTTCGCCCGACCAAAACAAACCGGACACCCTGTTCGTACCTTATTTCGCGCCGGACGATCCAGGTAACGCTAGAAATCCAAACAGCTCCTACGGCAATTCAGCGACCGGCTACAACAATTCCTATCTCGACGATACCGTCGTCACCCTGCTTCCCGGCCTCACCAGCGACATGGCGAAGTACAGTGTTTCGACGATGAAGCTGATCAACGACAAGAGAGGCCCACTGACTATCGGCCCAAACCGGGCCTGTCCGACGCCGATAGTGCCGCTGACCGATGATTTCGACAAATTGCGGAAGGCCGTCGGTGAGATGATCGAATGGAACGGCTCGGGGACCAATGTTTCGGAAGGCTTGTCATGGGGGATGCGGGTGCTCTCGCCGGAACCGCCTTACAGCGACGGCGCGCCGTTCAGGGCGTCAGGCACGACCAAAACGGTGCTGCTGCTCACCGACGGCGAGAATGTTGTCTATGGCGCGAAGGATACGCCACAGAAGTCGGACTATGGCTCCTACGGATTCCTGGCCTCGGGTCGGTTTGGATCCAGCGACCAGACCGCGGCTGCGCGCAATGTCGACGATTGGACAACCAATGTATGCAACACATTGAAGAAGCAGGACGTGCAGATCTTCACAGTGCTGCTGCAGGCCGACACCGCAGCCAACCGCAAGCTCTACGAGGCCTGCGCATCGTCGCCGTCGGATTATTACCCGACCAACGACGTCAGTCAGCTCGAAAGCGTCTTCCTGAAAATCGGAAGCTCGATTTCGCAGCTGCACTTGACGAACTGAACGACGTCGGCCGCTCTCCCGCCGCCGCTGCTCAACTCGTGTGTGCAGCCACTTTGCCCGTGGTTTCGGGGAAGAAATCGGGCGCCGCATGGCGCTTGCCGAACATCATGTCGTATTGCAGCAGACGGAAGTCGCGGATTGCCGGATCGATCTCTTTCTGACGCGACCAATCGGGGGTGGCGTCGCCTCCCGGTGCCAAAAGCAAATTGCGGTCGATAACGCGGTAGCGCTCTCGCAACTGTCCGAGGAAGCCGGTGTAATAGGGATGGCTGATGCCGGCTGTCTTCAGGATATGGTAGGGCAGGAAGGACGGGCTGACGGCGCCTAGATCCTCGGCCGGGCCGCTGCGATTCGACCAGACGATCAGCGGCGTCTGGTGGTGCAGCAGCATCTGGTCGGCCGCCTCCTTGCGCGGCGCAACATTGTCCTTCAGGAAGCCGGTCTCGACGTAGACCGGCCCAAGCGGCGGCAGATGGTCGCCGAAGAACGCGATGACGGTCGGCCGCTCGCGTTTCTTCGCCCATTCGATCAGCCGCTCGAGGCCGCGGTCCGCGTCGGAAGAGCCTTCGGCATAGCTCAACAGCGATTCACGGGCCCATTGGCTGATCGGCGCCTGCACCTTGTGGGTCGGATTGTTATAGCGATACGGCTCATACGGCCCGTGGTTCTGCAGGCTGACGGCGAAAAAGAACACCGGCTCGGCGCTGGTATCGGCTTCGTGGATGATCTCGTCGGTCATCGCAGCGTCCGACGCGAGCGGTCCGCGCTTCTGCATGGGCGGCAACGTCTCCTCGGACTTGAAGTCGTTGAAGCCGAAATCGGCATAGACGGCCCCCCGGTTCCAGAACCAATTGGTGCCGGGATGGATGGCGCGCGCCCGGTAGCCCTGACTTTTCAGGAAGGTCGCCAGCGAGGGAGTCGGTGTCCGCACATATTGCTGGTAGGGAATGCTGCCCGCCGGCAGGAAGGCGTTGGAAAAGCCGGTCAGGGCCTCGAACTCGATGTTGGCCGTCATGCCGCCGAACTCGGGCGAGAACATGTAACCCGTGCGCAGTGCCCGCACATTGGGGATAGGGTCGGGTGTGATGGTGACGCCAGGCAGCTTGGTCGGATCCCAGAAGGATTCGCTCATGACGACGATGATGTCGGGCTTCTCGGCAGGTACCGAGGCGGTCACCTGCGGTTTGCCGATCGCTTCGATCGCCTTGTCGGAATAGCCGGGCGGCGCCGAGACATGCGCCATCGGAACGTTAAGCGCGAAGGCGAGCGCAAAACCGTTTGAGGCATAGTTTTCCTTCTGGTCCCACATGATCGGGATGATCTGCAGCCGGTCGCGCGTCCACGAGAAAGTGGCATAGTCCATGATGGAAACGAAGAAGGCGATCAGCGGTACTGTCAGCGTCAGCCGGGCAAGGCGGCCCTTGTGGCTGAGCGCCGGAACGCGGCGGCGCCATAGCCGCCAGCCATAGACGAGCAGCGACAGCCCGCCGACGATGCCGATCGCCAGGGCAATGGCGGTTCCCGGGCGATCGCGTACCAGAAGCGGCATCAGTGCCACGATCTGCCGGGAATAAAGGAAATCGGTCGGATAGAGCGGATCGCCGAGATACAGCGACTTCTGGTGGCCGACGAACGCCAGCGACAATGTCAGCGGCGCGACGATCATCAGGCTCTGATGACTGCGGCCGAGCACGGCGTCGAGGCCGATGAGGATCAGCGCAAAAATGATGATCGTGGTCCAGCCGGGTTTGAAAGGCTGCAGAAAGAAATCAATGGTGCCGGCAAAGTTGCCGCGCACGATCAGTTCGATGGCAAACACAAGGATGGCCGCAGCCAGCAAGCTGATAAGGCCATAGCGGATGACAGGCCATTTGCGCGCCGGCAGATAGCCGGTCGACGGATCGCCTTCAAGAAACTGGGGCGCCGCCTCGGCTGCGCTCTGCTTGGTCTTTGCCACTTCAATAGTTCCCCGGCCCGCAACAAAAGCGTCACTCGATTGTCATCGAACTGTCACGCAAAGCCTAGCGCCTGTGGCGGAAATAAGAAGAGCCAGCAAACAAATCGTGAGCGGTTTTCATCATGAGTGATCGCCAAAAAGCCTGCCGAAACAGGCACTCGGCCGATATTACGCGATCAAGGTTGGACTTGACTTGGCCGCACGCCTTGCGTCACAGGCAACGTGAACCAGCAGCTGGGAGCCGCCGATGGCCATCGCATTCACCTTTCCGGGGCAGGGCAGCCAGGCTGTCGGCATGGGCAAGGACCTCGCCGATACCTTTGTGGAATCGCGGCGGATCTTCGAGGAAGTTGACGACGCGCTCGGCGAAAACCTATCGAAGCTGATCTGGGAAGGCCCGGAAGAGACGCTGACGCTGACCGCCAACGCCCAGCCGGCGCTGATGGCGGTGTCGCTTGCCGCAATCCGGGCGCTGGAGGCGCGCGGCTTCTCCCTGAACGGCAAGGTCACCTATGTCGCCGGCCACTCGCTCGGCGAATATTCGGCACTTGCGGCCGCAGGTTTCGTTTCGGTCGCCGACGCCGCCCGGCTGTTGCGCATCCGCGGCAATGCCATGCAGGCGGCTGTGCCGGCCGGCGAGGGCGCCATGGCGGCGATCATCGGGCTGGAACAGGCCGACGTCGAAGCCGCTTGCGCAGAGGCCGCCCAGGGCGCCGCCAAAGATCCCGCACAAGCCTTGGTTTGCCAGATCGCCAATGACAATGGCGGCGGCCAGCTGGTGATCTCCGGCGCCAGGCCAGCGGTCGAACTGGCGGCGAGGCTATGCACGGAGAAGGGCGCCAAGCGGGCGCTGATGCTGCAGGTCTCGGCGCCCTTCCATTCGGCATTGATGAAGCCTGCGGCCGAGATCATGCGGGAGGCGCTGGCCGCCGTGACGAAGAGTGCGCCGGTCGTGCCGCTGGTCTCCAATGTTACGGTGACCCCGACGAGCGATCCCGACGAGATCGCCCGCCGACTCGTCGAACAGGTGATCGGGCGCGTGCGCTGGCGCGAAACGGTGGAGTGGTTCGGCAGCAACGGCGTTGTGACGCTTTACGAAGTGGGCGCCGGCAAGGTGCTGTCGGGGCTGGCCCGCCGCATCAACCGCGACATTGCCACCAGCAGCATCGGATCGGCGGCGGAGGTCGAGACGGCACTTGCCGCCTTGGGTGACCACGTAGCTTGAATTCATCAGTGCTTGCCGCTACATGAATACATGTATCGCAACAAGGTGCGGCATGCCCACATCGATCCGCCTTTCTCCTGAAGTCGAGCAGCGCCTGGATTTTCTCGCGGCCAAGACTGGTCGCAGCAAGGCCTACTATCTGCGCGAGCTCATTGAACGTGGTCTGGAGGACTTGGAGGATTACTACCTGGCTGCCGAAGTCGTTGAGCGGATCAGGCGTGGTGAAGAAGACGTCATGAGAGCCGAGGACTTCTGGCGTGGCCTGGACGCTTGAATACGCCCACTCGGCGCGAAAATTTGTCGAAAAACTGGATCCGCAGACACGTCACCGTATCCGTGATTTTATTGAAAACCGCATTGCCGTTCTCGACAACCCGCGTGAACTCGGCAAACCGCTGAAGGGCCCGCTCGCAACCTTTTGGAGATATCGCGTCGGGGATTATCGCATCATTTGCGATGTGCAGGATAACCGGCTCGTCATTCTGGTGGTAACCATAGGCCACCGCGGCAACGTTTACAGATAGCCGAACTCACCGGCCCGTATGATTGGCCAGTACGATTTGGGAAGAGGATAAAGCATGTTCGAATTGACCGGCCGCAAGGCGCTCGTCACCGGCGCATCGGGAGGTATAGGCGAGGCGATTGCCCGCGTGCTGCACGGCCAGGGCGCCATCGTCGGCCTGCATGGCACACGTATCGAGAAATTGGAGGCGCTGGCCGCCGAACTGGGCGACCGGGTCAAGCTTTTCCCGGCCAATCTTTCCAACCGCGACGACGTCAAGGCGCTCGGCCAGAAGGCGGAAGCTGACCTCGAAGGCGTCGACATCCTCGTCAACAATGCCGGCATCACCAAGGACGGGTTGTTCGTGCGCATGGCTGACGCCGACTGGGATAGCGTGCTCGAGGTCAACCTGACCGCCGTGTTCCGGCTGACCCGCGAGCTTACCCATCCGATGATGCGGCGCCGCCATGGCCGCATCATCAACATCACTTCAGTGGTTGGCGTCATGGGTAATCCCGGCCAGACCAACTATTGCGCCTCCAAAGCCGGTATGATCGGCTTTTCCAAATCGCTGGCGCAGGAGATCGCCACCCGCAATATCACCGTCAACTGCGTCGCCCCGGGCTTCATCGAATCGGCGATGACCGCCAAGCTCAACGACAAGCAGAAAGAGGCGATCATGGCGGCGATCCCGACCCGGCGCATGGGCACGGGCGCCGAAGTCGCCTCAGCCGTCGCCTACCTCGCTTCCAACGAGGCAGCCTACGTCACCGGCCAGACCATTCATGTGAATGGCGGCATGGCAATGATCTAACACTTGGGAAAACGCTTCATTCCGTCTTGGATGCACGGGATTTTTCGTGTAATGCCGCCCGCAACCCGGCGGTTCGGGCAAAAACCGGTCCTGTTCCGCTGCGTTTCCGGCAGGACCATCTTTCAGCTTGATTAGCGGCATTCTGCCCGCTAACGAAGACAGACAACCAAAAGACGAGGATGCCCAAATGAGTGACACCGCAGAGCGCGTCAAGAAGATCGTCATCGAGCACCTTGGCGTCGATGCCGACAAGGTGACGGAGCAGGCGAGCTTCATCGATGATCTGGGCGCGGACAGCCTCGACACGGTCGAACTTGTCATGGCGTTCGAAGAAGAGTTCGGTGTCGAAATCCCGGACGACGCCGCCGAGACCATCCTGACTGTTGGCGATGCGGTGAAATACATCGACAAGGCCTCCGCCTGACGCTATTTGCAGTCATCACCGGGGAGGACCTGCGATGAGGCGTGTCGTCGTCACGGGCCTTGGGCTGCTTTCGCCGTTCGGCATGGGCTTCGAGCACAGCTGGAAGGAGCTTCTGACCGGCCGCAGCGCAGCCAAGCGCATCACCGAATTCGAGGTGGAAGATCTTGCCTGCAAGGTCGCCCACGTCATTCCGCGCGGTGACGGCTCCAATGCCACTTTCAATCCTGAAGCCGTTCTCGAGCCGAAGGAACTGCGCAAGATCGGCGACTTCATTCTGTACGGGATCGCGGCCGCCGACGAGGCACTCAAGGATTCCGGCTGGCAGCCGAAGACGCATGAGGAACAGTGCGCCACCGGCGTGCTGATCGGTTCGGGCATCGGCGGCATCGAAGGCATCGCCGAGAATGCGATGATCCTCAAGGAACGCGGTCCGCGCCGCATCAGCCCATTCTTCATCCCTGGCCAGATCATCAACCTCGTCTCCGGTCAGGTCTCGATCCGGCATGGGCTGAAAGGCCCCAACCATGCCGTCGTCACCGCTTGCTCGACCGGTGCGCACGCCATCGGCGATGCCGCCCGGCTGATCATCTGGGGCGATGCCGACGTTATGGTCGCAGGCGGCGCCGAAGCGCCGGTGACGAGACTGTCGGTCGCCGGGTTCGCCGCTTGCCGCGCGCTCTCCACCGAGCGCAACGATGCGCCACAAACGGCCTCACGCCCCTATGATCGCGATCGCGACGGCTTCGTCATGGGCGAGGGCGCCGGTGTTGTCGTGCTCGAGGAGCTCGAACACGCCAAGGCCCGCGGCGCCAAGATCTATGCCGAGGTCACCGGCTACGGTCTGACCGGCGACGCCTATCACATCACCGCGCCTGCCGAGGACGGCGACGGCGCTTTCCGTTGCATGACCGCGGCGCTGAACCGGGCGAAGCTGACGCCGGCCGATGTCGACTACATCAACGCGCACGGCACCTCGACCATGGCCGATACGATCGAACTCGGCGCCGTCGAGCGGCTGGTCGGCAACGCCGCCTCGAAGATATCGATGTCGTCGACCAAATCGTCGATTGGCCACCTGCTGGGCGCGGCTGGTGCTGCCGAGGCGATCTTTTCGATCCTCGCCATTCGCGACAACATCGCGCCGCCGACCATCAATCTTGACAATCCGGAGCGCGAAACGGCGATCGACCTGGTGCCGCACAAGCCGCGGGCCCGGCAGATAGACGTGGCGCTGTCCAACTCCTTCGGCTTCGGTGGCACCAACGCCTCGCTCGTCTTCCAGCGCTACAATGGCTGACCGCTCTGCCGGTTTCCGTCTGCCGTCAATTTTGCCATATTCGCCCCTACTCTGCCCGAGGGGATTCGTCGCAAGATCAAATGGTAGGGCGCTATGAACACAAATCCGGCCGATAACGGGGAATTCGGGCAACGGCCAGCAACGCCCACGCCGGGCCCGATCGTGCCGAAGACGGCCAGCGAGGCGTTGCGGCCCGAGGCCGGCACGCCGCCGCCGAAGCGCTCGCGTGCCTCGCGCAGCCAGTTCGTCGTGTTCATGAACTTCGTCATCTCTTCGGTGATGCTGATGGTGCTGGCGGCAGGCGTTGCGCTGTATTTCGGCAAGCAGGAGTTCAACGAGCCCGGCCCGTCGGCCAATGGCGACACTTTCCTGGTCAAGCCGAATAGCGGCGTCCAGGAGATCGCCGACCAGCTTGAGCGGCGAGGGCTGATCAGCGACGCCCGCATTTTCCGCCTTGGCGTGCGCGCCTTCGGCAATGATTCCGCCCTGAAGGCCGGCGAATACGAGATCAAGCCGCAGGCGTCGATGCACGATATCATGGAACTGCTGAAGAGCGGCAAGTCGGTGATGTATTCGCTGACCATCCCCGAGGGGCTGACGGTCGAGCAGGCGCTGCAACGGATCGCCGAGCAGGACGCGCTGACCGGCGATATGCCGTCGACCACTCCACCTGAGGGCAGCCTCGCCACCGACACGCTGCGTTTCACCCGCGGCGCAACACGCCAGCAGATGGTCGACAAGCTTCTGGCCGACCAGAAGAAGCTGGTCGACGAGGTCTGGCAACGCCGAGCGCCGGATCTGCCGATCGCCAACGTTGAGGATTTTGTCACCCTGGCCTCTATCGTCGAGAAGGAGACCGGCAAGGGCGATGAACGCTCGCGCGTAGCCGCCGTCTTCCTCAACCGGCTGGCCAAGGGTATGCGGCTGCAGTCGGACCCGACCATCATCTACGGCCTGTTCGGCGGCAAAGGCAAACCCATCGACCGCCCGATCTATCAGTCGGACATCCAGAAGCCGACGCCCTACAACACCTATCTGATCAACGGGTTACCGCCGACGCCGATCGCCAATCCCGGCCGTGCGGCGCTGGAGGCTGTCGCCAATCCGTCGAAGACCAGCGATCTCTACTTCGTCGCCGACGGCAGCGGCGGGCACGTCTTTGCCTCGACGCTCGATGAGCATAACGAGAATGTCGCTCGCTACCGGGCACTGCTGAAAAAGCAGGCGCAGGACGCCGCCAAGGCCGGAGCAACCAATACCGGAGCCGACACGCCGGCGGGAGCCATCGTTGACGATGCAGGCCCCACCGTTGCCCAGTAGGGCCGGACGCCATCAGTTTGGCCCTGTGCATGTCCGGGTGGATGTGCAAGGGCTGCCATGGCATTGAAATTCACATGGTCCTGTCCGGAGAAAATCGCTCCGGCTTGAGGGGCATTCGGCAAAGGGACGCACGGCTACATGAACTTGCAGAGCATGACCGGTTTTGCGCGCAGTGTCGCCGAACACGACGGCACTTCGATTGCCTGGGAAGCCAAGTCCGTCAACGGCAAAAGCGTCGAGGTCAGGCTGCGGCTGCCGCAAGGTTTCGACCGGCTGGAGCCGGCCGTCCGGCAGACGGTGCAAAAGCGTTTTGCGCGCGGCAATTTCCAGATGACGCTGACCATTGGCCGCGCCGCCGGCGCGCAAGCGCAACCCGTGGTCAACGAGGCTTTCCTGAAGGATCTGGCGGGCTTGGCCAAGCGGCTGCAGGAGCAGTTCGGAGTAGCCCCTGCGGCGGCCGACGGCCTGCTTGCGCTGCGCGGCGTCCTCGACATTCCCGAAACCATCGAAACCGAAGAGGCGCGCAGTGCGCTCGATACCGCAATACTGTCGGCGCTGGAAGCAGCACTGAACGGGCTGCACCAGGCGCGCCAGGGCGAAGGTGCGGCACTTCGTTCCCTGCTGTCCGGCCATATCGATGCCATCGAGGCGCTGACGCTGCGGGCCGAGGCCGATCCATCACGCGAACCGGCCACGATCCGCGAAAGGCTCGCCGAGCAGATCCGCCTGTTGATGGACGCGTCTGCCAACCTGGACGCCAGCCGGCTGCATATGGAAGCGGCGTTCCTGGCCACCAAGGCCGACATACGCGAGGAGATCGACCGGCTGAAGACACATGTGGCGTCAGGCCGGGCGCTGCTCGGCGGCGGCGGCGCCATCGGCCGCAAGCTCGATTTCCTGGCACAGGAATTCAACCGCGAATCGAATACGCTGTGTTCCAAGTCGAATGCTGCCGCGGTCACCGCCATCGGGCTGGAACTGAAGGCGGTCGTCGACCAGTTTCGCGAACAGGTCCAGAATCTGGAATGATCCCGATGCCAAGCCACATGACTGCCAAGCCCCATGACCGCTAGGGATGTGGGTTCCCGCATTCGGCGCCGCGGGCTGATGCTGGTCTTGTCGTCGCCGTCAGGCGCCGGCAAGTCGACGATTGCGCGCAATCTGCTGGAGAGCGATTCCAGCCTGGAATTGTCGGTCTCGGTCACCACGCGGCCACGCCGCGGCAGCGAGATCGAGGGCGTCCATTACCACTTCCGTACCATGCGCGAGTTCGAGCGGCTGCGCGATTCCGATGCGCTGCTCGAATGGGCGGAGGTGCACGGCAATTGCTACGCGACGCCGCGCGAGCCGGCTGAACAGGCGCTGGCCGAAGGCCGCGACATGCTGTTCGACATCGACTGGCAAGGCGCTCAGCAGCTCAAGGAGAAGATGCGCGCCGACATCGTCTCGATATTCATCCTGCCGCCATCGATGAAGGAATTGAAGGCGCGGCTGAAGCGTCGCGCCGAGGACCAGGAAGCGGTGATCGAGACGCGGCTCAAGAACGCCCGCAACGAGATCGAGCACTGGAAGGAATATGATTTCGTCATCGTCAACGACGATCTCGACCGCGCTTTCGCCGAGGTGCGCGGCATCGTCACCGCCGAACGGCTCAGACGCGATCGCCGGCCCGGCCTGTTCGATTTCGTCTCGGGGCTGCTCGACGAGAAGACGGATTGATCAACGCGCTATCCCCTCGACCAGGATCAGATTGCGGCTGAGCGCGGCGTCGCGCAGCTCCAATGCAGCGGCGTATTTCGGCCGAGCGATACCAGCGCCGCGCCGTGTCCATGTCGGGGAATTCGACGATGATCAGCGGCCCGGGAGACCAGTCGCCTTCCAACATTTCCACCTTGCCACCGCGTACCAGATAGCGCCCGCCGTGCTGGGCGATGGAGGCAGCCGCGCGGATGCGATAAGCTTCGATCGCCTCTGCGTCGCGGATCGTGACGTCGGAAATGACATAGGCGGCCATTGCTTGTCTCCGGGCAGGTTTGTCCGGCTATCTATGGCCGTGAGAGCGGAAATTCCACGCAGACGCGTCCCGGCATCACACCGCGTTGGTCAGGCGAACGAACTCCTCGACGCTCAGCGTCTCGGCGCGCCTGGTCGGATCAATGCCGGCACGGGCAAGCAGCGCCTCGCCGCCGAGGCTTTTCACGCTCTGCCGCAGCATTTTCCGGCGCTGGCCAAACGCCGCTTCGGTGACGCGGCTGAGCCGTTTCACCTCTGCCGGCAAGGGGCTGGCGCGCGGCACCAGATGCACGACCGAGGACGTCACCTTGGGTGGCGGCGTGAACGCCTGCGGCGGCACGTCGAAGGCAATCCTCGCCTCCGTCCGCCAGCCTGCCAGCACGCCGAGCCGACCATAGGCATCGCTGCCGGGGCTGGCTGCAATGCGTTCGGCGACCTCGCGCTGGAACATCAGTGTCATCGATGTGTAGAAGGGCGGCCACTCGGTAACGGTCAGCCAGCGGATCAGCAATTCGGTGCCGATATTGTAGGGCAGGTTGGCAACGATTTTCGCCGGCCCGCCGCTTCCCGGCACTCCTTTTGCAAGCGCTGCAAAATCAGCTTTCAGCGCATCGCCGGCTACGATCTCTAGCCGGCCCGGATAGTGGTTCGCGATCTCGGCCAAGGCCGCCAGGCAGCGCTCATCGCGCTCGATGGCGACGACCCGCCGGGCGCCGTTGAGGAGCAGGGCCCGGGTCAGCCCGCCCGGACCGGGACCGACCTCGATAACCGTAACGTCGCTCAGGTCGCCGGCGGTTCGCGCAATCTTGCTTGTCAGGTTAAGGTCGAGCAGAAAATTCTGGCCCAGCGCCTTTTTCGCCTGCAGCCCATGGCGCTCGATCACCTCGCGCAGTGGCGGCAGGCCGTCTATGCTCATCGGGCTGGGCTCATCAGGCGGGCTCATCGGGTTAAGGCCATCGAATATGGCTGATTGGGCTCTGGGCCTACGGCCTTTTCCCGGTATCGGCAAGAACGCGAGCGAGTTTCAGCGCTGCAATCAGGCTGCCGGCACGGGCGATGCCCTTGCCGGCGATGTCGAAGGCGGTGCCGTGGTCGGGCGAGGTGCGGACGAAGGGCAGGCCGAGCGTGACGTTGACCGCCTCGTCAAACGCCAGCGCCTTGGCCGGGATCAGCGCCTGGTCGTGATACATACAGAGCGCCACGTCGTAGCCGGCGCGGGCGCGAGCATGAAACAGCGTGTCGGCCGGCAACGGCCCGAAGGCGTCGATCCCTTCCTGCCTCAGCCGGTCGACCGCCGGGCGCACGATCCGCTCGTCTTCGGTGCCCATGGTGCCGCCTTCGCCGGCATGCGGGTTGAGGCCGGCAATGGCGAGCCGCGGCTTGGCAATTCCGAAGCGGTTCGCAAGGTCGGCGGCGGTGATGCGGCCGGTGGCGACGATAAGGTCCGTCGTCAGCGCTTTCGGCACCTCGGCCAGCGCGATGTGGATGGTGACCGGCACGGTGCGCAGGTCCGGTCCGGCAAGCAGCATCACAGGCGTCACTTCGGTGCCGGTGTGAAGCGATGCCAGATGCGCCAGATATTCGGTGTGGCCGGGAAAGCGAAAGCCGGCGTCGTAGAGCGGCTTCTTGGCAATGGGGCAGGTGACGACCGCGGCAGCGCGGCCGGCCAGGCAATCGGCAACTGCGCAGTCGATCGCCTCGATGATGCCGGCGGCGTTGGCTGGATCCGGGCGGCCGGGACTGTCGACGAAACGGGCAGCAAGCGCCACCACCGGCAGCGCGCGCGAAAACACCCCCGGCGCTAACGCCGGCGTCGTCTCGGCAATCGCGATATCGGTGCCGAGCCTGTGCGCTCGCGCGGCAATCAGTGCCGGATCGGCAAGGAGATAAAATGACGGAACGCCAGCGCTTTCGCGGGCCTGCCAAGCAGCGATGGCGATGTCCGGCCCCAGGCCGGACGGATCGCCGACGCTCAACGCCAGCGAAAGCTCTGCGTCAGCCACGGCGCGTCGACTTCAGCGCTCGATTATGCGGGCTTTCTTCCGCAACTCCTCGACATATTTCTTCGAGAGTTCGTCGGCGTTCTTGTCGCTCGAACCTTCACTCTGGAACACCATCTGCGCGGCTTTGTCGTCTGACACTTCGCGCGACGAGCAGATGCCGATGAATTCGACACCGCGGTCGGTTTCGCGCGTCGTGGTGGCGCCGCCGACCTTTGTAGCCTTTATCTGCTCGGCCCAGTCCGCCGGCAATTGCGGCGCCAGCACCCGGCCGAGATCGCGAACGGTGACATCGATCAGGCCCTTGGCGAATTCGCGCGTGGTGTTGCAGCCGTTGAAGCGGGCGCGCATAGCGTCGGCTTCGCGTTTGCGCTTGGCCAGCGTCGCGCTGCGCTCGGCCGCCGGCACCACGAAGATGACCTGCTGCAGCATGTACTCTGTGGCGCTCGGTTTGCTGCCGCCTTTTTCGAGCATGCGCTTGACGAGGTCCTGCTCGCTCATGGCGCCGCCGCCGTCGCTAGAACGGTGACGCGCGGTCAGCGCCTGGTTCCAGGCCATCTGCGCCCGGATAAAGTCCTTGAAATGCTCCTTGGTGACGCCGGATTGCGCCATCGCGCCGTCAAGCTGCTTGAGCGGCATCTTGTTGCTGGTGGCGAAACGCTGATAAGCGGCATCGACCTGCTCGTCGCTGATGCGGATGCCGAGCCGCCGGGCTTCGGCCAGGCGCAGCGTCTGGTCGATCATTTCCTGGCCGGCATCGCCCTTTCTGTGCTGCAGGCGCAGGAAAGCGGCCCGATGCTGGATGTCGCCGGTGGTGATCGGTATATTGTTGACGACGTATTTGATCTCGGTGGCGAAAACTGGCCGCGTCACCGCGGTGGTCGAGAACGCCACCAGCAGCGCGAACCCTGCCGAAAAGAGGTATTTCCTCATCGAAAGCATCCCAATTCCATCCCGATTCAGCCGAACCTATCCCAGTTCAGGCCGTCAAAATTCGTGCCTGCTCTATGCGGCGAAACAATGTCGTCCGCCAGCCGCCCCGTTGCCGACCGCTGCCCGTTATTGAATGGTGTCGATGGAGCGTTGCGACGAGCCGAAATCGCCGAGCGTGCGGAACGACAGGTTGAAGCCGACGTTCTGCGATACTTCCTTGGTGTTCAGGTCACGTCTTTCCGAAAACGTCATCAAATAGGTAAAGCACGAATCACTATAGGCAAAGCCGACCCCGTCCTTGACCAGAACGCTCTGCTCCAGATCATATGTGCCGGTGCCAAAGACGCGCCAATTCTCGGCAAGATGTGTCGAGGCGCCGAGCGTAACCTCATGGCGATCGGTTGAGAAGCCATAGAGTGGCTGCGCCTGGATGAAGGCGTATTTGGCGCTCAGCGATACCGGCAGGCCTGAAAAGGCGGCCTTTACCTCAGCGCGGCGGATCTCGAAGCTTTGCTCGTCGAAACGGCCGCTGACCGAGCCGGAAAACCCGCTGGGGCTGTTGAAGCCGACAAGGCCGACATAGTCGGAGGTTGCAGTTTCAAGGCCTGAATAGGCGCCGACATTGACCAGGTCCGGCGTGCCGAACGAGTTCTGGCCGCCCAGCTGGTAGGATTGGCCGAACACCGCATTGGTGCCCCAGCCATTGTCGTATGCGCCGGAATAGCGCAGCCCGACATTGGCGCGTGTGCCGCCTTCCATGCGGTCGTAGCCCGAGAATTTGTCGCGCTCGAACAGCGTCGTGGCGTCGAAGACGAAGCTCTGGGCGTCCTCGTTGGGGACCGCCAGCCCGCCGACATATTGCTCGTTCGGACGCATGAATACCTGCGCCATCGGTTCGAAAACATGGCTGGAACTGGTCATCGAAAACAGCACCGGCCAGCGCATCTCAAGGCCGGCGGTCGCCATGTAGCGGGCAAGCGATGAACGCATATCGTCCTCGACGCCGAGATTGGTCGCCATCTGGTTGACGGCGTCGAGCGAGGCCGAGGAGGCGTTGACGTAGCCGGCGTCGCCGCGCAGCGCCAGGAGCGGTGTCAGCAGCAGCCCGCCATCGGTGGTGAAGGTGCGCTTCCATTCGGCTTCCGCGGTAAGGCGCCCGGATTGACCGTCGATGCCGCGGACGTTGTTGACGGACGAAGGGATGCCCGAATTTGCAAGAGCCGTATCGAGCCTGTCGCGGTCAATGACCCGCGCGTTGACGTCGAACGATAGCTGCCCGCCGGCCACCGGCATGTCGGGGATATAGGCGTAGTCGAGCGAGGGTAGCACCCAGGGCTGCTTGGCGGCGCGTGCAGTCGGATCGCTGGCGAGCGTGTCTTCCTGAACCTCGAAGTGCATGGCGCGCACGTCGAAGTAATTGCGATCGTTGAGCCCCGTCAGGTACACCTCGGAGCGGTGCACGCTATCGTTAAAGCCATCGATGTCGTAGGTGCGCGCGAAATTCTTGTCGCTCTGCAGCAGGATGTCCCAGCCGAAGTCCCAGCGCGGGTTGATGGCGAACTGGCCCTGGGTGCCCATCATGCCGCGGAACCTGTTCGGGTCGCCTTCGGTACCCGAATTCACGTTGTGGCCATTGTCGTCGATGAAGGCGTCGGGATTCTCCTGCCGGATGCCCGCAATCTTCAGGCTGTACTGACCGTTGTTGAAGCGCTGCCTCCACTCGGCCTCACCGAGGAAACCTTGCTTGGTATAGCCGCTGCCAGTGACAGTGAGATCGTAGGTCGGCGAGAGCGCGAAATAATAGGGGACTTTAACACCGACGCCGAGATCGCTCTTGTAGGCGACGCCGGGGATCAGGAAGCCGCTCTTGCGCTTGACCGTTGGGTCGGCGATCTCGAAAGCCGGCAGATAGGCCAGCGGAAAGCCGAAGAACTCGAAATTCGAGTTCTCGAAGCGAACCGTCTTCTTCTCGCCGTTCCAGATGATCTTCCTGGCCTTGATACGCCAGGTCGGCGCTTTGTCGGGCTTGTCCTCGCACGGCTCGCAGGCGGTGTAGACGCCATTGTGGAACGTCGTCAGCACGCCGCCCATGCGCTCCGCGCTTTCGGCGGCGAAATACGCCTTGTCTATGGTCTCGACCCGCAGCGCGTTGACGAAGCCGTCGGCGAAATCGTCAGTGATGTCGGCATGTTGCGAATAGATTTTGGTGCCGTCGCTATTGACGAGTTCGACATTGCCGCTGGCGACGAGGCGTTTGGTGTTGCGGTTGTATTCGACCCGCTGGGCGACGAGACGGTTGCCGCCGTAGTCGATCTGGACGCCACCGACGGCCGTCACTGTCTGCTTGTCGTTGTCGTAGACCAGCGTATCGGCTGCCAACAGCATCTGCGTGCCGCTCGGAACCTTCGTTGCCAGCTCACTGACGTCCTGGGCGAAAGCCGGAGCAACCGGGGCGGCGCTGGCAAGCAGGCATGCCAAGGCGCTCGCCGCAGAGAGGCGTGCCAAACCGGCGTGCCTATGGCTGCGCAAAACCGCCTCCCTCACTAGCCGTCTTCCTTGTATAGCAGGAATGTCACCCCGAAGAACATAGCCACGACAACCGGGACCCAAGCCGCTACGGCCGTGGGTACGAATCCCGCTACGCCGAATGCCTTGACCAGCACCGAAACGACATAAAGCAGAAACCCGGCCACGATGCCACCCAGAATCATCGTTGCCGACTGCCCCATCCTCGCAAATCGCATTGATACCGTTGCCGCAATCAGCGTCATCGCGACAAGCAGGAACGGCAGCGCAATCAGGGAATTGAACTGCATGGCGAAGGCATTTGCCTTGAGGCCGAAGGAGCGGGCCACTTCGATCTTGCCGGGCAGATCGTAGAAGGGAATGGTCTCAGGGCGCGCCAACCGCTCTTGCACGAATTCCGGCTTGAGATTGGTCGGCAGCCGATCGCTGGGTAACGACTGGATGGTACCGTCCCGGAACACCTTGACGTCCTGCAATTCCCAGTAGCCGTCCCGCAAAAAGGCGCGCGCCGCATCCTTGCGCTCGATGATGTCGCCTTGCGGGCTGAAGCTGAAGAAGACCGCGTCGGCCATCTCCAGGCCTTGATTAAGAATGGCGCGCGCGCCGATGATGGTATCGCCGGCGTTGGTTTTCTGCCTGATCCAGGGCGCAGCATCGGCCGAGACGCTGTTCGACTTGCCCGAACGGAGCTGGGTCTCGATCTCCTCGGACCAGGAATAGGCGTGCGCGGCTACCGGATTGATGACGCCGACCGACAAGGCTCCAAACAGCAGCGCCCCGATGCAGCACGGCAGCAGGAATTGCCATGCGGAAACCCCGGCGGAACGGGCAATGACCAATTCGTATTTGCGGTTGAGCGACACCAACGTCGCCATCGCCGAGAACAGGCCGACGAACGGCACCGTCTGCAGCATGATCATCGGCATCCTGAGCCCCGAAATGGCGAACGCAGTTGCGTAGGTGAAGCCCGGCACGCCAGTCGTGCGGCCGGAAAGCTCGGTGAAATCGATCAGGAACACCAGCGCCAAGAGGCCGATGAAGAACCAGATGGTGATCGTCACATAGCGAAAGAAGAAGTACCGACCCAGAGTCCAGCCCATCAGCCGGCTCCCTGTCCGGATGCGCCACGCCCGGCAAAACGGAGCTTGATGGCGCTCCAGCCGTCACTGAAGCGGCCGGCAAGATTGGTTATCCAATCGGCCCAGGCAACCGGCAGTTCCATGGTCCGGTTGGAAACAATGAACCAGATGGCGATCGCCGATGCCACGATCGGGACGCCGTAGACCATATAGGCATATTGCGGCACCTTGTCGGCCTTGCCGGCGGCAAAGAACCCGAGCCAGCGCACGAACAGCGCGATCGCGATTGCCGTGATCAGCGGGTGCACACGCGCCTCGCGATGCGAGCGCGCATCTCCGGCAACGGCGAGCGCGATCAGCGCGAAGACGAGCGAATAGGACCACTCGGAAAAACGCTGGTTGAGCTCGGCCAGGTACCTGTTCGGCTTTTGCTGGTACATCTTGTCGTTCGGACTGGGATTGAGCAGATACTGGGTCGTCCGGTCCTTCGGCAAAAGCAGGATATCAGATGATGCCGACATGAAAGCGGACAAGTCGAAGGCGTAGGAGGTGAACCGGATCACCGAGAGGTCGCCGGTCATGGTTTTGCGATGGATGACGCCGTCATTCATCATCAGCACCTTCTCGTCGCCGCGTTCGATGATGCTGCCGGTCTTGGCGTAGTAGATGAGATTGACGCCTTCTTCGCGCGAATCGGCGACGAAGATGCCGCCGAGGCGGTTGTCGGGAAGCCGTTCGCCAACCTGCAGGAACAGGCCGTCGTCGATCTTGCGGAAGGTGCCTTCCTGGATGATCAACGACAACAGATCGGCACGCGATGACGCAATCAACTCGCGGTTCTTCTGGCGTGCGTAAGGGTCGACGCCATTGTCGACGGCGAAGGAAAAAACGCTGGCTGCAAGTGCCAGAAGCATGATCGGCCTGACGATGGTCCAGCGTGAAGCGCCGGCGGCATTGATGACGGCCAGCTCCGAATCAGAATTCATCACGCTGAGGATCTGGGCGACCGCGACCACCAGGGCGAACGGCACGACGATCGGAACGATCGTCGGGATGATCAGCGCTGCGACTTCGAAGAAGGTGAGGGCCGACTGACCGCTATCGGTGACGAGGTCGATGCGGGCGAGCACCTGAGTCGTCCAGACGATCGCCAGCGTCCAGACGAGCGCCAGCGCGAATACCGCGAAAGCACGGCGCATGATGTAACGTTCAACGACCTTCATGAAGGCTTTTCTCGGCGATTTCGAACGGCATCATGCCTTGGAACAAGGTAGTCGTCCGGCGCCGGCTGCACAACTGGCTCAGTTTGGCGGTTCGATCCGGGTTCAGTCCCGGATCGCAAAATCCGCTGGGCCGGAGTGTCGGCGGCAATGGATAAGAAAGAGCGAACATTGTTGGTTAACAACAGGTTGCGGCGGGAAGCGGGGCCGTGCCGCGACGAATCGTGGATGGTTCGATATCGCATATGGGAGCGATTTCGGCCAAAGTCTTGTCAAATGCGGCAAAACGACCAAATGTCGCGCCGGTCGCGACCGCCGCGGCGTGATAAGACGGGTCAGGATCTGTTGAGCCCCAGCATGGAAGCGGAAAAATTGCGCAGTCTTACCGGTCGGGAAGCCGTTTTTGACGGCGCGATCGTGGTCGGAGCCGGCGCGGCCGGCCTTGCCGCCGCTCATGCCTTGATGAAGGCCGGCGTACCGACGCTCGTCCTGGAAAAGGAGAGCCGGCTTGCCGAACCCTGGCATAGGCGGCACCAGCGGCTGCACCTCAATACGCATCGCGATCTCTCGACGCTGCCCGGCGTCGGCTATCCCGCAGGCACCCCGGCTTTTCCGCATAAATCGGCCGTCATTCGCCATCTGAACGATTTCAGCCAGGCGCATGGTCTGCCGGTCGCATTCGGCGTTGCCGTTGAAGAGATCACGTTCGACGGCGATCACTGGACCGTGCGGACGAACGCCGGACGTCGTCTGGCGCGTCATGTCGTCGTCGCCACCGGGCGCGATCGGCAGCCGTTTATTCCTGCGTGGAAAGGCATGAAGGATTTTGCAGGCCGGATTATCCATTCGGCCGATTTTGGCGAGGCGAAGGACTACGTCGGCAAAAGGGTGCTGGTCGTCGGAGCCGGCAATTCGGGGTTCGACGCACTCAACCATCTTGCGAATGCAGATGCCCAAAGCATCTGGCTGTCGGCCCGCAACGGCCCGTCGCTGCTGCCGAAACGCATCGGCAAGGTCGCCGTCCACAGGCTTTCACCGTTGATGGCGAGCTTGCCGGTGCGGCTGGCCGATGCGGTGATGGCGACAACCCAGCACCTGGTTTTCGGCGACCTGACGAAATTTGGGCTTCCGCCGGCTCCCATAGGCGGTGCGAGCCGTCTGAGCGCCGACTACACCGCGATCGCAGCCGATGACGGCGCGGTTCGCGCCATAAAGGCAGGCACGATCGTGGTGGTGCCACCATTGCGGGAATTTACCCACGACGGCATCGTATTGAATGACGGCAGGTCGATCACGCCCGATATCGTCATTGCGGCGACCGGCTATCGCACCGGTCTGGAGCAGATGTTCGGCAAGCTCGGCGTTCTCGACGGCAAGGGCGTTCCGCTTTTCAACGGCGGCGATGCCGATCCGAAATTGCCCGGTCTGTGGTTTACCGGCATGCGGCCGAGCATTCGCGGTTGTTTCGCCAACGCCCGCATTCAGGCCAGGGCGATAGCGGCGCGGATTGTCAACCAGCGATGATGAGCCGGACTATGCCGACTGTTCCGCCCGCAATAGACACGCCTTGTTGAAAGGTGCTCGAACCGAAAGGTCAATGGTCATGACGCCAGTCAGCATTCGCTACATGGTCGATGATGTCGCCGCCTCGATCGACTTCTACTGTGGACATCTGGGCTTCGCTGTTGAACAGGACGCGCGACCGGCTTTTGCTTCCGTCACACGCGGCGCTTTACGGCTCCTTCTAAGCGGCCCCGGCAGTTCGGGTGCACGGGCGATGCCGGATGGCCGGCAGCCGGTGCCAGGAGGTTGGAATCGCATCCTGTTGGTGGTGCCGGACCTGAAAGAAGAGGTTGCGCGCCTCAAGAGTGCTGGACTTGTCTTTCGCAACGATATCATAACGGGCGTCGGCGGTTCCCAGACGCTGCTCGAAGACCCATCGGGCAATGTCATCGAGCTGTTTCAACCCGCCGCTCACTGACGAACGTTTCTCGCAATAATCCAACTCACTTCCCCGAAAGCAGGACATGATGAATTCGAGACCCTCGATCGCCTTTGCCAAATTCGCCGCGCCCAAAAAAGGCAGCGTTTTCGTTCTGGTGGCCGACGAGGGCGGCCTCAGCGATGCCGCCAGGGCTTGCGATCCGGCAAAGACCCTCGAGCGGGCTTTCCCGGTCGCCGACTTCACCGGCAAATTCGCCAGCCTGGTCGAAGTGCTGGCACCGGAAGGGACATCGCTCGAGCGGCTGGTGGCGGTCGGTGCCGGCAAGGGCTCCAATCTCGATGATTATGCCTGGCTGAAGCTCGGCGGCACGATTGCCGCGTCCTTTCGCAAGGCAACCGAAGTGGCCGTCGTGCTCGATCTTCCCGGTGCGGCCGTCAGCGGCAGGCAAGCCGTTCAGCTTGCAGCGGGCATCCTGCTGCGCAGCTATTCCTTCGACAAGTACAAGACCAAAAAGAACAATGGTGACGACAGGCGCGAGCCAAAAAAGCCGGTCAAGGTGACTATTCACACCGCCGATCCGGCAGCTGCAAAGAAGGCCTTCGCCGATGAAGCGGCGGTGATCGACGGCGTCTTGCTGGCGCGCGATTTGGTCAATGAACCGGCCAATGTTTTGGGACCGGTGGAATTCGCCGCCCGCATCGCCGAACTGGAGGCGCTCGGCGTCACGGTCGAGATCCTGGCCGAGAAGGAGATGAAGAAGCTCGGCATGGGTTCGCTGCTGGGCGTAGCGCAGGGTTCGCCGCGTGGCGCCCGCATCGCGGTCATGCGGTGGGACGGCGGCAAGGCCAAGGAAAGCCCGGTCGCCTTCGTCGGCAAGGGCGTCACCTTCGACACCGGCGGCAATTCGATCAAGCCGGCGTCGGGCATGGAGGACATGAAGGGCGACATGGGCGGCGCTGCTGCCGTCACCGGCCTGATGCACGCGCTGGCCGCGCGCAAGGCGAAGGTCAATGTCGTCGGCATTGTCGGGCTGGTTGAAAATGCCGTCGACGGCCACGCTCAGCGACCCGGCGACATTGTCACCTCGATGTCGGGTCAGACTATCGAAGTGCTCAATACCGACGCCGAGGGCCGCCTGGTACTGGCCGATGCGCTCTGGTACTGCAACGACCGCTTCCAGCCGAAATTCATGATCAATCTGGCGACGCTGACCGGCGCCATCATGGTCGCGCTCGGCCAGCATTATGCCGGCCTGTTCTCCAACAATGACGAGTTGGCGGACCGGTTGACGGCGGCCGGACAGGCGACGCAGGAGCGGGTGTGGCGCATGCCGCTCGGTGCCGAATACGACAAGCTGATCGATTCCAAGAATGCTGACATGAAGAACATCGGCGGCCGCCATGGCGGCGCCATTATCGCCGCGCAGTTCCTGCAGCGCTTCGTCAAGGACACGCCCTGGGCGCATCTCGACATCGCCGGCACCGCGATGGGCGCGCCTTCCAACGAGATCAACCAGTCATGGGCTTCAGGCTTCGGCGTCAGGCTGCTCGACCGGCTGGTGCGCGATCATTACGAGCAATGAGCGGCTGGGGCGGGACTCCGACAATGTAGACTGAACGCATGGCCGAGATTCTGTTTTATCACCTGACCGAATCGACGCTGGAGGATGCGTTGCCCGGCCTCCTGGAGCGCAGTATCGATCGCGGCTGGCGTGCCGTGGTGCAGACCGGCACCGAGGAACGGCGCGACGCGCTGGACCAGCATCTGTGGACTTTCCGGGACGATTCATTCCTGGCCCACGCAACGGATCGCGAAGCCCATCCCGCCGAGCAGCCGGTGCTTCTGACCGTCGGCCCTGACAATCCGAACCAGGCGCAGATACGCTTCCTGGTCGATGGGGCGGTGCCGCCGGAGCTTGGCGGCTACCAGCGCGCCGTGTTCCTGTTCGACGGTCACGATGCAGCCCAGCTAGAGGCGGCACGCACGCACTGGAAGACAATGAAGGAGGCCGGCCACACCGTGACCTACTGGCAGCAAACGCCTGACCGGCGCTGGGAACGCAAGGCTTAGAGAATTTGCCGGCAAGGGAATCACTGGCGCCGCAAGAGTGCGACGACAAAAAGATGGACCGCCGGCTATTCAGAAGACCGGAGCAAGCCCGATGCCGCCCGATGAACGAACGCCAGGCATGCCGATAGATGCCGCACTTGTTCGCCGGCTGATTGCCGCGCAGTTCCCCAAATGGGCGGACCTGCCGGTAGAGACGGTCGAGCCTGGCGGCTGGGACAACCGCACGTTCCGGCTGGGCGACAGCATGTCGGTGCGGCTGCCGAGCGCTGCCGCCTATGTCGCCCAGGTCGAGAAGGAGCATCGCTGGCTGCCCCGCTTGGCGCCTCACCTATCTCTGCCGATACCCGTGCCGCTGGCCAAAGGCGCGCCCGGGGAAGGCTATCCATGGCCTTGGTCCGTCTATCGCTGGCTTGGCGGCAGACCGGCGGCTGGTGGACTGATTGCCGATCTTACTGAGTTCGCCCGTTCGCTGGCCGGCTTTCTGGTTGCGCTCTACCGGATCGACGCTGCCGACGGGCCACCGGCAGGGCAGCATAATTTCCACCGCGGTGGCCGGCTTTCGGTCTACGACGCCGAGACCCGAGCCGCGCTCTCGGCGCTCGGCGGCCGCATCGACAAGGCCGCCGCCGAGGCCGTGTGGGCGACGGCCCCTGGCGCGCGATGGCCAGGGGCGCCGGGCGGGGGGCGGGGGGGGCCCTCAGCTCCAGGGCGGCGGCCGTGGCGTGGGGGGCGCGGCCCTTGGCCTCCCGTTGCCCCGGCCCGCCGGTCTGGGTCCATGGCGACGTCGCCTCGGGCAATCTGCTCGTCGAAGATGGCAAGCTCTACGCGGTCGTCGATTTCGGTAGTTCGGCTATCGGCGATCCTGCCTGTGATCTGGTGATCGCGTGGACGGAATTTTACGGCGAGAGCCGTCAGGCGTTCCGCGACGCCATTGCCCTTGACGAGCACAGCTGGGCGCGCGCACGGGGCTGGGCGCTGTGGAAGGCGCTGATCGTCGCTTCGGGACATGACGGCAACCAGCGCGAGGCGGAAAAATCGTGGCGGGTCATCGATGAGGTGCTGGCGGATCACACAAACAGTCGAAACGGGAAGGCTAATTCAGTCTGAACGCGTCCCGCTCTAATAACGAAAGCATCACTGCCCGCCCATCTCCTTCCTGAACGTATCGAAATCGACCTGCATGCCGTTGAAGATGGTGCTCCAATGGCGGGTCAGCGCTGAAACGGCGACCGCCTCCTGGATCTCCTCGTCGGTGGCGCCGGCGCGCTTGGCGTCCTGCGTGTCCGACCAGATACAGTAGTTGCACGGGATTTGCGCCGCCACCGCGAGCGAGATCAGCGACTTGACCTTCGGCGGCAGCGCCGTCTTGTCGCTGAGCTGGATGGCCTTGACCTCGGCCCATGCACCAGGCAGACCGGCTTTCGGGAACTGCATTACGAAACTCGGTACGCCGCCCATGGTCGACTGGATGTCCTTGACGGTCGCGTCATACTCATCGGCATAAGAAGGAGCTGCAGCCAGGGTCAGCACACAGGTGGCGGCGAGCAGGCAGGCGCGGCGGATGGAAGAATGCGTTGATGAAAGAGTACGATAGGCAGACATGACATTCTCCTCTGGCGTTTGTTGGCCTTACGGTGTAAGGTAACGTCGAAAATGAACCTTACAGCGTAAGTTGTCAAGCGGCACCATGGACACATCGATCAAAAAAAAGCGACCGCGCGGCCGGCTGTCTCGCGAGATGATCGAGGATGCCGCTTTGAAGGTGATCGAGAGCGAGGGCCTCGCCGGGTTTTCGATGCGCAAGCTGGCGGCAGAACTCGGCTGCGAAGCCATGAGCATCTATCACCACTTTCCTTCGGTGGCGCATCTCTTCGAAGCCTTGGTGGATCGGCTGATCGGCTCCCTCGAAATGCCCGACGCGGACCTCCCTTGGCGACAAAGGTTACGCATTGCCGTGCAGGATTTCCGCCGCGTCGCGCGTGAGCACCCGGCCTTTGCCACGTTCCTTGTAACCTACCGGATGAATTCGCCGACCTGTCTCACTTGGCTGAACGGCATCCTTGGCCTGTTCGAGGCCGGCGGCTTCGGACCGCAACTGGGTGCGCGGCTGTTCCGCACCACTGGCTATTATCTGATGGGTGCCATCCTCGACGAGACTGCCGGCTATGCAAAGGGGCCTTCGGCCGTGACCATCGTCAGCGACGAGCAACTGGCGCAGGATTTTCCAAAAGTAGCTGCGGCCGGGCGTTATTTCGGCACCGCCGAATTCGACCGGACGTTTGATCTTGGCCTTGACATGCTCCTGGACGAAATGGAGAACGCCCGCGACCGCGCCAGCGCGCCGAACACCGGGTCTTGATGTCATGCGCTCCCTGTTCGCCCTGATACTGCTCATCGGCACCGGCATCGGCGTCGTCTATCCCTGGGCGATGACCAATTTCTCCGGCCGTGAGATCGGCACCTGGCGAGTTTACGACCAGGGCCGGTTCAAGCCAGTAACGGTGGCCCTGAGCGCACGCGACGGGCCGCTACGCCTGCTGGTCGACCTTACGGCAAGAGCCGAGCGCATCGTCTCGCAGCAGCGCACTGTGTTGACCCTCACTGCCGCCACTGGCGGCAGGACGGTGCTCGCCTCGACGCTGCAGTTCAATCACTCCGACAATCCGCGCCAGGTCAGCCCGCAACTGCCGGACAGGATCTTTCGCGACGAGGCCGGCCTGATCCCGACCGTTACCCCTTGTTCCTACATCTTCACCGTCGGTCCGGGCGACGCCGAAGGCATTCCGATGCAGGCCGTCGATCTCGTCCTGCGCTCGGGGGCCGGCGAGGTCGACCGCCGGGCGCGCCCGGTTGGTTTTTCCCTGATGGCGGCGGGCCTGGTCGGGCTGGTGCTGGCATTCCGTTTCGGCGGCCGTCGGCCGGAAAATCCGAACTCGCAGCCGCCACCGCCGCGCTGGGGCAGGGGCTCCAATTGAACTATCGCCATGCCTACCATGCCGGGAACTTCGCCGACGTCGTCAAGCATGTCGTGCTCAGCCGGCTGATTGAATATCTGAAACAGAAGGACAAGGCGTTTCGGGTCATCGACACCCATGCCGGGATCGGCCGTTACGATCTGTCCTCGACCGAAGCGCAAAAGACCGGCGAATGGCAAGGCGGCATCGGCCGGCTCGTCGATGCGGCCCTCGATGCGCCGGCGGCAGCACTGCTGGCGCCGTATCTTGAAGCCGTCCGCTCGCTCAATCCGGACGGCGGCGTGAAAAAATACCCGGGTTCGCCGCTGATCGCCCGGCACCTGATGCGCAAGCAGGACCGGCTGTCGGCGGTCGAGCTGCATCCTAAGGATGCCGCCAGGCTGAAGTCGCTGTTCGACGGTGACTTCCAGACCCGGGTGATCGAGCTCGACGGGTGGCTGGCGCTCGGCGCGCATCTGCCGCCAAAGGAAAAGCGCGGCCTCGTGCTCATCGATCCGCCTTTCGAGGAAGAGGGCGAATTCGGTCGCTTGGTCGACGGGCTGCAAAGAGCCCATCGGCGCTGGCCAGGAGGGATTTACGCGCTGTGGTATCCGCTCAAGGACCGCAGGGCGGTCGCCGCCTTCCGCAAGGCGCTGAAGCAGACAGGCATTCCCAGGCTGCTCGACATCGGTTTTGAGATCAGGCCGGACGCCGTCGAGCCGAGCCTCGACGGCTGCGGCATGGTGGTGGTCAATCCGCCCTTCACGCTGGAGGGTGAGTTACGGACGCTGCTGCCGGCGCTGCACCGGCTGCTTGCACTTGAGCAGCCGTCGCACTGGACGCTGGATTGGCTGGCGGGAGAGTAGTTTGAGGCGTGGCCCTGCCGTTCCGTCAGCGCAACCATCGTCACCACAACCACGGTCGCTACAACCGCTTGACCGCGCGTCAGCGAATCCGCACAGTGCGCGTAGTCGACCTTGAGAGGCTGCCATGACTCGCTTCGCCCAATCCGCCCTTGCCGCACTGCTCGCCTTTTGCACGCCGCTGGCCGCGCCTCTTGGCGTCACCCAGGCAGTCCAGGCGGCCGACCTTGCAATCTATACCGACGAGGATAGCGGCGTCTGCGGCGAGGCCTGGGTGCTGAACAAGATCACCGACCGCTTCTCCTATCAGGTGCATCACGTGCCGCATCTGCCGGATGTGCAGATCGTCGACTTCCAGCGCATCCACCAGCATCGCTATCTGCCGGCCGACGACACCTGGCCGATCGGCCGCCGTTATTGCGGCGCCACCGTCAGCCTCTCCGACGGCGGCGCTCGCACCATCTGGTACCTGATCGAGGAGGGCCAGGGCTTTGCCTCGATCGGCGACAATGTCGAATTCTGCGTCTCGGGCTTCGACCGCTGGATGGTCTACAACGGCCGGTGCCGCGTCCTGCGCTGACCAGCGCCTTCCGATCCCGACGGATTGTTGCGTCACTTAGGTGGTCGAGAAAAGGAACACCTGACGGCCATCAGGATCACGGACGATCACACGTCTGCCCATAGCCGTCGCCTTGACGTCCGCAATGATTCCAAAGCCGTTGGCCTTGGCGGCAGAAGCAGCTTCATCTGCGTTGGCGACTTCGAAGCCGATCATCGTTCCCGCTCCTTCCGGCGTCGTTGCTTCTGCCGGATAGAGTTCGATCGCAAGCCCTTCACCTTGGAACGCGAAATGTATCGGACCGGAGCCATGCTGCTCTTGCCTGAAGACAATTCCGAAATTCGCGTAGAAAGCCGCGGCTGATCTGGGATCAGCCGAAAACCATGTGACAAATGCCAAGCTCGGCAAGGTGGACATTCATACCTCTCTGGTGTTGAGGGTCCAAGGTCGGACGAGGTTGCGAAAATCGGAGACTTCCATGCATGTCAACGCCAACCGACCACATCGATCATTTTGCGGGGAAACAGCACCACATGGATTCGCTTGTTTATACTGTTGCTCTCGGCGCGGTCGTTGCAGGCTTCGTCCAGGGGCTTTCCGGGTTCGCTTTCAGCCTGGTTGCCATGTCGATTTGGGTTTGGACCGTGGAGCCCCAGCTTGCTGCCGCCATGGCGGTCTTTGGGGCGCTCACCGGCCAGATCATCGCCGCCGTCACCGTCCGCCGGGGCTTCGACCTCAAGCTTCTGCTGCCCTTCCTGATCGGCGGGATCATCGGGATTCCGGTCGGTGTCGCCATCCTGCCCTTGCTGGATGTGCAGTTGTTCAAGCTGGTCTTCGGCGCGCTGCTGGTCGTTTGGTGTCCGTTGATGCTCTTTGCGCGTCGCCTCCCTCCCATCACGGTCGGGGGTCCTGTTGCAGACGGTGCAATAGGTCTGGTCGGCGGCATCATGGGTGGACTTGGCGGCTTCACCGGCCCGGTCCCAACGCTGTGGTGCGTGCTGCGCCAATGGGAAAAGGACAGGCAGCGTATTGTCATCCAGAATTTCAACCTTGTGACCCTCTCCATGACGATGGCCGCCTATCTTGCGGCCGGAAAGATCAAGCTCGAAATGCTGCCGATGTTTGCCGTCGTCGCGCCGGCGATGTTGATACCGACACTCCTTGGCGCGAGACTCTACATCGGCGTTAGCGAGGCTACTTTTCGAAAGATCGTCCTCACACTCTTGGCCGCATCAGGTGCGGCATTGTTGGCATCGTCCTTGCCGCACCTCATAAGCCGGATTTGAACGACACACAGAAATCCCGACTTCCGCCGTGCCATGCGCTATCGACCGATGCGGCCTGCTCCCGATAGGTAGGCGCAGATCAGTTCGACGAGTTGCTTTTGCAGCTCCGGCGCGGCGAGCATGTTCCGGCGTGCCGCGTTGTGGATCACACCTTCGATCGCTGACGATAGCACGCGCGCCACGGTCTCCATGTCGGCGCCTTTCCTTGGCTTGCGATAAGTGGCGACAGCAGTCGCATAGTGATTGAGGTATTGTGCCTGGAACGAAGCATGGGCGGCCCTGGAGCCGCGATCGCCCGGCGCCTCGTCGAGCAGCACCTGATGTAGTGTCGGGTGAATGCTGTGCGCGGCGATCATGCCGCGCACCAGCTCCTGCGCGAATTTCCTGAGCGGCTTTTGGTCTTCCGCCGAATCGCGAATGACCGACAGCACATGATCGAAGTGACGGCGCCGGACGGCAGCGAGCAGGGAAAGCTTGTCGGGAAAGTACTGGTAGAGCGTGCCGATGCTTACACCTGCTGTCTCGGCAACCTTGTTGGTGGTGAAGCCGGCCCAGCCCAGCCCGCTCAGAACATGAGCCGCCGCCTCGATGATCGCCTCGACGGTTGCCCTGGAACGCGCCTGGCGCGGCTGTTTGCGCATGCGCGGATGCGGTTTTGCAATGCGAGTAGACACGTTCGCCCATTCTCCTGAAAATATAAACAACATACTCGCATTTCCGGAAAAGGACACCGACTATGAATGCGCTCGCTCTGCTTCGCAGCCTGTTTTGCCTATCAGGCCTGGGCCCAATGACGAACTGCTGGAAAAGCTCGCGAGTCTCGACCCGCATGTTCACGGCAAGGAACGGCAGGCCGTGATAGGGCTCATCGATCACAGCCATGTGGTGTCGCGGATATTCTCGGCGCACCTGGTTGACGCAAGCCATGGCTACTCCGCCGACACCACCGAGGACACGCCGGCGTTCGACGAACTTCGCGCCGCGGTCGCAGCGACCGATCGCTGGTATCTCGATTATCTCGAAACCGTTTCGTCGCGGCAGCTGTCCGAGTCCGTCGCATTCGTGTTCACCGACGGGGATAAGGCATTGATGTCGCGACAGGAAATGCTGACCCACGTCGTACTGCACGGCGGCTATCATCGCGGTGAAGCGGGGCGCATCCTAGCGCAGATTTCGGTCATGCTGCCATGGGATACCTTCGCCGTCCATCTCCACAGGGCCGAGCCTTCGCGCCGGCTGCAGATGAGCCGTGAGCCGCTCGGCGCCTGAACGGCCGAGCGCATTCGATCACGAGGTCGGCTCGACCGGATCTATCGAGCGATATCCTGTCCTTCAGAAATGCGAGCTATCTGCTTACTTTCATCGCGTCGTGCAAGATAGTGCAGCGGCGTGCTCGTCGCGTTGCTTCCTACTTACCTGTAGTTTATCTTTTCGAACAAGACGAGGCGGGCGACCGCCTTCGTTCTTGACAATGTTCGCGCTGGGCGTCGGACGTTGAAGCGCAAAAGCTGGTCGAAAAGGTCCTGAGCTTGACGAGAAGACCGGTCGAGATAGAGCGACCAGAATTTCTGTCGCAGAACTTCGCTGCGGGACACAAAGATTCGCAGCCGGTTTTTGCGCGGGTAAAATGGTCGCGCGCTCGCCGTAACCGAAACTTAAGCTGCAAAAATCATTCTAATGCTTCGCTGGCTAGCAAGCCGCGAGTCAGATATGCAATGCGCGCCGGGTCAATAACGGCCGTCGGCACAACGGAAGGGGCATGATATGGCTAAGCAGTCATCCAAAGCGCCGGCATCCAAGGCACCGGCAAAGTCACCGGCAAAGAAAGCACCGGCAAAAGCAGCCGCGGCAAAGGCCGCAACTGCTGTGAAGAAAGCAGCACCCGCGGCCAAAGCGAAGGCCGCTGCGCCTAAGGCAAAAGCAGCGCCGGCCAAAAAGCCGGCCGCCAAGGCCGCGGCAAAACCGGCCGTGAAGAAAGCAGCACCTGCCAAGGCGAAAGCAGCACCGGCCAAGGCCAAGGCTGCACCGGCCAAGAAGCCGGCTGCAAAGGCCGTGGCGAAGCCCGCTGCGAAGAAGGCAGCACCGGCAAAGGCCGCCGCTGCGAAATCTTCTGCAGCAGTGAAGAAAGCAGCGCCCGCGGCCAAGCCGAAGGCAGCGCCCGCAAAGGCGAAGGCCAAGAAGTAGTCGCCGTTCTCCGATCGCCGGGGACAGTACTCAAGACAGCCATGGCGGGATGCCTAATAGGCGCCTCGCTTGCTGGCTGACGGTCGGGCAGGACGAGAAAGAGGCGGGAGGAAGACATCTTTTCGCAGCTCCCAGGACTTCGCCGTGCGGCGAAGTCCGGTGGGATTTTTGTGGCTGCCAAAACCAAACCTTCGGTGCAAGGCCTAGTTGGTAGTTGCTCGGATCTGGATTGTCCGACGTGCTCGCGTCTGCCGACGCACCTCCGATTCATCGCATCCGAACGCGAGACAATGGTTGTACGCTGGCGGCGGGGTTTTCCGCCTCTGGCCGTTGATGAACCCTGCATGATCGGTCAACAGTGCCCATGCACGAGCCCCTGTCGGAATCGATTTTCGGTGAGGGTCATGCGCGAAGTCACAATGCTACCGCATCCTTCGCGCGTCCAATGGGGCATATGGAGCTGTAGCCGGCAAACAGGAATCGACAATGCCCAGACTGCTCTACGCGTCTACTTCTCCCTACAGTTCCAAGGTGCGCATGGCAGCACTTCATGCCGGCATCGCCGTCGATCTCGTGCCGATAAAGACCGAGGAAAGACCGGCCGCGCTGATCGGCGCCAATCCGCTCGGCAAGATCCCGGTGCTGGTGCTCGACGACGGCCGCTCGGTCCATGACAGCCGCGCCATCACCCAGCATCTCAACCGGATGTCGAAGAACGCATTGTTTCCGCGCAATCCCGACAAGCGCCTCGAGGCGGAGGTGCTGGAGGCATTGGCCGACGGCATCTGCGACTGCGCGCTGTCGATGGTCTACGAGCGGCGCACACGGCCGGAAGAGATGGTCTACCAGCCTTGGCTCGAGCGCCAGTGGACGAAGATTTCGGACGCGCTCGATCTGCTCAACGCGAACCCGCCGAAGCTGCCGAAGAAAATCACCCTCGGCCAGATCGCATTGCGCGCCTGCCTCGGCTATCTCTCGCTGCGCTTCGCTGGAAAATGGGAAAAGGGCCGCGGCCGGCTGACGCGCTGGGCGGCACGCTTCGACGAGAAATTCCCGGAGCTGAAGCCCGCCATCCCGGCTTGAGGGCGGGCGGCCTCAACCGGTGCCACAAAAAAAGCCGGGCGCGAGGCCCGGCTTTTTCGTGTCGTGGCTTGGACGACTTAGAACTTCATACCGACGCCGAAAGTGACGCGATTGTCGGTCGACTTGACCTTGCCGATACCGTCGAAGTCCTTCCTGCCGAAGTCCGTGTAACGATACTCGACACGGCCGAACACATTGTCGGTGATCTTGATGTCGGTACCGACGCCGGCTGTCCAGCCAAACTGCGTGTTGGTATCGCTTACGCCGGCAGCTTCAATCTTCTGGTTCTTCAGCGCGCCACCGGCGGTGCCGTAGAGCAGGATGTCCGGGGTGACAGCGTAGCCGAGGCGGGCACGCAGCGAGCCCTCGAAGCCGCCCTTGGCCTCGATGCCGGCATCGTCGCCCTTGACGCCGTTGTAGCCGATATCGGCTTCGGCACCGTAGACGAAGTTCTCCTGCTGCCAGTTATAGCCGCCGAAGACGCCGCCGACAAAACCCTTGGTGTCGACGTCGACACCAATGTCTTTGGCTTTGGCGTGGCCGGCGAAGCCGTAGCCGACGCTCACACCGGCATAGGGACCGGCCCAGGATGCGACCGGAAGTTCTGCGATCGGGGCAGGTGCCGGCGGCTCTTCCTGAACCACGTCCGCGGCATAGGCGGTTCCGCCGAGGGCGAACAGCCCAAACGCCACCGCGAGCGGTCGCGCAAATTTAAGATTGGCTTGCATTGTTCTTTACTCCTTAAGCCACAGGACACAGGCTTGTTGTTTATGAGCGCCCTCAACCCGTCCGGGGGATGAAACGGATCCGGCGTTCAACGGTTCCAAATGTCGTGTCGAAATGCGGCTGAAGCGAACCTGAACTTGGGTCATTCCCTGGCACGAATGAGGCAGAACCTTGACGTTGCATCTTCGCAACAGCGAATGTCAGCAGGTTCGCCGTGCTGCACTGCACACGGCTTGGTGTAAGGGCTCCAGAGCCCTATATTGCGGGCGGGCTGGCCCGAATTCCGGTCGAGCCAAAACGCCCACCGGGCACTTTGCCACAATCCTGCCCCAGGTGGAAATGGGATTTAACGCTTGGCGGGCCATAATTTGCCGGCGCGATCCCGGCAGGCCGGAATCGGCATCGGATTAAGGATTGACAGATGAGCAAGGTCGCCGCGACGGCACTGGTGACGGGCGGTGCGAAACGGATCGGCAGGGCGATCGTCGAAGATCTTGCCGCGCATGGTTTTGCCGTCGCCATTCACTGCAATCGCTCGCTGGCCGAGGCGGAGGCACTGGCGGCCGAAATCAACAGTGGTCATTTTGGTCGACATGGCCGGGCCGCAGTGATTGCTGCCGACCTGACCGAGATGGACGCCGTCAGCAACCTGGTCGGTCGCGCGGCGGCGGCGCTCGGGCCGGTGTCGCTGCTGGTCAACAACGCCTCGCTGTTCGAGCACGACAGCGTTGAGGATTTCGACTGGCCGGCCTGGGATCGCCATTTCGCCATGCACGTCAAGGCGCCGGCGCTGTTGGCACAGACTTTCGCCCGGGCCTTGCCGCAGAACAGTGAGGGGCTGATCGTCAACATGATCGATCAGCGCGTCTGGCGGCCGACGCCGCGTTATTTCTCCTATGCGCTGTCGAAGTCGACGTTGTGGGCGGCGACCGAGATGATGGCGCAGGCGCTGGGTCCCCGCATCCGTGTCAACGCCATTGGTCCTGGCCCGACCTTGAAGAACACGCGCCAGCACGACAGCGATTTCGATGCTCAGATTGCCGGGCTGATCCTGAAACGCGGCCCGGAATTGCCGGAATTCGGTGCCACTATCCGTTATCTCTGGGCGGCACGCTCGGTCACCGGCCAGATGATCGCGCTTGACGGCGGCCAGCATCTTGCATGGCAGACGCCCGATGTGACAGGCATGACGGAATGAGCCCCATGGACCAGAAACAAAAAACGCGCGGTGGCGCCGACGACCTGCCGCCCGAAATCGACCTCGAGGACGAGGCGGCCGAGGAGGTCGTCGAGCCTGCAGCCAGCGGTCCGGACGTTACCTTCACCGCCATCGACTGGACCCCGCATGCCGGCGACGCCGACGGTATGGTCGGCGCCGAGGTGATCCAGACGCTGGTAAAGCGGCTGCCCAATGCGCCCGGCGTCTACCGCATGATGAATGCCGCCGGCGACGTGCTCTATGTCGGCAAGGCACGCAGCCTGAAGAAGCGGGTCACCAGCTACGCGCAAGGCCGGTTCCACACCAGCCGTATCGGCCGCATGGTGCGCGAGACATCGACGATGGAGTTCGTCGTCACCCGCACCGAGATCGAAGCGCTGCTGCTTGAAGCCAACCTCATCAAGCGCTTGCGGCCACGCTTCAACGTGCTGATGCGCGACGACAAGTCGTTCCCCTATATCCTGTTGACCGGCGACCATGTCTCGCCCGGTATTTACAAGCACCGCGGCGCGCGCTCGCGCAAGGGCGACTATTTCGGCCCCTTCGCCTCGGCCGGCGCAGTTGGCCGTACCATCAACTCGCTGCAGCGCGCCTTCCTGCTCAGGAGCTGCACCGACTCCTTCTACGAGAACCGCACCCGGCCTTGCCTTTTGTTCCAGATCAAGCGCTGCGCCGGCCCGTGCACCGGCGAAATCTCGCACGGCGACTATGCAAGGCTTGTCGCCGAGGCGAAGGATTTTCTCTCCGGCCGCAGCCAGAAGGTGAAGACGGAGATCTCCGCCGCCATGCAGCAGGCTTCGGAGAACCTCGATTTCGAACGCGCCGCCATCTATCGCGATCGGCTGGCGGCGCTGTCGCATGTGCAGAGCCATCAAGGCATCAATCCGCAGACCGTCGACGAGGCCGATGTCTTCGCCATCCATCAGGAGGGCGGCCAGGTCTGCATCCAGGTGTTCTTCTTCCGCACCGGCCAGAACTGGGGCAACCGCGCGTATTTTCCCAAGGCCGATCCGGCGCTCGAAGCCGGCGAGGTGCTGGGATCGTTCCTGGCGCAGTTCTACGACGACAAGCCGACGCCGCGCACCATGCTGTTGTCGCATGGCGTCGAGGACCAGGAATTGCTGGCGGAGGCCCTCTCCACCCGCGCCGGCCGCAAGGTGTCAATCTCCGTGCCGCAGCGCGGCGAGAAGAAGGACCTGACCGACAACGCGCTGCAGAACGCGCGCGAGGCGCTCGGCCGGCGGCTCGCCGAAACCTCGACCCAGGCGCGGCTGCTCACTGGCTTTGCTGAGACCTTCGGCCTGGAAAAACCGCCGGTGCGCATCGAGGTCTATGACAACTCGCACATCATGGGCACCAACGCCGTCGGAGCCATGGTCGTCGCCGGGCCGGAAGGTTTTGTGAAGAACCAGTATCGAAAGTTCAACATCCGCTCGACCGAGATCACGCCGGGCGACGATTTCGGCATGATGCGCGAGGTGATGCAGCGGCGCTTTTCGCGGCTGTTGAAGGAACATGGCGACGCCCCGCAAACCGAGGGCGCGGGCGAGGCGAGCCCTACCGAACCGGGCGACGATATCGAGGACGCGGGCGGCTTCCCCGCCTGGCCCGACGTCATCCTCATCGACGGCGGCCAGGGCCAGATGACGGCGGTGCGCGAGATCCTCGCCGATCTCGGCATCGAGAACCACGTCGTGGCCATCGGCATCGCCAAGGGTCAGGACCGCGATGCCGGCCGCGAACGCTTCTTCGTCAAGGGCAAGGCCCCATTCTCGCTGCCCGTTCGCGATCCGGTGCTCTATTTCGTCCAGCGGCTGCGCGACGAGGTCCATCGCTTCGCCATCGGTTCGCACCGCGCCCGCCGCAAGAAGGAGATGGTCAAGAGCCCGCTCGACGAGATCAGCGGCATCGGACCCGGTCGCAAGCGCGCGCTGCTGATGCATTTCGGCACGGCCAAGGCGGTCAGCCGTGCCGCCGTCGAGGACCTGGTCAAGGTCGACGGCATTTCCGAGCAGGTGGCGAAATTGGTCTACAATCATTTTCACGAGAGCTAAGACGTATTGCCGATATTTCGGCTGGCTAATCGATTCTGGCCTGTTGACCCCCCACATTCGCTTCTGATTTGACTAAGCAGGCAGAAAGAGTTCCCAAAACATGTCCCAGCGCGCGTTCAACCTGCCCAACATGCTCACCTACGCCCGCATTCTGGCGGTGCCGCTGGTGGTGCTGTGCTTCTTCCTGGAAGGCCATCTGAAATCGAGCGACTTCGCGCGCTGGTCGGCGCTCATCATTTTCCTGCTCGCCTCGATCACCGATTACTTCGACGGCTATCTGGCGCGCGCCTGGCAGCAGACCTCCAACATCGGCAAGATGCTCGACCCGATCGCCGACAAGCTGCTGGTCGCCACTTGCCTGCTGCTGCTTGCCGCCGACACCGACCGCCATGCCGGCATCGCCGGCTGGTCGCTATGGGCGGCGATCATCATCCTGTGCCGCGAGATCCTGGTCTCGGGCCTGCGCGAATATCTGGCGGCCTTGAAGGTCTCGGTTCCGGTGACGCAGCTCGCCAAATGGAAGACCACCATCCAGATGATCGCCATCGCCTTCCTGCTTGCAGGTCCCGCCGGCGACAAGATCTTCCCGCTGACCACCCAGACCGGGCTGGTGCTGCTGTGGATCGCAGCCCTGGTGACGCTCTACACCGGCTACGACTATTTCCGCGCCGGCCTCAAGCACATCATGGATGAATAGGATGTCGACGAAGCTCATCTATTTCGCCTGGGTGCGCGAGCGGATCGGCAGACCGGAGGAAGAGGTCGAACTGCCGGCCGGCATCGAAACGGTCGCCGACCTGTTGCGCTGGCTGAAATCGCGCGGCGAGGAGTACGAGAACGCGCTGCAATATCCTGACGTGATCCGCGTCGCCATCAACCAGGAACATGTCGAGCACCGCGAGAAGATCGCCGGCGCGCGCGAGATCGCGCTGTTCCCGCCGATGACCGGTGGCTGAACCATGTCCGCGGTGGTGCCGGTCGTGCGCATCCAGGCGGAGGATTTCGACGTCGCCGCCGAGATCGCCAGGCTGACCAGGGGTCGCAACGATATCGGCGCTGTGGTGACCTTCTCCGGCCTTTGCCGCGACGAGCAAGGCAGGCTCTCGGCGCTCGAGCTCGAACATTATCCCGGCATGGCGGAAGCCGAGATATCCCGCATCGCCGGCGAGGCAATCGAGCGCTGGCCGCTGCAGGGGCTCACCGTCATCCATCGCCACGGCAAGATCGCGCCGGGCGAAAACATCGTGCTGGTGGTGTCCGCTTCCGCCCACCGGCAGGCGGCGTTCGAGGCCGCGAATTTCCTGATGGATTATTTGAAATCACGGGCGCCGTTCTGGAAAAAGGAACACCATAGCGACGGTTCCGAGGGCGGCTGGGTCGATGCCAAGGATGCCGACGACAAGGCGGCGAGCCGCTGGAAGCAGCCGCCGTCCGAATAAATCCCGCGACAGCCATTCATTGACCGTAATCCTGCGAAACCCTTTGCCGGAAGGGGAGCAGGATCATGCTGGACAGGATCGCCGAGTTCTTCATCTTCGGACTGGTGCCGCTGGCCGTCGGCATCCTGGCCGTCCCGGATCGTTCTGCGGCTGCCGAAAAGACCCTCAAGGGCGAGGTGATGTATCGCGAGCGCATCGCGCTGCCGCCCAATGCCGTGCTTTCCGTGCAGCTTGCCGACGTGTCGCTGGCCGACGCGCCGGCCGCAATCATCGGCGAGCGCAAGGTGGTGCCGGCCGGCCAGGTGCCGATCAAGTTCGAGATCAGCTTCGACCCGCGGGTGATCCGGCCTGATATGACCTACGCGCTGCAGGCGCGCATCACTGTCGACGACCGGCTGCTGTTCGTCACAGATGCGCGCCATCAGGTCGACCCGCTCAGCGACGCGCCACAGACCATCATGCTGAAAATGGCGGCGCCGAGCGATGCGCCGGCGGCAGCCTCGGTGTTCGGCCAAAGCTGGCTGGTCGAATATATCGACGGTGTCGGCGTGATTGCCGAGCCGCGGGCGACATTCCGCATCAGCGAAGCCGGCAAGGCCGGCGGCAGCGGCCCTTGCAACGTCTATTTCGCCACTGCCAAGGTAGACGGCTCGACGATCGCCGTCAGCGACATCGGCTCGACCTTCAAGGCCTGCGCGCCTCAGGTCATGGCCGAGGAAAAGGCGCTGTTCGAGGCGCTGGCCAAAGCAGCATCCTACCACGTCGACGCCGGCAAGCTTGTCATCGCCGACAGAGACGGCCGCGACATCCTGCGCTTCAACGCCGCGAGCTAGCGCATCACCCAAGCCGATTACTCTCTGCGGCAGCTGCATGCCGATCACATTGTGTTTCAGCGGGAATAGGCCGGGCAGAGGGCGCGTTAGTTCCACATAAAATGGCGGGTAAGGCAAAAGGGACGTTGTCCCTTCGTTGAAGCCGCCAGAATGGCTGCGGCTCGTTCTGGCCTTAACTCAAAGGAGTCCAGACATGAAAACGCACACGCTTATCCTTGCCGCCACCGGTGCATCGCTCCTTGCCTTTACCGGCCTTGCCAAGGCGGACGACCATCTCGTCAATGCTCTTGACCACGGTCTCAAAGCGGACAGCCAACCGTTCCAGACCAACAAGGCCGGCCATAGCGGCGATCTCGCACCGGGGCAGGGCAGCCCGTTTTCAGGTGAAGAGACCAAGACCCCGTCCACCGACACGGCAGCGGCGAATGAACATGCGAACGTGAAGGAACGCGAGGCGAAATAGACTGGCAGAACCCGCCGCTAGGGGGCGGCGGGCGACATGTATCGGGCGACGATGCCGCATCTCATGCGATATTTCTCAATTCGTCGCGAGTTTGAATACCGCGCCATAGTGATAGGGCGGCACATCAACCAGCTCGGCGAGCTTGAACCCGCTCGCTTCCACCGACGCGGTGGTCTGTTCGGGTGACAGCCTCAGCTCGGTCTTTGGCCCGCGCGGCTCGCCCAGGACCGTGGTCTGCTCGCGCGGATACTGGTGCCAGTTGACGATGGCAAAACGACCGGCAGGGCCAAGCGTCGCGCGCACGGCGCGGGCAAGCCGCGGCCGATCCGGAACGCCGTGGAAAGCGTTGGCGATAAAGACGAAGTCGACGGTTTGAGGCACCAGCCTGGCAAGTTCATAGGCGTCGCCCGCCAAAAACTCGCAATTGCTCGCGCCTCCTTCGGCCAGCCGCCGCCTGGCGACTTCGAGCAGATCGGCATCGATGTCGATAGCGATTACATGACGGGCGACCCTGGCGATTGGCAGCGAGAACCAGCCGTCGCCGCAGCAGAGATCGACCACGTCCGTGCCGGGCTTCATGCCGACTGCCGCCAGGACACTGGCAGGCTCGGGCCACAGCGCTTCCCACCAGCCGCTGGTTGGCATTTCGGTGCCTTGGAAGAAACCGGGAATGGTGCTGGTCATGGCCTGGTCGGCTCCATTGTCGGGACCGCGTTTGATCCGCCCCTCCGAGCTTAACGCACCCGTGACCCGTCGAGGAGCCTGAAGCTGAAAATGTCCGCCACTGCATGTCGCGCAAAACTGTGCAGCGGTTTTGCGATAACGACATGCATCAAGACAAGAACCTGAAGCCCGTCGCATGAGGCCGGTCGAACGCGACGCGCTTTAGCAAAAAAGGCCGGCGTTGCGCCGGCCTCTTTGATGGGGTTCGGGATGCCGGCTCAGCCGACGATCTCGGTGTCCGAGAACCAGTATTTGATCTCCTGCGCGGCGGTTTCCGGCGCATCGGAACCATGTACGGAATTCTCGCCGATCGACAGCGCGTGCAGCTTGCGGATGGTGCCTTCGGCGGCGCTTGCCGGATTGGTGGCGCCCATCACTTCGCGGTTCTTGGCAATGGCGTTCTCGCCTTCCAGTACTTGCACGACTGTCGGGCCCGACGACATGGATTCGACCAGCTCGCCGAAGAACGGACGCTCCTTGTGGACGGCATAGAAACCTTCCGCCTCGCGGCGGCTCATCCACACCCGGCGCGAAGCGACGACGCGCAGGCCGGCATCTTCCAGTATCTTGGTGATAGCGCCGGTGAGGTTGCGACGGGTCGCGTCCGGCTTGATCATGGAAAAAGTGCGTTCGAGCGCCATGGGATCGTCCTTGTGATGGAGAGTGGAATTGAGGGTGGCGGGCTCTATACAAGCCGCCCGCCGGCTTGCCAAGGGGAGGCCGGTGCAGCGCGCATTTCTGCGCTGGGCAGCGGACTTTCAAGTCGAACCATGCCGCCGCTCATCTTTTTGTTGAGCATCGGATTTTCCGACAACCGGTACCCACTTTGGATCCGACCGACTGGGCTATAGCGCGTCGTCGTCAGCCTGACCCAACGTCGTCATAACTGCATCTCGATCGTCAGGTTGGCCGTGTCGCCAGCCCCGAGGCCTTCGCGGACCCGCACCGCGGTCTTGATCGGCAAGAGCAGGCTGCCGGATTTCTTGTCGGGAAACAGCGATGTCCGCCATCTGGTCTGGCCGATGACGGCTTCCACGCCAAGCGAGCCCCAGGGCCTTGCCATCCCCACCATCGCCGTCTTGATCCGGGCTCCAAGCTCGGGCGGCAGCGTCACGAAATGCCAGCCGCCCTTGCCCGGATAGACCCAGATCTCGGCCTGCATGTCGTAGCGAAACATTCTATGCCCTTCCCTCAGGTCAAGCCCGTCACGACTGGCTTTGCCATGCTGTCTTGCTGGCAATGCTGACGATCGGCGAAACCATCCATGACATCCACAGCCCTGCAGGGAGGAGTCATTCTTCCCCGCGCAGCGCCGCCATTCCACTACCGCCTTGTCACGATAGACGGCCGCCGGGTTTCCCAGCCTTCCCGCTCCAGTTCCGGCACGCTGTGGTTCTCGCTGGGGTAGCCGATGCAGAAGTAACCGATCAGTGTCCACTCCGGCGGCACGTCCAGGATCGTCGCCATCTCGGCCGGATCGAGGATCGAGACCCAGCCCATGCCTATTCCTTCGGCTCGCGCCGCCAGCCACATCGTGTGGACCGCCATGACAGCCGAATAGTCTATGGTGGCTGGCATGGTCTGGCGGCCGAGCCCATGCCCTTGCTCGGTTGCGCGGTCGGCGAAAACCGCAAGCTGGCAGGGCGCCTCATTCAGGCCGGCAAGCTTCAGGCGCGAATACAGGGCGGCGCGTTCACCGCAAAAGCTTTGGAGTGCCTCCGCGTTGCAGCGCTCGAAGCAGGCCCTGACGGCGGCGCGGCATGCTTCGCTCTCGGCGACGACGAAGCGCCAGGGCTGGCTCAGCCCGACGGACGGTGCGGCGCTGGCAAGCTCGAGCAGCCGCTCCAGCGCTCCATCGGGGAGCGGCGTCGGCTTGAACCGCCTGACGTCGCGCCGCCACAGGAAGAGGTTGGCGAGCGCAGCGCGAAAATCGGCCGGGAACTCTGGGTTTGCGGTCATGGCGCGCTGCCTTTGTTGTGATTGCCCGGTTCGCCGGATGTTCGTCTTGTTTGCTTCGATCCAGGCGCTGATGAGGCGCTTCGAGCGACACTTCGTCTACCCGCATTGTCGCATTTCGCCGGCTGGCAACTTTCAGCTAAAGGCCGGACGGCATCGCCGCGATCTACGCCGTTGGACCTCGATCGGCAAAACAAAACCCGCCTCGGCAAGCCGGGCGGGCGTCGGTGCGAATCATCACCATACCCAAATTAGTAGCATAGCTGCCGGCACAAAGCAAGAACAAAATGTGGCGCCGCCGATGAAAACTGCCGATTTCAACTCTCGAGCGGGGAGATCGCTGCGGCCGCAACCGTGCGGCCGAGGCCGCCATGCAGATCGAGGCATCGTTCGAACCATTGCGCCACGACATCGCTGTCGTCGAGCAGCCGGTAGGGCGTGGCGATGCGCGCCCATTGCAGCGCGCCGAAAACGATGTAGTCGGCAAACAGCGGCGACGGGCCGCCGATGAAGGGCTGATAGCCAAGCATCGAGCGGAGCGGCTCCAGCGAGGCGCGGAAGCCGGCGAGCCCAGCGTCGCGGGTGGCGTAAACCGCCTCCAGGCGCTTGCCGAAGCGCTGCTCGCGGTTCTGCCGGAAATAGGCGGCGTTCGCCTCGTCCTGCATAGCGTGCAGGTCCAGTATCGCAGCGGTGGTGACGTAGGGATGGATGGTCAGCTGCGACCAGCGTTCGATGAAGCGCGCCGTCGCCTTGCCGCCGTCGCCGGAAAACAACGTCGGCCGCTCGGGATAGGTCTCCTCGAGATAGAGCGCGATGGCGAAGGAATCGGCGACCACCGTCTCGCCGTCGCGGATCACCGGAACGAGCTTCGAGACGCCGCCTTCCACCTTCGGCACTTCGACGAAACGGGTCGGCACGCTGGTGATGTCGAGCCCTTTGTGGGCCAGCGCCATCGCCACCTTCCAGCAATGTGGGCTGAATGGGCGGGCGGCATCGCGTCCGACAAGGTCATAGAGCAGAATGGTCATTGGCGGCAGCGTCCTTGCAGTCTAACTATGCCCGAAACAGACCCGCGCAGGGAGTCTCGCAGGTCGAGAGAAAATGAAACAGCATTTCAGGATGTTTGCGGCCTACAATCAATGGGCCAACGGCCGCATCTACGATGCCGCCGCCGATCTCGACGAGGAAGAGTTCGACCGCAATGTCGGCGTCTTCTTCGGTTCTATGATGGGAACGCTCAACCACCTCCTGGCAGCCGACCGTATCTGGATGAAACGCTTCACCGGCGAGGGCGACGCGCCGGCAAGGCTCGACACGGTCCTGCACCGCGCCTTGCCAGGCTTGCGGCTGGCGCGCGAGGCCGAGGACAAACGGATCATCGACTGGGTCGACGGCCTGAGCGACAAGGCGCTGTCGGGCCGCTTCTCCTACATGACCGTCTCGGATATGCGCACCGTCTCGCAGCGGCTGGCGCCGGCGCTCGACCACTTCTTCAACCACCAGACCCACCATCGCGGCCAGGCGCATGCGATCCTGACCATTCTGGGCAAGCCAAGCCTCGGACTGGACCTGACGATGTTCCAGCGCAGCGAGGAGGGCAGGGCTTTCGCCTGAACCTGGGGCGGCTGGTGAAGCGGACGGTGGATAGAGGGCGATCTGCCGAGATTGCAAAACGCGCCAAAACATTTTATGGAGCGGACGGTCGTGAGGGCGGCCGCTTCAGCAGCATTCAGCAGCATTCAGCAGCAACAGCGAGAATTGGCACGCATGCCCAATGAACCCTTGCGCCTCGTGGCGTTCTTCGCCGTGGTCCTGGCGCTTCTCAACTCCGGTTATTATTTCCACCAGGGCGACATTGTCGCGACCATCTATTTCATGATCGGCGCCATTCTTGTGACCGCGGTAACGCGGATGAGCATCAGACGGCAGCTGATTTAGGACCGATCTTCTTATCTGGCCGCCATCTCGACGGCTGGTTCGCTTCGACTGCGATCGAATTGAAAGCAAAGTCTTAGGACTTCGTTTGCGCTGTTGCTTCAAGGTAGCCGGCTGAAGCAGGAGCAAAAGCATGCAGATCGATTTGTCCCCGACGAGCTGGGGCAGGGTCGTGGCCGTTACCGTCGCGGGCACGGCGGTCTGCATTGCAGCCGCATTCCTCGTCGATTCCTTTAATTTCCCATATTTGTCGCCGGAAGCGCTGTGGCGGGCGCAGCTCACAGACCTGCTGCTGCCGCTTGTCCTGGCCAGCTCGTTCTTCTTCTTCCTCATGTGGAAAATGCGCCAGCTGGCGATCGCGCAGAAGGTACTGGCCGTCGTCGCGGCGACCGACAGCCTGACGGCGGTATTCAACCGGGGTGCATTTTCCATGCTCGTCGAGGCCTATCTCGAACAGGCCCGCAGCCATTCCGTCGTCAATGCCGGAGCCTTGCTGATCGTCGATGCCGACCATTTCAAATCCGTCAACGACCGCCTCGGCCACGACTGCGGAGACCAGGCGCTCAAGCTGATCGCCAGGACAATCCAGGGCCAGCTACGCGGCGCCGACATCGTCGGCCGGATCGGCGGCGAGGAATTTGCGGTTTTCCTTCCCGGCGCAGATCCTTCGCAGTCCTGGCTGGTGGCGGAGACAATTCGCCGGCGCGTCCGTGAGGCGGAGTTCTCGCCTGGCGGCCGGCCCTGTCCTCTCTCGGTCAGCATCGGCGGCGTCGCCTTCAGCGGGCCGACCACCTACGCCGAGATGTTCGTGGTGGCGGACAAGCACCTTTACAGGGCCAAATCGAACGGCCGTGATCAGGTCAGTTTCGAAACCGCGGCAGCGGGCGACCCGCCGGGCGGCGGCCCGATGACGGTCCATTGATGGTCGTTTCTGTCAGGCGGCGTAGCCGCCGAGGCCCCGGGCGACCGGCTTGACCGAGACCGCCGGCTGGGCGGCCGGCCAGAGGATGCCTGCCGTTACGGCAAAGGTGATCAGGGCGTCGCGTGCCGCTTCGGCCGAGATCTCGCCGGCACGTGCCGCCTCGCAGGCCTTCACCGCGGCGCCATAGCTCAGCCGGCGGCGCGAAGGCGGGAACTCGGTCAGGAATTCGTGCATCTCGGAGAACGAAGCGATCGTACGCTTGTAGCCGGCGCCAACGGTTAGGGCGACCGGGGTGGAAAACGTCCTGTCGTGCATTCTGGCCTCTCGAATGGGCGGAGGTCACGGCGGACGCCGTTCTCCGGTCTGGGGGTCGGGCAGAAACGCGGATCACGGCGCGAGGTTCCATGTTGCCGGGATTGTTTTTTCGCCGGCTCTGGGAGCGGTCGCCGGGCGAGCAAGCGCCGACGTCGAGGCGGGTGCCTACTTCCACATGCCACGCATGCGGGCGCCGAGGTCGACGCGCACCTGCGGCTGGCGGCGCGGATCGTCCGGGGCCTGGACGCTGGCCCAAGCCAGCTGTTCGAAGGCGCCTAGGATCGAGCGCGGGATGAAGCGCGTGCGCGAGGCATAGACATGGCGGTCGCCGCGCGCCGCCTGGCCGTGGACGAAAAAGCGATGCGGCATGACCAGGTGCAGGCTGTCCTTGGCCCGCGTCATCGCCACGTAGAGCAGCCGCCGCTCCTCGTCGACGTCCTCCTTGCTGCCGACGCCGAGATCGATCGGGATGCAGCCGTCGACGGTGTTGAGCACGAAGACGTTCTTCCACTCCTGGCCCTTGGCCGAATGGATCGTCGACAGGATCAGATAATCCTCGTCGCGGTGCGGCGGGCCGGCCTCGTCGCTGGTCGCGTCCGGCGGATCGAGTGTCAGCTCGGTGAGGAAGCGCTCGCGCGACGCATAGCCGGAAGCGATCTGCTCGAGCTGCAGGAGATCGGCCCGGCGCGTCGTTGCATCCTCGTGGATGCGTTCCAGATGCGGCTCGTACCAGAGCCTGACCTGTTCGATGTCGGCCGGCCATTTTTGCGCGCCGGCGCGCAGGCCGCTATAGAGCGCGACAAAGCCCGGCCAGTCGTCGGCGGCACGCTGCGGCGGCCGATAGCGGGCAAGCCCCATCGTCTCGTCAAGCGAATTTGCCATGGTCTCGACGATCGCATTGGCGGCCGAAGGGCCAATGCCCGGCAGAAGTTGCAGCACGCGAAAGCCGGCGACGCGGTCGCGCGGGTTTTCGGCAAAGCGCAGTACAGCCAGCAAGTCCTTGACGTGAGCTGCATCGAGAAATTTCAGCCCGCCGAACTTGACGAAGGGGATGTTGCGGCGCGTCAGCTCGATCTCCAGCAGGCCGCTATGGTGCGAGGCGCGAAACAGCACCGCCTGTGATTTGAGAACGGTGCCGGCTTCGCGTTCGGTGAGTATCGCCTGGCAGACATAGCTCGCCTGCTCGGTCTCGTCGCGCACGCTGACCAGCTTCGGCTTTTCCGCAGATTTGCGCTCGGTCCAGAGATTTTTGGTGAAACGTTCCGACGCTTCGCCGATTACCGCATTGGCCGCCGCCAGGATGGTCTCGGTCGAGCGGTAATTGCGCTCCAGCATGACGACTTCCGCCGGCTGCGCGAACTGCTTGGGAAAATCCAGGATATTGCGCACTTCCGCGGCGCGGAACGAATAGATCGACTGCGCGTCGTCGCCGACCACCGTCAGCCCCGATCCGTCGGGCTTGAGGGCCGTCAGGATCGAGGCCTGCAGCCGGTTGGTGTCCTGGTATTCATCGACCAGCACATGGTCGAAACGCGCACCCAGATGCGCGGCGATTTCCGGCTCGCCGGCCATCTGCGCCCAGTAGAGCAGCAGGTCGTCGTAATCGAGCACATTCTGCGCCTGCTTGGCCTCGACATATCGTGCGAATAATTGCTTCAGCTGTTCGGCCCAGCCGGCGCACCACGGGAACACCGAACCCAGCACCTCGCCGAGCGGCGCCTGTGCGTTGACGGCGCGCGAATAGATCGCAAGGCAGGTGCCCTTGGTCGGAAAGCGGGCTTCGGTCTTCGAAAACCCAAGCTCGTGGCGGGCGAGGTTCATCAGGTCGGCGGAATCCTCGCGATCGTGGATGGTGAAGGCCGGATCGAGACCGATCTCCAGCGCATAATCGCGCAGCAGCCTGGCGCCGATGCCGTGGAACGTGCCGGCCCAGCTCAGCGCATCGGTAATCACCGAGGCATCGCGCCCCAGCACCTCGCCGGCGATGCGCTCGACCCGCTTGGCCATTTCCGCCGCGGCACGGCGCGAAAATGTCATCAAAAGGATGCGGCGCGGGTCGGCACCCCTGACGATCAGATGCGCGACCCGGTGCGCCAGCGTGTTGGTCTTGCCGGAGCCGGCGCCGGCGATGACCAGCAACGGCCCGGCGATCTTGCCGTCGCCATGTTCGACGGCAAGCCGCTGCTCGGCGTTGAGCTTCGCCAGATAGGCCGGCTGGAAGGACGAATCACGGGCGGCGAGGTTCATCGCCCATCAAGCATCGTTTCTGCTTTGTTCGCAACGGTTTGCGGAGCCGGAATAGGGCTCGTGAACGAAGAAGCCTTGCGGGCAGGCCTGTCGACTAACGCTCGGGCTCGACGCCCATCCTTGCCGATTGCCGCCGCAGCGCCTCGCGATCGTCCTGTGGCGGCGGCAGCAGCAGCGGATCGAAATCGTCGGGCACCTCGTCGATCACTTTCTTGGCGACGCGATAGGCGACATAGACGATTGCCCCGGCGATGAGCAGACGGATCATGCCATCCTCCATTGATTGTGCAGCAACCGGAGACACGGCATTTTGTTCCCGGGCTCCTCGGCGAATGCGAGAACGACGCCGGCCGCGCAACCAAATCGCCGACGCCTCGTTGTCGGGCGAGAGGAGACTGCGATGAAAAAGCGCTCAATCCTGCTGCTTATGGCAGCTCTGACCGTTGCGGGTTGCGACAACAATATCCAGCCGACCAAGGCCCCTGGCGACACGGTCGATCAGAACCCGCAGGTCGACAAGAATCCGGTGCCGAAGTCGACGACCGGCGGCGATCAGCCCGGCACGCCGCCGAAACAATGACCGCCTCAAATGGCGTCGGCGCCGGTCAAGGAAGGTGGCCGGCGCCGCTTGGGAGGAAGCTGATGGCGCCGGCCAGGCGGAGATCAGGCCCGCCGCACATCCAAGGATAGCCGAGTCTTTCCGCAGCGTCATGGTTGATAGCGTACAGACGGCACGCCCCTGTGGACAAACCTGCCGGCCACAGCAGCGTTTGTTCATCACATAGTTCGTTCTTCCCATGGAACAAACCAAGCTGCTGCGTGTTTGGATGTCGATCGGACGCTCCCAAGGCCGCCGTTCACGAAAGAGCCCGCTCTCCTTGTCCCCCCTCAGGATAGCGGGTTCTTTTTGCGTTTTGCGGGAAGTCGCGGCGCGCGGGGTCGACATCACCAGCCTTGTCGGTTTTCGCGGCTTATGCGGCGAACCGGGGCTCAAGCCCTTGCGAAGCATGGTTGTCCCGTGCAAAAGCCCGGCCATGCTGATCATCAACGACCTTTCGCTCCGCATGGCCGGACGCCTGCTTCTCGACCATGCCTCGCTGACCTTGCCGGCCGGCAGCAAGGCTGGCCTTGTCGGCCGCAACGGCACCGGCAAGACGACCCTGTTCAAGGCGATCACCGGCGATCTCGCCTCCGAGACCGGCTCGATCAGCCTGCCCAAGAACACGCGCATCGGCCAGGTGGCGCAGGAAGCGCCGGGCACCGAGGAGCCGCTGATCGAGATCGTGCTCAAGGCCGACCTCGAACGGAGTGCACTGCTCGAAGAGGAAAAGACGGCGACCGACCCGCACCGCATCGCCGACATCCACATGCGGCTGGCCGATATCGATGCGCACTCGGCCGAGTCACGCGCGGCCACCATTCTCGCCGGCCTCGGCTTCGACGATGCCGCGCAGCGGCGCCCGGCCTCGTCCTTCTCCGGTGGCTGGCGCATGCGCGTCGCGCTGGCCGCCGCGTTGTTTGCCGAGCCCGATCTGCTGCTGCTCGACGAGCCGACCAATTATCTCGACCTCGAAGGCACGCTGTGGCTGGAAAACTACGTGTCGAAATATCCGCATACCGTGCTGCTGATTTCGCACGATCGCGACCTGCTCAACCGCGCCGTTAATTCGATCGTCCATCTCGACCAGAAGAAGCTGACCTTCTGGCGCGGCGGCTACGACCAGTTCGAGCGCCAATACACCGAGCAGCGCGAATTGCAGGAGAAGGGCCGCGTCAAGCAGGAAGCCGCGCGCAAGCACATGGAATCCTTCGTCGAGCGCTTCCGCGCCAAGGCATCGAAGGCGAGGCAGGCGCAGTCCCGCATCAAGGCGCTGGAGAAGATGAAGCCGATCGCCGCGATCGTGAACGACACGGTGCGGCCGTTCTCCTTTCCGGAGCCGGTGAAGGCGGTGGCCTCGCCGATCATTGCGCTGAACAACGTCAATGTCGGCTACACCGAGGGTGCGCCGATCCTGAAGAAGATGACGCTGCGCATCGATGCCGACGACCGCATCGCGCTGCTCGGCGCCAACGGCAACGGCAAGTCGACCTTCGCCAAGCTTTTGGCCGGCCGGCTGAAGCCGGAGACCGGCTCCATGACCGTGGCGCCCGGGCTGAAAGTGGCTATCTTCGCCCAGCACCAGCTCGACGACCTCAGGCCCGATGAAAACGCCTATGAACACGTCCGCCGGCTGATGCCGGACGCGCCGGAATCCAAGGTGCGCGGCCGCGTCGCCCAGTTCGGCCTGACCACCGAAAAGATGAATACCGCGGCCAAGGATCTGTCCGGCGGCGAGAAGGCGCGGCTCCTGATGGGCCTGTCGGCCTTCGAGGGGCCGAACCTTTTCATCCTCGACGAGCCGACCAACCATCTTGATATCGACAGCCGTGAATCGCTGATCCATGCGCTGAACGATTTTCCCGGCGCGGTCATCCTGATCTCGCACGACCGCCATCTGCTCGAAGCGACCGCCGATCGGCTTTGGCTGGTCAAGGACGGCGCGGTTAATCCGTATGACGGCGATCTCGAGGATTACAAGACACTGGTCACCGGCGTCTCCGGCGACCGCCGCGGCAAGCGCGAGGCGGAAAAGGCGTCGAAGGCCGACCGCCGCCGCGACGCAGCCGCGCGCCGCGCCGCCTTCGAGCCGCTGGCCAAGGAAATCCGCGCCACCGAAGCGCTGATGGACCGCCTCCGCAAGCGCATCGACCTGATCGAGGACGAACTCGCCAACCCGGCCGTCTACGAAAAGGACCCGTCGACCGCGACAAGGCTGGCCAAGGAGCGCTCACAACTTGCGCAACAGCTGGCCGGCCATGAGGAAAAATGGCTGTCGATGTCGGCGGAGTACGAGGAAGGCACGGCGGAGTAGGACGATGTCGACAAAACTTTGGATCGAAGCTGCCAAGGTTTTGGTTGTCAATTCCGAAGCGGTCGTAAAATGCCCTGAGTGTGGAGACGGCAATCTGCTGGTCATCGACGCCGGAGCCGGATCATCGCATGTCGAGCGCCACATACATTGCCCGAAATGCGGCGCCTACAACGCCTTGCTCAAGCGCATTGATGGCGGGTAACTGGCCCTACACGCCGCCGCCATAAACGGCTAGTTTGCACCCATGAATCAGTATGCCAAGCTCAAAATCGGCCATTCGGCCTGCCCGCATGATTGCCCCTCGACCTGCGCGCTCGAGGTCGAGCTGCTCGATGAAAAGCGCATCGGCCGTGTCCATGGCGCCAAGGCCAACAGCTATACGGCCGGCGTCATCTGCGCCAAGGTCGCCCGTTACGCCGATCGCGTCCATCACCCCGACCGACTGCTGAAGCCGTTGATCCGCGCCGGCGGCAAGGGCGAGGGCGCCTGGAAGGAATCCAGCTGGGAGGCGGCGCTCGACCTCGTCGCCGAAAGGTTCATAGCCGCCGAGGCAAAATATGGCTCGGAGACGGTCTGGCCCTATTACTATGCCGGCACGATGGGTCTGGTGCAGCGCGACGGCATCGAGCGGCTCAGGCACGCCAAGAAATATTCCGGCTTCTTCGGCTCGATCTGCACCAATCTGGCCTGGACCGGCTGGATGATGGGCGCCGGCGCGCTGCGCGGCCCCGACCCGCGCGAAATGGCGAAGTCCGACTGCGTGGTGATCTGGGGCACCAACGCCGTGGTCACGCAGGTCAACGTCATGACCCACGCCATCAAGGCGCGCAAGGAACGCGGCGCCAAGATCGTCGTCATCGACGTCTACGAAAATGCGACGATGAAGCAGGCCGATCTCGGCCTGGTGCTGAAGCCCGGCACCGACGGCGCGCTGGCCTGCGCGGTGATGCACGTGCTGTTCCGTGACGGCATGGCCGACCGCGCCTATCTGGAACAATACACCGACGATCCGCACGGTCTGGAAGCGCATCTTAAGACGCGGACGCCGCAATGGGCGGCAGACATCACCGGGCTTTCCGTCGACGAAATCGAGACCTTCGCCCGGCTCGTCGGCACGACGAAGAAGACTTACTTCCGCCTCGGCTACGGCTTTTCGCGGCAGCGCAACGGTTCGGTCAACATGCATGCCGCGGCCTCGATCGCCGCGGTTACCGGCTGCTGGCAATATGAGGGCGGCGGCGCCTTCCATTCCAACTCGGGCATCTTCAAGCTCAACCAGGAACTGCTGGAAGGCACGCGGATGCGCGATCCCTCGATCCGCCATCTCGATCATTCGCGCATCGGCCCGGTGCTGACCGGGGCTGAGGATGCGCTCTATGGCGGCCCGCCGGTGACGGCGCTGCTGATCCAGAACACCAATCCGGTGAATGTCGCGCCGGAGCAGCGGCTGGTGAAGCAAGGCTTCCTGCGCGACGATCTGTTTTCCTGCGTGCACGAGCAGTTCATGACCGACACCGCCAAGCTCGCTGACGTGGTGCTGCCGGCGACGATGTTTCTCGAGCATGACGACGTCTACAAGGGCGGTGGCAACCAGCACATCACCCTCGGGCCGAAGCTGATCGATCCGCCGGAAGGTCCGCGCACCAACCATTTCGTCATCGAGGAGCTCGGCAAAAGGCTCGGTGTCGCCGATCGTCCTGGCTTCGGCATGACCGAGCAGCAGCATATCGACATCATCTTGGGCAAGCGCGGGCTGGGCAGCTTTTCGAGCCTGAAAGAGCAGAAATGGGTCGATTTGCAGCCGGATTTCGAGGCCGCACATTTCCTGGACGGCTTCGGCCATGCCGACAAGAAATTCCATTTCCGCGCCGACTGGACGGGCCAGGCCGCACCCAACCGGCCGCCGAAAAGCATGGGCCTGTTCGGACCGGTGGCGAACCTGCCGGAATTCCCCGACCACGTCGACCTGATCGAGGTGGCTGATGAGAAGCATCCGTTCCGGCTGACCACCTCGCCGGCGCGCAATTTCCTCAATTCGACCTTTGCCGAAACGCCGGTATCGCAGGCAAAGGAGCGCCGGCCGGAGTTGCTCCTGCATCCCGATGATGCGGCGGCACTCGGCGTCGCCGACGGCGGCCGTGTCGAGGTCGGCAACCAGCGTGGCGAGGTGGTGCTGCACGCAAAGCTGTTCGACGGCATTAAGCGCGGCGTCGTCGTCGCCGAAGGCATCTGGCCGAACAGCGCCCATGAGCGCGGCGAGGGCATCAACGTGCTGACCGGCGCCGATGCGCCGGCGCCCTATGGCGGCGCCGCCTTCCACGACAACAAGGTCTGGCTGCGCCCGGCGGATTGAGCGTCGGAACGATATCTCCATCCGGCCGTTTTCGCGTGGCGGGTGGAGGCATTGTCATGGCAGAAGTGTTGCCGGCGCCGGATCCCATCGGAAGGACACTGTCGTCCGGCGAACTCGTAACCACGATGTCCCACTTTCATCGCGCCGAGATTGCGCGCATGGCTGGGTGGCGTGACCGCCTGGACCGGACGAGCAACTGGGCGATAACCGTTGTCGCAGCCATGCTGTCCGTTTCGCTTTCGACAGCCAGCGCTCACCATGGTGTGCTGCTGTTTGCCATGCTGCTTGTTCTGCTGCTGCTGTGGATAGAGGCCCGCCGATATCGCTTCTTCGACTTCTATCGGGCTCGCGTGCGCCAGTTCGAACGGCACTATTTCGCGCAGATATTCTCGCCGCAGCCGGACTTCGCGTCCGATTGGCTGTTGATCGTCGGCGAGAGCCTGCGCGCGCCGAAATTCCTGATTTCGCAACGCATGGCTTTGGCGCGCCGCCTGCGTCGCAATTACATCTACATGCTGCTGATCCTGCTGCTGGCCTGGATCCTCAAACTGTCGACCCCCAGTCTTCTGACCGAAGGTGTCCGCATCGGCTTCGTCGGGTCGATGCGTGAGGCCGTCGCCAGTGCTGCCTTGGGTCCAATTCCGGGCGCCGTCATCGTCGTGCTGGTCGCCGTCCTCTATGCGGGCCTGCTGGTGACAGCATTTCTGACAGAGAGCGACGACGGCGAACTCTCCTTCGGTGACGTCCACGTCTAGCAACGCAACGCCCTGTCTAGCAACGCAACGCCCTGTCGCGCGTTGTTGGACACGTGCATTGGGCGATGGGGGTTTCATGGCTTGGCAGGCTCCGACACGTTCCAGCCTGGCGCTGCTGGTTTGCGCTTTCGTCCCCGCGGGGGCGGCCTGGGCAGCGGAGACGCTCGTTGCCGGTACCCGGGCCTCCGGCATGGGTGGTTCGGGCGAAGGCGCTTTCGTCGCCGAGATCGTGCTTCTGCTGCTTGTCGGGCGCGGCTTGGGCGAAGTGCTGCAGCGTTATGGCCAGCCGGCAATCATGGGCCAACTGATCGGCGGCATCCTGCTCGGTCCTTCGCTGTTCGGCTGGCTGTGGCCGTCGGCCCAGCACCTGATCTTTCCCAGTGATCCTGCGCAAAAGGGCATGATCGACGCCGTCTCGCAGCTCGGCATCCTGATGCTGCTTTTGCTGACCGGCATGGAGACGGACCTGCGGCTGGTGCGCCGGGTTGGCGCGGCCTGTTTTTCCATTTCGGCTACCGGCGTCGTGGTGCCCTTCATCTTCGGTTTTGCGCTGGCGCAGTTCCTGCCGGACGCATTGCTGGCTGACCCCACGCAGCGCACCGTCGCCGGGCTGTTCCTGGGCACGGCGCTGTCGATCTCGTCGGTCAAGGTCGTCGCCATGGTGGTGCGCGAGATGAACTTCATGCGCCGCAACCTCGGACAGGTGATTATTTCCTCGGCGATCATCGAGGACACGATCGGCTGGCTGGTCATCGCCGTAACCTTCGGCATCGCCACCAATGGCAAGCTACAGTTCGCGCCGCTGGTGACCACCATCGCCGCGGTGGCACTGTTCATGGTGTTCTCCTTCACCATTGGCCGCCGTCTTGTCTTCACCTTGATCCGCTGGACCAACGATCAATTCCGCAGCGAGTTTGCGGTGATCACCATGATCCTCATCATCATGGGAGCGATGGCGCTGATCACTAATCTGATAGGCGTCCATACCGTGCTGGGGGCGTTCGTCGCCGGCATCCTGGTCGGGGAATCGCCCATCCTCTCCAGCCATATCGAAGGCCAGCTGCGCGGCGTCATCACCGCGCTGTTCATGCCGATCTTCTTCGGCATGGCGGGGCTGTCCGCCGATCTCACAGTGCTCGCCGATCCAACCCTTGCCATGCTGACGGGCGCTCTCGTGATCATCGCCAGCATCGGCAAGTTTGGCGGCGCGTTCATCGGCGCCAAGCTCGCCGCCATGTCGCTCAAGGAAGCAATCGCCGTCGGCAGTGCCATGAACGCACGCGGCTCGACCGAGGTGATCGTCGCCAGCATCGGCCTGTCGATGAACATCCTGTCGCACAATCTCTTCACCATGATCGTCACCATGGCCGTGATCACCACCTTGGCCATGCCGCCGATGCTGCGCTGGGCGCTCGGCCGGCTGCCGGTTGGGCACGACGAGCAGCAGCGTGTCGAGCGCGAGGCGTTGGACGAATACGGCTTCATTTCCAGGCTGGAGAGGCTGCTGGTGCTGATCGACGACAGCAGGATCGGCAAGTTCACTGCATATCTCGCCGGACTGGTCGGCGGAGGCAGCGGCATGCCCACCACCTTGCTTCGCCTGCCCACCACCTTGCTTCAGCCGAAAGACGGCCGAGTTGACAGGCCGACCGACAGCAAGGGACAGGAGCGCGCCCTCCAGGAAATCAAAAAGGGTGCAAAAAAGAGCGCTCAGGCGGTGAAACGGATCGAAGATACGCTTGTCGACAAAGTCCATCTGACGGCCCGCACCGAATTGGAGGCCACGGGTGAGACGATCGCCGAAGAGGCCCGCAAGGGATACGGCCTGTTGCTGGTCGGCCTGGACAATGTGCTGACCGCCGATGGCGCCTTCGCGCCGGCCCTCAACGACATTGCCGCAGGATTTGACGGCCCGCTTTGCCTGGTCCTGAACGGCGGCAATGCTGGCGAAAAGATGCCGACGCTGAAGGCCGGCACCAGTATTCTCGTCCCCGTCAACGGTACCCAGGTGGCGCGTCGCGCCGCCGACTTGGCGCTGGCGCTGGCCCGTCCAAACCGGGCGCGGATCAAGGTTCTCTACGTCTCGCAAAAGGCAGCCAAGGGCCGCAGGTCGACATCGGTGTCGCATAGCCGCGAAGAGGCCGTCCTGAAAGACATCGCTGATCTGGCGGGCCGCTACGGCCTGCATATCGACACAGCGTTCCATACCCGCGTCACACCCGACAAGGCGATCACCCGGGAGGCGGCCAAAGGAGCGGCGATCGTCGTGATGGGCGTCACCCAACGTCCGGGTGAGGACCTGTTCTTCGGTGAAACCGCCGGCGCTGTTTTGGCCGCCTGCAACTGCCCGGTCGTGCTTCTGGCCAGCGCGCGGCCCAAGCACGACGCCGCTGGCGCTGAGCTGGCAGCGTGAATTTCACCGCGCATTGATCGGTCGGCAGGAATGTCGATCGAGCCTCTGAAAGCGCTGATCAGCCAAGCGTAAAAGAACTCGAACCGAACGGCTCGGTTCCGTTAGCAGAGAGTACAGGAAAGGGTGAACGCCGGCTCAAAGAATCTTCGCGCGGCAAATCACCACTGACCGCATAATTAGTTGAAAAGAAAGAAGAAAATTGTGGCGCAGGAGCTGCATGTCGAATTTCAAGCGGCCAATTTGGCGCACCGGCACAAAATTTTCGTGATTGGAAACGACAGACTTGCCGACCCATCTCGGGGTCGTCCGAGCGACGCGAATTCCTCCCGAGGCACGCCACTTGACGGACAGACCAAAGAACTACCGGAGTACCGAAATGACCAAGCTCGCTCTTACCGCCGCCGCCATCCTCGTTGCCACCGGCACTGCTTTTGCCGGCAGCGACCATTATGGCTCGGACAACGTCAACCAGCCGGCCGCTGCTGCTGCCAACGTCGACAACACCTTCACCGGTTCGATCCGCAAGCCGGTTACTTCCGAGCATACCGGTGCCAAGATAACCTCCGAGTCGGTGGCGCCTGAATCCGGCCAAGGCATCTGGGGCCGCTGATTATCACGGCCTGCAACACAAAGAGCGGCGGGCTTGGCCCGCTACTCTTGCTTTCGCGTATCAACGGGCGTGTGCGCCGAATAGCATCCTGCGCCAATCGAATACTTTGACTTGCAGGTTTCATCTGTAGCCACAATCTCGGTTGCTGAAATCGTCCAGCAACGTGCACATCGGAAAAAGCCGGGTGCGTATTCGTCGGCGCGGACAGCGCTCTCATCTCGAATGCGTCGAAAGCAACGACAACTCACGAATGACCAGTACATTGGAGTACCTGAAATGACCAAGACTGCTCTTACCGTCGCCACCATCGTCCTCGTCGCCACGGGCAGCGCCTTTGCAGGCAGTGATCACTATGGTTCGGACGGCGTCAACCAGCCGGCCGCGCCTGTTGGCAACGCGCCTGTCGGCACCATCGACAGCGGGTTTACCGGTTCCATCCGCAAGCCGCTGACGGCCGAGCACAACGCCGTCGACACCGAGGCGACGACCCGGTTCGGCACGGATCAACCCGTAGTGCCCCAATCTGGCCGGGGCAACTGGGGCCGTTAGTTCCTTAACCGGGAGCACAAAGAGCGGCGGGCCTGGCCCGCCGCTCTTGTTTGGGCAAAGCCCGGTCGGTCGAAAGGATCGGCGATCCCCGGGCCTGCTGGTAAATCCCTAACGCAGATCCTTCGGCCAAATGCAGTGCGTCAGCCGGGCGCTGCCGAAGGTGAGACCGGCCCAATCGCCATCGACGTCGAACCGAGCCAGGGCCGCGGTGGGGTATTTTTCCGCCAGTTTTTTCAGCGCCGCTTCATCAGATCCAGCCCCGGCAAGACCCCGCGCGAACTCCTCCAACCCGGGATTGTGGCCAAGCACCAGCAGCGTTCCGGTCCCCGCCTTCACTTGCCGCACCTTGGCGAGGATGTCCGCCGCCGCTGCCTCGTAAAGCGCCTGGGCAAATTTGGCCTGCACCTTCGCCGGCAATTCCGCCGAGACCAGCCGCCACGTGTCGCGGGTGCGCAGCGCCGGCGACACCAGCGCCAACTCCGGCAGCCAGCCGCGCCGGGCCAGTTCGCGGCCGACCAGCGGCGCTGCCTTCAGCCCGCGCGCGGACAGCGGCCGGTCGAAGTCGATGAGGTTGGGATCGTCCCAACTCGACTTGGCGTGACGCAGGAGCAGCAGTTGCTTCATGGATTCAACTCAAGTCCAAGGGATGTCGGGCTGAAAGTCTTTCCCATAGCCGCCGCCATGTTTTGTGCCCATGGCGGTATCAAAACTCGCCCAAAGCGCACCAAAGATGAACAGGCCTACATGCCGTTCATCTTTATCCCATCTGACCAAAATGTCTGCTTCAGTGATGGCCCAATCGCCCGATCGAACGTGAATTGCACCGACGACGGGACCTACTCGTCCGCCCTCGATCCGACAGAGATAAAAATATGCCGTGGCACTTTTCGGATCATCGGCCTCGTCGTACTCGAAGACGCCGGCCAGATCACGCTTTTGCCGGATCGCGCTGTCGAAAACGTCCATTGATCTATTCTGTCATTCCCCGGCGATTTATTGGCCGTTTCTGCGGACCCTCACGGCGTGATCCGCGCCAGGTGCTCGAGATCGGTCTCTTCGCGCAGCGGGTCGGGCGCGATCACCACCGACGTGGCGTTGTCGGCATCGTCGGCGAAGCGCGAAAACACCGTGCGGCCGCCTTCCATTCGCGCCTTGCCTTCGGCGACCAGCCCCAGCGCCAGCGGATAGAGCTGGTGCTCGGCCTTGAGCACCCGCGCGGCCAGCGTGTCCTCATTGTCGCCGACCATCACCGGCACGGCGGCCTGGGCGATGATCGGCCCGTCATCCATGTCGAGCGTGACGAAATGCACCGTGCAGCCATGGATGCGCATGCCTGCGCGGAGGGCCCGCGCATGCGTATCCAGCCCCTTGAAGGCAGGCAGCAGGGCAGGGTGGATATTGATCATGCGGCCCTGCCACTTCTCCACGAAGCGCGCGCCGAGGATGCGCATGTAGCCGGCCAGCGCGACGATCTCGGCGCCGAACGACAAGAGGGCCGCATCGATCGCCTCGTCATGCGCTTGCTTGCTGGCATGGTCGGAGCGCGAAATCACTCTGGTGGCGATGCCGCGCGCCGCGGCGATGCCAAGGCCGGCGGCATTGGCGCGGTCGGAGATGACGCCGACGATCTCGGCCGGATAGGCCGGGTTGCTCGCCGCCGCAACCAGCGCCGTCATGTTGGAGCCGCGCCCCGAGATCAGTACGACCGTCCGTTTCCTCATAGGCCAATCGAGCCCCGATAGATGACGCCGGCATCGCGGCGCGGCACGATCTGGCCGATCGGCGTCACCGTCTCGCCGGCCTCCTGCAGAACGGCAGCGACCTGCGCCGCCTGGCCGGAGGCGACGACCAGGATCATGCCGATGCCGCAATTGAAGGTCCGCATCATCTCTTCCGGCGCGACGCCGCCGGTCTTGGCCAGCCATGAGAACACCGGCGGCACCTCGATGGCGCCGAGATCGAGCTCGGCCGAAAAATCCTTGGGCAGAACGCGCGGGATGTTTTCGGGAAAGCCGCCGCCGGTGATATGGGCCAGCGCCTTGATGCCGTGGGTGTTGCGGATCGCCTTGAGGATCGACTTGACGTAGATGCGGGTAGGTTCGAGCAGCGCCTCGGCCAGCGTCGCCTCGTCATTGAACGGCGCCGGATCGCCCCAGCCAAGGCCGCTTACGGCGACGATGCGACGGACCAGCGAAAAGCCGTTCGAATGCAGGCCCGACGAGGCAAGGCCGAGCAGCACGTCGCCCTCGACGATGTCGTCGGTCGGCAGCAACTGGCCGCGTTCGGCGGCACCGACGGCAAAGCCGGCAAGGTCATAATCCTTGTCGTGATACATGCCGGGCATCTCCGCCGTCTCGCCGCCGATCAGCGCGCAACCGGCCTGCCGGCAGCCGGCGGCAATGCCGCCGACAATCGAGGCACCCTGGTCGGGATCGAGCTTGCCGGTGGCGAAATAGTCGAGGAAGAACAGCGGCTCGGCGCCTTGCACGACGATGTCGTTGACGCACATGGCGACGAGGTCGATGCCGATCGTATCGTGCTTGCCGGCATCGATGGCGATCTTCAGCTTGGTGCCGACGCCGTCGTTGGCGGCCACCAGCACGGGATCGGTGAAGCCGGCGGCCTTGAGGTCGAACAAACCGCCGAAGCCGCCGATCTCGCCATCGGCGCCCGGCCGGCGGGTGGCGCGCACCAGCGGCTTGATCTTCTCGACCATGAGATTGCCGGCGTCGATGTCGACGCCCGCTTCGGCATAGGTGAGCCCGTTCTTGCGCTTGCTCATACTCTTTCCCTGCTTTCTCGGGCTCTTCGCATGAACGGTTTCGGTCCGCAAGGATAACGGCGGGATGTGGAGCTTTTGCCCCCGATAATAACAAAGGTTGGCAGGCCCTGCAGTTCCGAATGTGGCGATCCTTCGCGCCCCCCTCTGTCCTGCCGGACATCTCCCCCTCAAGTGGGGAGATTGGATGTCGCCTCGGCTTTCGCCAACCTGCAACGTTGCAGGAAGGGCGCGATAAATGAAGCTGCCAATCTCCCCACTTGAGGGGGAGATGTCCGGCAGGACAGAGGGGGGTGGTTCACGCTAGCCTTCGCGTTCCTGTGTCGCTTCTTACTTGCCGTAACCCTCCATCTCCATCATGTATCGGCAAACAAGAGCGACGGGATATGCGTTTGACCATCCCCAACATGATCACGATCATGCGCTTCGTGCTGGTGCCGGCGGTGGTGCTGGCCATGCTGCAGGACCGCTGGGACTGGGCCTTTGCGGGCTTCCTCATTGCCGGCATTTCCGACGGCGTCGACGGCTTCATCGCCCGCCATTTCAATCAGTTTTCCAGGCTCGGCGCCTATCTCGATCCGATGGCCGACAAGCTGCTGCTGGTCTCGGTTTTCGTGGTCCTGGGCTTCAGCGGCGAACTGCCGCTGTGGCTGGTCGTTACCATGGTGTCGCGCGACGCACTGATCGTCTGCGCCGTGCTTTTATCCACCGTCATGGCGCATCCGGTCGAGATGAAGCCGCTCCTGGTGTCGAAGGCCAACACCGCGATCCAAATCGTGCTGGCGGCAGTGGTGTTGGGCGAACTCGCCTTCGACATCCATCTCGATCCGCTGAGGCCGGCCCTCATATTGCTGTCCGGGGTCTTGACCGTGGCTTCGGCCGCGGCCTATCTCGTGGCTTGGCTGAGGCATATGAGCGGCTATGGCGAAGGCTCCACACCCGGCACCTGAACGCGGGGCACCTGAACGCCGGGCACCCGAACACCGGGCACCTGACGAACGGTCCATCGACGCCGAGGCCGAAGCCGCGGCAGCGGAGGCTGCGGCGTCGGCGTCGTTTCGCCGCCAGATCCGCTTCTGGCTGGTCAGCGCCATCATCCTCGCCGTCTTCCTCTATGTCTTCAGCGGCATCCTTCTGCCGTTCGTCGCCGGCATGGTGCTCGCCTATTTCCTCGACCCTGTCGCCGACCGGCTGGAGCGGCTCGGCCTCTCCAGGCTGATGGCGACGGTGGTCATCCTCATCGCCTTTATCGTCGTCCTGGTGCTGGCCGTCGTCATCCTGGTTCCGGTGCTTGCCTCGCAGATGGCTGATTTCGCCAGCAAGCTGCCGGACTATTTGACCCGGCTGCAGGGCCTGATCACCAGCTTCGACCCGAAATGGCTGGAAGAGAAATTCGGCGTCGACGCCAACGGCCTGCGCGAAGGCCTGAACTCGCTGCTGACCTCCGGCTTCGGCCTCCTGACCACCGTGTTCACCTCGATCTGGAGCTCCGGCGTGGCGCTGGTCTCGGTGGTCAGCCTGTTCGTGGTGACGCCGGTCGTCGCCTTCTACATGCTGCTCGACTGGGATCGCATGGTGACAATCGTCGACAGCTGGGTGCCGCGCGACTATGTCAAGACCGTCAGGACGATCGCCAGGGACATCAACACGGCGACCGCCGGCTTCGTGCGCGGCCAGGGCACGCTGTGCCTGGTGCTCGGCGCCATGTATGCCACCGGCCTGACGTTGACGGGCCTGAATTTCGGCATCCTCATCGGCCTGTTTGCCGGGCTGATCTCGTTCATCCCCTATGTCGGCTCGCTGACCGGCCTGGTGCTGGCCGTCGGCGTCGCCTTCGTCCAGTTCTGGCCCGACTGGACCATGATCGCAGCGGTGGCCGGCGTGTTCTTCGTCGGCCAGTTCATCGAGGGCAATATCCTGCAGCCGCGACTGGTCGGCAAAAGCGTCGGCCTGCATCCGGTGTGGCTGATGTTCGCGCTGTTTGCCTTCGGCGCGCTGTTCGGCTTCGTCGGCCTGCTGATCGCCGTTCCGGCTTCCGCCGCCGTTGCCGTTCTGGTGCGCTTCGCCATCGCCCGCTATCTCGAATCGCCGCTCTACAAGGGCCACGCCGACGAGCCGGTGCCGCCGCTGCAGGTGCGGCGCCGCGGGGGCGCGCGCGGTTGAGCCAGATGCCGGACAAGATCGATCCGCCGCGTCAATTGCCGCTCGATCTAGGCCACGGCACAGGCTATTCGCGCGACGAGCTCGTCGTCTCCAGCACCAACAGCCAGGCGGCGGCGCTTGTCGACCGCTGGCCGGACTGGCCGTCGCCGGTCGTCGTGCTGGCCGGGCCGGCCGGCTCGGGAAAAACCCATCTGGCCTCGATCTGGCGGACCCGCGCCGACGCGGTGAAAGTGGAGGCCGGCCGCATCGGCGACTGCATCGAAAATCTCGGCGCGCATCCGGCCCTGATCGACGATGTCGATGCCGGCCCGATCGATGAGCACGGCCTCTTCCACCTGATCAACGCGGTGCGCGGCGCCGGCTCGAGCTTGCTGTTGACGGCGCGGCGCTTCCCGTCCGCCTGGGGCGTCAGGCTGCCCGACCTGGCGTCGCGGCTGAAGGCGGCGGCGACCGTCGAGATCCACGAACCCGACGATCTTCTGCTGGCCGGCGTCATCACAAAGCTGTTCGCCGACCGCCAGGTCGAGGTCGAGCCGCATGTCGTGCAATATCTGGTGCGCCGCATCGAGCGCTCGCTGGCCACTGCCATGCGGGTGGTCGAACGGCTCGACCGCACCGCGCTCGAGCGCAAGACGCCGATCACCCGCGCGCTCGCCGCCGAGACCGTCAGCGCCATGGATGAAGGGCAGGGCGAGTTCGAGATTTGACGATTCCAGTTCCGCCACTGTCCCATTTCGGGAACAAAAGCTGGCATCTGTCTTGCAGCAACGAGCTTGCCGGCTAATCCCGGTCCTGATTGCGTATCAAATCAGGTAGTAGGCTCGCCGGGAGATGGGTGGTTGGGGTTCTCGCCCGGCGAGCTTGCCTTTGGCAGCATCGAATCGATAGCGCCATTGCGCGGCTGGCCTCAGCTCTCTCCGCCTGCAATTACCGCTCGTTCCGTGCCAAAGCGCTTGCGATAGTCGCCGGGCACCAGGCCGGTTATCCTGGCGAATACCTTGCGGAACGAGCCGGGATCGTCATAGCCGACCTCCCAGGCGATCTGGTCGATCGACCGCATCGTGGTTTCCAGCATCTCGCGCGCCTTGCCGACGCGCAGGTGCTGGCAATATTCGGTCGGCTTGAGGCCGGTGGCGCTGCGGAACCTGCGCAGGAAAGTCCGCTCCTCCAGTCCGGCATGCCCGGCCATGGCCCCGAGCGTCACGTCGCGGGCGCCGTTCGCCTGCAGCCAATGCTGCACCTTGAGGATCGCTTCGTCGCCGTGGGTCAGCCGCGGCGCGAACGGGCTGTAAAAGCGTTGCTCGCGGCCCGGCGGGTCGACCAGCATGAAACGCGCCGTGTCCATCATGACGGTCGGCCCGAGCACCCTGTCCACCAGCTTGAGGCCGAGATCGGTCCAGGCCATGTAGCCGCCCGCGGTGATGATGTCGCCATCGTCGATGACCAGCCTGTCGGCATCGAGCAGAATGTCTGGAAAGCGTAGCGCCAGCGCGTCGCGATAAGCCCAATGCGTGGTCGCAGCACGACCCGACAGCAGGCCGGTCTCGGCAAGCACGAAGGCGCCGGCGCAGACCGAGCCGAGGGTCGCGCCTGCCGCATGACGGCCCCTGAGCCAGCCGGCATAGGGCGCGGCTGCTTCCCGAGCGATCGGATCTCCCAAGGTTGGCGGGATGATAGCCATGGCTGGTTCATTGTCGGCGCCGGGGTCGCTGTCGAAAGTGCAGACTACGGTCTGGCCCGCGTCCTCCAATTGCCAATGGCTGACGCGAAGCCTCAAAGCGTCCGGCGACCGATCGGCCGCCAGCCGGTTGGCCAGCAGAAAGAGATCGGTCAGGCCGAGCACGGCCGCTTCCTGCACGCCGGGATACAAGACAAGGCCGATTTCGATCAGATCAAGCGCAGCCGCCATTTGTCAGTTTTGCCACGTTGAATGTCCGTTTTGCCAATGCTCACCCTGGCCGCACTGTTATAATTTGTCCAGCAGAAGGGGGCTAAAAGCTTCCCTGTTACCCCCAACTTTTCCATTAAGGAGTAGGACGATGAGCACATTCACCACCCATGACGGCACCGAGATTTTCTACAAGGATTGGGGCAAGGGCCAGCCGATCGTGTTCCATCACGGCTGGCCGCTGAGCTCAGACGACTGGGACAACCAGATGCTGTTCTTCCTCGAAAAGGGCTACCGCGTCATCGCCCATGACCGCCGCGGCCACGGCCGCTCGTCGCAGACCGCGACCGGCAACGACATGGACACCTACGCTGCCGACGTCGCGGCGCTGGCGGCGCATCTCGATCTCAGGGATGCGATCCACATCGGCCACTCGACCGGCGGCGGCGAGGTGGCGCGTTACGTCGCGCTTTATGGCAGCGGAGGCCGTGTTGCCAAGGCGGTGCTGATCGGCGCGGTGCCGCCGATCATGGTCAAGACCGATAGCAATCCGGGCGGCCTGCCGATCGAGGTCTTCGACGGCTTTCGCGCCGCTCTGGCCGCTAACCGCGCCCAGTTCTACAGGGATGTGCCGGCCGGCCCGTTTTACGGTTTTAACCGCGAGGGCGCCAAGGTCTCGCCAGGCGCTATCGACAATTGGTGGCGCCAAGGCATGATGGGTGGGGCCAAGGCCCATTACGACTGCATCAAGACCTTTTCCGAGACCGACTTCACCGACGACCTCAAGCAGATCGACGTGCCCGTCCTGATCATGCACGGCGACGACGACCAGATCGTGCCTATCGCCGACTCCGCGCTGCTTGCGGCCAAGCTGGTGAAGCACGGCACGCTCAAGGTCTACAAGGGCCTGCCGCACGGCATGTGCACCACCCATCCGGAGATCATCAATCCGGATCTGCTGGCCTTCATCCAGGGCTGACGGCTTGCATGTCGGACGGGCAGCGCGGGCTCGTGCTGTCCGTCCGTCGCTTAAACATGACCGGCGACGGCAGACACACTCGAGCGTGATCCGCTTGCGCTGCCGACGAGATTCGCTTGATGAATGGTCGGAGTGGAGAGATTCGAACTCCCGACCCTCTGGTCCCAAACCAGATGCGCTACCAGGCTGCGCTACACTCCGAACGGTCTGTTGCCTAGTGATTTCAGCCCGCCAAAGCAAGCGTAAAAAGCCATCGGCCTTGCTGCCGGCGGCATTGCGCAGTAATGACGGGCTAGTGCATGGCCAGAGAACAGTAATGTGGTCTCGGGGTCGTGTGCTTGCAACCAGCAATGAGGTGGTCATGTCAGCCCGCATTTTCAGCCCAGCCAAAACCGCGATGCAGTCCGGCAAGGCCAAGACCGGCTATTGGGTGCTGGAATTCGATCCGGAGCAGCGCAAGAAGATCGATCCGCTGATGGGCTACACCACGTCCGGCGACATGCGAAGCCAGATCAGGCTGACCTTCGACACAAGAGAGGACGCGGTCGCCTACGCTGAGAAGGAAGGGCTGGCTTTCCGCGTCGAGGAGCCGAAGGAAATCAAGCGCCGCCAGATTTCCTATGCGGAGAATTTCCGCTATGACCGCAGGACGCCCTGGACGCATTGATCCCATACCGGCCCTGCCGGCACAATCCGCCGGTCATGCGGCCGGCCAGCGGTCCCGTAGCTCAGCTGGATAGAGCACCGGCCTTCTAAGCCGATGGTCACAGGTTCGAATCCTGTCGGGATCGCCAATATTTTCAGGGTCCATTCCGGACAGGTTCACTCGCCAGTCGCACAGGATTTCCAACACATGACAGCGATGGGCGCGGCGGCACTGCTGATCCTGGTCCTGACCTATGCCGGCGTCGCCATCGGCAGGATACCCGGGCTGCGCCTCGACCGGGCAGGGATCGCGCTGCTCGGCGGTGCGGCGATGATCGCCATCGGCGCGCTCGACATGGAGGATGCCTACCGCGCCATCAGCTTCGACACCATCACGCTTCTGCTCGGCATGATGATCGTCGTGGCGCATCTTAAAGTGTCGGGCGCCTTTCGCGCGCTCGGCGGGTTCGCCATCGAGCATGCGCATGCGCCGTTCATGCTGCTGGTGATGGTGACGCTGTTGACCGGCCTCCTGTCCGCATTCCTGGTCAACGACGCCATCTGCCTGGTCATGGCGCCGATCGTCGTCCATGTCACCCGCGTCATCAACCGCAACCCGGTTCCCTATCTGATCGCCACCGCCACCGCCTCGAATTGCGGCAGCGTCGCCACCATCACCGGCAACCCGCAGAACATGGTCATCGGCGCGCTGTCGGGGATTTCCTATCCGGCCTTCTCTGCGGCGCTGGCGCCGGTCGCGGCGTTCGGCCTCATCGCCGTCATCGTCATCATCCGCATCGTCTACCGCGCCGAATTTTCGCGCAAGGCCGAGCTCAGCCCCGAAGTCTACCGCGGCCGCATGCTGCCGGGGCAGGTGGTGAAGGCGGTGGTCGTCTGTGTCGGTTTGGCGATCGCCTTCTTCGCCGGCGTTCCAGTCGCCAAGGCAGCGCTGATCGGCGGTGCCATTCTTCTTTTGACCCGCGCCATCAAACCTGAGCGCATCTATCGCGAGATCGATGGGCCGCTGCTGTTCATGTTCGCCGGGCTGTTCATCGTCGTCGCCGGGGCGGAGAAGACGCTGCTGACGCCCGACATCGTCGCCTCGGCAAAGGACCTCGGACTGAATGATGTCTGGCGGCTGTCCGGCTTCACCGCGGTGCTGTCCAACATCATGAGCAATGTCCCGGCCGTGCTGGCGCTGAAGCCGTTCGTGCCCGGACTGGAAAACCCCGAGCGGGCCTGGCTGGTCGTCGCCATGAGCTCGACGCTGGCCGGCAATTTCACGCTGCTCGGCTCGGTCGCCAATCTGATCGTTGCCGAGCACGCGCGAATCTCCGGCAAACCGCTGGGCTTCATCGCCTTCTTCAAGGTCGGCCTGCCGTTGACGCTGGTCACGCTGCTTGTAGGGACGGCATGGCTGGCAGCCTAAAAGCGCGTCGCACTAGACCGGCCTCGTGCGGCGCGCTTCAGGCTCTTTTTTTATGCATGTCGTTATCGCAAAACCGCTGCACGCTTTTGCGCGACATGCATCAGCCAGTCAGGGCGATGTCACCGTCAGATGGCCTTTCATGTTGGGATGGAAGCGGCAGAAATAATCGACCGATTCCGCCTTCTTCACCGTCAGGCTCGCCGCCTTCTTCGGCGGGATCATCACTTCCCAGGCGCCGTTGACGGTTGCCGTGTGGGCGAACACGTCCTTGTTCACCCACCTGATCGTGTCGCCGACCTTCGCCTCGATCTTTGCCGGCGAAAACACAAGCTTCTCGATCGTCACCTCGATGGTGTCGGCCTTGGCCGGCTGGGCACCCATGGCCAATGTCAGCGCAACCCACAGATGCCGCCCCGACGCCATTGGCTCGATCCTCACTTCAGCATGCCGGCGACGTGTTCGGCGTGCTGTTCGTGGCCCTGGAATATTTTCAGACCGGTTTCCAGCAGGCTCTTCAGCTCGGCATTGCTGGCCGACGGGATCAGCAGAGTTTCGAGCGCGCCATTGACCTGCTTGTGGTAGGCCACCTCGTTGGCGACATAGGCCTTGTCGAACGCCGCGCCCTTGAGCTTGGCAAGCTTGGCTCGTTCCTCGGCCGCCGCCTTGGTCAGCGCCTTGCTGGTCGGATTGTCCTCAGGCGTGACCTTGAGCTTCTTGACCAGGTCGAGAGCCTGTTTGTTGACCGCCTCGTGATCTCGCACCATGTCCTTGGCGAAATCCACGACCTCCTTGTTCTTCGATTTCTTCAGCGCCTGCTTGGCCGCCTCGACGTCAAGCACGCCTGCTGTGTAGGCGATATGTGCGATCTGCGGATCGGTCGGTTTGTCGGCAGCTTGCGACAAGGGCGCTGCGCTAAGCAGGAAAAATGCGGCCAGTGCCGTGGTCGATCGAATAAACATGATGCTCTCCTTCGCCCCGACGCGGAACTGCATCGGGCTTCGTTTTCAGTGATGCTCATTGGATGCAGGTCGCCGCCAAACGTTCCCGCGAAAATCGGCGCGACCTATCCGGAAAGACCAAGCCGCTGCATCACGGCATTGGTCAGCCGTTCGCAGCGCCGGCCCGCGAAGGGAAAGGCGTCGAGCAGCACCGGGCCGATCTGGTCGTCCAGCGCCTTGCGCACCAGCGCGCGGGCGCGGTGCAGCCGGGTCTTGATGGTTTCTGGTCGCACGCCAAGCAGTTCGGCGGTTTCTTCGATGCTCAATCCCTCGATGACGCGCGCCACGAACACCATCCGGTAGACATCGGGAAGACTGTCGGTTGCCCGTTCGACAAGCTCAAGGATCTGCCGTTGCGCCATCGTCCGCTCCGGATCGTCGCTCGGGTTGAGGGGAAACCGGATGATTTCGGCTTGCGGGTTTTCAGGCATCGCTACCATTCGCCGCCTTTTGCGCAAGCGGCCGAGCGCTTCGTTGATGACGATACGCGATAGCCACGTGGCGAGCGAGGCATCGCCGCGAAAGGCCTCGAGATGGGCAAAGGCGCTGACATAGGCCTCCTGGACGATGTCCTCGGCCTCGCTGTCGTTACGCACGACGCCTCGGGCGATGCGGTAGAGCCTTTGGTTGTGCGTCTTGATGATGGTGCGGAATGCATCGCTATCACGTGCCAGCGCGCGGCCGACAAGCTGCATGTCGCCGGAAGCGGCGGGCGTTGCCGTCAACGCAGCAGGCATGGCCGATCTCCTGATAGGCTTCTCATCGGACATTGGATGAATCGGCCGACAAAAGGTTCCCGACCGATCCGCCGGCCGGCCTCGATCCGTTTCAAGCGCCGGCAGAGGCTATTCTAACGCCTCCACCACACCGGCGTCTCTATTTTGTAGACGCCGTGTCATCGGCTGATCGGTCGCTATGACATCACTCAGGATCGCAATTTTTCCAAGCTGTTACGCCGATTTCCTGACTCAGCCTGGAAAGGTGCTGGCTCAGGCCTGTGCGGCCGCCGCCAGCCCGCGCGCCAGGTCGGCCTTCAAATCCTCGACATCCTCGAGCCCGATCTGCAAGCGCACCAGCGGCCCGTCATACGGGCCCTTGGCGATTGTGCGGTCGCCAAGGAATACCGGCACGGCAAGGCTCTCATAGCCGCCCCAGGAATAGCCGAGGCCGAAAAACTTCAACGCGTCGAGGAAGGCGTGCTGCTGCTTCTGTCCGCCGCCCGCGAGAACGATCGAGAAGATGCCGCTCGATCCGCAAAAATCGCGCTTCCACATGGCGTGGTCGGGATGACTGGGCAGCCCGGGATGCAGCACCTGCGCTACGCCCGGCTGACCCTCGAGCCAGCCGGCGAGGGAAAGCGCGCTCTTTTGATGATGCTCCAGCCGCACACCCATCGTGCGCAGGCCGCGCAGCACCTGGTAGACGTCGTCAGGCCCGGCGCAGCAGCCCATCGTGTTGAACGTCTCGAAAAGCTGCTTCCAGCAGTCCGCATTGGCCGACACCGTGCCGAGCAGCACGTCGGAATGGCCGGCCGGGTATTTCGTCGCCGCGTGGATCGAGATGTCGACGCCATGGTCGAGCGGGCGAAAGTAGAGCGGCGTCGCCCAGGTGTTGTCCATCATGACGATGGCGCCGGCGGCATGCGCTGCCTTGGCGATGGCCGGTATGTCCTGCACCTCGAAGGTGTTGGAGGCCGGCGATTCGGTGAACACCACCTTGGTGTTGGGCTTGATCAGCGCCGCGATGCCGGCGCCGATGCGCGGTTCGTAATACTCGACCTCGATGCCCAGCCGCTTCAGCATCGTGTCGGCGAAATTGCGGGTCGGATGATAGACGGAATCGACGATCAGCAGATGATCGCCGGCCGACAGGAAGGCGAGCAGCGGCAGCACCACGGCCGCCAGGCCGGACGGCACCGCGACCGTGCCGGCGGAGCCTTCCAGCGCATCGATGGCGCTGGTCAGCGCATCGGTGGTCGGGGTGCCGCGCGTGCCGTAGGTGTATTTCTGGCTGCGCGCCGCCATTGTCGCCGCATTGGGATAGAGCACGGTCGAGGCATGCACCACCGGCGGATTGACGAAGCCGAAATAGTCATGCGGGTTGTTGCCGGAATGGGCGAGCCGTGTGTTGACGCCCATCTCGCTGTCGTCTTTTGCCATTGCTTTTCGTCCCATGGGTTGGTCGTTAGCCATAGTGCGGCGGCATTGGCCGCGCAACCGCACCGCACTCGCCAGGCCAAGGTCTTGAATATGCCAATTCAGCAACGAGCCGTGGACCTGCGGGAAGGCTGCCAAGTGCGCTTGGCAACTCACGGTCGGACTTTGCCGGCTTTATTGGCGCGCTGGCCGATTTGCGAGCGCGTTTGTCTGCAATTTCAGGCATTTCAGGCAGTTGGTTTTCAAAGTCTTTCGGATTTGGTCATTTCCCTTGACCTCACAGGAATAATCGCCTTCGATGTTGTTCGTGAATGGGAGGCAGCGCGTCGGTTACGATGCGGGATTCCGGTAATGGGCCGGGATACATAGCTGCGTTCACACGGGAAAAAGTCAGGTTCGCCTGGAAAAAACAGAAAAGGGTCTGTGGGTCATGAAACACATTGCAATCGGCGTTTTGGGCGCCGCCGCGTTTGGATTCGCGGCTTCGGCGGCTTCGGCGGCCACGCTCGACGATGTCAAAGCGAAGGGCTTCATCCAATGCGGCGTCTCGACCGGTCTGGCCGGCTTCTCGGCGCCGGACGACAAGGGTGAGTGGCAAGGCATCGACGCGGACTTCTGTCGCGCTGTGGCAGCCGCCGTGTTCGGCGATGGCACCAAGGTGAAGTTTACGCCGCTCAGCGCCAAGGAGCGGTTTACCGCTCTGCAGTCGGGCGAGATCGACATCCTGTCGCGCAATACCACCTGGACCATCAATCGCGACACCGCACTCGGCCTGAACTTCATCGGCACGACTTATTACGACGGCCAGGGCTTCATGATCAACGCCAAGAAGCTACCGGGCGTGAACTCGGCGCTGCAGCTTTCGGGCGCGGCGGTCTGCGTGCAGAGCGGCACCACGACCGAGCTCAACCTTGCCGACTATTTCAAGTCGAACAAGATGGAGTACAATCCTGTCGTCTTCGAAAAGCTGGAAGAGGTTAACGCCGCCTATGACGCCGGCCGCTGCGACGTATACACCACCGACCAGTCGGGCCTCTATGGCATCCGCCTGACACTCGGTGCGCCGGCCGACCACGTCGTGTTGCCCGAGATCATCTCCAAGGAACCGCTTGGGCCGGCCGTACGCCAGGGCGACGACCAATGGTACCACATCGTCAAGTGGACCTATTTCGCGTTGCTCGACGCCGAGGAACTCGGCATCACCAAGGCCAATGTCGACGAGATGAAGAACTCGGACAGTCCAGAGATCAAGCGCGTGCTCGGCCAGGAAGCCGACACCAAGATCGGCACCGATCTCGGCGTCTCTAACGACTGGGTCGTCAACATCGTCAAGGCCGTCGGCAATTACGGCGAGATGTTCGAGCGTAATGTCGGCTCGGGCAGCCCGCTGAAGATCGCGCGCGGCATCAACGCGCTGTGGACCAAGGGTGGCCTGCAGTACGCTCCGCCGATCCGCTGATCGAAAATGGATCCGGAAGGCAGATCGTCTGCCTTCCGGTCTCTCTTTCCAGGGGACTGTCGAATGGCGTCGCAGGAAGTTCTTCGCGAGGAGCCAAGCCGCGGTTCCTTCATCAATGATCCTCGTGTCCGCGGAATATTCTTTCAAGCGCTGGTCCTCGTCCTGCTGGTAGCGGGGGTCTGGTGGGTTACCCACAACGTCATCGTCAATCTGACGCGCTTGCACATCGCTTCCGGCTTTGGCTTCCTCAGGGGCCGCGCCGGCTTCGACATCAGCGAAAGCGCGATCGCATATTCGTCGGATTCGACCTATTTCCGAGCCATCCTGGTTGGCTTCATCAACACCGTGATCGTTGCCGTCGTCGGCATCATCACCGCCACCATTATCGGTTTCATCGTCGGCATCGGCCGGCTTTCGCGCAACTGGCTGATCAGGAAGATCTGCACGGTCTATGTCGAGGTCTTCCGCAACATCCCGCCGCTGCTGGTCATCTTCTTCTGGTATTCCGGCGTGCTCGCCGTGCTGCCGCCGCCGCGCGAGAGCATCAATTTGCCGTTCGGCTCCTTTCTCAACCAGCGCGGCTTCTATTTTCCGCGCGCTGTCTGGGGCGAGGGCTCCTGGCTGATCCTGGTCGCCCTGCTCCTCGCCCTTGCCATGGCCTGGTTCGTCGCCCGCAAGGCGCGGCAGCGGCAGATGGCGACGGGCCAGCCGTTCCCGGTGCTCTGGACATCCATAGCGTTGATCGTCGGCCTGCCGCTGCTGGCCTACGCGCTGAGCGGCTTTCCTCTGACCTTCGAATTCCCGAAACAATCGACTTTCAACCTGGTCGGTGGCTTTCAGGTAAGACCGGAGTTCCTGTCACTCTATCTGGCGTTGTCCTGCTATACGGCCGCCTTCATCGCCGAGATCGTGCGCGCCGGCATCAGGGGCGTCAGCACGGGCCAGACCGAGGCGGCCGCGGCACTCGGGCTGCGCTCGGGATCGATCCTCAGGCTTGTCGTCGTGCCGCAGGCGATGCGCATCGTTATTCCGCCGCTGACCAGCCAGTATCTGAACTTGACCAAGAACTCTTCACTCGCCATCGCCATCGGCTATCCGGACCTGACGGCGACTGCCGGCACTGTCTTGAACCAGACCGGGCAGGCGGTTGAAGGCGTGGTGATCATGATGGCTGTCTATCTCGCGCTCAGCCTGATCACGTCGGCGATCATGAACGTCGTCAATGCCAGGATGGCGCTGGTGGAGAGGTAGGGCCATGCAGGAACACGACATGTCCTGGGTGCGGACGGAGATGGCGCTGGCCCAACCGGCGCCGTCGAGCGAGCGTGGCCTCACCGCCTGGATCCGCAAGAACCTGATTGCCACCACGGGCGACACCATTCTCACCATCGTTGGCATTGCGCTGGTCGCTGTGATCCTGCCCCAAATCATCAATTGGGCCTTCATCAACGCCCAGTGGACTGGACCGGACCGCTCGGTCTGCGCCACCGTGGCGCAAGGCGGCATCCAGCCGGATGGCTGGACCGGTGCTTGCTGGGCATTCGTCAACGCCAAGTTCGGCCAGTTCATGTTCGGCACCTATCCTATCGAGGAGCGTTGGCGGCCGATCGTGGTGGCCATCCTGTTCGTGGCACTGCTGGTGCCGTTGCTCATTCCGCGCATACCGCGCAAGGGGCTGAATGCCATTCTTCTCTTTTTTGTACTGCCGGTCGTCGCCTTCGTTCTGCTGGTCGGCGGCATGTTCGGCCTGCCGCATGTCGAGACGTCGCGTTGGGGTGGACTGCTGGTGACGCTCAGCCTGTCGTTCGTCGGCATTGCCGTGTCGCTGCCGATCGGCATCGTGCTGGCGCTTGGCCGGCGCTCGAACATGCCGATAGTCAAGCTGCTGTGCGTGATCTTCATCGAGACGGTACGCGGCATCCCGCTGATTACGGTGCTGTTCTTTGCCAGCGTGATGCTGCCGCTGTTCCTGCCGGCCGGCGTCAGCTTCGACAAGTTCCTGCGCGCGCTGATCGGCGTGTCGCTGTTTGCCGCCGCCTACATGGCCGAAGTGGTGCGCGGCGGCCTGCAGGCGATCCCCAAAGGCCAGTATGAGGGCGCCGATTCGCTCGGTCTCAGCTACTGGCAGAAGATGGGCCTGGTCGTCATGCCGCAGGCGCTGAAGCTGGTCATTCCCGGCATCGTCAACACCTTCATCGGCATGTTCAAGGACACCAGCCTGGTCATCGTCATCTCCATGTTCGACCTCCTCGGCATCGTCAAGCAGAACTTCTCCGACGCGAATTGGGCGACGCCACAGACGGCCAGATCCGGCCTGGTGTTCGCGGCGTTCATCTTCTGGCTGTTCTGCTTCGGCATGTCGCGCTATTCAATGTACACGGAACGCCGTCTCGACACCGGCCACAAACGCTAAAAAGGGGACCTTGTCATGGCCATAGAAAACGCCGTCAGCGCGGAAGAGATCAAGGTCAATGCCGCCAAGATGCACATTTCCACCACCGATGTCGCCATCGACATCATCGCCATGCACAAATGGTACGGCGAATTCCATGTGCTGAAGGACATCAATCTAAAGGTGATGCGCGGCGAGCGGATCGTCATCTGCGGCCCGTCGGGCTCCGGCAAATCGACGATGATCCGCTGCATCAACCGGCTGGAGGAACACCAGAAGGGCAAGATCATAGTCGACGGCAAGGAACTGACCAACGATCTGAAGAAGATCGACGAGGTGCGTCGCGAGGTCGGCATGGTGTTCCAGCACTTCAACCTGTTCCCGCATCTGACCATTCTGGAAAATTGCACGCTGGCGCCGATCTGGGTGCGCAAGATGCCGCGGAAACAGGCCGAGGAAATCGCCATGCATTTCCTCAAGCGCGTCAAGATCCCGGAACAGGCCAACAAATATCCCGGCCAGCTTTCCGGCGGGCAGCAACAGCGCGTGGCGATCGCCCGCTCGCTGTGCATGAACCCGCGCATCATGCTGTTCGATGAGCCGACCTCGGCTCTCGATCCGGAAATGATCAAGGAAGTGCTGGAGACGATGGTCGGGCTGGCCGAGGAAGGCATGACCATGCTCTGCGTCACCCACGAAATGGGCTTTGCGCGCAAAGTCGCCAATCGGGTGATCTTCATGGATCAGGGTCAGATCGTCGAGCAGAACACGCCGGCCGAGTTCTTCGACCACCCGCGCCATGAGCGCACGAAGCTGTTCCTGTCGCAGATCCTGCACTGATCCTTACTCCGGTTCGGGACAAGACCGGCGGATCACGCCTCTCTGTCTTGCTGGCTTCGCGCGTATTCGGCGAGCGCTGACCGTGCGCTACGCGAGAAGATAGCAAGCGTGCTTCAGGCCGTTCGAGTGGTCACGTTGCAACCTGGTAACTAGCGCCGGCACGGATCATAAGCGCGCCGGCTGCGTTCATTGCCATTGGGAGTTGTATAACGAGCCGCGTGGGCGCGTGCGGCGGCAGGTCACGGGTTCATCCTGATGCTCATCCAACCGATCGATTATTTCCTCGTCGTCTGGTTCGCGCTGGCGCTGGCTTCGACGCTTTACGTCGGCTTCGACCAATATCGCAACAATCCCGAGCCGGTGGTGATGAAATGGGGCTTCATCCTGGTCACCCTCTATATGGGTCCGCTCGGCTTGCTGCTCTACGTGCTCGCCGACAAGGAGCCCCGGCCGGGCGATCATGAACTCTTCACCCGGCCGCTCTGGAAGCAGGGCGTCGGCTCCACCATCCACTGCGTCGCCGGCGATGCCACCGGCATCATTCTTGCCGCCGCCGTCACGGCGGCGCTCGGCCTGCCGATGTGGATCGACCTGATCGTCGAATATCTCGCCGGCTTTGCCTTCGGCCTGTTCATCTTCCAGTCGCTGTTCATGAAATCGATGATGGGCGGCACCTATTGGGAAAACGTACGCAAGAGCTTCCTGCCCGAGTTCATCTCCATGAACTTCATGATGGCCGGCATGGCGCCGGTCATGAGCTTCCTGATGATGGGCCGCGACATGCGCGCGATGGAACCGACGGAGCTGCTGTTCTGGGGCGTGATGTCGATCGGCGTCATCGCCGGTTTTGCGCTTGCCTATCCGGCCAATGTCTGGCTGGTCGCCCGGGGGCTGAAGCATGGGCTGATGACGCAGCGTGCGCAGGCAGCCGGCATCGATGTCCGGGAGCAGCCTGCCACGAGGCAACATGCGCAGATACAAATGCAGCAGGCCGACGCCAGCGGCCATCGCGGGCAGCACCACGATATGGTTTCCCACAAAGGCAAAGGCGGCGGCCATCACATGGAGACGGATGCCACGACGCCGCAGGTCGCTGCCCTGGGTGCCGTCTCCCTGCTGGCGCTCGCCATCGGCATGGTCGCGCCGGCGAACTGGCTGAACCTGACGCTGTCGGCACGCGATGTCGGCGGGGTGATCATGCCGCGAGGCATGATCATGGATCGCGACACGCCAGCCGATACAATGCGCGACATGGCGGCTACCGATCCACGCCTCGTGGCCGCCTCTTATGGCCTGACGGCAAGGGGCGACCAGGAACTGCCGTTTCGGATGGAGAACGGCATCAAGGTGTTCGAGCTCAGGCCTTCAGTGGTCCGCTGGCAGATCCTGCCGGACGTCGCGGTCGACGCCTATGCCTATAACGGCCAGATTCCCGGTCCGCGAATTCATATTCGCCAGGGCGATCGGGTCAGGATCAACGTCACCAACGGCCTGCCTGAGGAAACGACGGTGCATTGGCATGGCTTGATCCTGCCGAACCAGATGGATGGGCCGGCCGAGATCACGCTGCCGCCGATCGAGCCCGGGCGATCCTATTCATACGAATTCACCGCGACCCAGCACGGAACCTATTTCTATCACCCCCATGCCAAGCCGGACCGGACCCAGGCGCTCGGCCTCTACGGTGCGCTGATCATCGATCCCGCCAATCCCGCCGACGAGGTCGCGGCCGACCATGATTACGTCATCGAGCTTCAGGAATGGCTGGTGCGGGAAGGGCTGACCTACCCGTCGATGCCGATGGATGGCGGCATGCCGAATTTCTTCACCATCAACGGCAAGGCCTATCCCTCGACCGAGACGATCCCGATGAAGGTCGGCGAGACGCTCAAGGTGCGGTTCATCGGCACCAACAACGGCTTCATCCATCCGATGCATATCCATGGCGGACCGTTCGAGGTCGTTGCCCGCGACGGCGAGACGGTCCCCGCTTCGGGTCGTTTCCTTGCCGACACGATCAACGTCGGGCCGGGTCAGCGCTACGACGTGATCTGGAAGGCGCAGCGTCCGGGCAAATGGCTGATCCATTGCCACATCCCGCATCACACCACGAACAACAATGTCGAGGAGAAGGGCGGCGGCGGACTGATGGTCGTGATCGATGTGACATGACCGGCGTCGCCTAGGCTCGTTCCAGCCGGTGCACCGGCCCGGACGCCATGCAGTGGCTGGGGCCAAATTTTCTCTCAAGCTGAGGTGATCTGCCAGACAGCGACGCCGGCAAGGGCGAGACCGGCGGCGCCCTCGATGGCCCGGGAGATGGTTTCGAACAGCCGTGGCTGGCGCGCGAAAAACTGAACAAGCCGTTCCCGAAACACGATCGACAACACGGCGACGCAGGACAGCGTCAGCGCCACGCCGACCATCATTGTGATGGCAAACAGGACGCCCGCTGCCGGAACACCCCTGGACATCGCGAAAGTCATCGCGAAAAGCGTAAGCGGACATGGGATCAGGCCTGCCATGACGCCGACAGCCTCGCCCTCGTGCCTGTGGTGATGGCTGTGGCTCAAAGCGCGCCAGAGCGTCCAGATGCCAATGAGGCCGAGCAGCCCGCGACTGGTGTGCTCCAGAAGCGGAGCGCGGCCGACGCTGCCCAATGCTATTGAGACCAGTGGCAGCGAGAGAGCCGCAATCAGAACGGCAATCGTCACATGCGTGAACGATAGCGTGATAGATACGAGCAGACCACGCGAGACCTTCGCATCCGAACCGGCAAGATGAGTCGCCAGGACGGCCTTGCTGTGCCCCGGCGTCAGCGCATGGGCAGCCCCGAACACGACGCCCATCGGCAGGAAGGCCATGAACGCCAGCCAATTGCCTCCGGCCGCAAGCAGTTTGATCTGTTCGCCGAGCGTCAGATAGATCGTGCGCTGAAATTCGACGAGCGTCTGGAACATCGGACAAGACTAGCAGAAAATCGGCGAGCGTCAGTGCATGTGGCCGTGGTCATGCGTGTGCTCGTGAGGATGGTCGTTCTCTCCACGTTCCGTTGAAAACCGCACATTCGCCTCAGCCAGGGCGGGCATATGCTGGGATAGTTCGTCCTTCAGCGCTGCGGCGATCTTGTTGGCCGCCGACAGCGGCAGGGTTTCGTCCGCGGCAATTGCGATGTCGGCGTGCAATCTATGACCGATCCAGCGCGCCTTGGCATCGACAATGCGCGCGCCCGGAACATGCTCGGCGGCATGTCGGATTTCGTCTATCACACCGGGTTCGATTCCATCCAGCATGCGGGTCAGCACCGAGCGGGCCGATTGCCAGACGATACCGAAGATCGCAATCGTGATCAGCAGGCCGACGATCGGATCGGCCAAGGAAAAGCCAAACCAGACGCCGATGGCTCCGATGACCACGGCAAGGCTGGTAAGTCCATCTGTGCGGGCGTGGTAGCCGTCGGCAATCAGTGCCGCGCTGTTGATTTCGCGGCCGACGCGGATACGGAACACGGCAACCGCCTCGTTGCCGAGGAAGCCGACAATGCCCGCCGCAGTCAGCCAGCCCAGGTGTGTCACCGCTTGTGGATTGATCAGCCTGTCGATGGCTTGGTAGGCAGCGACTACAGCGCTGAACAGGATGATGAGCACGATGATGATGCCGGCCAGATCCTCGACCCGGCCCAAGCCATACGTGAAGATCCGCGACGGCTTGCGCCGCGCCAGAACGAACGCAATCCAGAGCGGGATCGCCGTGGTCGCGTCGCCGATGTTATGGATCGTGTCGGCCAGCAATGCCACGCTCCCCGACAACGCAACCACGACCATCTGCAATGCCGCGGTGATGGCCAGGATCACGAACGACCATTTGATTGCCCAGATGCCCCGGTCGGTGGTGGCAATTGTCGCGTCGATGACGCCATGGCTGTGACCGTGCGGACCGTGATCGCCGTGATGATGTGCGGCGTGCGAGCCGAACCCGAGCCAGTCCAGAATGCGGGCTACGATGGCATTCATAGATATTTCGCCAGCTGCTTGAGTTCCGCCAGCGAGTTGCCGCCGGTTTCGACGCTGTCGGTCAGGCAATGCTCGATGTGATCGTTGATCAGCTCGCGCTTGGCGCTGCTGATGGCCCTTTCGACGGCATGAAGCTGCTGCGCCAGGTCAACGCAAGGGCGATGCGCCTCGATCATCGCCAGCACCGCCGCAAGGTGGCCTTGCGCGCGCTTCAGGCGCTTTATGATGGAAGGATGCGAGGCGTGGAGGTGATCTGACATGCCTCAGCGTATCCTCCCGGGGAGGATACGCGTCAAGCTCTAAGTCAGCTGTGCAACTTTCGGAGGGGCTTCACCTTGAGCATTGCTTGTTCTATGCCTTTCCCATGAAGAAGCTTGCCCGTTTTCTTGGCCTGCTGGTCGTTGCAGCAGTCCTTGCGGTGGCATTGGGCACACTGCTGCCGCGCCCGCTCTGGCCGGCGGCAGTTGCCGATCCGATCGGCTCAAGCCACCGCATCCTGGTGCTGAAAAATCCGATCCACACCGACATCGCCATCCCGGTCGACGACGATGTGCGCCGGCGCTTCCATTTCCTGGTCGATGCCGGCATTCCAGCAGACGTGGCGGAGGTCCGCTACATCGTCTTCGGCTGGGGCGGCCGCGCCTTCTATCTCGAGACGCCGACCTGGTCGGAACTGAAGGCAGTGCCGGTGATGAAGGCGCTGACCGTCGATGCCTCGGTGATGCATGTCGACATTTCAGGCGAAATCGCCGAGCCGCATCCCGACGTCGCCGGCTTCGACATCGGCGAGGAGCGGTTTACGGCGCTGCTCGATTACATTGCGGGAAGCTTCCGGCAGGGACCGAGCGGGGCCATGCCGATCGAGAATGCGGCGTATTCCCGTTTCGATCGTTTCTTCGAAGGCAATGGCCGTTTCAACGCGCTGGTCGGCTGCAACACCTGGGCGGCGGCGGCACTGCGCATCGCCGGGCTGCGCACCGGCTGGTGGAACCCGCTGCCGGCATCGCTCGGCCTGTCGATGCGGCTTTACAATTGACCGGGCGACTTAGGACCGCCGAACGTCCTACGCCCGCCAGCCGTAGAGCCAGTCGAGATCGGCGGCGAGTTTTTCGGGCGAGCGCATCGCCAGGAACAGGTTGCGGGCCATCGCCACCGGCCCGGCCGCATGCCAGGCGAGGCGATTGACGGCGCCGCGGCGGGCGACCTGGGCGACGCGCGGCCGCCGCGCCTGTTCCCAGGCGGCAAGCGCCCCCTCAAGATCGGCTGTGGAGGCCGCAATGAAGCCGGCAAGCGTCGCCGCGTCCTCGATCGCCATCGCCGCGCCCTGTGCGGCAAACGGCGTCATCGCGTGCGCCGCATCGCCGATCAGCGCGATGCGTTGCGGCGTCGTCCACCGCCGCTGCTCGACAATGTGGATCGGCCATGCCGTCCACGGCGCCGCCTCGGTCGCCAGGCGAACCAGCGCCGGCGCGGTACCGCGCATGGCGCTGGCGAGGCTGGCGGGGTCGGCATACCCCGACCAGCCTTCGGCGATGCGCTCGCCCTTGGTGAAGGCAGCGAGGTTGAAGGCAGTGCCACGGCTGACCGGATAGGCGACCATATGAAAGCCGGGATAGAGGAATGCGGTAACGCAATCGGGCGCACCGATCGCCCTGAAGGCTTGTCCGGCGAGGGTGTCCGCGGCCACCGTGGCGCGCCAGGCAAGCTCGCCCGAGAATCGGCTTCTGCCGAATTCGGCCGCCTTGCGGGCCAGTTTTTCTCGCACCGACGACCAGACCCCATCGGCGCCGACCAGCAACGATGCTTCGGTTTCGATGGTCGTGCCGGCAATCTCGACTGTTGCGGTGATGCCATTCGGTCTGGTTGCGACGCCGCAGACGCGGGCACCGGTGACAAGCTCGACCTTGGGCCGCTCGGCTATCCGCTGCATCAGCGCTGACTGCAGATCCGCGCGGTGGGCAACGAGATAGGGCGCTCCCCAGCGCGTGTCGGCCGCCTGGCCAAGCGGTACGCGCGCCAGCTTGCGCAGCGTGGCGGCATCCTTGAGCACGACTGCCTCCGGCCGCACCGCCGTCGCCAGCAGCCGATCGAGTACGCCGAGCTGCCGTAGGATGCGCGTCGCGTTGGGCGAAAGCTGGATACCGGCGCCGGCAGCCTCGAGGTGCTGCGCCTGTTCGAACAGTTTTACCCGATAGCCGCGCTCGGCGAAGGCCAGTGCCGCGGTCAGCCCGGCGACGCCCGCCCCGGCGATGACCACCTGCCGGGACTGCGTTTCCTGCATCAGGCTTGTCGCGGAAGAATCAGGCGGCCTGGTCGATATAGAGGCAGCCCGGCGGCTGCGTTTCCAATGCCTTCAGTTTCGGCGAATAGCGATAGAGCGTCGAGCAATAGGGGCAGACCTTTTCATTGTCGTCGCCCATGTCGAGAAATACATGCGGATGGTCGAAAGGCGGATTGGCGCCGGTGCACATGAATTCCTTGACGCCGATGTCGATTGCCGGGTAGCCCGCATCGTTCTGGAAATGGGGAATGGAACCGCCTGCCATCGTCGTCTCCTGATCTCGTCGATTGCATCTGGATCATAACCCGTCTCTTTGCAAGATCGATGAAATGAAACTGTCGCAAAAGCCTGTCAGAGGATAAGTTAAGCCGGTTAAGGCTGTGCTCGTCGAACGGTGTGGGAAGAGCGGGAACCATGAACGAACTGAAGCCGGTGCAGAACGAATTCATCACCGTCGAGGCGGCGAGCCCCGAAGGCGGCAATCCCGATCGCTTCGTCAATCGCGAGTTTTCCTGGCTGCAATTCAACCGGCGCGTGCTCGAGGAATCGCTGAACGCCAATCACCCGCTGCTCGAGCGCGTTCGCTTCCTGTCGATATCGGCCGCCAACCTCGACGAGTTCTTCATGGTCCGCGTCGCTGGTCTTGCCGGCCAGGTGCGCGAAGGCATCGTGCTGAAGAGCCCGGATGGGCGCACTCCCGAGCAGCAGCTCGAACAATTGCTGCGCGAGGTCGAGCGCCTGCAGGAGGACCAGCAGAACAGCCTTTCGGCGCTGATGCTGCTGCTCGACAAACAAGGCATCGAAAGCATCACCCGCGATGGCCTGACCAAGGACGAGAAGACCTGGCTCGAGGACCATTTCCAGGAGCAGGTATTTCCGGTCCTGACGCCGCTGTCGATCGACCCGGCGCATCCGTTTCCGTTCATTCCCAATCTCGGTTTCTCGATGGCGCTGCAATTGCGCCATCGCAAGAACGGCGAGGAAATGAGCGCGCTTCTGCGCCTGCCGGTGGCGCTGAGGCGCTTCATCCGTTTGCCGGATCGCAAGCATCATGTCCGCTTCATTCCACTCGAAGAGGCGGTCAGTCTCTATATCGGCAAGCTGTTCCCCGGCTATGAGGTCAAGGGCTCCGGCACGTTCCGCATCATCCGCGACAGCGATATCGAGGTCGAGGAAGAATCAGAGGATCTGGTGCGGCTGTTCGAGACGGCGCTGAAGCGCCGACGCCGCGGCTCGGTCATCCGCATCGAGTTCGACAAGCTGATGCCGGCCGAATTGCGCGATTTCGTCGCCGGCGAGCTCGGCGTCTCGGCAAGCCGCATCAGCGTGCTCACCGGTCCGCTGGCGCTCAGCCAGATCTCGGAGATCGTCGCCGTCGCCCGCGACGATCTGAAATTCACCCCCTACAATCCCCGCTTTCCCGAGCGCATCCGCGAGCATGGCGGCGATTGTTTTGCGGCGATCCGCGAGAAGGACATCATCGTCCACCATCCTTACGAATCTTTCGACGTGGTGGTGCAGTTCCTGCGCCAGGCAATGGCCGACCCGGAAGTGGTGGCGATCAAGCAGACGCTCTACCGCACCTCCAACGACAGCCCGATCGTACGCGCTCTGGTCGACGCCGCCGAGGCCGGCAAGTCGGTGACGGCGCTGGTCGAGCTCAAGGCGCGCTTCGACGAGGAGGCCAACATCCGCTGGGCGCGCGACCTCGAGCGCGCCGGCGTCCAGGTCGTCTTCGGTTTCCTCGAGCTCAAGACCCATGCGAAAATGTCGCTGGTGGTGCGGCGCGAGGATGGCAGGCTGCGCAATTACGTGCATCTGGGCACCGGCAACTACCACCCGGTCACGGCACGCATCTACACCGACCTGTCCTTCTTCACCACCGATCCGACGATCGCGCGCGATGTCGCCCAATTGTTCAACTTCATCACCGGCTATGCCGAGCCGGCCGAGCAGATGCGGCTGGCCATCTCGCCGTTTACGCTGCGCGACCGCATCCTCCAGCACATTTCGGATGAGATCAGCCACGCGCTGGAGGGCAGGCCGGCCCGCATCTGGATGAAGATGAACGCCTTGGTCGACCCGATCGTCATCGATGCGCTCTACGATGCCAGCCGCGCCGGCGTCGAGATCGATCTCGTCGTGCGCGGCATCTGCTGCCTGAGACCGCAGGTGCCCGGCCTATCGGAGAACATTAGGGTGAAGTCGATCGTCGGCCGTTTCCTCGAGCACAGCCGCATCTATTGCTTCGGCAACGGCCACGGCCTGCCCTCGGACGGGGCGATCGTCTATATCTCCTCGGCCGATCTGATGCCGCGCAATCTCGACCGCCGCGTCGAGACCATGGTGCCGATCACCAATCCAACTGTGCATGAACAGGTGCTCGGCCAGATCATGCTCGGCAACATCATGGACAACCAGCAAAGTTTCGACGTATTGGCTGACGGAACCTCCCGGCGCGTCGTGCTGGAGGAGGGCGAGGAACCGTTCAACGCGCAGGAATATTTCATGACCAATCCGAGCCTGTCCGGACGGGGCGATGCGTTGAAGTCGCATGCGCCCAAGCGCATCGCGCAGTTCAAGCGCCGCAAGAAACAGAACGCAGCGACGGGCTGATGATTTCAGCGTCCCAGGGCCGGCTTCAGGACCGCCGACCGCTGTCCATCATCGATATCGGATCGAACTCGATCCGTCTTGTCATCTATGAGGGGCTGGCGCGTTCGCCGACCTTGCTGTTCAACGAAAAGATGCTGGCCGGCCTCGGCCGCGGCATCGTTTCGACCGGAAAGCTCGATCCCGAGGCGGTGACGCGCTCGATGGAAGAGTTCCGCCGTTTCCGCGCACTCTCCGACCAGGCCGGCGCCGAGCGCATGTATGTGCTGGCGACCGCCGCCGCTCGCGAGGCCGTCAACGGCCCCGACTTCATCCACCGCGCCGAGGATGTGCTCAAGACCGAGATCCAGGTGCTGAGCGGCCGCGAGGAAGCCCATTATTCGGCGCTCGGCGTCATTTCCGGTTTCCATCCGGCCAACGGCATCGCCGGCGATCTTGGCGGCGGCAGCCTCGAGCTGATCGACATCGATGGTGAGACGATCGGTGACGGCATCACGCTGCCGTTGGGCGGCCTGCGCCTGCAGGACATGGCGAAGAACTCGCTGACCCAGGCGGCAAGGATCACGCGCGAGCAACTGGCGCGGGCGAAATTGCTGAAGGGCGGGCAGGGCAGGGCGTTCTACACGGTCGGCGGCACCTGGCGAAATCTCGCCCGGCTACACATGGAAATGACCAACTACCCGCTCGGCGTCATGCACCATTACGAGATCGGCATCGAAAGCGCCGCGAACTTCCTCCGGCAGGTCGCCAAAGCCGAGATCGACAAGATCAAAGGCATCGAGGGCATCTCCAAGAACCGTCGCTCGCTGCTGCCCTATGGCGCCATCGTGCTGCAGGAGATCATGGCGGCGATGCAGCCGTCGAAGATCATCGTGTCGGCGCTGGGCGTGCGCGAGGGCTTTCTCTATTCGCTGCTCGACAAGGCCGAGCAGAAAGCCGATCCGCTGATCTCGGCGGCGGAAGAGCTTGCCCGCCTGCGCTCGCGCTCGGTCGACCACGCGCATGAGCTTGTCGAGTGGACCGGCAAGGCGTTCGCCGCCTTCGGCATCGACGAGACCAGGGATGAGGCGCGCTACCGCCACGCCGCCTGCCTGCTCGCCGATATCGGCTGGCGTGCCCATCCCGAATATCGCGGCAAGCAATCGCTCAACATCATCGCCCACGCCTCCTTCATCGGCGTCGATCATCCCGGCCGCGCCTTCCTGGCGCTTGTCAGCCTGTTTCGCCACGAGGGCGTGTTCAATGAAGCCGCTCCGGAAATCCGCGGACTGGCGACACCGCGCTATCTCGAACGGGCCCGTGTGCTGGCCGCCCTGCTGCGTGTCGTCTATTTGCTGAGCGCGGCAATGCCCGGCGTCATGCCGCGACTGAAATGGGAACACCGCGGCAATGGCGTGCTGGCGCTGGTGCTGCCGGCAGCGCTGGCCGATCTTTACGGCGAGCGCCCCGCCGGCCGGCTGGCACAACTGGCAAGGGTCACCAATCGCCGGCTGGTGCTGGCGGTCGAGGGCGGGCCTAGCATGTCTGTCAAATAGACGCCCGCGCTGTCGCGTCGCGACCGTTGAGGAAAGAAGGGAAACGCCGTGAAATCCAGGCAGGTTCTTCAGCTGTTGGTTGCGGCGATCTTCGTCCTCTTCGCGGGCGCCGCCAGTGCCCAGACGCTGTACACCCTGTCCGTCGTGGCCAAGGGGACGTTCGATCTGGATCGACATTATCCCAAAGAGCCGGGCGTCAGAACGCCATTCAATTTTCATAGAATGCTTCGCGCACCCAAAAACAGAGAGAAAATAAACTACTTCGTGTTCAAGCCGAGCGCCGACATATTCAAGCTCATGAAATCCCTCTCGAAGAGCGATTTATTCTCACGCCTCGAGCCGTGTTCGAGAGGGGTCGATCGAACTCTTTCCGACAAGGCTCAGACCATCGGCGGGTCGATCAAGCCCATCGTGGGTCGGTCCGATCTGTTACCATACGTGAAGAGACAAGAACTGATTCAATCAGATGGTTATGTGTACGTCGCCATTGACAGCAATCTTCGAAATTACGTCAAGGACCCAAACGATTTTGGATCCGAGTGGGTGGCAATGGCGGTAAAGAAGAAACAGCTCTGTCTGTATGTGGGAGTGGGGGAGATGGGGTTCCGCGGTTTTGCGTCGGTGCCCGTCAATATAAGTCGCCTCGCAAATTTCGTCTTCCTAGACACCAAGTAGACAGGTGCGGGTGGCGCTCAGGCGCGGGCTCCAAGCATTCTGCCGTCGGCCGACCATGCACCCGCGCCAGCCATCGCCAGCGCCAGAAAACCGCCTGATATCGCGATGTCCTTCATCAGCATCTGCGAATGCATGAAGGTCAGCGTCGGATCGCCGCCGCCCTGGCCATAGTGGCCGATGAACGCTGTCGCGACGCAAAAGGCGGCGAGCAGCAGCGCCACGATCGGCGTCTTGAAGCCGACGAGGATGAGCAGCCCGGCGATCAGTTCGAACAGCCCGGTGCCCCAGGCAGCCAGCGTCGGCAGCGGCAGGCCAAGGCCGGCGAAATAGCCGGTCGTGCCGGCAATGTCGGTCAGCGCGTGGAAGCCGGACGGCACGAACAGTGCGGCGAACAGCAGTCGGGAAAGCAAAAGCAGCGCATTGCGGGGCATGGTAACCTCCGTTGTCGGCCGGGTGGCCAAGAGCCCGATCCTAGCAGAATTCCGGTCAGCGGACCGACAGGCACAAACGACAACGAAAAAGGGGCGCGGAAAATTCCGCGCCCCTTTTGTTCAGGAAATGCTGGACTGCTTCAGCCGCGCTTGGCGTCGATCGAATACGCGCCTGGGCCCGAGGAGGCGAGCACGAGGAAGCCGCCGGCAATGCCGAGGTTCTTCATGAAATTGATCATCTGCATCTGATCGGCCCAGCCGGTGTGGGCGACCAGCGCGGTGGCGACGGTGAAAATCGCCATTACCCAGCCGACGATCCGGGTCTGGAAGCCGACGAGGATGGCCAGGCCGCCAAGCAGTTCGATAAGGCCGACGACAATGGCGGTCACCATCGGCAGCGGCAGGCCAAGGCTGCCGAAATAGCCGGCGGTGCCGGCAATCGCCGTCAGCTTGCCGAAACCCGAAAGCAGGAAGATGACCGAAAGCAGGATGCGGCCGAGCAGGATCGTGCCCGAGGCGCCGGCGGCGGTGCCGGAACCGGCAAACGAAGTATTGGCGGACGTGTTGGTGGACATGCGTAACTCTCCAGAAGGATTTGGCCAAACGGCTTGGGATACCCGTCTAGTTAGCGCAGGCCGACTGTTCACCAAAGATGCCAGATTGGTTACGGATTGTTCACCAAGGTAACGTTTTCGCGATCAACATGGGTGTTGAGATCCAGGCATATCAACGCCCTAGCCTGGATGCGTCATGTCCTCCGGCCGCACCAGCCGCTCATAATCGGCTTCGCTGACCAGCCCGGTGGCCAGCGCTTCCTGGCGCAGCGTGGTGCCGTTCTTGTGCGCCGCCTTGGCGATCTTGGCGGCGTTGTCGTAGCCGATCGTCGGCGCAAGCGCCGTCACCAGCATCAGCGAACGGTCGAGTGCTGCCTTGATGTTGTCTTCGCGGGCCTCGATGCCGACGACGCAATTGTCGGTGAACGACACGGAAGCGTCGGCCAGCAGCTGTACCGATTGCAGGAAACAATAGGCCATCAGCGGATTGTATACGTTGAGCTCGAAATGGCCCTGGCTGCCGGCGAAGCTGATCGCCGCATTGTTGCCGAACACCTGCACGCAAACCTGCGTCATCGCCTCGCATTGGGTCGGATTGACCTTGCCCGGCATGATCGAGGAGCCCGGTTCGTTTTCCGGCAGCGACAATTCGCCGAGGCCCGAACGCGGGCCGGAGCCGAGCAGGCGGATGTCGTTGGCGATCTTGAACAGCGCCGCCGCGCAGGCATTGATGGCGCCGTGCGAGAAGACCATGGAATCATGGGCGGCCAGCGCCTCGAACTTGTTCGGCGCGGTGACGAAATCGATGCCGGTGATCGCGGCGATGCGCGCCGCCACCTTTTCGGCAAAACCGACCGGCGCATTGAGGCCGGTGCCGACCGCGGTGCCGCCCTGTGCTAGCTCCTGCAGGCCGGGCAGGGTCATCTCGATGCGCTTGACCGACGAGGCGACCTGCGCCGCGTAGCCCGAGAATTCCTGGCCGAGCGTCAGCGGCGTCGCGTCCTGCGTGTGGGTACGGCCGATCTTGACGATGTGGGCGAAAGCCCTGGTCTTGGCCTCGAGTGCCGTATGCAAATGTCTTAGCGCCGGTAGCAGGTCGTGAGTGATGCGCTCGGCGCAGGCGATGTGCATGGCCGTCGGATAGGTGTCGTTCGACGACTGGCTCATGTTGACGTGGTCGTTGGGATGCACCGGCTTCTTCGATCCCATGACGCCGCCCAAAAGCTCGATCGCCCGGTTGGAAATCACCTCATTGGCGTTCATGTTGGACTGGGTGCCTGAGCCTGTCTGCCAGACGACCAGCGGGAAATGCTCGTTCAGCTTGCCGTCGATGACCTCCTGCGAGGCCTCGATGATGGCCTTGCCGATCGCCGGATCGAGCCGCTTCAGCTCCATATTGGCCTCCGCTGCCGCCCGCTTGACGATGCCCAGCGCCCGCACGATCGAGGCCGGCTGTTTCTCCCAGCCGATCTTGAAATTGGCCAGCGAACGCTGCGCCTGCGCGCCCCAATAGCGGTCGGCGGCGACCTCGATGGGACCGAACGTGTCGGTTTCGGTTCTGGTCTCTGGCGCGCTCACGAAGTCTCTCCGGTTTGCAATTTGCAAACGGCGTATCGCGTTGCACAAATGCCTTCAAGCGGAGATTGCGGGTGACGGGAATGCAAATCGGTTGAAGGTGCTGGCAATCTCCCCACTTGAGGGGGAGATGTCGCCGAAGGCGACAGAGGGGGTCGGTAGGTCTTGACGCAACTCGCATAGCGGACGGAACAGGCTGGTGTTCCACGCGAGACGACCCCCTCTGGCCTGCCGGCCATCTCCCCCTCAAGGGGCGAGATCGCAACCTCACCCCGCCGTGTATCCTCCATCCACGGCGAAGATTCCGCCGCTGGTCCATGCCGCTTCGTCGCTGGCGAGATAGACCGCGATGCCGGCAAGGTCGCTGGTCCGGCCGATGCGGCCGAGCGGATAGCTGCGCTCGACATAGGCCTTGAGCTCGGCTTGCGCGGCCTCAGGCAGGTTTTCGATCGACCTGCGCCGCATCGCTGTGTCGACCGTGCCGGGCGCGATCGCGTTGACCCTTATGCCGCGCGGCCCGAGCTCGAAGGCGAGCGACTTGGTCAGCGAATTGAGCGCGCCCTTCGACAGCGAATAGAGGCTGGACGGCCGCTTCGGGATCATCTTGTGCGCGAAATAGGACGAGATGTTGATCACCGAAGCCGCACCCGGCGCGAGATGCGGCAACAGCCGTTGGGTGAGAAAGAATACCGCCGTGACGTTGAGCGCGAATGACTGCTGGAACTGGTCCTCGCTGACGGTCTCGAACGGCACAAGGAACGCTACGCCGGCATTGTTGACGAGGATATCGACAGGTGGGCCGCGCCTGGCATGCTCGACCACGGCATCGATGCCGGCGCTGGCCGACAGGTCGGCCGACAGCGTGTCGACATTATCCCCGAGCTGCTTGCGGGCGGCGTCGAGTTTTTTGCCGTCGCGGCCGACGATCAGCACGTCCGCGCCTTCGCGCAAGAAAGCCTCGGCGATTGCCAGCCCGATCCCGTCCGAGCCGCCGGTGACCAGTGCCCGTTTGCCGCCTAGTCTCATCCAACACTCCCGCGCATTGCCGTCTTCCGCCGGCGGCATGAACCCCAGAGCAGCGCTGCCTGCACTCCGGGTCAAGTCGCCTGCCTATCCCAGCGTATGAAACTTCGCCTCGTCTCACCGCCCAAGCAGCGATTGTGAGGTTGGCGACAGCACCAAAGTCTCAGTCGGCTTGGCCATACGTGACTGGACGCTCTGCTCGAACACTTGCCACTCCGGGGATGCGGCCAAGGCTGCCTCATGGCGGGCATGCGCTTCGGTGCTGTCGAAACCGGTGATGCTGATGAAGACGTTTTCGCTGGCCCGCACCGGCAACCGCGGAAAGCTGTTTTCGGCATGCTCGGTAACGAAGGCGGCGAGCGGCGACGCGCCAAATGCGGCGAGCACCGGAAGGGCCGCGGTCTGGAAGTCATTGGCGAAACGGGCTTCCAGGCCCGGTTGCAAATGATGAATCCTGATGACAACAATTGCCTGCAAATCGCTGCTTGCGCTCGGTTTTTCGAGGTCCGCCTGGGGTAATCGTTTCGATCCCGAGAGGTCTAGGTTCGCGCCCGGCCAGGCCGGCTTCAGCAGCAGCACGTCGTCGGATGAGATCATCGTGGCGTTGGCGGCGTCGCGCCACGCAGCCCAGACCGGCCCGTCGTAGAAGGCGGTCAGAGCGTTTTTCCGCGCTTCCATACCGTCGAAGCCGCGCAGCCAGACGAACATATCCGGCCAGTCGAGATCGCGGAACTGGCCGATGATGGTCATCCCCGCGCTTTCCTGGCCCTCGATCAGGTGACCGTCGAAGATGCCGATCAGCGTCTCGCGCCTGCCGGGTTTCAGCGTGTATTGCCTGAGTTCGACAACGGGCGAGGCGAGCATATCGGATTTAGATTCGACGTTCAAAGGCAGGTTCATTGCGCGATCTCCAAAACAGGACAGTCATCCTGTTTTACAAAACAGACCGGTTGTCCTGTTTTGTCAATCTGCTATCGTGTGAAGATGTCAGCAGAGATATCCGCTCGCCCAAGGTCGCGGGCTCAAAAACGCACCAACGACCCCGAAGGCATGCGCAAAAAGGTGCTCGATGTCGCCGAGGAGGCGTTTCAGGCACGCGGCTATCATGCGTCCAGCATGGGCGACCTGATGGCGACGGCGGGCGTCACCGGCGGCGCGCTGCACCACCATTTCGCGACCAAGAAGGCGCTGGCGCTCGCAGTGATCGAGGAGCGGGTCGCCGCCGCCGTAGAAGAGACATGGATCGCGCCGGTGCGGATGGCTCCCTCAGCGCGCGAGGGCGTGCGCTCCGTGTTCGCGGCCGTCGCGGCGGAGCTGGAGCAGCAGGGATTCGTGCGCGGCTGCCCGCTCAACAACCTGGCGCATGAACTGTCGCTTGCCGATCCGGACTTCCGCATTGCCCTTGCCGGCATTTTTTCTACCTGGCGTCAGGCGATCGCCGACAAGGCCAGGGCCGACCAGCAGGCGGGCCGGGAGCAGGGCATCGATCCGCAGCGCTTCGCAGCGTTGGCTGTCGCCAGCTATTCCGGCGCCATGTCGATGGCCAAGACCGCGCAGGACGCAAGCGTGCTGCGCGATTGCCTGATGGCATTGGAACAGGGAGTCACGAGGCGACGTCGCAGGATACTGCACAGGGCGCTTTAACGCTGGCAGGACAGAGGCCGCAGTCGCTGATATCGCGACCGAGGCGGGAGGCCGAGCTCTTAATTCGGCAGCGGCTTGATCAGCTCGTAGCCGACCACGCTTTCGGCGCTAGTGCCCTCGTCATAGCGCCTGGCCACAACTGCCTGCAGGTCGGGTGCGTAAAGCGCGGTGAACTCGTCCCGCGTCTCGCCGGCCTCGCTCCTGATCGTCTGCTTGACCGCGAGTACGGAGTATTTGCAGTCACCCAGGCTGAACGTCTCCTTGCCCTTGACGTTGATCTCCAGCGTCTCGGTGCCCTTCGGCGGCTTGTTCGGTGCAAGACGGGCAAACACGATCTTGCTCTTGGCACCCGCCTTCAGCGGGAACACCTTCCTGAGATCGGAAAACGGGATCATCGCCAGCTGCCCCGTGCTGCTGTCGCGAAACACCTCGATCAGCCCGCCGAACAGGTACTGCGACTGCGGCGATTGCGACTGGTATTTGTTGGCAACCGCCACCATTCCGCCCGCCGCCGGGCGAAATTCGCTGTGGATGCCGGGCCTTTCGAGAATGAAGCCGGCCTTGGCCGATTTGGCGTCGATGCACCCGGCGCCATGCGCTGCGCTCGTCACCGCCAGAATCGCCATTGTCATGCCGATGGATGTAGCTTTCATGGCGTCCTCCTTTGCCCGCGCAAGTTGAATGCCGAAAGCAATGCCAGACCTGGGAGAACGTGTCGACATACTTTACGAGCAACTGGACTGCCGGTCCCCGTCGTGCTGAATTTTAGCGCATGATGCATCGCATTCCCGCCCGGCCTGTTTCCAGGCGCAGGTTCCTGATGAAGGCAGCGGCCGTTGCCGCGGCCGGCGCCGTTTCGCGCCCGGCCTTCGGCCAGACCGGGCAGCGCATCCCGCCGATCGACGCCACTTTCCTGTTCATTGCCGACGTCCATGCCTGCCGCATGGCCAGCGGGTTGAGCCCGCATTGCGAGCAGCAAGGCAAGACCGACGACGCCTTGCTGCGCAACGTCGCCGCACTCAATGGCATCGGCGACAGACAATGGCCGGCTGAAGTCGATGGCGTCGCCACCGGCCTGCGCTCAAAAGGCAGAATCGGCACGCCGCTCGGCCTCGTCGTTGGCGGCGACATCACCGATGATGGCGGCGGCCAGATCACCCAGCCCAGCGAGGGCACGCAGCTGCTTCAGTTCAGCCAGCGCTACCAGCAAGGCGTCGGCCCCGACCGCGTGCACATGCCGGTCTATGTCGGCCTCGGCAACCACGACCTCGACCAGAACGGCCCGCGCTCGCATGTCGACTGGTACCGCCGCGAAATGCGCGACTACGTCGAGGTCAACCACCGCCCCGGTGTGTTCTTCAAGCCGCCGGTGCCGGCCACTGCCTTCGATGTCGCGAGCGACTGTTATTCGTGGGATTGGGGCGGCCTGCATCTTGTCCAGACGCACCGCTTCGCCGGCGATACTGCCCATGTCTCCGCCAGCAGCCTGCCATGGCTGAAGCAGGATCTGGCGACCTATGCCGGCGATGGGCGCCCTGTCATCCTTTTCCAGCATTATGGCTGGGACGATTTTTCGATCGAAAGATGGAACGCCGGCAAAAGAACGTTCGACGATGGCGGCACGGGTCCATCGCATTGGTGGAGCGAGGCTGACAGGCAGGCGCTGCTGGCTGCGCTGAAGGGCTATAATGTCATCGGCATTTTTCACGGCCACCAGCACGCGACGCCGATGATCTATCGCCGTGACGGGCTCGATCTGTTCAAGCCGAAGGCGGCCTTCATGGGCGGTTTCGCGCTGGCGCGGGTGACCAGCAATAGTATGGAAGTGGTTCTGGGCGAGGCCACCGGCAACCACGGCGAGGTCACTTTCACCAACGCCTTCATCAAAAACCTTACATTCTGAAGTTGAGCGAGCCTGAAAAAGGCGGCACCCGCCGCCTTTCTTCGCTGCCCCAACGAGGCAGGATCAGAGCGCCTTCTTCACCTTGTCCTTCACGTCGCCATAGGCTTTCTGCATCTTGCCGGTGGCCTTGTCGACATCGCCTTCGGCCTCGGAGCGCCTGTCGCCGGTGGTCTTGCCGGCGGCCTGCTTGACGGCGCCCTTGGCTTGCTTGGCAACGCCGGCAACCTGATCCTTGTTCACCATCTCGCATCTCCTGAACCGTTCGCCTGGAGAAACGGTCGCGGATCGCTTAGGTTCCGGGTTCTGCCCGTCGATTGGGATAGCTTCCGGCCGCGAAGCCGACAGAATAGGGTGCACCAGAACGCCCGAATAGACAGGGCCGGAGGGACAATGGCTGAATTCACGCTCTTCATCGGCAACAAGTGTTTTTCGTCGTGGTCACTGCGGCCGTGGCTGGCGATGAAGTATCTGGAGATCCCGTTCGAGGAAGGTCTTGTGCGCCTGCGCACGCCCGAGACCGCGGCCAATCTGGCCAGGATATCGCCGACCGGCCAGGTGCCGGTGCTGAACCATCGGCTGCCGAATGGCGAGGTCCGGATCGTCTGGGAAACCCTTGCCATCCTTGAATATCTCGCTGAGCTGTTTCCCGGGAAAAAGCTCTGGCCGGCCGACATCGGCGCCCGTGCGCTGGCCCGCTCGGCGGCGACAGAGATGCATTCCGGCTTTCGCGAGGTCCGCTATGGCTGGCCGATGAATTTGCGCCGGCCAAAAGGCCACAAGCCGCTCGACGCCGAAGGTGAGGCACAACGGGCGCGCATCGAAGGGCTATGGCGCGAATGCCGCGAAAAATACGGCAAAGGCGGCCCGTTCCTGTTTGGCCATTTCACCGCGGCCGATGCCATGTACGCGCCGGTCGTCACCCGCTTCGACACCTATGGTGGCACGCTGGCGCCCGACACCCGCGCCTATGTCGACGCCGTGCTTTCGATGCCGGCGATGCGGCACTGGTATGCCGAGGCGGCGAAAGAGCCTTGGCCGGAGCCCGGCCCAGACGAGTAGAGCCGAGCAAAGCCGGTCTTCCACTTCGCGGCCCGCGGCCTATCTGAAGATCGGGCAGGGGCCTTGGAGACTTCACAATGACTTCTGTTTCTTCCGCACTGGCCGGCAAGGTCGCACTCGTCACCGGCGCCTCCTCGGGCATCGGCGAGGCAACGGCTGTGGCGCTCGCAGCCGCCGGGGCCAAGGTGGCGATTGCCGCACGCCGCGCCGATCGTCTCGAAGCGCTGGCCGCACGTATCGAAAAGGCCGGCGGCACGGCGCTCCGCATCGAGGCCGACGTCACCAGCAACGACGATGTCACCGCCATGGTCGACAAGGTTGTCACCGAATGGGGCCGCCTCGACATCCTCGTTAACAATGCAGGTGTCATGCTTCTGTCGCCGGCCGCCGATGCCGAACTCGACGACTGGCGCCGCATGATTGAGCTCAACCTGCTGGCGCTGATGGGCGTCACCAAGGCGGCGCTGCCGCATCTGAGGGCCGCCAAGGGTCACATCGTCAATGTCTCGTCGATCGCCGGACGCGTCGCCAATCCCGGCGCCAGCGGCTATGCCGCAACCAAGTTCGGCGTCGTCGGCTTTTCCGAATCGCTGCGCCGCGAAGTCTATGCCGATAAGGTTCGCGTCACCGTCATCGAGCCTGGCCTTGTGCGCACCGAACTCGGCGACCATGTCACCAACCCGGCGGCGAAGGCCGGGCTCGACCAGCGGCTCGCCGCCATGGAGGCGCTGACCGCCGAGGACATCGCCGCGGCCATTCTCTACGCCGTGTGCCAGCCGGCACGCGTCAACGTCAACGAGATCGTCATCCGCCCGACCGACCAGGAACGGTGAGCGGCGTCAGATATTTCGCTACGCTTCGAATCCCGCTCGCAGGAAATCGCCACACTCCTCGACCAGCCGCGACGGGTCCCTCGCGAGATAGACGCCGAAATCCGCCATCGCCGCCGGCGGCAGGTTGAAGCGTCCGTTGAGGCTTTGGCAGTCGGGCGGCAGTCCTTCTTGCAGCAGAAGCCCGATGCCGAGCCCGGCCCTCAGCGCCGAGATCAGCGTCGCGAAGGTCGACACGCGGCAGCCGATCTTCCAGCCGATCCCGGCCTCGGCGAGCGAGGCCAGCATTCTGTCCTGCCAGGAGCAGGCGCCTTCGAAGATGATCAGCGGAAGCTCGACCTCGTCATCGATCTCGATCATGCGGCTTGCCGCCCAGACCAGCTGTCGTGACACATTGCCTCGCGGCGCCATTGTGAAGCGCGCCGGATCGGCCATGACGATGTCGCATCGTCCTTCGCCCAGCGACTTGCTGAGATCGCTGCTGCTGGCCGATGTCAGCTCGATCTCAACGGAGGGGTGCCGGCGGCGGAATTCGGCAATGATCAGCGGCAGCCGCGTCACCGCCAAATCCTCGACGATGCCCAGCCGGACACGGCCGACCAGCCTGCGGCCTTCTATCTCGCGCCTGGCATCGTCACCGATCGCGATGGCCTTGCGGGCGAAGGCGAGCAGGATCTCGCCGGCCTCGGTCAGCGCCACGCCGCGCGGCGAGCGGCGCAGAAGCTCGGCGCCGACTGCACCCTCGAGGCGCTGAAGCTGCATGCTCACCGCCGCCTGGGTGCGGGCAAGCCGATCGGCCGCTCGGCTCACCGTTCCCGTATCGGCCACGGTGACGAAGGCGCGCAGCAGCCGGACGTCGATATCTCCGGTCATAAGAATTCCTGATAGCTGTGTCAGCACTATCAGGCTATCCGAAAGCCCGATCTGAATTCAAGGTCCGCTCGCACGAATGAAAACAGGAGCAGCCACCTTGCCCTACAGAAGAAGATTTGAGGAGTTCGGTGTCGCCTGGCCGTCGCTCGATCGGCCTGCTTTGCCGTTCTCGCCGACGGCTCGGGTCGCCGACATCGTCTATGTCTCCGGTCAGATCCCCGAGATCGGGCAGGAGATCGCTGCGATCGGCCAGGTCGGCGCAGAGATCGATCTGCCCGCGGCGCGGAACGCCGCCCGGCTCTGCGCGGCCAACATCGTCTATTGGCTGGACAAGGAACTGGACGGCAATCTCGACCGCGTCGTGAAATTCGCCAAGCTGACCGTCTATGTGAACGCGGCGGCCGGCTTTGCGGCCTATTCGGAGGTCGGCAACGGAGCATCCGAATTTCTGCTCCATGTTTTCGGCGAGCGTGGCGAGCATGCCCGCTGCTCGCTCGGCATGGCCGGCTTGCCGGCCAATGTTCCGGTCGAAGCCGACGCCATTGTGCATGTACGCTGATGCACGCCCAGAACATACACTCGGGCCTGATCCGAGAGTGCGCAGCGAAACCAGGGGAGGCTTGGCTTGATAAGTACAAATCTTGAGAGGCGGAAGGCGCTTGTTCTCGGCGGAGGCAAGGGCCTGGGTTTCGGCGTCGCCGAAGCGCTCGCGGCGAAAGGCGCCGAGATCATCCTGGTCGGACGCGGGAAGGAGACCCTGGACGCGGCGCGGCGCGCGATCGAGTCCGCCGGCCACATCTGCTCGACCTTCAGCGCCGATCTTTCCGATAACGACAGCGTCTCCCGGCTGATCCGTGCCGTCGAGGACGAGCATCAGCGGATCGACATCGTCCTGCTCAATGGCGGCGGCCCGCCGCCCTTCGCGGCCAGCGTCTTCGATGCGAGCGTCTGGGAGAAGCAGTTCACCAGCATGGTGCTGAGCCAGATGCGCATCGCCATTTCTTTCCTGCCAGGCATGCGGGCGCGGCGCTGGGGGCGCATCATCGCCGTTTCCTCCACGTCCGTCCGCGAGCCGATCCCCGGCCTCACCGCTTCGAATGCGTTGCGCGCGTCGCTTGCCGGCTGGGCCAAGACCCTGGCCGGCGAAGGGGCGGCGGACGGCGTCACCGTGAACCTGTTGCTGCCTGGCCGTTTTGCGACGGACCGGACGAAACAGTTCGACGCGATGGACGCCGCCGACAGGGGTGTGGACGCTGCTGTGATCGCCGCCGAGAGTCAGGCCGAAATCCCGGCAAAGCGCTATGGAGCCCCCGCGGAATTCGGCGCGGTTGCCGCATTCCTGGCCAGCGACGACGCTGCCTATATCACCGGCGTGGCTTTGCCGGTGGATGGCGGGCTCAGCCGGGCCATGCTGTGAGGGGCAGCAGCGGCGCGAATGCTCGCATCAGACAGGAACGCCCCTCGTGCCTTTTATCTGCGCGGGGGGCGTCCTGTTTGTCGTCCGCCTTTTCTCAAGATTGCTCTTTCGAGAACGGCTTTCGACACCGAAAAAAATGCCCCGGCGCCAAAATGGTTCCCGGCTGATTGGCTTTTCGGCGGGCAATAGCCCGGCTTTCGCCGTCCGATGTGCTGGCGCGGGCCGCCGCCGCGCGTCTCCGCGAGTGTCGCAAATCAAAAAATTGACACAACGCGCAAAGAAGTCTATAAGAATTTTGTCGATATTTGTTTGACCGACTTTTGTTATCCGCGTGCCTAGGCGCGCCTTTGGCGAACTTCCCCCATCAAAATCGAGACAAACGTTGTTGTGCATCCGCATGACGACGAACGAATATTTGCCATGGAAAGGGTTCGTTATGAGCACAGGCACAGTTAAATGGTTCAACGCCACCAAGGGTTTTGGTTTTATTCAGCCTGACGACGGTTCTGCCGACGTTTTCGTCCACATCTCAGCCGTCGAGCGCGCCGGAATGCGCGACATCGTCGAGGGCCAGAAGCTTGGCTACGAGATGGTCCGCGACAACAAGTCGGGCAAGATGTCCGCCGACCAGTTGAAGGCGGCCTAAAACGGAATTAAGCCTCACCGGTGACCACGGATGTACTGGCACCGGTGAATGGCAAATTCCAGCGCATGGTGGCGGGGAGGTTAAGTCCCCGCTCATGCGCATGAGAAGAACGTTCCCTTGCGCGTCTCTCGGGATGCGCAGGCGTTCTCATGGGAGGTCAGGCGGTGCCTGGCCTTTTTCATTTTTGCGCTTCGACCGCCGAAAGAGCGCTGCTCGACGGCCCGGACGTGCTAAGAGGCTGTTTCGAAATTCGCTCCGGCGAGTCATATGGTGGTGGTTTCGAGAACCGGAGCGCAGCGGACATTTGGGTCCGTGAGCACCGGAAGCGCAGAAAACCCCATCAGATGGCCGTCAGAGTAGAATTTCCAAACGGTCTCTAAGGACGTTCCAGCAATTTGAAACCGGCTGCCGTATTGCTTTGTGCGGGATCCTGGCCGAAAGACCAGTCTCGCCACTTTTCGGCGGCGTGCTCCGAACCGGGAGAAAGACCTTGACCGCAACTTCAAAAAAACCCCGCGACCAGGCCGAATCCATTTTCAGCAAGACGCGGACCCAGTCGATGTCGCTCGACCGCATCAATTCCGAACGGGATGCCGTCAGCCAGGCCCGCGAAGCCAAGACCGCGCGGCTGCGCGAATTGCGCCTGGAGAAGGAAGCCGACGACATGGCGGCGGCGGTTGCGCTCGCAGCCTCGCCAAAACGCGCAGGCAAACGCTGATGGCCACCAAACGCGTGCCTCAAAAGGCGATCGCCGCCGATTCGACCATCGCCGATGTCGTGGGTGAACTAGACAAGCCGGTCGAATATGTCCGGCGCGTGCTCGAAAAGCTTGAGCGCTGCCGGCGTGTCCACGGCGATGCTCAGGTGCGGCTCGGCGTGCGCGGCCGCGCCGAATGCCCCAATTATCTGATCGAATATGTCCGGGAAAACGCCAAGACGCACGAGCGCGTGACCTATCCGGATGCTGCCTACAGCGGCAGCACGCATCGCGAACTGGCGCCCCGGCACATCGAGGAAGCCAGGAACTGGTCGCCCGAAGAAATGAACATCACGGCCGTTTCGGCGCTCATCGGCCGCCTTCGCAATCCGAATGCGCCATCATCGCGTTTCTCTGACGAGGATTGATATGGCAATCAAGTTTTCCGCCAAGGGCCAGCCGGCAGCGCCTGCTGCCGCCGTGAAGCCGGCCAAGCCGGCGGCCGCGCCAAAAACCGGCGAAGCCGCCGAGGCGGGCACCGATCTGTTCAGGTCGCCGGCGGAAGCACCGCCGCGCAAGCCCAAGAAGAAATAGCGTCCTTGCAGCAAAATGCCGGCCGGAAATCTGCGCCAAGGCTGCTTGCCCTGGCGGTCGCAGAGGAGTTTTCGTCGCCACGAGAGGGCGCCGGTCCGGTTGCCTTCGATTGCCAGACCTGTGGCGCCTGCTGCGCCTACTCGTCCAGATGGCCGCGCTTCTCCACCGAGGATGACGCGCAGCTCGACCTTATCCCGCAAAAATACGTGGCTGCCGACGAAGCCTGTATGCGCTGCGACGGCGCGCGCTGTTCGGCACTGTGCGGCGAGGTCGGCAAGTCAACGGCCTGCGGCATCTACGACATCCGCCCCGACGTCTGCCGCGCCTGCATGCCGGGCGATGACGACTGCCTGATCGCGCGTCGGGCTCACGGTCTGCCGACGCTTGAATGACGGCCCTCGGGCTGGCGTCCCAGTTTGAATTTCGTCAATCAGATGCGCGAAAGTCGCTGCGGTAGAGGCCGGGCGATCGTCCGGTCAATCGTTTGAATGCCTGCGAGAACGACGGCACCGATTCATATCCGACGGCGCGCCCGATCTCGCCGATGTTCTGGTTCGTTTCCCGCAGCGCCCTGGCGGCAAGGTTCATCCGCCACCGGGTCACATAGGATAGCGGCGGCTGTCCTACCAGTTGAGCGAAGCGACGCGCGAAGGTGGCTCGAGACTGTGCCGCGCCGCTGGCAAGGGAAGCGATAGTCCAGGGATTGCCCGGCTGCTCGTGGATCATGCGCAAAGCCTGCGCAATGCCTTTGTCGCGCAAGGCGCCAAACCATCCCCCTGTTCCGAGTGGCTGATGTTCGATCCAGGCACGCAACAAGAAGATCAACGTGCTGTCGAGAAGGCGTGGGGCGACAATGTCGTGGCCGCCGAGATCGCCTTTCGCTTCGACCTGCAGAAGTTCCAGGGCAAGCCGCAGCGGCTCGCTGGTGCCAATCTGATTTCGGGTCAAATGGATCAGCGGAGGAAGCAGCGAAACCATCGGGTATGGCCCGACGCCGTCGAGTGAATATCTCGCACAAAGAAGAGTTGTCGCGCCGCTTTCGCTTTTCGGTTCCGCTCCGCTCCGATTCGCGGAAAGGACGGCGGATATCGATGCCGTCGGTGCATCCGCCGGATTGCAAAGGGTATGCCCGATACCGCTCGCGACAAGGATGACATCTCCCTCGCCTAAGCGGATCGGCTCCCTTTCACCGGCTAACCGCAGCCAGCATTCGCCGTTCTGGATGACGTGGATGGCGGCATTCCTTGTCGGATCCACCGAAATACCCCAGGGCCGATGCAGGGTCGCGCTGCCGATCATGGCGCTGCCAAATCTCAGCGAAGCAAGAACTTCGGACAAGGCATCCATGAGAACCATCCTCCGCCGATAACCAGATTGACGATATTAGACGATTGGATAAGAATCTAGGCGAATAGCGTATCGACCGTCTCACAAGCGTGGCTGATCATGTTGGCAATATCGGCCTGCGGACGCTCCCGTCCACACCGGGCAGAAGCAGGCACCTGAAGGAGCAAAAACATGCGTGACGAACCATCAAATCCAGTTCCAGCCAAGATCCATAATTCGCTCGAGACCAACAAGACGATCGTCCTGGACTTCATCGACAAAGCGGTAAACCAGGGCAACATCGAAGCTGCTTCGATGCATTTTGGCGAACGCTACATCCAACACAATCCGAACATTGCGGATGGTGCGGACGGCTTCAAAGCCTATCTGCAGCAGCTCAAACAGTCATTTCCCCTCGTAAGGGGAGAGGTGAAGCGGATTTTTGCAGAGGGGGATTTCGTCATTGTGCACATGCACGCAAAACGCGAACCGGAGGAGGAGGGCCTGGCCATTGTCGACATTTTCAGGCTGAAGGACAGCAAGCTGGTCGAACACTGGGAAGTTCGGCAGCCTATTGCCGATAGCAAGCTGCACGCCAACAGCATGATCTGAATGCGCATAGGCTCTCAGGTTGGCTTGTGCCCGCACGTTTCGCTGATTACGCTGCCGGCGGCAGGGCCAGCACCGGGAGACCATCCGTGAGCATCGAATTTCTATTGACGTCGCTGATTGTCGTGGCTTCGCCCGGTACCGGCGTTCTCTATACGCTGAGCGCCGGGCTCTCGCGTGGTGCGCGCGCCAGCATCATTGCCGCTTTCGGCTGCACGCTCGGCATCATTCCGCACATGGCGGCCGCCATCACCGGCCTCGCGGCGCTGCTGCACACCAGTGCCGTCGCCTTCGAGACGCTGAAATATCTCGGCGTCGCCTACCTGCTCTACATGGCCTGGAACACGCTGAAGGAGAAGGGTGGCCTGAGCGTCGAAGAAAATGTTGCGCCGCGCTCGGCCGGCAAAGTGATCACTTCGGGCATCCTCATCAACATCCTCAACCCAAAACTGTCGATCTTCTTCTTTGCCTTCCTGCCGCAATTCGTCAGCACCACCGAACCGCATGCGCTGTCGAAGATGCTGGAACTCAGCAGCATCTTCATGCTGCTCACCTTCGTGGTCTTTGTCGGCTACGGCGTTTTCGCGGCGTCAATCCGCAGCCATGTCGTGTCGCGGCCAAAGGTGCTGACCTGGATGCGCCGTACCTTCGCCGGAGCCTTTGTCATGCTCGGCGCCAAACTGGCGCTGGCGGACCGGTAGACAGGAAGGTCGCGGGCAGCGCAAATCTATCCCTTCACATAGCCCATGGCCTCGACAATCTGCCCGTCCGCCACGCGCATCAGGTTGACGCCGCGCAGCGAATTGCCGTCGGCCATCCAGTAGCGCCAGCGGATCGTCGCCCGATCACCGGCGACGAAAGTTTCTTCAATGTCGAAGCGCGTGCCGGGTCCGGTTGCGATCGCCGACCACAGTTCGACGCAGGCGCCCTTGCCGATGCGGCGGGCGCCGTCCGGGGCCGGCGTGGTGTTCTCGATCACGCAATCTTCCGCCACCAGATCGTCGAGCGCCGACGGGTCGTGGCGCTGGAAGACGTCGTTGTAGCGCCGCATGATCTCGGCCGTTTCGGCGGAGCGTTTGGCGGCGGCGATGTCGATGACGAGTTCCTGTGTCATTGGATATTCCTTCCCTTCAGTGATCGGTAGCGGTTTCGATGAGGCGGGCCTTGAGCGTGATCACTGCGACGCCGGCCAGCGCCCGCGACACGAGGCAGCTCTCCTTGGCCGTCTGCGCCAGCCGCTCGAACTCCCCCGCCGCCAACCCGGCGACGCTTGCCTCGGTCTCCAGCTCGATGCGGGTCAGCGTCGGTCCGGCCGCGGTGGCGCCGAGATGCGCTTTGGCGATCGTGTGGATGCGTGCGGGAGTGTAACCTTCGCGGCCGAGGACGGTGCTCAGCGCCATCGAGAAGCAGCCGGCATGCGCCGCCGCAATCAATTCCTCGGGGTTGGTGCCGGGACCGTTCTCGAAACGCGACGGGAACGAGTAGGCGCCTTCGAAGACGCCGCTGCCGAGCTTCAGCCGGCCCGAACCTTCCTTCAACGATCCCTGCCATTGGGCCTCTGCTTCACGAATGGTCATTGTGTCTCTCCTTTGATTTGAGGGTCGATCAGATTTTGGGGCGGACCAGTCAGGCGCCGTTGACGACCACTTTCCCGAAGACGTCGCCTTGCTGGAAATAGCGGTAGGCGTCGTTGGCCTCGTCGAAGGCGAACACCTTGTCGATGACAGGCTTAAGCCGATGCACCGAGATGGCGCGCAGCATGGCTTCGAGGTTGGTGCGATTGCCGACGAACAGGCGGCTGATGGTGGCGAGGCTGCGCTGGTAGACCGGGCCGGGGATCTGCACCGTCCCGCCTTTCGCATCCTGTATGGTGAGAAGCACGATGCGCCCGTAAAGCGCGCAGGCGATCATCGATTGCGCGAAGGTCGGCGGGCCGCCGGTCTCGACGACGAGGTCGATGCCGCCGGTCTGCTCGCGCACCGCAGCACCCCATTCCGGCATGTCGGCGGTCGAGACGACGAGGTCGGCGCCCAGCGCCCGCAGCCGGTCCAGCTTCTCGTTGCGCGAGCTGACTGCCACGACACGGCAGCCGAGCAGCTTGGCGAATTGCAGCGCAAATAGCGCGACGCCACCTGAACCGATGACAAGAACCCATTGGCCGGGCTTCGGCATTTCGGCCGCCGTCACGGCATTCCAGGCGGTCAGGCCGGCGCAGGTTAGTGTCGCCGCTTGATGCCAGTCGAGATGATCGGGAAGCCGCACCGCCCATTGCTCGTCGAGCACGGCGTATTCGGCCAGCATCCCGTCCAGCGTGCAGCCGAGCTGGTCGATCAGACCGGCATTGATGCGGCCATCGATCCAGCGCGCAAAATAACTGCCGGTGACGCGGTCGCCGACGGCAAAGCGGGTGACGGCCTCGCCGACGGCAACGACTTCGCCGGCGCCGTCGCTCAGTGGGATAACGCCTTGGCGCGGCGCCAGCGGGTAGGTGCCGTTGAGGATCATCGTATCGCGGCGGTTGAGCGAAGCGGCGCGGACACGCACGACGATCTCGTGCGGCTTCGGCGTCGGCTGCGCCTCGTCGCGCATCACCAGGCACTTGGTCCCGCAGGTTTCTTCAAGACGATAACTGCGCATTTGCCTCTCGCATATGTAGACTGATCTACATATTATATAGACCGATTGTCATATTCGAGGCAAGGCCTATAATGCTCACTCCTGACAGAGGTTGACATGGCGAACGACACCCGTACCCGCATACTCGAGACCACGGGGCGCCTGCTTCGGCAGCGCGGCTATCACGGCACTTCGCTCAACGACATATTGAGCGCCTCAGGCGCGCCGAGAGGCTCGCTCTATTTTCATTTTCCGGGCGGCAAGGACCAGCTGGTCATCGAGGTGACGCGCGACAGCGTCGAGGACGTCTCGAAAAGGCTGGGCGAGGCCCTTGCGGCCGAAAAGGACCCGGCGGTGGCCGTCCACCACATCTACCAGTCGGTCGCGCGCATGCTGGAAGACAATCGGTTCACGCTCGGTTGCCCGATCGCGCCCGTGGTCTTGGACTCGCCGATCGACATGCCGGAACTGGCCGAATTGTGCCGGTCCGCCTTCGAGCAATGGATAGGCTTGCTCAGGGCGGCCTTCGTCAGGGCAGGGGTGCCCGAGCGACGCGCGCACGCGCTGGCGCTGCTGGTCGAATCATCGCTGGAAGGGCTGATGGTGATCGCACGCGCCACCCACGACCGCGCCCCGGTGCTGGCGGTAGCCGATGAGGTCGCGGCGCTGATTGAGGGCGCTTTGCCGGCCAAGAGTGCCACTGCCGCGGTGCATTGATATCGCCGCTTGAGCCGGGGCAGCCCGCTATGAAGCAAACAAAAAGGGCGGCATCGCTGCCGCCCTTTCCGAAAGCTTGCGAGATTGGCTGGATTAGAAATCCATGCCACCCATGCCGCCCATGCCGCCGCCGCCCATGCCGCCAGGCATGCCGCCGCCAGCCGACTCCTTCTTCGGAGCCTCCGCGATCATGGCTTCGGTGGTGACCAGCAGGCCGGCGACCGAGGCCGCGTCCTGCAGAGCCGTGCGCACAACCTTGACCGGATCGACGATACCCATGGCGATCATGTCGCCATATTCGCCGGTCTGGGCGTTGTAGCCGAAGGTTGCCCCCTTGTTCTCAAGGATCTTGCCGGCAACGATCGATGCTTCCGCACCGGCGTTGGCCGCGATCTGGCGGGCCGGAGCCTGCAGCGCGCGGCGCACGATGTTGATGCCGGCGGCCTGGTCGGAGTTGGCGCCGGTTGCCTTGATGCTCAGCGAAGCGCGCAGCAGTGCGACGCCGCCGCCGGGAACGATGCCTTCTTCGACGGCCGCGCGGGTCGCGTTGAGGGCGTCATCGACGCGGTCCTTCTTTTCCTTGACTTCCACTTCGGTCGCACCGCCGACGCGGATGACGGCAACGCCGCCCGCCAGCTTGGCGAGACGTTCCTGCAGCTTCTCCTTGTCGTAGTCCGAGGTGGTCTCCTCGATCTGCTGCTTGATCTGGGCGACGCGGCCCTGGATTTCGGCCTTCTTGCCGGCGCCGTCGACGATGGTGGTGTTCTCCTTGGAGATCGACACCTTCTTGGCGCGGCCGAGCATGTTCAGGCCGACATTCTCGAGCTTGATGCCGAGGTCTTCGGAAATGACCTGGCCACCGGTGAGGATGGCGATGTCTTCCAGCATGGCCTTGCGGCGATCACCAAAGCCCGGCGCCTTGACGGCGGCGATTTTCAGGCCACCGCGCAGCTTGTTGACGACCAGCGTGGCCAGGGCCTCGCCTTCGACATCTTCCGAGATGATGACCAGCGGCTTCGAGGTCTGCACGACGGCCTCGAGGATCGGCAGCATGGCCTGCAGATTGGAGAGCTTCTTCTCGTGGAGAAGAATGTAGGCGTCTTCCAGATCCGCAACCATCTTCTCGGCGTTGGTGACGAAGTAGGGCGAGAGATAGCCGCGGTCGAACTGCATGCCTTCAACGACTTCAAGCTCGGTCTCGGCGGTCTTTGCTTCCTCGACGGTGATGACGCCCTCATTGCCGACCTTCTGCATCGCTTCCGCGATCATCGAGCCGACCGACACGTCGCCATTGCCGGCGATGGTGCCGACCTGGGCAACCTCTTCCGAGGTCTTGATCTTCTTGGCGTTCTTGATCAGCGTCGCGACGACGTCGGCGACGGCGAGGTCGATGCCGCGCTTGAGGTCCATCGGGTTCATGCCGGCGGCAACCGACTTGTGGCCTTCCTGGACGATCGACTGTGCCAGAACGGTCGCGGTGGTGGTGCCGTCGCCGGCGATGTCGTTGGTCTTCGAAGCAACTTCGCGGACCATCTGCGCGCCCATGTTTTCGAACTTGTCCTCAAGCTCGATTTCCTTGGCGACGGTGACGCCGTCCTTGGTGATGCGCGGTGCGCCGAACGACTTGTCGATGACGACGTTGCGGCCCTTGGGGCCGAGCGTGACCTTCACCGCGTCGGCGAGGATGTTGACGCCGCGCAGCATGCGCTCACGAGCGTCGCGGGAGAATTTTACGTCTTTGGCAGCCATTTTTAGCTCCTGGCAGGGGCTTGGATTGAGCCCGAAGATTTAAATGAGGGTGAGGCCGATATTCAGCCGATGATGCCCATGATGTCGGATTCCTTCATGATCAGAAGGTCTTCGCCATTGAGCTTGACTTCGGTGCCCGACCACTTGCCGAACAGGATGCGGTCGCCGGCCTTGACGTCCAGCGGGACGAGCTTGCCGGCTTCGTCGCGGGCGCCGGAACCGACGGCGATGATCTCGCCTTCCTGCGGCTTTTCCTTAGCCGTATCGGGGATGATGATCCCGCCCGCGGTCTTGGATTCGGATTCGACCCGACGAACGACCACGCGGTCATGAAGCGGGCGGAACTTCGACTTTGCCATTTTTTATTCCTCGATGAGAATGGTGAGAACAGTTCCTCCGTCCGGCGGCGCCGGACATGTGGTTAGCACTCATCTTGGGGGAGTGCTAACGTGGCGCTGAAATAGGCTGGCAACTCGCGCGAGTCAAGGCGCCCGCTGGGCATAATCAGGACAATTGCTTCAAACGGATACTTGACCAAGTCAACTAAATCGCTGATCTTGCCGGGAGGAGGATGCCATGACCATTCATCATCACCCAGGCAAGGAGCGGATCGACGCGGTGCGGGCCTTCAACCGCTTCTACACCCGCCAGATCGGGCTGCTCGACGAAGGGCTGCTGAAAAGCACCTTCTCGCTGACCGAGGCGCGGGTGCTCTATGAGCTGGCGCATCGCGATGGCCTGACCGCCACCGACCTTGCGCGCGATCTCGGCCTCGATGCCGGTTATCTCAGCCGGCTGCTGAAGAAGTTCGAGGAGCGTGACCTGGTCGAGCGCGCCACGATCGAGGCGGATGCACGGCGCTCGTCGATCGCGCTGACCAAGGCCGGGCGGCAGGCCTTCGCGCCGCTGAACCAGGGTTCGCACGACCAGGTCGCGGCTTTGCTCGAACGGCTTTCGGTTGCCGAACAGGACAGGCTGGTCAAGGCCATGCAGACGGTGCAGCGTTTGCTGGGCGGAAGCGCCGAGCCCAAAATTCCCTATATGCTGCGGCCTCTGCAAGTCGGCGACATCGGCTGGATCATTCATCGCCAGGGCCTGCTCTACGCGCAGGAATATGGCTGGGACGAAACCTATGAAGCGCTGGTCGCCGAAATCCTCGGTGCCTTCGTCAAATTCTTCGATCCGAAATGGGAACGCAGCTGGATCGCCGAGCGGGAAGGGGAGGTCGTCGGCTCGGTCTTCGTCGTGCGCCAGTCGGACGCGGTGGCGAAGTTGCGCCTGCTCTATGTCGAGCCGTCGGCGCGCGGCCTCGGCATCGGCAAGCGGCTGGTCGAGGAATGTATCGGCTTCTGCCGCGCCACGGGTTACAGGACACTGACGCTGTGGACCAACGACGTACTCGCCGCCGCCCGCCACATCTATGAGGCTGCGGGCTTTAAATTGACCAACGAGGAGCGCCACCATTCCTTCGGCAAGGATCTGGTCGGCCAGAACTGGAATTTGGAGCTGTAGCAGCGCCGCAGAATTTCGAGCATCGGCCTGGGGCGGTCGCTCAGGTCGCAGGCTTAATGTTTTGGTTCAAGCGAAAGAAATTGGTGGGATCATACTTGTTCTTTAGTGCGGCCAACCTCGGATAATTCTCGCCGTAAGCCGCCAGAACCCGATCAGTGCCTTCTTCGCCGAGATTATTCGCATAGACGCCGCCGGTCGAGAACGGTCTCATTGCATCCCACAGGTCGCGCGCCCATCGGATGTGCGTTTCGTCGTCAGACGGGTAGTCCCAGATCGATATCGGGAAGCAATCGTAAAGCGCATCCCGATTGGCGTAGGGCGTTCCGTCCATCGGTACTCGCGAGATGGCGCCGCCAACCTGCTGCAGGACCAGAAGCGATTCGCTGGGTGCAGTCATGTAAGCCGCAAGCATGGTATCGATCGCCTGATCTGTGATTTCGCGCATGAACTGCGCCTTCCAGTAGTAGCGCCGCCCGCGCGGAAAGAGGCTGTCCCCGGCCGATTGGATTTGAAGATAGGGGACAGGAGCAATCCGGCGCTCAACTGGCGTGCCATACTCTCTCAGAGGTTGAATGATTTGCTGGCCTTCGTCGAGGGGGCCGATGTAGCACGCCGATATGCTGAAGAAGCGTTCGCCCGAGGGCGCCGTCACAAGTGCTGCATCCAGGCTCAGCTCATCCGGGGCGCCGCTCGAGAACCGCATCGCTTCGCGTCACAAGCGCCCGGCGTAATAAATTGCTAACCACGATCGCCCTGCACCGACTGCCATGCACACTCGCCGGCTTCTGGCACAATCCGGCTCCTTGAATTATAAGCACGCTTATTATATATGTCGCTCATGGTTTCCGACGGCATCGACAGATTGGGCTTTTTGATCCACGACGTGCAGCGCCTGATGCGCAAGCGCTTCGAAGCGCGCGCCAGTGGTTTCGGCCTTTCTTCGGCGCAGTGGCGGCTTCTGGTCCGCGTCGCCAAGGAGGCGGGTGTCGCGCAGGCGCGGCTTGCCGAGCTTCTCGAAATCGAGCCGATCAGCGTCTCGCGTCTTGTCGATCGCATGGAGGAGGGCGGCTGGATAGAGCGTCGTCCCGACGCAACCGACAGGCGAGTGCGCATGATTTTCCCGACCGCCAAGGCAAACGCGGCCTACACCCACGTCAAGAGCCTTGCCGGCGAGGTCTATGAGGAATCGCTCGTTGGCGTTTCGCCGGAAGATCGCCGCGTCCTGGTCAGGGCGCTGGAGACAATGGTGCAGAATCTTGCAGATGGTGAGGCGCCGCCCTCGGAAAAAGTGAAGAATACGGAAGGCGCAGCAGCATGAACGCGGTAGCCAAACTAGATGAGAATGCGGCCAAGCTGGAGCTGGAAGCTCCCGCGAAGCCGGCGGCAGCTCCGGTAACGGTCGCTCCGCAGATAGCTCCGGCGCCGGTGGCGCCGAAGCAGAAGCGCCGTGCCGGCCGCTTCCTTTTGATGTTTGTGCTGCCCGCTGCGTTGATCGCCGGCGGCAGCTATGTCTGGGTGACCGGCGGCCGCTATCAGGAGACCGAGAACGCCAATCTGCAGCAGGCCAAGGTGTCGATAGCCGCCGATACGGCGGGCCGCATCGTTCAGGTCGACATTTTCGACAACCAGTCTGTCAACCAGGGCGACGTGTTGTTCGCTATCGATCCCGAGCCCTACCGGATCGCATTGGCCCAGGCCGACGCGGCGGTGGCCGGCGCACGGCTCAATGTCGAGCAGCTGCGTGCGGCCTACAGCCAGGCGCTGGCGCAGGAGAAGTCCGACGAAAGCCAGGTCCAGTACGCGCAGTCGCAATATGACCGCGCCGCCGACCTTGCCCGCAAGGGCATCAACGCCAAGTCGTCTCTGGACGAAGCCAAGAACGACCTCGACAAGGCGAAGCAGCAGCTGGCCGTGGCCCAGCAAGGGATCGTCAGCGCCAAGGCGGCACTTGGCGGCAATCCCGACATCGAGACCGACAAGCATCCAACGGTAATGGCGGCGCTCGCCGCACGCGACAAGGCGGCCTACGATCTGGTCCAGACCACGGTCAAGGCACCAGCCGACGGCATCATCAGCCAGGCCGCTTCGTTCAAGGTCGGCCAGTATGTCGGTTCGGGCACGCCGCTGTTTTCGCTGGTCGAGACCGGCGACACCTGGGTCGACGCCAATTTCAAGGAAACCCAGCTCACCAACATGAAACCCGGCCAGAAGGCCGAGATCATGGTCGATACTTATCCGGGCAAGACGTTCGAAGCCACCGTCAAGGCGATCGGCGCCGGCACCGGCGCCGAGTTCTCGCTGCTGCCCGCGCAGAACGCTACCGGCAACTGGGTCAAGGTCACGCAGCGCATTCCGGTCCGCCTGGAATTGACCGATGCCGACGCCAAGGCGGCGCTGCGCACCGGCATGAGCGCGACCGTCACGGTGGACACCGGCGTTTCCCGCGGGCTGCCGAGCATTTTCCGCCGCGCCACGGCAGGCGAGGCCAGGTAAGAGGCCAGGTAAAGAGGCCTGGTAGCGGCCGCATATAGCAAACAGCGAGATGGATGCAGGATTGGTCCGAGGGAGGCGCAGGAAAAGTTGAATGCGTAGACGGGCTGCGCTGTAGCCTGCCTCAGCAGACAACGTCGCGCAGGATCTTCGGTCCTCAGGTTTCCGGGCGGCAGGCGCCCGCTTTGTCGAGACGCTCAGTCGATGTAACCCCCACATCGATGCTCGCGTCCCACCGCGATGAGGGTCTCTCTACAGCGGGGCCTCGCCGTCCGGAAACCTAATGTACACGTTTTTGTTACCTGCTGGAAGTTTTACGTCATGAGCAGCCCAGAACCCTTTCGCGAAGTACCGCACCGCGGCCTGATCACAGTTGCGCTCATGCTTGCGACGATCATGCAGGCGCTCGACACGACGATCGCCAACGTTGCGCTGCCGACCATGACCGGCGATCTCGGCGCCTCCCCCGACAACATCAACTGGGTGTTGACCTCCTACATCGTTGCCGCGGCGATCATGACGCCGGTGACCGGTTGGCTGGCCGACCGCTTCGGTCGCAAGGAGCTGTTCCTGACGGCCGTGGTCGGTTTCACCGTCTTTTCAATGCTGTGCGGCATCGCCTGGAGCCTTGAGACCATCGTTTTGTTCCGGCTCATGCAAGGCGTGTTCGGTGCGGCCATCGTGCCGCTGTCGCAGACCTTCCTGCTCGACATCAACCCCAGGGAACGCCACGGCCAGGCCATGGCCATCTGGGGCGCCGGCATCATGCTGGGACCGATCCTTGGCCCGACGCTGGGTGGCTGGCTGACCGAGAATTTCAACTGGCGCTGGGTGTTCTTCATCAACCTGCCGGTCGGCATCATCGCCTTCCTTGGCATGGCGGCATATCTTCCCAGCGTCGCCCGGCGGGTGCGCAGCTTCGATTTCTTCGGCTTCACCATGCTCTCGCTCGGTGTCGGCGCGCTGCAGCTGATGCTCGATCGCGGCGGCGAGGTCGACTGGTTTTCCTCGATCGAGATATGGATCGAGCTTGGTCTTTCCATCACCGGTTTCTGGGTATTCACCATCCACACGTTGACGGCGGAGCACCCCTTTATCGACCCGAAGATCTTCCTCGATCGCAATTTCGTCACCGGGCTCGCGTTCATCTTTGTCATGGGCGTGCTCATCCTGGCGAGCATGTCGCTGCTGCCGCCAATGCTGTCGACCATCTTCGGTTATCCGACCCTCACCATCGGCATCGTCTTGGGGCCGCGCGGTGTCGGCACGATGATCGCGATGCTGTTCGTCGGGCGGATCATGCACAGGATCGATGCCAGGATCCTCGTCGTCATCGGCTTCCTGCTGACCGCGCAATCGCTCTACACGATGTCGAGCTTTTCGCCGCAGATGGACAACTGGCTTATCCTCAGTTCCGGCGTCATCCAGGGCCTTGGAATGGGAATGGTGTTCGTGCCGCTGTCCACCGTGGCTTTCGCCACGCTCGACGCACGTTTCCGCACCGATGCAACGGCGCTGTTCAGCCTGGTGCGCAATCTTGGCTCGTCGATCGGCGTATCGGTGGTGACGGTTCTGCTGGTACGCAACACGCAGATCAACCATGCCGAGCTTTCGGCCTACATCAATCCGTTCAATCCCAACCTCTGGGCGGCATCGCCGGCAGCGGCGGGCGGCGATCCGACGGCGCTGTCGCTGATGGATCGCATGGTCAATGTCCAGGCGATGATGATCTCCTACGTCAATGACTTCAAGCTGCTGATGATGATGACGCTGCTTGCTGTCCCGTTTGTTTTCCTGCTGCGCAAGCCAAAGGCTGCGCCGCCCGCCGGTGGGACGCCTGCCGCGCATTTGGACTAAGCCTCAGGGCTTACGGCAACCGCGACCGGCCACGGTTTCCGTTGCCGTGCCGGTCGCGTCGGCGTTGAGCCAGGTTCACCTGCCATTAGTATATCCGGACCAATATGCAGTCGCTTTTGGGTTGAAGGCGAGCCTCCTTTGCTTGCCTCAAGCATCAGCGGGAGGAATTGTGTTTGGCCACGAAGTCATCCAGGCAAACCGCCGACGCGCCCGAATCCGCAAATTTAACGACGCTGGCACAACTGGCGACTGCCTCATATGAGGCCCTCGAGCGCGAGCTTCGCGCCACGATTGCGGCACTTCAGGACCAGGCACTGCGGTTCCAGACCGCGATAGAGAACATCTCGCAAGGCATCTGTTTCTTTGACGCCGATGAACGGCTGATCCTGTGCAATCGACGCTACACGGAAATCTATCGCCTTGCCCCGGAGCAATTGCAGCCGGGTGCGGCGCTGCGCGAAATCGTCGAGCGGCGCGTCGCTGTCGGAACCTCGGCAATGAATGCGGACGCTTATCTGGCGTTGGCCCGGGCAGTCAATTCGGGCACGGCTTCGGGGAACTGGACAGCCGAGCTCGCCGATGGCCGGACAATTCAGGTCTGCCATCAGCCGATGCCTGACGGCGGCTGGGTGGCCACGCATGAGGACATCAGCGAGCTCAGCGCCAACCGCTTGGTCGTCGACGAGCGTATCTCCTTGCAGACGCTCATCGACCTGGTGCCTGACTACATGTGGGTGAAGGACACCGAAAGCCGCTTCGTCGTCGCCAACCGAGCCATTGCGTCCGACAGCGGTCGAGACAGCACGAGCGACATGATCGGTCTGAGCGACTTCGACCTTCACGCGCCGGATCTTGCGCAGAAATTTCGCCTCATCGAGCAGCAACTGATGCGCGACGGACAACCGATGGTCGACGAGGAGGAGTTCGTCGTCGATGCGTCAGGCACCGGCAAATGGTTCCTGTCTACGAAACTGCCGTTGCGCAACGTTCAGAACAACATTTTCGGCCTCGTCGGCATTGCCCGTGACATCACTGCGCGCAAGCAGGCCGAAATCCTTCGCGACGGGCAGGCGCATATCCTCGAGATGATCGCAAAGAGCGCTCCCCTCGAAGACGTGCTCGAGCGGCTCATGCGTCTGGTCGAGTCCCAACTGGCGGGGATATTCGGTTCGGTCTTGCTGCTCGACAAGGATGGCAGCCACTTGCGCCACGCCGCCGCGCCGAGCCTGGCGAGAGACTACACCGACGCCGTCGACGGCGCCGCGGTAGGCCCAAGGGCAGGGTCTTGCGGTACCGCAGTCTATCGGCGCGAGCCGGTGATTGTCGCTGATATCATGCAGGATCCGCTTTGGCAGGACTATCGCGAACTCGCGCGGCCACACGGTTTGCGTTCATGCTGGTCGACACCGATCCTGTCGCATCAGGGCGCCGTGCTCGGCGTCTTTGCGATGTATTCTATGACGGTGCGCGAACCGACCGAGGCCGAGACTCGCCTCATCGATTTCACCACGCGCATCGCCGGGATCGCCATCGAACGCAAACAGGCCGAAGACCGGATCCACTTCATGGCCAATCATGACGTGCTGACCGGGCTTCCCAATCGCGCCTTGTTGGAGGACCGGCTTTCACAGGCGGTCTTGTACGCCCAGCGATACGATCGCTGGGTGACGGTGGTGTTCATTGATCTGGACAATTTCAAATTCGTCAACGACACGCTCGGCCACAATGCCGGCGACGAGCTTCTGAAGACCGTCGCAAGTCGCATGGTCGACTGCGTCCGGGCGACCGATACCGTCGTGCGGCTTGGCGGCGACGAATTCGTCGTCGTGCTTTTCGACCAGCCGGCGAACGTCGATCTCGTTTCCGAGACCTTGCAAAAGCTCAGGGCTGCACTCGCCGAACCGGTTCGGCTCGGAGCGCATCTTGTGCGGGCGACGGCCAGCATCGGCATTGCCAACTATCCCAAGGATGGGACGGATCCCGATACGCTGCTGGCAAATGCCGACGCGGCCATGTATCGCGCCAAGGAGTTCGGCCGCGATAATTTCCAGTTTTACGCTCCGGAGTTCAACACCAGGGCGCATGAAAAATTCGTGCTTCAGGAAGAGTTGCGAAACGCCTTGGCGCGTTCGGAATTCACGCTGCTCTACCAACCGCAGGTGGACCTTCGGTCAGGTCGGGTTTTTGCGGTCGAGGCGCTGATACGCTGGAACCACCCAACGCTTGGCACGGTAATGCCGACGATGTTCATCCCGACCGCCGAGGAGACAGGTCTGATCGTACCGATCGGCGACTGGGTTCTGCATGAGGCGTGCCGGCAGAACAAAGCCTGGCAAGACGCAGGACTGCCGCCCTTGACCGTTTGCGTGAATGTGTCGGCGCGGCAATTCAGGGAGCGCAACCTGATCGATCGCATCGTCAGCGCGCTGAAGGACAGCGGCCTGGAGGCCAGGTATCTCGAGCTGGAGGTGACCGAGAGCCTTATCATGCAGGATATCGAGCTGGCGGTCGCCACCATGAACGCCCTGCAAAGCCTGGGTGTCCAGATCTCGATCGATGATTTCGGCACCGGCTATTCCAGCCTCAGTGCACTCAAGACCTTTCCCGTGGCGCGGCTGAAGATCGACAAGTCCTTCATCAAGGATCTCGCCGCCGACGAGAACGATCAGGCTGTGGCCAGCGCGGTGATTTCATTGGGGCAAAATCTCAACCTGAGGGTCATCGCCGAGGGCGTTGAGACAGATGATCAGGTTGCTTTCCTGCGCAGGAACAATTGCGACGAAATGCAGGGCTATCATTTCAGCAGGCCGGTTTGTGCGCAGGAGATCGAGGAATTGCTCGGCGGCGGCCGCAAAGACTGACGGATCGGTCGCCAGCAGGCTTCCGCCGTCCAAATGGTGGAAGTTATCTGCCGAGCACAAGGCACCAGTAGCGAAGCGTGCTGTCGCGGCCGTCGCGCACATAGGCGAGGCCGAAGCGGGTGAAGCGCGGGTCGAGCATGTTGCGGCGGTGGCCTGGCGAATGCACCCAGATATCGAACAGCTTCTGCTGGTCGAAGCGGCCTTCGGCAATATTTTCGGCGGCAGCGCCGGCAATGCCATTGTCTTTGACGCGCGAGGCAAAGTCCTTGCCCCAGCCGGTGGTGTGATTCATTCGGCCGCCGCGTGCCATATATCCGGCCTGCTGGAGCGCCGCCTGCTCGAGCCGGGCATCGGGGGCGAGCGGCCCCAGACCCGCCGAAGCGCGGATGCCGGCCAGCGTGCCGGCGGCGGAAGCAGAGACACCGGCGCTTTCACCGGTAGGCAGCACGGCGGTTGCGCAGGCGGTGAGCCCGGCAAGGGCGCCAAGGCCGGCAGCTCTGAGCAGCACGCGCCTGCTTAGGCTTGGTTGGGCCTGATAATTTTCGATTTTCGTAACGGTCATGCCCGCCTGACATAACCGCGATCATGGCTTTTGCCGGGCAGGGCGGTGAAAATGCGTGATGAATGGTTTTGACGCGATGACACTTTGTCAGATTGATTTCACCGCTCAATCGAAACAGGCCTGCTCGGATGGCAGCATTCGCCCAGACGGCTGTTCGGGCTCGATACTCCCAGGAGCTCGATACCCAGTCAGGCCTTCACGGACAGAGAGTTTCTTTTGCCCTACCTTTGCGGCTTCACGAGCGCTGGCGAGGTATCCTCGGTTGCAAATTTTCGCTGGGGGATATCGCTTGCAGTGACGACCGCAGCGATTCGTACGCCTGAGCACCAAGCAGCCTTCGGTATTGGTCTTCGAGACGCTGATTGAAATCGTGGACGGTCCGGATCACCGCAAGCGCCGCGTCAGTTGCAACGATTAATTTGGCCCGTCTGTCGTTCGGATCATGCGAACGCCGAACATAACCGAGGCGCTCCAGTTCATCGATCAACTCACCCATCGATGCTTTGCCAATGCCCGCACGCTGTGCGAGGACGCTGGGTCGGGTTCCTTCTGCGTCGATGTTGGCGAATACAGCGCCGTGTTTGGGCTTGATTGCCGCATGGCCGCTCTCCCGGAGAACCTGGACCAAGGCGCTCGCCGACGATTGATAAGCATAGAGAAGCAGAGACTGCGTGTAGGGCTGATTATCCATCTTTTCAAACTTATATGGTGCCCATATAGTATGGCAACCGAACTATATGACAGGAGATCAGCATGGCTACCGGCAACGTCCGAACTGAAGGGGTGGAAAGTGTCGCGCACAGGCTGATCGAAGCTTGGAATCGTCACGATGCTCGCGCCTTTGCCGCCGTATTCGCGGCAGATGCCGAATTTACAAACGTCTTCGGGATGCAGGCGACTGGACGTGACAAGATCGAGCAGTTCCATGCCCCAATTTTTGAGAAGATGTTCAAGTACAGCCATCTATCCGCCGAAAGCGTGCGGAACAGGCTTGTTCGCCCTGATGTTGCCACGCTCGACCTGCGGTGGTCCATGACTGGCGCGCTCGATCCGATGGGAAACGAATGGCCGCGTCGGCGCGGATTAATCAGCGTAGTGGCGACGCGGGATCATGATGAATGGTTGATTGCAACGATGCACAATATGGAACTTGGGGACGATCAAATGGCAAAGTCTCAGGAGAAACTTCAAGAGGATAAGTAGGCTCTTCGTTCACGTCAGGATCGAAAGCGACAGCCAGCCAGCATGGTCAAGCCGATCTGATCGGGCAACGAGATCGAACGGCGGATCAGGTGATCAGGATTGGCGAGCTATGCTACAGGAGTTGGTGCCGGATGGCGGTGCCTTGTCCCGGTTTGGCTGGCCACAATGGCGCGCCCCATAGCCGGTCGCCTTGGTCTTGCGGAATCTAATGTATGAACGGCTTGGAGCGCTCTGGCTCTCGCCGGCAGTTCTTTGCGGCGGTGATCGCCGGTCGGCTATTCCGCCGCCACGAGTTTGATTTCCGGCGTCGATGTAGCCCGGTCGGCCCGATCGTCCTCGGTATCTTCCCACCAATCGCCCAGGGCGTCGATGAGTGGCACAAGTTTGAGACCGGGCTCCGTGAGGTCGTAATCCACGCGAAGCGGATAGCCGGTACGCGCCGTTCGCCGCACGATCCCGGCTTCCTCCAGCTTGCGCAGTTCCAGCGCCAGAATGCGGTGCGAAACTGTCGGGTTGTCACGCCTCAAATCGCTGAAGCGCTTGGTCCCGTCCTTGAGGTAGTAGAGCAGCAAGGTGGGCCAGCGACCGCTGAGCACACGCATAGTCTCCTCGATCGGGCAGCGTGAGACGACATCTTTCATGGCGGGGACCTGGTTACAGAATAGTGCGTAATTTACATGGGGCGACCAGCGTTTAGGGTCAAGTTTCGCTGCGCAGCGTAATCCCTAAATCATGGAAGAGACAAAGAAATGGAACCTATTCTCCTTTACGGCTTCCCGCTGGGAAGTTCGATGGGCTTGTCGCTGCATTTGAACGCGTCGGACAACCCTACCGCCTGTGTCGCGTCGATATGCTCACTGAGATGAAGAACGACGCCTATGCCAGCATCAACGGTCGTCAGGAAACACCGGTGTTGATCACGGACGAGGGCAGGGTGCTCACCGAGACCATGGCGATTGCCGCCTGGCTCGAAGCCCGCGATACGCAACGCCGTATCAGCTTCGATCCTCGCTCGCCGGAGGGCGACCGGATGCATCAGCTGATGGCTTTCGTGAACACCGGTTTCACCGCCGCTTTCACCCCGCTCTGGGCCGCATATGAAATGGAGTCGGCGGAACCGGTGCTGCTGGCGACCTTGCGTGATTTCGGCCGCAAGGTCGTTACCAACCGCCATGACCAGCTCGAGGCGATGATCCTCGACACGGATTTCCTGGTCGGCGACCGGCCGACGCTTGCCGATACCACGCTGATCGGCGTAGCGCGCTGGGCGGAGTTCCACCAGGCGGTCGACGGCGCAGCTTATCCCAGGCTGGCGGCGCTACGCCGCCGCATCGAAGCCGATCCGGCCGTGCGATACGCACAGGCCATCGAGGGTGGCGAAAAGCCGGCGGGTTCGGGTGCCTGTCTTGGCCATGTCCCCCTGGCCGAAGTGATCGATCGTTTCGCTGCCTAGCTTTTGTCACACATCTCAGCCGCGCGGCGCCAAAGTGTGGTGCCGCGCGGTGACCGCCCGTGGCTTTGGCCGGGCAGGGCAAACAATCTGTGCCCGATTAGTCAGGTGATCAGGTGGGATGCGTTGACACGCATCCAGTCGGCCAGCGAATCCAGCGTGCCACGCAAGGTTCTACCCAGCGGCGTTATCTCATACTCCACGCGCGGCGGCATCTCGGCATAGACCCTCCGATAGACCAGACCGCGATGTTCGAACAGGCGCAGCTGCCGCGTGAGCTCCTTTTGCGTAATCGGTGCGACGGCCCTCTGGAGCTCGCCGAAGCGGATCGGACAACCGGTGACGATCAGGCGATAAAGAATGGGAATGGCCCATTTTCCCGAAACCAGATTGACGAAATCGATCATCGGGCAACGATCGGTCGTGCCATTTCCGCCTTCGACTGGCGTTACCTCGATGGCTTTTGCCTGCGCCATGAAATTATTTCCTTTAGTACCCATTCGGTGTCTACTATACAAAGCATACTATCGTGTCGACAATGCCATTCTCATCGTCTTTGGGAAGGCAAATCATGGGTCGCCAAATCATGGGTCGCTTGAAAGGCAAATATGCCCTCATTACCGGGGCAACCAGTGGCATCGGTCTCGAAACCGCGCGCCAGTTCCTGGCCGAGGGTGCGACGGTGGCAATCACCGGCAGGAGCCCGTCCGGGCTGGAAGCTGCGCAGCGCGAGCTGGGCGGATCGGCGCAGGTGATCAGGAATGATGCCGGCAACCTCGCCGATCAGCGTGCGCTTGCCGCCGAACTCGCGCAGTGCTGGCCTCGGCTCGACATACTGAACATCAACGCCGGTGATGTGATGCATCAGCCCCTGCAGGATTGGGACGAGGTGGTCTATGACCGTCTGATGCAGACCAATCTCAAGGGGCCGTTCTTTTTGATCCAAGCCCTGTTGCCGATGTTCTCCAACCCGTCATCGATCATCCTGTGCGGTTCGGTCAGTGCCCATATCGGCCTGCCCCAGAGTAGCGCCTACGCCGCCAGCAAGGCTGGCCTCCTGTCGTTGGCGCGCACCCTCTCGGGTGAGATGATCGAGCGCGGTATTCGCGTCAATGGCCTCAGCCCCGGGCCGACCGAGACGCCGGCCTTGGGCAAGCTGGGTCTGCCCGAAGCGGACGAGAAGGCGCTTGGCGATCAGATACGCGCGCTAGTGCCGATCGGCCGGATGGGCAAACCTTGGGAACTCGCCAAGGCGGCGGTGTTTCTAGCATCGGATGAGTCGAGCTTCGTCGTTGGCACGGAACTGCTCGTCGATGGTGGCGTCGGAAATCTATAACCGGGATTTACCATCGTGACCATCGACTTGGCGACAATCACCCCTAAATCGACTACCATAGTGCTTATACGAGAAGTGGCAGCTACGGGCGGCCATCCTGGCGGCGGCCGCCCCGACCCACGGGAGAAAGGTTATGGCCGGCTTTCATGTCATGGCGGACGCACGTGGAATGCATGTACAGCCCACGGTGCGCCGCATCAGCACCGAGGATCTGCTCGATGCGCTCCGTCTCGGCGTAGAGGATTTCTGGGCCAAGCCGTCGCACTACGTGTTCCTGTGCCTGATCTATCCGGTGGTCGGCCTGATCCTGACGCAGTGGACGTCGGGCTCGAACGCCATCCAACTCATCTATCCGCTGATGTCCGGCTTCGCTTTGGTCGGTCCGTTCGCCGCTATCGGCCTTTACGAAATCAGCCGCCGGCGCGAGTTCGGCATGGATACATCCTGGTGGCATGCGCTCGACGTGCGCCACTCTCCGGCGCTGCCCGCGATTGCGGTCATCGGTATCATGCTGGTGGTACTGTTCCTGCTCTGGCTGTTCACCGCGCAATCGATCTATACCAGCCTGTACGGCAATCAGCCTCCGGCCTCTATTGTCGGCTTTATTCGCGAGGTGCTGACGACCAGCAAGGGCTGGACGCTGATCCTGCTCGGCAACCTGGCCGGGTTCGCCTTTGCCGCGATCGTGCTGGCGACGACCGTCGTCGCCTTTCCGCTGCTGCTCGACCGCGATGTCGGCGCGGTCTCGGCAATCGAGACGTCGGCAAGGGCAGTTCTGACAAACCCGCTGCAGATGGCGCTGTGGGGCCTGATGGTCGCCGTGCTGCTGGTCATCGGCTCGATCCCGCTATTTGCCGGGCTTGCCGTCGTCATGCCCATCCTTGGCCACGCGACCTGGCATCTTTACCGCAGGGTGGTCGAACCGGAGCGGCCACAGCCGGACCGGCGGCCGATGTAGGACCGATCAGCGTTGCGCGTCGGTTGCCATCTTGACGGCCAGCGCGGTCAGCACCGTGCCCATCATCCAGCGCTGGATCACCAGCCATAGCGGCCGCCCGGCGAGGAAGAGGGCGATCGAGCCGGCCGTCACCGCGATGATGGCGTTGACGGTCAGGCTGATCGCGACCTGTGTGGCACCGAGCACCAGAAGCTGCGACAGCACGTGGCCCTTGCCGGGGCTGATGAATTGCGGCAGCAGCGACAGATAGAGCGCTGCCACCTTCGGGTTGAGCAGGTTGGTCATCAGGCCCATGGCGAACAGCTTGCGCGGCCTGTCTCTCGGCAGTTCGCGGATCTGGAAGGGCGAGCGCCCACCGGGCTTCACCGCTTGCCAGGCGAGCCACAGCAAATAGAGCGCGCCGGCAAGGCGCAGCACATCATAGGCAAAGGGCACGGCGAGCAGCAACGCGGTGATGCCGAACGCCGCCGACAGCACGTAGAACAAAAAACCGAGCGCCACGCCGCCCAGCGAGATCAGTCCGGCCTTCGGCCCTTGCGACAGCGAGCGCGAGATCAGATAGATCATGTTCGGGCCGGGCGTCAGCACCATACCGAGGCAGACCAGCGCGAAGGCAAGATGGTTGGCGGGTTCAGGCAAGAGCGCATCTCCGGTGGGGACACTCACCACATGCTTCCATCACCCGCAAGGGCATGGCGGCAGGAGCCTTTGCGCCAGCGCGCCGGGCCCCCCTGCCTTAGTCGCCAATCCCATCGCCTTCAGCCGACGATGCGCAGGTTCGACAATTCGTTGGCGATTTCCTTGAAATTGTCGGACAGCGTCGCGCCCGTCGCATTCCAGAACAGCTTGGCCGGCTTGCTCGGGTCCGCCGGATCCTTGCGGAAGCGCGAATCCGAGGAACACGCCTTCAGCGCATCGATTGCCTTCTTGTCGCCGGCATCCGTAGGCGACAGGTCGAGCGCCACCGTCATCACCAGAATGTTCGAATTCTTTGCGTTGGCGCAGAGCGTTTTCATCTGCTCGTCGAGTGCTGCCGTGTAGTTGGCACCGGTATAGGTGGTCTTGCCGATATCGGTGCTGGTATTCATAAACAGGCGGGTTACGCTTCCAGATCCCGGATAGGTCAGGCCAGTGTAGCCGTAGGAGGCGTAGGTCGACCTGTTGTTGGCGTAGCTGCCGTCGCTGACGGCGCTATAGGTATTGGCTCCGTCGGTCAGCACCACGACCACCTTGTCGTTGCCCCTCTCGCTGTTCGGCCGACCATCGGTGAACGGTGGGTTGCTCGATACAGTTCGCCAGCCCCAGGCAAGGCCCTCCGGCACGTTGGTGTTGCCGTTCGGCGCCATGGCGTCGATGGCGTCCTTGATTTCCTGCTTCTGTGCGTCCTGGCTGACGTCCTTCAACGGCGTGATCGGGTTGGTGGTGCAGGAGGAATTCGGCCCATCGCCCGCGGCTGCGGATTGCGAACCGTATGGTTTTACCAGGAAATATTTGCGCATGTCAGACTGGCGCTGGGAAGCGGTAGGACCGGCGACATAGGGCCAATCGGCCCACCAGTTGTTGCCGTAATTGTAGGACGTGCTGATGACGTCGTTGATGCCGTCACGGTTGAAATCAAGCCACAGAGTGCCAGCCTCATCCGGGGCGAACATCGGCACGAAAAGCGTGGCCGGCGCGGCTGTATCGGGCGTGGTGTCGTCGACATTGTAGGGATATGGCCGTGCTTCGACGCAACCTTGCCAGCTCGCATAGCGGCTTGTGGTGTAGATATATTCCGGTGCGCTCCAGTGGCCGTACTGGCAGGTGCCGTTCTTCTTGTATGTGTCGCAGACATATTGCTTCGAATTGGGTACCTCTTCGCGGCCCGATTCGACCGTCATGTCGGCGTAGAGGCTGAAACGCGTCAGCGGCTGGTCCTTGGTCTCGCCCCAGCCGGTGCCGCGCTTGTACCAGACGCCGTTGAGCTTCTCGGCATATTTGTCCGGATTGTTGGCGGCACTCATCGTCGTCCAGTCGAAATCCTCGTGCTGGATCGGGGACATGCCGTCCTGATCCATCCAGCCGTCCTGGTCGTGGGTAGGGCCGACATTGACCGAGGCCGCAAACGGCACGAGAGAAAACTGCACCGGTTTGGTGATCTGCTTCATCTGCTGCGCCTGAAGCGCCAGCGTATCGACAAGCTGCTTGGCGGCCGACTTCAGCAGGTTTATTCGCTTCTCGCCGGTGCCGGAGCCGAGATCACTCATCGAGCCGGAATTATCCAGCACAAGCGCGACTTCGAGGGTGTTCTTGAGGCGGAGTTCCGAACATTCGGTGAAGGTCGTGTCACTTGCCGTGCCGCCGATCAGCAGGCTGGCGGCCGGTAGAAAATAGGGGTGGAAGGTGAGGCTGGCGCAGAGCTTCAGGGTGCCGCCGCCGGCATTGTTGTTGGGCAGCGTGACGGTCAGCGCTGTATTCGCCGGGTCGATACGTGCGAGATTGGTTTCGAAAAATGTCTTGGCGTAGGCCTTGACGTCGTTGTCGCTGGCGCCGGCAACGATCTGCTGGGCGGCGGCGAGGCCGGCCGCATCAAGGGCGTTCAGCGTTTCGTGCTTTTGGCGCAGCAACTCCCCGTAATCGACACTGAGCGCCAGACCGGCCATCAGTGGCACAATGGTGATTGCAGTCATTAACGAGTAGTTGCCACGTCTGTCGTGTCGGAATTCTCCGACTATTGCCTTCAGCATTCCCGCCCGCCCCATTTTTCCCGGACGATGCCACGCATTTTTAAATTTCCGATTGCTGAAATACGTTCAAGGCCGGTACGGGTTTTCAATCCCTGTTAACCACGCATCCGCAATCGGCAATGCTGCTTCGAGCTTCCCGCGGCAAAGCCTCTAAAAAAGGGGATAAGGCGCTGGAAAAGAAAAGCTTTCACCTCGCGTCCTCGCCGGCGTCCCCGTGCCACAATCTTGCGGCGCTATGAAAGCTGGTGACAGGGTGAAGCGCTTCGGTTAATCCCAACCGGTCGCGGCGGACCGTCGGTCGCGGCGCTTGCAAGCATCATGGTACAGGGACAACGGCATGGCGGATTCGCCCGACATCATCGGTTCGCTCGCAGACTTGTCGGGAGCCTATTCAGCCATCCTGTGCGACGTCTGGGGCGTGGTGCACAACGGCGAATGGCATTTCCCGGCGGCGGCTGCCGCGCTGATCGCTGCTCGCGCGGCGAAAATACCTGTCGTGCTGATCACCAATTCGCCGCGTCGCAGCGCCGACGTGGTGGCGCAGATGAACGCCATCGGCGTTCCTCCCGCCGCCTACGACCGTGTCGTGACGTCCGGCGACGTTACCCGCGACCTGATCGCGGAAGGGCCGCGAAAGATCTTCCACATAGGCGCCGATCGGGATTTCACGCTCTATGAGGGCCTCGACGTCGAACTCGTCGAGGAGTTCGAAGCATCCGGCGTGGTCTGCACTGGCCTGTTCGATGACGAGGTGGAGAAGCCGGAGGATTATGCCGATCTTCTGCTGCGGCTGCGTGCCAGGAACCTGCCCTTCATTTGCGCCAATCCCGACATCGTCGTCGAGCGCGGCGAACGCATGATCTGGTGCGCGGGCGCTTTGGCCCGCGAATACGCACAGCTTGGCGGACGCACGCTGATCGCCGGCAAACCCTACGCGCCGGTCTATGATGTCGCCATGAAGGAGATCGCCGTCATTCTCGGCCGCCCGGTCGAGCGTTCGCAAGTTCTGGCCATCGGCGACGGCATGATGACCGACATCAAGGGCGCGGCCGACAATGGCTTCGACGTGCTCTACGTATCGGGCGGCATCCATGCCCGTGATTACGGTGAGACGCTGCAGCCGGATCCGGCCAGGCTCGCGGCCTTCCTGGAAAAATATGGCTACAGGCCGGTCGCGGTGATTCCCAGGCTGCAATAGGTTCAAGCCATGACGGCCATGTTCGAACGCATTTCCGCAACCGCACCGCTGCCGGCCCATCTGCGCGGCGGCGTGGTGGCTATCGGCAATTTCGACGGCGTCCACCGCGGCCACCAGGCGGTGCTCGAACGCGCGCGCGCCGAAGCGGAGCGTCGCGGCGTACCCGCCCTGGTGCTGACCTTCGTACCGCATCCGCGAAAGGTGTTCAGGCCGGACATGCCGTTGTTCGTGCTGACGCCGCCGCCGATGAAGGCGCGGCTGTTGTCGCATCTGGGCTTTGCGGCGCTGGTCGAGCAGCCGTTCACACGCGAGTTCGCCTCCTTGTCGGCGGAGGCTTTCGTCACCGGCGTGCTCGAGCGCAACCTCGGCATAAGCCACGCCGTCACCGGCTTCGATTTCCATTTCGGCAAGGACCGCCAGGGCGGCCCGGCCTATCTGATGGCTGCCGGCGAGCGCCACGGCTTCGGCGTCACGCTGGTGGATGCGTTTCGCGACGAAAGCGCCGAGGTGGTGTCGTCGAGCCGCATACGCACGCTGCTGTGCGAGGGCAATGTGGCCGAGGCCGCCGGTTTGCTCGGCTACCGTTTCACCGTCGAGGCGGAGGTGATCGGCGGCCAGCAGCTCGGCCGGACACTCGGCTTTCCGACCGCAAACATGAGGCTTTCGCCGGAAGCCACCCTCAAGGAAGGGATTTATGCCGTCCGCTTCCGCCGCGCCGACGGTTCGCTTCACGATGGCGTCGCCAGCTTCGGCCGCCGGCCGACGGTCGACGACAATGGCGCGCCATTGCTGGAGACCTTCGTCTTCGACTTTTCCGGCGACCTCTACGGCGAGATTTGTGCCGTGTCCTTCTTCGGCTACCTGCGCTCGGAGGTGAGATTCGACGGGCTTGACGCGCTGGTCGCCCAGATGAAGCGTGACGAGGCCGAGGCGAAGGCACTGCTCGCCGGCGTCAGGCCGCTTTCCGGGCTGGACGCGGCCATAGCTTTTTAGAGCATGGTCCCGAACCGAAGGTCAGCGAAGCAAAAAAGTGGGAACCGGTTTTCCGATTAAGATCATGCTCAACCAGAATTTATCTCTTCAGCGCCAAGCCAAGGGCGATGAAGCTCCAGCCCTGGAAGATCAGGTCGACGGCCAGGAACAGGCCCAGCACCCACACGCTGTTGACCGGCCAGCCCATGGCGATGACCAGTCCCGCCAGCGCGCTGATGACGCCGGCCGCGACCACCCAGCCCCAGCCGGGCTGTGGCCGGTGGCTGTAGCCGACCCAGGCCCTGAGCACGCCTGAGGCAAGAAGCGCGACCGCCAGGAGGAAGGTCAGCACCGTCGAGGCGAGGACCGGATTGTCGAACGCGAAGAAGCCGGCGACGGCGTAGAGGAGGCCGCTGAGCAGCCAATAGAAGAAGCGGCCCCATGTCTTCACGCCGAAGGCATGGATGATCTCGACAATGCCGGCCATCAGCATCAGCCAGCCCACGACAAAGACCGAGGCGACGGTTGCGATGAACAGATTGCCGAAGGCAATGCCGCCGAAGACAAGCAGCAGCACCCCGAGCGCGACGAACCATCCCCATTTCGCCCGCGTCTGGCTGATCGCATCTTTCAAGGCATCGCCGTGCAGTGTCATCGCCCTCTCCCTCAAGACTACTTGGCCTTTTTTGTCGGCTTTGAAGGTAACGCCGATGTGCCTTCTCGTAAAGCGAGCAGGCAGTGAGGGTCACACCCAGGCTCGGGCGGTACGCCTGCTTTTGGCAAGAGCAGCCGCTGCGAGTTTATTTCCGTGAAACGTGGGCTTGCGCCCTCAGGCCAAACCGTGGCCACGCCGAGGTTTAGTTGGAGAATAGCTCCTGTCCGCAAAGCGGCCGCAACGTCGAGCTTTGATACCGAGCCAGACCTCCAAACGCCGCGCAACGCCGGTCGCATCCGCATGTCACAACCTTGCGTCGAGGTCTCAGTAATCGCCGCCCTCGCGATGCAGGGTCGCGAGGATTAGCCCGAGCGCGTTGGGCAAGAAGTAGATTGTTCCGCCGAGCTGGTTCGAAAGCGGCATGGTCTTGGCTTCCCATGACAGGAAATAGTCGCCGGCGATCACCGTGAAGCCGATGCCCCACACCAGGATTGCGCACAGGCAGCCCAGCATCATCCATGCCTTGCCATGAGCGAAATCGGCGCTGCTGCCAACCACCTTGCGCAGCATAAGCACAAGCCCGATCAGTCCAAATATCCCCGCCAGGGTCTCGACGGCCATGATGCCGACGAGTGCCACAGGGGCAGCCCATGACATGGTGATGGCACGCCATTGCTGCCATGGGTTGCCGTAGGTGTTGGTCATTTCGATCATCGGCTTCACGGCATTCACCAGAGTGTCTTTGAAGTCGGTTGCATCGTTCAACAGACCGAGAAAACCCCACAGGGTGGGGAACAGCGCCATCACGATCAGCCCCAATCGTCCTACGCTGCGCGGATTGACAAGCCGCTCGGCAGTGGTTCCGGCATACGAATTGTCCGACATCGGAATTCCCCCTCTTTTGAACCTTGCACCGTCGAGCAATCGAAAATTGGCTCACACGGCAGCGCACCGCCAATATGGCACGGACGTCGGACGATTTCTCGCTGATGTTGATCGGACTGATCGCAAGATGATCGTGGCGCTGGTTCGTCGCTATATTTGCAAGCAGGCAATCGGTATCTTGTCGATGACGTTTGGCTGTTCGCCTTTCTCGGCGCTTGGCAAGACTGGGGAAGCAAAATGAGCGATGTGGACGAACACCTCGATCTGACAGAGATCAACGCCGTCCGCAGGCTGTTGACGTCAAAACCACGAACGGTCCGCTGGGACGAACGCCGGGCGCGGCTCGACGAAGTCGGTTCGGTCTGGCCGGTCGCGGAGGACATCCGATGCGAGCGCGTGGTTTTCGATGGCCTTGAGGGAGAGTGGTCCCTGGCGCCTGGGAGTGACAGGGATAAGGTTCTGCTCTTTTTCCACGGTGGTGGCTACTGCTCCGGCTCCCTTAAAAGTCATCGTCGAATGGTTACCGAGGCAGGTCGGGTAATGGGAATACGCACCCTCGCGATCGACTATCGCCGCGCACCGGAACATCCTTTCCCTGCGCAACATGAAGACGCACTCACCGCATGGCGCTTTCTGAGCCGGCAAGGCATCGCGTCGGACCGCATCGTGGTTGGCGGAGACAGTGCGGGCGGCAACCTCACTCTGTGCCTGGTCAGTATATTGCGCACGTCAGGCGAGCCGTTGCCGCAATGTCTTTGGCTGGTTTCGCCCTGGACGGACCTTTCGATGTCCGGCGCGACACTATCAACCAAGGACGCAATCGACCCTATCATCCACCGGGCGTATTTGGAGGAACTGGCAACGGCCTATGTTCCCAATGGCGTTGGTCGGCGCGATCCGCTGATCTCGCCCTTGTTCGCCGATCTGAGCGGATTTCCCCCAATGCTGATACAAGCCGGTTCGGCCGAGACGCTGTTGTCGGACGCAACTCGGCTCGCCGAAGCCGCTGGCGCGGCTGACGTTAAAGTAGGTCTCGAAATTTGGCCGCATATGATTCACGCTTGGCCGGTTTGGAATGCGGGGTTGAGCGCCGGTCGCCGTGCTCTTCACAGCGCAGGCATGTTTGTCCGCGAATGTTTGTAACCCCTGCCGAGGCAACTGCTATCGTATTCCAAACACTTGATCTGGAATCTTGGTGCGCCAAACAATCGACTGCAACGCGGAACAGGCCCCAACGCGGCCAATGTTGCGGATATTAAGTCAAATTTTACCGAACTGGCGCCATGGCTTCAGTCAAGGCTGGTTGTATCGGCCAATGCGTTCGACGTATGGAGTAACGATGCGGTCTGTCCCGACGATCTTGGCCGCATTCATGCTCGGCACCTGCGGCGTTGCCAAGGCCGGCGAGGGCACCTTCGGCTGGCTGTCCGGAGACTGGTACCTGACGGTCGGCGCCACCGGCATGGTTGCCCCGAATTTCGAGGGCGGCAAGAAGTACCTGCTCAGTGCCTCGCCGATCATCTCGCTCGGCAAGGCTGGCCCCGCGGCGCGCTTCACCTCGCGCAACGACAATATTTCATTGGCATTGATCGACGATGGCGGCGTCCGCGCCGGCCTGACAGGCAAGTTCCTGTTTTCCCGCGACGGTGGTGACGCCGACGAATTGAAGGGTCTCGACCCGGTGCGCTGGGGCGGCGAGGCCGGCGGCTTCTTCGAATTCTATCCTTTGGATTGGCTGCGTGCCCGCGCCGAAATGCGGCACGGCATTCGCGCCCATAACGGTTTTGTCGCCGACATCGCCGCCGACGCCTTTTACGATGTGACGCCCGACGTCAGGATTTCGGCCGGACCGCGCGTTTCGTTCGCCTCATCGGACTATTTCGACACCTATTACGGCGTTGATGCCAAGGAGTCCCTGGCCTCGGGACTTAGCGAATATCATCCCGGCGGCTGGGTGAAGTCGGCGGGCCTGGGCGGCGCAGTGACCTGGAAGGTGACCGAGCCGATGACGGCCAGTCTGTTCGGCGAATATTCCCGCCTGATGGGTCCGGCCGCCGATTCCAGCCTGGTCAAGGAGCGCGGCTCCAGGGATCAGTTCATGATCGGCGTGTCGACGACCTATCGCTTCGATTTCTCGATGTGAGCGGGCGGGCGTCGGCTCATTTGATCAAACGGCTGTCGAACGGATAATGGTATAGGCCCGCAATCGTAATGCGTGACGCATCGTCATGGGTCGGGTTGAGCAGATAGTTGTTTGCCTTGCGCATTATGATCGAAGGAATTTTCATGAGCGCGTAACGATTGGCCGAGAGAAAGTCCGTGCCCTGTCGCCGTGTTGATTCCATGTCCTTGTCCCAGCCGTCATGGATAACCGGTTCGGTCATTTCTATTCCGTCCGGAACGTCGATTTCGATAAGCTGGTAGGTTTCCGGAACGGTTTCGCGCGTCGCATGCACCAGTATCTCCAGCAGTGCCGTCGAAGGGTGGTCGGTGCAATAGACGATGGGCATTCCGCGCCTGTTCCATCTTCCATCAACGAGCGTTCCGCCACGACCCGAGAGATCCGCGAAATTGGAGATGCGCCAGATGCGCATCGTCAGGCAAGCATGCCAAAGTCGATACGGATAAGCTCTTCGGAAACGACGTGGGCGCCGGTCTCTGTCTCAAGGAGATCGATCGGCCTTGCACCATCCAATGCTATGATCTCGCTTCTCAGCCAACGCTGGGCTTTCTCATGGCTACCGAATACCCGATCCGCCTGCTCGGCGATGCGTTCAAGGCGCAGGGCGCGGTCGGATTCAGCTGGCGAAAGCGGCTCGGCATGTTCCTTGCGACGCGCCAGCGTGCGGCGGGGGGCAACGATACGATAGAGTTCTTCGCTACTGAAACCCAGACTGCGCAGATGATCGATCTTGTCCGTAGGGACGGAAAAGTCGTGTGTTGCGCGAATTGCCCTTGCTGCGACCGACATGAATTGTTTCCTTGGCACTGCAGGCCATTCTGCTTGCCATTTGCCTACAAATGTATGCGCAATTGGCACCTTCCGCAAGGAAGCATCAGAGTTCGGGCTTTTCAATATCGCCTGTCTCGGTTAAAAGCCCAGCCATGACGAGCTTTTCGCGCCTTCTCGCGCCTGCGATACGAATTACAGGCCCGGTGCTCCGGGCGGCCTGACCGCCGCCGGAGCCGCCGGGAATCTTGCGCGCGGCCTCTCGCGCTTTTTCCAGATCATGATAGTTCAACGCCCGGGCTCTTTTGCCGCCGGCAACGCATATGGCAGACGAATGACTGATACCGAGACCGCCGAGACGATCGATTATTCCAAAACGCTCTACCTGCCGCAGACGGATTTCCCGATGCGCGCCGGGTTGCCGGAAAAGGAACCGCTGCTGGTCAAGCGCTGGCAGGACATGGACCTTTACCGCAAGTTGCGCGAAGACGCAGTCGGCCGCGAAAAATACGTGCTGCACGACGGCCCGCCCTACGCCAATGGCAACATCCATATCGGCCACGCACTGAACAAGATCCTCAAGGACGTCATCACCCGCTCGTTCCAGATGCGCGGCTATGACTCGAACTATGTACCAGGCTGGGATTGCCACGGCCTGCCGATCGAATGGAAGATCGAGGAGCAGTACCGCGCCAAGGGCAAGAACAAGGACGAGGTGCCGGTCAACGAGTTCCGGCAGGAATGCCGTGAGTTTGCGGCGCACTGGATCAAGGTGCAGGGTTCCGAATTCCAGCGGCTCGGCGTCGTCGGCGACTTCGACAATCCCTATACGACGATGGCTTTCCATGCCGAGGCGCGCATCGCCGGCGAGCTGCTGAAATTCGCCATGTCCGGCCAGCTCTATCGCGGCTCCAAGCCGGTGATGTGGAGTGTGGTCGAGCGCACCGCGCTGGCCGAGGCGGAGGTCGAATACCAGGACTATGAGTCGGACACGATCTGGGCGAAGTTTCCGGTCGTCAGCCTCGCTCGCCAGGTCATCAACATCGAGGATGGGCAGCCAGCCCTTGATCCCAAGCTGACGCAGACGTCGCTCGATCTGCTTGATGCCAACGTCGTCATCTGGACGACGACGCCGTGGACGATCCCCGGCAACCGCGCCGTCAACTACTCGCCGCGCATCAACTATGGTCTCTACGAGGTTACGGCGGCCGAGAACGCCTTTGGTCCTCAGCCCGGCGAAAAGCTGATCTTTGCCGAGAAGCTTGCGGACGACGCTGCCGCGAAGGCCAAGGTCACTCTGAATCGGCTTCGCAGCGTTGGCGCCGAAGAGCTTGAAAACCTTACGCTTTCGCATCCCCTCAAAGCTCTGGGTGGCGGCTACGATTTTCCCGTGCCGATGCTGGCCGGCGATCACGTCACCGACGATGCCGGCACCGGTTTCGTCCACACCGCGCCGGGACATGGCCGCGAAGACTTCGACGCCTGGATGGATGCTGCCTCTGATCTTCGCCAGCGTGGCATCGACACCGCGATCCCCTTCACCGTCGACGATGCCGGCTTCTTCACCAAGGACGCGCCGGGCTTCGGCCCGGACCGCGAGGGTGGAGCGGCGCGCGTCATCGACGACAATGGCAAGAAGGGCAACGCCAACCAGGCTGTCATCGACGAGCTGATCAAGCGCAACGCGCTGTTCGCGCGCGGCCGCCTGAAGCACTCCTATCCGCATTCCTGGCGCTCGAAGAAGCCGATCATCTTCCGCAACACGCCGCAATGGTTCGTCTATATGGACAAGGAGCTTGGCGACGGCACGACGCTGCGCAGCCGCGCCCTGAAAGCCATCGACGATACCCGCTTCGTACCCGCCGCCGGCCAGAACCGCATCCGCGCCATGATCGAGGAGCGCCCTGACTGGGTGCTGTCGCGCCAGCGCGCCTGGGGCGTTCCGATCGCCGTCTTTGCCGATGCCGACGGCAATGTGCTGCGCGACGAGGCAGTCAACCGGCGCATCATGGACGCCTTCGAGAAAGAAGGCGCCGACGCCTGGTTCGCCGTCGGCGCCAAGGAGCGGTTCCTCGGCAATCACGAGGCCTCGAAATGGCAGCAGGTCATGGACATCCTCGATGTCTGGTTCGATTCAGGCTCGACGCATGCCTTCACGCTTGAGGACCGGCCCGACCTGAAATGGCCGGCCGACGTCTATCTCGAAGGCTCCGATCAGCATCGCGGCTGGTTCCACTCCTCGCTGCTCGAAAGCTGCGGCACCAGGGGCAGGGCGCCCTACGACACCGTCGTCACCCATGGCTTCACCATGGATGAGGAGGGGCGGAAAATGTCGAAGTCGCTCGGCAACACCGTCGTGCCGCAGGACGTCATCAGGCAGTCCGGCGCCGACATCTTGCGGCTATGGGTGGTGACGACCGATTATTGGGAAGACCAGCGGCTCGGCAAGAACGTGCTGCAGACCAATATCGACGCCTACCGCAAGCTGCGCAACACCATCCGCTGGATGCTGGGCACGCTCGCCCACGACGATGGCGAGGAGGTGCCGCTGGATAAGATGCCTGAACTGGAGCGGCTGATGCTGCACCGGCTCGCTGAACTCGATGAGGTCGTACGCTCGGGCTACGACGCGTTCGAATTCAAGCGCATCACCCGCGCGCTGCTCGACTTCATGGTGGTAGAGCTGTCGGCCTTCTATTTCGACATCCGCAAGGATGCGCTTTACTGCGAAGCGCCTTCCAGCGTGAAGCGCAAGGCTTCCGTGCAGGTGGTACGCCATCTCTTCGACTGCCTGGTGAAATGGCTGGCGCCGATGCTGCCCTTCACCATGGAAGAGGCTTGGCTCGACCGTCATCCGGATGCGGTCTCCCTGCATCTCGACCAGTTCCCGGAAATCCCGGCGGAGTGGAGGAACGAGGCGCTGGCGGAGAAGTGGCGCAAGGTTCGGCAGGTTCGCCGTGTCGTCACCGGCGCGCTGGAAATTGCCCGCGCGCAAAAGGTCATCGGCTCTTCGCTGGAAGCGGTGCCGGTCGTTACCCTCGACGATGCCGTGCTCGAAGCGGCGATCGCCGATGTCGATATGGCCGAGATGGCGATCACCAGCGATCTGGTAATCGTGCACGGCAAGGCGTCGGCGGGCAGCTTTACCCTCGACGACGTCAAGGGCGTCGCCGTGGTCGTCGAGAAGGCGGAGGACCGTGGCCTGGTGAAGTGCGCGCGCTCCTGGCGCTACACCGCCGATGTCGGGTCAGATCCGGAATTCCCGGATGTTTCGGCCCGTGACGCCGCTGTTCTGCATGAGCTGAAGGCTTTGAGCCGTCTTTAAGGCGGTGCACAAATGCCACGGCGGGCGGCCGATCGGCCCCCGCGCGTTGCCCTTAACGAGTGGTTGAGGTAAACACGCGAAACTCCGGACGACAAATTGTCGCCGGAATTCCGTCGGAAGAGCATAGGCGATGGGGACCGGACCTTTCTTTGGCCGGCGGCAATCGAGAGGCTGTCTACAGTGGGACTTTTTGGCATGACCGAGAGAACTTACGCGCGCGTTGCGCTGCTGGCGCCGCTTGTCGTATCGGGCCTCGCTTTGTCCGGCTGCATGGGCTCGCCCACTTACGGGACCGACAAGACCGCGGGCGCGCAGCTTGCCGGCGACCTCACCGGGGCTTTTTCCTTCGCACCCAAGCGCAAGGATAGTATCGACTACAAGCCGCGCCCCACACTGGTGAAGCCAGGGCCGGGGCAGAAGGAAGTCTTGCCGCCGCCGCAGGAAAGCATCGAGACGGCGAGTGCCGAATGGCCCGAATCGCCGGAGCAGCGCCGTGCGCGCCTGCGCGCCGATGCCACCCTGCATCAGGACGACCCGGCCTACCAGGCGCAGGTCATCGATGACGTGCAGACGGATCCGGCGTCGGTCAAGGCCGCGCTGAAGCTGTCGGGCTCGAGCCACCCGCCAGCCTGGACTCCGGCCGATTCGGACAAGAGCCGCGCCGCGGAAATCATGCGCCGCCGGGCTGAAGGCAAACAGGGCGACCCGACCACCCGCAGATATCTGAGCGAGCCACCGGTGCAATACCGCGCTGCCGCCGCCACCGCGCCGCAGGGTGACCTCGGCGAGGACGAGTACAAGAAGGAACGCCGCCTCAAGAGGGAGGCGGCCGCCAAGAGTAAGAGCGGCGGCATGTTCGACTGGCTGCCCTGGTAGGCTGACGGCGCCAGAGACGTTCTTGCCCTGGATTAGCTGACTTGGATGGACCGTCTGCTGGACCAGAAAATCAGGCTCCGCGTCGCTCGCGAAAAAAGTCCTTCAGCAATGCTGCTGCTGCGTTCTCGGCCATGCCCGGATAGATGTCGGGCACATGGTGGCAGGTCGGTGACGTGAAGAAGCGAACGCCGTTGACCACTGCGCCGCCCTTCTCGTCCGCAGCGCCGAAATAAAGCCGGCGCAGCCTGGCGAAGGAGATGGCGCCGGCACACATGGCGCACGGCTCCAGCGTCACATAGAGATCGTGGCCGCTGAGCCGCTCGCTGGAAAGCTTGCGGCAGGCTTCGCGGATCGCCAGCATCTCGGCATGGGCGGTGGGATCGGCAAACTCGCGGGTGCGGTTGCCGGCACTCGCAACGACCGTATCGCCGCCGACGACGACCGCGCCAACCGGCACCTCGCCACGCTGGGAGGCGGCTTCGGCTTCTTTAAGCGCCAGCGCCATGAAATCCTGCCGCTTCACGCGGTTTCCATTCCGATTATCTCCTCGCCACTAGAGCGCGATCCTGTTACTACCCGCGCAAACGAGCAAAGGCCACATGGACGACAAAAACAAGAAATTCCCGCGCAATGCCGGCCCGAAGCCGGCAGGGTCGCGTGGTCGCGATAGCGCTCCCGGCAAGGGCGGCAAGCCGCCCTTCGGCGCCAAAAAACCCTACACTCCGCGCGGCGACCGGACGGCGGCCGCCGAAGGCGAACGGCCGAAGCGCGACTTCAAAGGCGGCGACCGGCCATTCAGCAAAGGGCCGCGTCCGGAAGGCAAGCCTTATGAACAGCGCGAGGGTCCACGCAAGCCTTATGCGCCGCGCGGCGACCGGCCGGCAGCTGCCGAAGGCGAGCGGCCGAAGCGCGACTTCAAAGGCGGCGACAGGCCGTTCAGCAAAGGGCCGCGTCCGGAGGGCACGCCTTATGAAAAGCGCGAAGGTCCGCGCAAGCCTTACACTCCGCGCGGCGACCGGCCGGCAGCTGCCGAAAGCGAGCGCGGCGAGAGGCGCTTCGACCGTCCCAAGCGTGATTTTGGCGGCGATCGACCGCAAGGGGCACAAAGGGCACAGGTGGCATCGGAAGGCGGCTTCAAGCCGCGCCCGCGTCGCGTCGAGGCAACGGAAGAAGCCGGCGAACGCATTGCCAAGCGGCTGGCGCGTGCCGGTCTGGCCTCGCGCCGCGACGCCGAGGAACTGATTGCGGCCGGCCGCGTCAAGGTCAATGGCAAGGTGTTGTCCTCGCCGGCCTTCAATGTCATGCCCGGCGACATCATCCATCTCGACGGCATGGAGATCCCGCCGATCGAGCGCACCAGGCTGTTCCTGTTCCACAAGCCGGCCGGCGTGGTCACCACCAACCGCGATCCCGAAGGCCGCAAGACCGTCTTCGATGTGCTGCCGCCCGGGCTGCCGCGGCTGATGACCATCGGCCGGCTCGACATCAACACCGAAGGCCTGCTGCTGCTCACCAATGATGGCGGCCTGTCGCGCGTGCTCGAACTGCCGGCGACCGGCTGGTTGCGACGCTACCGCGTGCGCGTTCACGGCAAGGTCGAGGAAAGCGCGCTTGCCGGCCTGCGCGAAGGCATTGCCGTCGACGGTGTCTTTTACGGCGCCATCGAGGCGACCCTCGACCGCGAGCAGGGTTCGAACGCCTGGCTGACACTCGGCCTGCGCGAAGGCAAGAACCGCGAGGTCAGGAACATCCTGGGCGCGCTCGGTCTCGACGTGACGCGGCTGATCCGCATTTCCTACGGGCCGTTCCAGCTCGACGATTTGCCGGAAGGCCATGTGCTGGAGATCAAGGGCCGCGTGCTGCGCGACCAGCTCGGCGAGCGCCTGGTCGAAGAGTCCGGCGCCAATTTCGATGCCGATATCGCCAAGCCGTTTTCCAACAAGCCGGTCAGGCGTGAGCGCGAAGAGGAGCCCGAGCGGCCGAAATTCACCCGCGACGGCGAACGCCGGCCGATCGGCGAGGGCGGCCTGATCAAGAACCGCAAGCGCCGCGAAGGCAGCCGCGACGAAGCGCTCGGCAAGCTGTCGACAAGCCCTGACAGGAGCTTTGGGCCAAAAAAGAGCTTTGGCGAGCGTGGCCCCAGACCTGAACGCAGCGACTTCGGGGACAAACCCCGCGGCGACAAGCCTCGTGGCGGCTTCGGTGGGAAAAAATCCGAACGCGAGCAGCGGCCGATCGAGCCGCCGGGCCAGCGCAAGGCCAATGTCTGGATGGCGCCGGGCGCACGGCCGATCGGCAAGGGCAGGGCGGAGGCAGACGCCGCCAAGGCGGCGGAAAACAAGGCGCGCAAGGCATCATTCAAGCCGTCTTACGGCAAGCCCGGCGGCAAGCCGCAAGGCGGCGGTGCAAAGCCGTTCGGCAAACCGCGCGGCGAGCGCCCGGATGGCGGTGGCGATCGGCCGCGCGGCGGCCCGAAGGGAAGCAATGCGGATCGTCGGCGGTGAGTTTCGCGGGCGTCCGCTGGCGACGCCCCGCACCTTTGCCATCCGCCCGACCACCGACCGCACGCGTGAGGCGGTCTTCAACGTGCTGGCGCATCGCTTTCCTGAAAAACTGGACGGCGCGCGCGTGCTCGACCTGTTCGCCGGCACCGGCGCGCTCGGCCTCGAAGCGCTGTCGCGCGGCGCCTCCTACGCTGTCTTCATCGAAGAATCCGCCGAAGGGCGCGGCCTGATCCGCAGCAATGTCGAGGCCTTCGGCCTCACCGGCCGCACCAAGATATTCCGCCGCGACGCGACGGGCTTGGGCGAGGCGGGCACCATCGCCGCATTCGGCCTGGTCTTTGCCGATCCGCCCTATGGCAAAGGCCTTGGCGAACGCGCGTTGGGCTCGGCCAAGGCCGGCGGCTGGCTCGCCCCTGGCGCGCTCTGCGTCGTCGAGGAAGCGGCGGCGGCGCCGTTCGAGGCAGGGCCGGGCTTTTCGGTTGTCGACGAGCGCAACTATGGCGAGACGGTCATCCGGTTCATCGAGGCCGCCTGAGTTCGGCTTCCACGGTGGCGCCTTCAAAATGACGAACAATTCGCTTTGCCTCGACCAGCAACCCCGCCTATCGTCCCACCACAAACCGGAGCCATCTATGACATTTCAGGCTGAATGGCTGCGCGGAACGCTCTTGGGACTGGCTCTGGTGATGGCCGCGCCGGCTCTGGCGGATAACAATCCTGACGATGGCGTCGTGACCGATTTCCTGCTCGACAACGGCATGGAGGTCGTCGTCGTCCCCGATCACCGCGCCCCCATCGTCACCCATATGGTCTGGTACAAGATCGGCAGCGCCGACGAGCCGCCGGGCAAGTCCGGCATTGCCCATTTCTTCGAGCATCTGATGTTCAAGGCGACCAGCAACCATGCGGCGGGCGAGCTCGACCGTGCCGTCGCCGCCATCGGCGGCTCGGACAACGCCTTCACCTCATACGACTACACCGCCTTTCACGAGACGGTGGTGCCGCAGGCGCTCGGTGAGATGATGGGCTTCGAGGCCGACCGCATGCGCAATCTCATCCTCAACGACGATGTCATCAAGACCGAGCGGGACGTCATCCTCGAGGAGCGCCGCTCGCGCATCGATAGCAATCCGCAGGCAGTGCTCGACGAGGAAATCGACGCCACGCTGTGGCAGAACCAGCCGTACCGCATTCCGGTCATCGGCTGGATGCAGGAGATGGAGAAGCTGAACCGCACCGACGCGATGGCCTTCTACAACAAATATTATACACCCAACAATGCCGTGCTGGTGGTGGCCGGCGATGTCGAACCGGAAACGGTCAAGGCGCTGGCCGAAAAGACCTATGGCAAGATCGCGCGCGGCCCGGATCTGCCGCCGCGCATCCGCCCGGTTGAGCCCGAGCAGAACACCAGGCGCACGGTGACGCTGACCGACGGGCGCGTCAGCGTGCCGAGCTTTACCACGCAATGGGTGGTCCCGTCCTATCACACGGCAAAGCCCGGCGAAGCCGAAGCGCTCGACGTGCTGTCCGAAATCCTCGGCGGCGGCAACCGCAGCCGGCTCTACCAGGAGCTTGTCGTCAGGCAAGGCATCGCCGCCGAGGCCGGCGCCTTCTTCCAGGGCACCATGCTCGACGACACCAATTTCACCGTCTACGGCGCGCCGCGCGGCGATGCCAAGCTTGCCGACATCGAGGCCGCGGTCGACGCCGAGATCGCCCGCATCGCGAAAGACGGCGTCACCAGCGACGAGCTGGAAAAATCCAAGGACCGTTTCGTACGTTCGATGATCTTTGCCCGCGACAAGCAGGAGGACATGGCCAACATCTACGGCTCGACGCTCGCCACAGGCGGTAACGTCCAGGACGTCCAGCAATGGCCGGACCGCATCCGCAAGGTCACCGCCGACCAGGTCAAGGAAGTCGCTGCCCGCTATCTCAATCTCGACCACGCAACGACCGGCTATCTTCTGCCGCAAACCCAGGCTGGGAATTGATTTGATGATGAGTTTGAGCGTCGGCGCCGCCCCTCACCTGCCTGCCGGCATCCTCTCCCCGTATACGGACGGGGAGAGGGGCGCCGTCATCGACGGTTTCGCTAATCTTCAGCGTTTGCAGAGCGAGCGCCGGGACAGCGGCCAGCCCCTTCTCCCCGTCACTATACGGGGAGAAGTGCCCGGCAGGGCGATGAGGGGCGGCGCCGACCTTGGCAATTGGCGCGCCGGCCCTCTTCTGGCCACCCTCATTCTCTCCCTCGTCTTTCTCCTCCTGCCGGCGCTTTCCGCTCGCGCCGCCATGAACATCCAGGAGGTGACCTCGTCGAAGGGCATCACCGCCTGGCTGGTGGAGGATTATTCGGTGCCGATCGTCGCTATCCGCTTCGTTTTCGATGGCGGCGCGACGCAGGACCCGCCCGGCAAGGAAGGGCTTGCCAATCTGATGAGCGGCCTGTTCGACGAAGGTGCCGGCAACCTCGACAGCGAGGCCTTCCAGATCAAGCTCGACGACGTCGGTGCAGAGATGAGCTTCGAGGCGCAGCGCGACGGCATCTACGGCTCGATGCGCATGCTGGCCGACCAGCGCGACGGCGCCTTCGACCTGTTGCGCGTGGCAGTCAACCAGCCGCGCTTCGACCAAGTGCCGATCGACCGCATCCGCGCGCAGATCCTGTCCGGCATCATCGCCAACGAGCGCGATCCCGATACGCTCGCCCAACGCAAATGGCTGGAAGCGATCTACGGCAGGCATCCCTATTCGCGGCCCGACCAGGGCACCAGGCAAAGCATCGCGACGATCACGCCGGCCGATCTCGCCGCCTTCCACAAGGCGAATTTCGCCCGCGACGGCCTGCATGTCGCGGTGGTCGGCGCCATCGACGCCGAGACGCTGAAGCAGAAGCTCGACCTGGTGTTCGGCAGCCTGCCGGAAAAGCAGGCGCTGACGCCCGTTCCCGACATCGAGCTGAAGCTCGGCCAGCAGCTCGAGGTCGTTTACGACCAGCCGCAGGCCTCGCTGCAACTCGCCTATCCCGGCGTGAAGCGGAATGCGCCGGATTTTTTCGCCGCGGTGCTGATGAACGAGATCCTCGGCGGCGGCACCTTCACCTCGCGGCTGTTCGACGAGGTGCGCGAGAAGCGCGGCCTGGCCTACAGCGTCAGCTCCGACCTCGTCGACCACCAGCATTCCGAGGCGCTGTCCATCACCACCTCGACCCGCGCCGACAGGGCGGCCGAGACGCTGGCCGTGGTGCGCGACGTGGTCAAGCGCATGGCCGAGGAGGGGCCGACCGAAGCCGAGCTGGCGGCGACCAAGAAATACATGATCGGCGCCTATGCCATAAACAATCTGAATTCCTCCGGCGCGATCGCCTCAACGCTGCTCGAGATCCAGCTCGGCAAGCTCGGCATCGACTACATGCAGCGCCGCGCCGCCCTGATAAACGCGGTGACGCTGGACCAGGTGAAAGCGGTGGCGAAAAAGCTGCTCTCCGCCGAGCCGGCCGTCATGGTGGTCGGGCCGAAGCTCGGCGCGGCCGACAAGGGATGAGCCCTAGCTTCGGCATCGCCTTTGGCGGCGGCGGGGCGCGTGGGCTGGCGCATATCCATGTCATCGAGGCTCTGGACGAGCTGGGCATAAGGCCGGCAGCAATAGCCGGCTCGTCGATCGGCGCCATCATGGGCGCCGGCATGGCCTCGGGCATGACCGGCAAGGACATCCACGACTATACGCGCTCGATCCTCGGCCGCCGCGCCGAAGTGGCGACGCGCATGTGGCGGGCGCGGCCCGGCACTTTTGCCGAGGCGATGCAGGCCGGCCTGCGGGTCAGCCAGTTCAATGTCGAGCGCATCCTCAAGGCGTTCCTGCCCGACGCCATTCCCGAGACCTTCGCCGAATTGAAGATACCGCTGAAGGTGACGGCAACGGACTTTTATGGCCACAAGCTCGCCGTGTTCGACGAAGGCGAGCTGCATTCGGCGCTGGCCGCCTCGGCGGCGATCCCGGCGGTGTTCCGCCCGGTGATGCGCGACGGCAGGCTGCTGATCGACGGCGGCATCTACAATCCCGTGCCGTTCGACCTGATCGAGCTCGACGCCGACATCATCATCGCCGTCGACGTGGTCGGCGCGCCGACTGAGGCCGGCCGCAAATTCCCGACCTCCGTCGACCTGATGTTCGGCGCCACGCAGCTGATGATGCAGTCGATCATCGCCAGCAAGCTGAACCAGAGCCGGCCCGACATTCTGATCCGGCCGGCCGTTTCGAAATACCGGGTGCTCGATTTCATGAAGGTCGAGGCGCTGATGGCAGAGACGGTGGCGATCAAGGACGAGCTGAAGCGCGAGATCGAGAAGGCACTGAAGGCGCGGGAAGACGCTGCGGTCGAGGGCAGGCAGCGGACGGTGTAGGGGCGCTGCCAATCTCCCCCCTTGAGGGGGAGCGCCGAAGGCGACAGAGGGGGTCGTCTCGCGTAATGCGCCAACCACCCCACTGCCGCAAGAGAGGAGCCGAGCCCGGTCGAACCGCCCCCCTCTGCCCTGCCGGGCATCTCCCCCTCAAGGGGGGAGATTGGCTCATCACGACTTCCCAGCCGCATACTCCAGCGCCACCACGCCGTTGCTGAATTGCCTGGCCGAGATCAGCTCGAGCGGCAATTGCGCGCCGGGCGGGAACAGCAGCTTGCCCTGGCCGACGGCACCGGGGTAGCTGAGCAGCCTGATGCGGTCGGCCAGGCCGTGGCGCAGCAATTCCTGCGCGACGCTGAGGCTGCCATGCACATAGATGTTGCCGCCGCTGCCTTGCTTCAGCCCTCTGACCGCGTCCGGCAACGCGCCCTGCAGCAGCTCGGCCGGCTGCCAGTCCAGCGCCTGCAAGCTGGTCGACGCGACATATTTCGGCAGCGCGTTGAACCGGTCGGCGAAATCTCCGGTCTCCTTGGGCCACGAGCCGGCAAAGATCTCATAGGTCGTGCGCCCCAACAGCATGGCGCCACTGTCGGCAAGCTCGTCGTCCTTGAACTTCTGCATCTCATCGTTCCAGGCCACGCTCGGCAGCTTCTCGACCTCGGCAATGCCATCGACGCTGATGAATTCGGTGATGATGAGTTTTCTCATGGCGGGTTCCTTTCTGGCAGGGCCGAATGGCGCGGGCCTTATGCGACATGCGCCGTCAACTAGCGCGGCGCTTTTTCAGGGGGAGGGTTTTCCCTGTTCGCTTCCAAAGACCGATACCGTGGGAAAAGCTTCTCCGACCTGCCCGTCGTTCGGTCATGCCACAAGGTCCGCATCGGGGGCCGGTCTTTTTTGCCGATTGGATCTGGGTCGTAGTCACCGGCTGCCTACAGGTTGGCAATTCCGGCTTTCAGCAGTCCTTCGCGGACGTGCTGCACATCAGACTCCTGGGCATAGTGCAGGGTGGCGATAAATGAATCGAGGTCGAATTGGGGATCGAGCGTTCTGATCTTGCCTAGATGCGCCGCGGCCGCGATTTCGTCGCCGAGCCAGCCGTAGCAGGCAGCGGCGAAAGCGTGCTGAGCCGAGTCCATGGTTGACAGATGCATGAAAGCTTCGATCGCCTCGCCATACTGGCGCGCGGCGAAATGCGCCTTTCCCAGATGGCTCCAGAACCTCTCCGGGTGGTGCGGGTTCAACTGCATTGCCTTGCGGATCCATTCAATTCCCTCTTCCGGCCTCCCGAGCCACGTCAATAACTCGCCTTGCTGCACCACCACGAGGTCGTAATTGGGATTGAGGGCCAGCGCCCGCTCTTGATGGTAGCGCGCTGTGGTCAACTCATTGTTGTTCACGTTCACGGCCGCGAGAATGCGATGGACATCGGCATCGTTGTTGTCCAGCGCCAGCGCCCTGTCCAGCGCCGCCATGATGTTGTTCCAGACGGCGTCCCTGTCTTCGCACCAGTTATGGACCCAGGCCTGGCCAAGAATGCAGGCCCGCCAGGCATGGGCATGGGCATAATCGGGGTCGAGCGTGACGGCCCTTTCTATCAAGGTTTGCGCGCGTTCATTATCCGCAACCGTGCTTCGGTGATGCAGCACCTTGGCAGCAAGCACACATTCATACGCGGCCATGTTTGCAGGTTTCGCCCGCGCGAGCTGGTCCCGCTGAGCCGCCTCGACACGACCGGGCAGCGTGGCTGCGATCGCCGCGGTCACCTCATCCTGAATCGCGAATATGTCGTCCAGCTTCCGGTCATATTTGTCTGCCCAAATATGAGCGTCATTCGCCGTGTCGATGAGCTGAACCGTCACGCGCACCCTGTCGCCGATCTTGCGGACGCTTCCCTCCACCAGGTATTGGACGGTGAGTTTCTCGGCCACCTCGCGCACATTCACGGCGCGGTTCTTGTAGACGAAGCTGGAATTGCGCGAGATGACGAACAGCTCATGGTGGCGGGACAGTTCGGTGATGATGTCCTCGGTCAGTCCGTCCGCGAAAAATTCCTGCTCGGGGTCGCCGCTCATGTTGGTGAATGGCAGCACCACTATCGAAGGTTTCGAGATGGATCGCTTCGCCTCGACTTCTGGCAGGGCAGGACTGTCAAACCCAACGCGATAGAGGCGAACCGGGCGGCTGATGTTCTTTAACGTCTTCTCGCCCAGGTCCTCCATGGCAATTTCGAGACGGTCGGCAATTTGGGTCGCCACCGCTGCGGTCACGCAGATACCGCCGACGTCGGCGAGTTGCTCGATACGCGAGGCAATATTGACGCCGTCGCCGAAAATGTCCTCATCGTCGAAAATGATGTCGCCGAGATTTATGCCGATCCTGAATTCGATACGCCGTTCTTGCGGCACATCCGAATTGCGCCGTTTCATGCGCTGTTGGATTTCCACGGCGCATTTCACGGCATCGGTCACGCTCTGGAACTCAACGAGCATGCCGTCTCCGGTGGTCTTGATGATCCGGCCCTTATTCTTCGCGATGGCGGGATCGACCAGTTCTATGCGATGGGTCCGAAGGCGTGCGAGCGTGCCGGATTCGTCGGCCTCCATCAGCCGACTGTAGCCCGCCATATCGGCAGCCAGAATTGCGGCTAGTCTCTGTTCCATCGCTTGAACCAAAAATCAAGCCTATCCTTCCTGGGTTGCCAAATCCAGCAATTTGGGCTTGTGGCTGAATCAAGACGTCTTCTACCGCAGCAGCGACAAAGGGCGGATCAAACCTTCCGCCTTCCGCCAGGTGGCTGCGAACTCGATCGCATCAATCGCGGGAGGGATCCGCGCGGCGTCAAGCTCGTCGAGGTGATATATTTCAGCAGCGCGTTGAACCGGTCGGCGAAGTCTCCGGTTTCCTTGGGCCACGAGCCGGCAAAAATCTGATAGGTCGTGCGCCCCAGAAGCATAGCGCCGCTGTCGGCAAGCTCGTCCTCCTTGAATTTTGCATCTCATCTTTCCAGGTCACGCCCGGCAGCTTCTCGACCTCGGCGATGCCATCGACGCTGATGAATTCGGCGATGATGAGTTTGGCATGGTGGGTTCCTGATGGTCGGAGGACGGATGGCGCTGGCGAACCGCTCCGTGAAAATAGCGCGGCGCTTTGTTGTTTTTGAGAATATCAGATGCGAGCCGGAACCTGAGGCCAGGGGGTAGAAAACTAATGAAATCTTTTGTGATTATGCCATAGGTTAACGTTTGATCACTCGTTAGTTGGTTTTTGGAATGGCTATTAATCAAATAAAACGTGAAATCCTCATCGATGAACCCTCCAGGGAAGATCAGTTCCATGGCAAGGGTCATGAACGGACGGCTGAAGCTCTCGCATCTGCGATAACGAATTTCCGAGGTGACGATCGTGCGATCGGGCTGGATGGTCCCTGGGGAAGCGGAAAGTCCACCGTGGTGGAGATCGCACGGCGAAAGCTGACCGAGAAAGGTACTCGTGGCGGCGTTCACCACAGCTTCTTTACCTTTGACATATGGCAATCCCAAGGTTCATCTTTTCGTCGTTCATTTCTCGAGCATTTTCTCGATTGGGCAAGGGCGACCTTTCCCAAAGAGGATAGCTTGCTTGAGGAAATAGAGCGGAAGGTAAAAGGAAAGGTTCGCGAGATCCAATCAACGAACCGATCCATGCTCGACTGGTATGGAATATGTGTAGTCCTCTTGATACCGCTTCTTCCCGTATATTATTTTTGGGCAAAATCAGCTTTTGACGCTGGCGCTTTTTTACGCTCGTGGCCATTCATTTTTATGCTTGCGTTTCTTGCTGTTGCGTTTTGCAGAGCATGGTGGAGATTCGGTCACTCTCATGACAGAATTAGTTTTCGTGACGCATTATCACAAACGCTTCTGATTAGTGCAAAACAATACGAGGATCAAAAGATAACTCAGCATATCCGCGAGACAGATCCGAATGATTTCGAGTTTCAGAGTACTCTTCGTGAAATCCTCTCCGTAATTCAATCTGACAAGTCACGCGTAATCATCGTTCTCGACAACATCGACCGACTCCCAAAGAAGGAAATCAACGAATACTGGGCGCTCGTCCGCGCCGTTTTTTCCCGCGGCCCGCTATCGAGAAACTCGGGAGCGAAAAATCCCGTGACCGCCATAGTGCCATACGACCGGCGCCTAATTGAGGGAGGCTACAGGATAAGGGAGGAGAAGCACGATAAGAGAAAACCTCAGTCTGAAATCTCGTCCCTAAGCAATAGAGAAATATTTTCAAAGACATTCGACGAAATTCTTGTGGTTGCGCCACCTGTAATGTCAAATTCTCGGGAATTCTTTCATGAGAAGATAAACAAGGCTCTGCCGGATATTACGGAAACCGACGATCTTTTTCGCGTTTATCTAATATTCAACAGAATCCTAAAAAATGAAAATGGCAACGCCACCCCGCGTCAAGTCATAGCGTTCATAAATGAGTTGACTGGAATGTATGTCCTTCACGAAGGGCGTTTTGGCCTTCCAACAGTAGCCGTTTACATTGCATATCAAGATGCCCTGGAAGAAGCCCCAGATGCCCTAAATCAGCCGTCTTTTGTTGATGATCGGCTGCGTGCGTTAGCGGCGGACTTAGATCTTGATAGAAATCTCGCAGCGATGATTTTTAACGTTGAGCCAAATCTAGCGTTCCAGCTTCTTCTTGACGAAAGGATCAAGTCTGCGGCAGTCCAGGGCTCAAGTGAGCTGATCGAAGTTTCGAAGTCACCGGGTTTCGATCTTCGCGTGAGCGACGTGGTCGAGAACAACGTCAAGGAATGGCAGACCAGTGGTGAATTCGGCGCTGTCGTGAGTAATTTCGCGGACTTGGCAGCAGTCTACTCCGGAGACGCAACGAGACATTTTTCGAGGTCGATAGTTTCGGCGTTCCGGGATTTGAGGTTGGTTGATCTTTCGGAACGACGGTACACACCGCTATTTCGCGTTTTCGATATGTGCACTGTTGACGAACTGCCTGTGTTGACTTCGCGTATCCTAAAGTGCGGGTTGGCGTCGTTGGACGGCAAGGATCTCGGTATCGAAATGGGCCGCAACTGGGCCACTTTCATTGGTGGAATCCGTCGCGCGCTTGAAAGCAAGGAGCGGGAAAAAGTTTTGGGAGAGTCGATGTCGGCTCTGCCACCTCCGTCCGAGCCGAACTTCCTTTTCGGCGTCGCCGCGAATGTAGCGGACGTAAAACTTTCACTCGCTCTTTTCAAACCAGGTAAACTAGATTTACCTGCAGGTGAACCATTGTTGGAGACCCTCGCTGTCGACTATCCTGATGCGGCAAGAAAAGCATTTTCAGAGTTCAAGTCGACCTCGCTCTTAAAAGATGAAGCCTGGGTATCGATCGCAAACGCACTGCGAGGGCCGCTACTTGCGGTCGACGTAACAGAATTCGATGACTATAAGTCTCAGATGGACCTGCTGGCTGAAATAGTTACATATTTGCCAAGCGCCCGTCGCGATGACGTAGACATTGCGTCCTTGTTCGGGAGTGCTGAATTCTACAAAAATATTGGGCAGGGCATAAGTGAGAACAAAGGCGATGTTGCCCTGGCGAGCACAGTATTCCTTGCTTTCCTAAGTTACAGATCAGCAGGCCTCCCGATGCCAACACGCCGGGCAGCAAATGGTCAACGGATCCAGGAGAATTCGGAGGAATACGCTTGGTTTAAGGGCATATTCGACGGAGGCGCTGAATTAACCGATGATCAGTACATACGGGTTGCAACCCTTGCAAAAAATGCGCGGGTGATTTCTGATTGGTTGGGGATTGCTTCTTCCGCGCCGGATGATCAGCTACTTCGCAGCATAATTAGAGTTGCGTTTGTTTCCGGCAATCTTCCGTCCATAAATCTCGCGAACCTTCTGAAATATTATGGCGTTGTGGCCCTCTCTGTTGGCGACGAGATCCAGTCCGTATTGAACCGCTTTGACTCGCAAATTCGCGACGAAGAAATTTCCAAAGTCAAACTTGATGAATGTCCTGTTGAAGTGGTGCGTGCTTCGTTTCAGAGCGACGGAGTTCGGTGGCGGCTCTTTCATCAAAGGATAGCAGACTTGCTTACGGGGGTGCCGGCGAACGAGTGGAGCACGCATCTGGCAGGAGGAGACCATGTGGCGCGCACGTTGCTGGAAAAGATCTCGACATCAGGTTATGTGTCTCTCGACCCTGCTTTTCGCGTAGCTTTCTCGGAATTTGTACTCGGTGTACTTGCGGGACGTGTTGTCATTGTAGACGCAGCGTTGGACTACGACCTGTTGCTCGATGCTATCGACAAAGACTTCCATTCCGACATTTTTCGGAAGCTGCGGGAGGATTTGAAAGACGTGACTACGACAACGCTCACTGTCGCGACAGCCGCTTTCCCACGAATTATGGATCAGCTGCTGAACGTGGGAGAAAGGATTTCGCGCCAGGAGAAGGACAATCTGATTCGATATATCTTGTGCGCAGCGTTGGAGGCAGACAATCGCAAGATATTAAGAGGATTTGCCGGCCTTGGACGGACGAAGGTAGCCGACTTCATAAGGCACTCGGAGGAAAGCACCAGAGAAAAGGTTAAAGGTGCATGGGGCGTTTTCTCTAATTCAGGTTCCGACCGGGATTGGAGTAGGCAGATTGGCGAGCTCCTACACGGCAAGCGGAAAGCTAAATCACTGTTTGACATAATTTGGGGAACGGGCAGGGACGACGAAGAGGAAGCTGCATAGCCGGATTGTTGCCTTTTCCCAGACCACCCGGCACCGCTGACCTCACATCCAGCACCCGTCCGGGCCATAAGAGAAAAGCTTTTCTCAAATGGGAGGATCGATATCCGAATCATGGCGTCCGACGTACAGCCAACGCCCGCCAAGCAGCCGGTCACGCTCCGTGAAGTGGCGGCACTCGCCGGCGTCAGCGTCGCCACGGCGTCAAAGGCGCTGAACGGGCAGGGGCGGATGACGGCCGAGACGCGGACCCGGATTCGCGGGACGGCGCAGCGGCTTGGCTTTCGCCCGAACAGCCTGGCGCAGAGCCTGTTGCGGCGGCTCCTTTACCGTCGGGCCCGCTGACCAACCACTTATCGCCGCGCCTTCGGCGCGCATTTGTGACGGTCACCGCCCTCATTAAGCAACTCTGATCCCAAATATCATCGTGCGATGCCAAGCCGTTGTGGGAGGGGATGCGGATAGCGTCAGCAAAGCGGAACAATCCGGCAGCCGGCGGGTTTGTAGGATGAAGGGCGATCTGTTTCGGAGGAAGATTACGATGAAACGCGTCCTTGCCCACCATGCGGTGCGACTGATGCTCGGCGGCGTAACCGCCTGTCTGCTCACGGTCGTCGAGATTCCCAACCCGATCATGCCGTTGTCGCCTGTGTCCGAGGCAAAGGCTGCCACCACCGTTTCGATCAGCACATTCTACGAAGACCTGTCTTCCTATGGTGATTGGGTCTCGTATCACGGAGCGACCGTTTTCGTGCCGGTTGATGTACCTGACGGTTGGCGTCCGTATACCGTTGGACACTGGGCCTATACCGAGCAGTATGGCTGGCTGTGGATATCCGACGAGCCATTCGGCTGGGCGACGTACCATTACGGCCGGTGGGGCTATGCCGACGATATCGGCTGGTACTGGGTTCCGGGCACTCGCTGGGCGCCAGCATGGGTGAGTTGGCGTCGTGACAGAGAGCACATCATTTGGGCGCCGCTGCCGCCCCGCCGCGATCCGGATTTGATTTCAATCGAGGTGACCTTCGACACGACGCCGGATTATTACTGGGTTGTGGTCCCCACCCGCGAATTCCTTGCCGCGGACATTTCTGTGGTCGTTATTCGTGATGAGCCGGAGTTTGTGCGCATTGTCGAGGCGGCCGAACCGGCCGGCGACGTGACGATCCAGAACAATTTGGTGATCAACAAAGTCATTGATGTCGATGTGATCGAAAAGGAGACGAACCAGAAGGTGACTGCCGTCAAGGTCAGCAAGACCGACGCGCCCGAGCAGTCCGGCAAACTGGAAAACGATACGGTCGCTGTCTTTGAGGGCGAGGTGAAAGCCGACCCTAAGGCCAAACCAGCTAAGCTCAAAGACATCGAAGAGGTGAAGCAGGTTCAGGCTGGCCGGAAATCGAAGCCGACCGAAGGCGCTGCAACGACCGAGCAGGCCAAGCCCGAAGAAACCGCCAAGCCTGAGAAGCCGAAGGCCAAGGAGCAGCCGGCCACCGAGCAGCAGCAGGCCGAGCCCGGCAAGGCGGCCAAGCCTGAGAAGTCGAAGGCCAAGGAGCAACCCGCCGCCGAGCAGCAGCAGGCTGAGCCCGAACAGACGGCCAAGCCTGAGAAGCGGAAGGCCAAGGAGCAGCCCGCCGCCAAGCAGCAGCAGGCCGAGCCGGAACAGGCGGCCAAGCCTGAGAAGCCGAAGGCCAAGAAGCAGCCCGCCGCCGAGCAGCAGCAGGCCGAGCCCGAACAGACGGCCAAGCCTGAGAAGCGGAAGGCCAAGAAGCAGCCCGCTGCCGAGCAGCAGCAGGCTGAGCCGGAGCAGGCTGCCAAGCCTGAGAAGCGGAGGGCCAAGGAGCAGCCAGCGGCCGAGCAGCAGCAGGCCGAGCCCGAGCAGGCGGTCAAGCCCAAGCCACAGAAACAGAAAAACAAGGCGTGCGATCCACAGACTGAGAACTGCTAGTTCTGCGGGTAGACTGCGGCACCGCGATTATTCGGTCGCGGTGCCCGCTGAACGGCAATGCACGCCAAAGCTGCTCGCCCTCTTTCCTTCGGGCCGCCATGGCAGATCCTGGACCCAGGGCAGCGAGTCGTAGTTGACTGCCGAGCATGCCTGTAACCAGGCCATTCCCTCTTGCCATCCTTGCATCGTTCCCCTAATCTTCCTTTTGAGAAAACCTTTTCCCAACTCTGCCGGCATCCGCTGACTTCACCATTCAGCGGCTCGCAGGCCGATAAGAGAAAAGCTTTTCTCAAATGGGAGGATCGATATCCAAATCATGGCGTCCGACGCGCAGCCAACGCCTGTTTCTGCCAAGCAGCCGGTCACCCTCCGTGAGGTGGCGGCACTCGCCGGCGTCAGCGTCGCCACCGCCTCAAAAGCGCTGAACGGGCAGGGGCGGATGACTGCCGAGACGCGGACGCGCATTCGCGAGACGGCGCAGCGGCTTGGCTTTCGCCCGAACAGCCTGGCGCAGAGCCTGTTGCGGCGGCGCTCCTTTACCGTCGGGCTTTTGACCAACGACACCTATGGCCGCTTTTCGCTGCCGCTGATGGCCGGCGTTTCCGATGCGCTCGTCGATGCCGGCGTCTCGGTGTTTTTGTGCAATGTCGAGGACGACCCACGCCTTGCCCAGTTGCATGTCGATGCCATGCTCGACAAGCGCGTCGACGGCATCATCGCCACCGGCAAGCGCATCGATCGCCATCTGCCGGTCGACCTCGCCAATCTCGGCATTCCGGCGATCTACGCCTTTACCGAGCCGGATCCCGGCGCCATCGCCTTCGTCTCCGACGATGCCGGCGGGGCGCGGCTGGCGGTCGAGCACTTTTGCCGGCTTGGGCGCCGGCGCATCGCCCATGTCACCGGTCCCGCAAGCTTTGCCGTGGTGCATGCCCGCGCCGAGGCCTATCGCGAGGTACTGGCCGAGAACGGCCTGCCCGTCATGGAGCCGCTGCTCGGCCCGTGGTCGGAGGCCTGGGGCCACGAGGCGGTCAAGAAGCTGTTCGACGGTGAGGGTTTCGACGGCACGCGCGAAAAACCCGATGCGGTGTTTTGCGGCAACGACCAGATCGCGCGCGGCGTCATCGACGCTTTGCGCGAGCGCGGTATCGGCGTGCCGGACGAGGTCGGCGTCATCGGTTTCGACAATTGGCAGATCGTCGCCGAGGCAACCCGCCCGCCGCTGACCTCGGTCGACATGAACCTTTCAGCACTTGGCCGCGAGGCCGGCCTTGCCTTGCTTTCGCTCGTCGGCGGCGAACCCGCTTTGCCGGGCATCAGAAAACTGCCGTGCCGGCTGGTGGTGCGTCAGTCATGCGGCCGTCCGCCGGACGGCTGAACGAAACGGGCCGTGTCGATAGTCACCCGCTTGGGGGCGCGGCTAAATTAAGACGCTAAATTAAAACCATGTGGAGGAGAAGCATGAGAACCACCATTACCGGGCTCGCCATCGCCGCGAGCATTTTGGGCACGCTGGCAACCGTCGGGACGGCCGCCGCTGACACCGCTAACATCTGGGTGCGCGCCGACGGCTCGAACTTCATGCCGCGCATCGTCGATGCCTTCAACAAGGGGCATCAGAACCAGATCAAGCTCGACATCATCCCCAACGCCGAAATCATCCCGAAATACGGCGCTGCCGCCGCCGGTGGCACGGCACCCGATGCGCTGTCGCTCGACCTGATCTACACGCCGTCCTTCGCCGCCGCCGGCCAGCTCGAAGACATCACCGACTGGGCGAAATCGCTGCCTTATTTCGCCAGCCTGTCGCCGGCGCATGTCAAGACCGGCACCTATAAGGGCCGCATCTACGGGCTGCCGTTCTCGGCCGATAGTTCGGTGCTGATCTGGAACAAGAAGCTGTTCAAGCAGGCCGGCCTCGATCCGGAAAAGGGCCCGACCAACTGGGCCGAAATCGAAACCGACGCCGAAAAGGTCAATGCGCTCGGCGGCGACATCAAGGGCTTCTACTTCTCCGGCAATTGCGGCGGCTGCAACATCTTCACCTTCACGCCGCTGATCTGGGCCTCGGGCGGCGACATCCTGACGGAGGACGGCTCGAAGGCGACGCTGGACACCCCGCAGATGCGCGGCGCCATCGACCTTTACCGTTCGATGGTCAAGAAGGACCTGGTGCCTTCAGGCGCGCAGACCGACACCGGCTCCAACTTCTTTGCCGCCTTCGCCACCGGCAATATCGGCATCTCGCCGTCCGGCGCTTTCGCCATCGGCGCGCTCAACACGCAATATCCCGACATCGACTACGGCATCACCTTCCTTCCCGGCAAGGATGGCGGCTGGTCGTCGTTTGCCGGCGGCGATAATTTCGTCGTCACCAAGGGCACCACCAAGGTCGCGGTGGTCAAGGAGTTCCTCGATTTCGCCTATTCGCTCGAGGGCCAGACCATCCTGGCGAAATACGGCAGCCTGCCGGTGCGCGGCGACATCGCCAATGAGGCGCTGAAGGATCTCGACCCGCGCTACAAGGTCGCCGCAGAGGCCATGGCCAAGGGCCGCACGCCCTATTCGGTGGTGTTCAACGACCTGATCAACTCGGCCAACGGTCCGTGGAACCAGATGATGAACGAGGTCTTCTTCGGCGAAGACGTCGACGGCGCCATCGCCAACGCGCAGGAAACGATGCAGTCGATCATCGATTCGGCGCCGCAGAAGTAGCGCCGGCGCCCACCTCCCCCTCGAGGGGAGGTCGGACCGCAGGTCCGGGTGGGGTCATCGCGGCAGTGCGCCGACAGAAAGAACCGTCGGCGCGCTTCGCGGAGGACCCCACCCCCGGCCTTCGGCCGGACCCTCCCCTCAAGGGGGAGGGGGACGTCCCGCCAATGGAACAACAGGCATGAGCACCATCACAGTACGCCGTCGCAACGTTGGCTCCCCCTTCTCCCCTTGTGGGAGAAGGTGTCGCCGAAGGCGACGGATGAGGGGTGCTCCAGCTTGGCTCGGACGGCATTCCTTCCAACACCCCTCATCCGTCTCGGCGCTTCGCGCCGATCCACCTTCTCCCACAAGGGGAGAAGGAGAAGGCCAGCGATGACCACCATCACAGCAACCACCGCCGCGCCAGCGCGCGCATACAAACTGGTCGGCGCCGGCCGCCGGCAGTGGATCGGCCTGCTTTATGTCGCGCCGGCCGTCGCGCTTGTCGTCGTCTTCTTCATCGTGCCGCTTTGCATGACCGCCTGGATGTCGCTGCACAACTGGCCGCTGATGGGCGCGCATAGCTTCATCGGGCTCGACAATTACTGGGCGATCCTGCGCGATACCCGCTTCTGGAACGCGCTGAAATTCACCGGCTATTACACGGTGGTGGTGACGATCGCGATCTTCGCCGTCGCCTTTCCGCTGGCGCTGTTCATCGAAAGGCCGCGGCAGCTGACCGGCTTCTACCGCACGTCCTTCTTCATGCCGGCGGTCATCGGCTTCGCCTCGGCCAGCCTTTTGTGGTCGTGGCTGCTCAATGTCGATTCCGGCCTGTTCAGCCCAGCCGCTTTCGAGCTCGGCCTGACCGAGAAGAAATTCAACCTGCTGGCGACCTTCCAGCCGGCCTTCTGGTCGATCATCGCCATGGTGGTGTGGAAGGTGGCGGGCTTCACCATGATCATCCTGATGACCGGCCTGCAGTCGATCCCGCCGGATCTGCAGGAAGCGGCGATGATCGACGGGGCAGGGCCATTCGCACGGTTCCGGGCGATTACCTTGCCCTTGATGCGCCGCACGCTGGCGCTGGCGCTGATCCTGTCGGTCGCCGGCTCGATCCTCGCCTTCGACCAGTTCTACATCATCCTGCGCGGCGGCCCGCGCAACCAGACGCTGACCGCCGTCTACTGGATCTTCAACCAGTCCTTCGTGTCGTTCAAGCTCGGCTATGGCGCGGCACTGTCGATGGTCCTGCTGGTCATCCTGGTGGCGCTCAGCTTGATCCAGCTGCGGTTGCTGCGCAATCCGGAAGGGGTCGACTGATGGCGCAGGCTCGCACCCGCAAACGCCGCATCGGCATGCAGATCGCCGAGCACTCGACCGGCATCATCGCATCCATACTGTTCCTGGCGCCGATCGCCTGGACGGTGCTTTCGGCCTTCAAGCCGGCGCAGGAGGCGCGCCAGCCGCCGCTGCCGCCGTGGCCGACCAGCGGCATCTCGCTCGAGAACTACGCCACGCTCAACACCTTTGGCGACGGCCTCTGGCTGCCGGCGCAAAACAGCATCTACGTCTCGGTCATGACCGTGGTGCTGTCGGTGATCGTCAGCGTGCTCGCCGGCTACGGTTTCTCGCGCTTCCGCTTTCCGCTGAAGAACCTGCTGTTCGTCGTCATCCTGTCGACGATCATGATCCCGTTCCAGTCGATCCTGACGCCGATCTTCCTGGTACTGACCAAGATCGGCCTGCACAACACGCTGACCGGGCTGGTCTGCGTCTACGTCACGCTGCAGCTGCCGTTCTCGATCTTCATGATGCGCAACGCCTTCGATGCGGTGCCGCGCGAGATCGAGGAGGCCGCGCGCATGGACGGCGCCAACAACGTCACCATGCTGTTGAGGGTGATGCTGCCGCTGGTCTGGCCGGGCATCGTCACCATCGCGCTGTTCGCCTTCCTCGGCGCCTGGAACGAGTTTCTGGCTGCGCTGGTGCTGATGACGGACCAGTCGAAATTCACGCTGCCGATCATGATGACGGCGCTGCAGTCCGGCCGCTTCGGCGCCATCGACTGGGGTGCCGTGCAGGCCGGCGTCACCGTCATGATGGTGCCGTGCCTGGTGCTCTTCCTGCTGCTGCAGCGCTTCTACATCCGCGGCCTGATGGCAGGGGCCGTGAAGTGACCACAAGAAATCGAACGGGAGTAAATTGATGACCGCATCGCAATCCGCCAGTCAGGGCGCCAAGCCGAAACTCGCCTTCCGCCCGCTGCCCGTGCCGCAGGTCGATGTGCGCGGCTTCTGGGGCGACCGCGTCGATGCCGTCGCCTCAAAGACCGCCGGCATCCTCTACGACCGCTGCGTCGAGGCGCGCATGCTCGAGCAGATCGACCCGGACCGGCCATCGCCCGGCGTCGTCATTCCGTTCCACTCACCGTCGCCGGACGAGGCGGCCACCGCCAGCAATGAGTTCACCGGATCGACGGTGACGACGCAGATGTTCTGGGACTCCGATTGGGGCAAGACCATCGAGACCGCCGCCTATTCGCTCTATCGCCGCCGCAACGACGAGCTCGAGAAGAAGATCGATGCCGTCATCGACATGTATGGAAAGCTGCAGCAGCCCGACGGCTATCTGTCGAGCTGGTACCAGCGCATCCAGCCCGGCCTGCGCTGGACCAATCTGCGCGATTGCCACGAGCTCTATTGCGCCGGCCACCTGATCGAAGGCGCCGTCGCCTACTACCAGGCCACGGGGAAACGCAAGCTGCTCGACATCATGTGCCGCTACGTCGATCATATCGCCGAGACGTTCGGTCCCGAGCCCGGCAAGAAGAAGGGCTATTGCGGCCATGAGGAGATCGAGCTGGCGCTGGTCAAACTGGCGCGGGTGACGGGCGAGCGCAAATACATGGAGCTTGCCAAATATTTCATCGATCAGCGCGGGCTTGAGCCGCATTATTTCGACGAGGAGGCGCGCGCCCGCGGCGCCGACCCCAAGGCCTATCATTTCAAGACTTACGAATACAACCAGTCGCACAAGCCCGTACGCGAGCAGGACAAGGTCGTCGGCCATGCGGTGCGGGCGATGTATCTCTATTCGGGCATGGCCGACATCGCCACCGAATATGGCGACGACACGCTGCGGGTGGCGCTCGACCGGCTGTGGGACGACCTCATGACCAAGAACCTCTACGTCACCGGCGGCCTCGGGCCGTCATCGCACAATGAGGGTTTCACCGCCGATTACGACCTGCCCAACGACACCGCCTATGCCGAGACCTGTGCTTCGGTCGGCCTGGTGTTCTGGGCAAGTCGCATGCTCGGCATGGGTCCAAATGCGCGCTACGCCGACATCATGGAGCGGGCGCTCTACAACGGCTCGATCTCCGGCTTGTCGCTCGACGGCTCGCTGTTCTTCTACGAGAATCCGCTCGAAAGCCGCGGCGCCCACCACCGCTGGAAATGGCACCGCTGCCCGTGCTGCCCGCCCAATGTCGGGCGCATGGTCGCCTCGATCGGCAGCTATTTCTACGGCCTGTCGGACGACGCACTCGCCGTCCATCTCTATGGAAACGGCACGGCTCGTTTCGATATCGCGGGCCGGCAAATAGAGCTCACCCAGACCAGTAACTATCCCTGGGACGGCGCGGTCTCGATCTCTGTCGAACCGGAAGCTCCGACCGCGTTCACTTTGCACCTGCGCCTGCCGGCCTGGTGCCGCAAGGCAGCGCTCAAGGTCAACGGCGCCGATGTCGATCTGGCTGCCATCAGCAGCGACGGCTATGCCGCGATCCGCCGCGAATGGCGCAAAGGCGACCGCGTCGAGCTCGACCTCGAAATGGCCGTCGACCGCCTCTACGCCAACCCGCAGGTGCGGCAGGATATCGGCCGCGTCGCACTGGCGCGCGGCCCGCTGATCTATTGCGTCGAGGAGACCGACAATTCCAGCCAGCTGCACCGCATCGCTCTGCCGCGCACGGCCGACATCGAGGCGCATCAGCAGCCGAACCTTCTGGGCGGCGTTGTGACACTTTCGGCGATTGCCAAAAAGGAGGCTTTCGAAAACTGGGAAGAGGGGCTCTACCGCACCGAACCGCCGGCGCTCGAGGGCGCGAAAATCACCGCCGTGCCGTACTTTGCCTGGGACAACCGCGATCCCGGCGAGATGCTGGTCTGGCTGAGAAGCGCGGAGTAGGCTGGGCGCGGCAGCGGCTCAAAGTACCTCGACCGCAGTCGCGAATATGTAGCCGGCGCCACGCTCCGTAACAATGAGCTTCGGCTCGCTCGGATTGACCTCGAGCTTGCGGCGCAGCCGCAATATCTGCACGTCGATGCTGCGGTCGAACACCTCTTCGTCGTGCACGCGGCTGGCAGCGAGAAGCTGCTCGCGGCTCAGGATCTGCTGCGGCGATTTCAGGAACGCCGTCAGCAGGTTGAACTCGCCGGCGGTCAGCGGCGTTGCCTCGCCCGCCGCCGACCTCAGGCGCCGCATCCGCATGTCGAGCTCCCAGCCGGCAAAACGATAGCGTATGGGTTTCTTGCCGCGCGGCTGCGGCTGCGTCGACCGCGATCGCCGCAGCACGGCGCGAATGCGCGCCAGCAGCTCCCTGAGGCCGAAGGGCTTGGTGATGTAGTCGTCGGCGCCGAGTTCCAGGCCGACGACGCGATCCACCTCGTCGCACCTGTGGCCGGTGATGATGATGATGGGCGCTTCCGGCGGACTGCCGAGTTGCCGCATGATGTCGAACCCGTCCTCATCGGCAAGCCGCATGTCGAGGATCGTCAGGTCTACGGGCTTTTCATTGAGGACGCGCGACATGGCCCGGCTGTCGGCGACCGCGCTAACCCTGAAGTTTTGGCTCTCCAGGTAATTGGTGAGCATATCGCGAATTTCGGGGTCGTCGTCGACGACAAGGATATGCTTCGGCGCCGCTGGCTGCTCGATACTGCCTTTCGACTGCTGTTCGTGGCGAATGTTTTGTTCGGCTGACATCTCGCACCGTCCGCAAGCATGGAACTCATGACCGAGCCGTTGCTTTATTTAAACGTCGATTTTCGGCGATTTATTGGTGAACGCCGATGATCTACGTGATCGCACACCCTGCCACAGGCTCGCTCGATGGCACATCAGCAGATTGGTAAGGTTCGGGCGGGGCTTTTTGTTCCGCTTTGCCTGGCAATGGCGGCACCTTTTGCGTTGGCCCAGAGCAATCAGCCGGCCCCGCCGATGGGCGAGCCGATTGCACCGATCACGGCCAGCGGCCCCTCCGACCGGGCGAAGATCGCGCTTGGCGAGAGCCTGTTCAACGATGCCCGCCTGTCGCATGGCGATGTCGTCGCCTGCAGTTCCTGTCACAGGCTCGATTTCAGCGGCGACGACGGTCTGGCCCGTTCCGTGGCGGCGGATGGCAAGCCGCTCGATTTCAACACGCCGACCGTCTTCAACGCGGCGCTCGATTTCCGGCTGAACTGGCGCGGCAATTTCCGCACTTTCGAAGAGCAGAACGAGGCAGCCCTGCTCGATGACAGGCTGATGAATACGAGCTGGGAGGAATTGCTGACCAAGCTGCGCTCCAATGCTGAGTATTCGCAGCGGTTCGCGAGGGCCTACGGCGCCATTCCCGACCGGACAAGCGTGCTCGATGCGCTTGTTGTCTTTCAACGGTCGCTGATCACGCCCGATGCCCGTTTCGACCGCTATCTCAAGGGCGAACGCGACGCCATCACGACCGACGAAGAGCACGGCTATCAATTGTTCAAAGCGTATGGCTGCGTCGCCTGCCACCAGGGCGCCAACGTAGGCGGCAATCTGTTTCAGAAATTCGGCATCTTCCAGGATCCCTTCGCTCGCCAGAAGACCCTGACCAAGGCGGATCTCGGCCGCTTCGCCGTTACCGGCGCCGAGAGCGACCGCCATGTGTTCCGCGTTCCCAGCCTGCGCAACGTCGCGGTGACGGCGCCGTATTTTCACGATGGCCGCACCGCATCGCTCGCAGACGCGGTGAAGATCATGGCGCGCAACCAACTCGGCCGGGAGCTCGACCAGCGCGATGCCGATCTCATCGTCGAATTCCTCGGGACACTGACGGGCGAGTATCGCGGCCGGCCGTTGACCAGCGCAGCCGATCGTCTGCAACAATGAAGTCGCTACGCATCCTGGCGCCGATCGTTGCCTGCCTGCTCATCGCCCTGACCTACCTCCTGGTGCAGGGCACGGCTCCCGATGCGGCGCGCCACGAGCGCACGCTCGATGCGCTCAGGACGGTCATCCTCTATAACGCCGCACTCCAACGCGATGTTTTAAGGGCACGCGCGGGACTGCTGCGCAGCTACGATCCGCTTGTGCGGTCGATCGAGAACCTGGATGAGGCGACGCAGACGCTGCCGGCTGCCCGCTACGCAGCAAGCGGCGAAACACGGGCGGACATCGACAAGCGGATCGCCGAAGTCATCGCCGCGATCCGCGACGAGGAAGCGCTCGTCGAGAGGTTCAAGTCCGATAACGCGCTGCTGCAGAACTCGCTGAACTTTTTCAACTATATGAGCGGTCGTCTCACGAGCGAGGGTGACGGCCTTCGAGCGGTCGAGATAGGAGCCCTGATGGTCGCAATGTCGCGGTTTATCAGCGATCCCCAGCCGGATGCGGCAAAAGCAGTAACCGCCGCACTCGACCGGCTGGCAAGGCCCTCCGTCGATGCCGTGCCTGCAAGCGATGTACTCTCGCTTGTCTCCCACGGCCGGCTTATCGTCACCAGGCTTCCGGCGGTCGACGATCTCGTCGCCCGCCTGCAGACCGCGCCGACGAGCGAGCGGGCTCGCGCGCTGCAGGACGTCTATCTCGGTGCGCATGGGCGGGCCGCGGCGCGGGCCGAACTGTTCCAGACGCTGCTTTATGTCGCCGCGTTGGGCCTCGTCGGCTATGTCGCCTACCTGTTCGCCCGCCTGCGCCGCAACGCGCGGATCCTGCGCGAGCGGCTGGAATTCGAGGACCTGATCGCCTCGATCTCCACGCAGTTCATCAATCTGCCGCGTGACCGCATCCGCGCCGGCATCAGCAAGGGCCTCGCGCGCCTGGTCGAACATGCCGGGCTCGACGGCGCCCAGATTTTCGTCAGCCACATCGCCGATCCTTCCGGCGGCTACTTCTATCGCCGTCCGGGCGGGAGCAGGCCGGCCCGCCTGTCGAAGGACATGATCGAGCTGGCTTCACGCTGGACGCTGGCCGACCACGAGCGGCAGGGCTGCATCGACGTTCCCCGCGTCGGCGAGCTTCCCGAGGGGCGGGAGAAGGCATCCCTGCAGGCGCACCAGTTTCGATCGTGGCTGTGCATACCGATGTGGCATGCCGGCGAGCGGTTGGGTTTTCTGGCTCTCGATACCGTCACGCACGAAAAGCATTGGGCCGACGACGACATTGCACTGCTGCGCACCGCGGCCGAGATTTTCGCCAATGCCATCGTGCGCGAGCACAACGAACGCGAGCGTGAGGCACTGCAGGCGCGGCTCAATCAGTCGCAACGGCTGGAAGCGATCGGGACGCTCGCCGGCGGCATAGCGCACGAGTTCAACAACATCCTCGGTGCCGTCCTTGGTTACAGCGAGATGGCGCTGGCGGTGCTGCTGAAGGAGTCGCGCGCGCGGCGCTACGTCCAGCAGATCATGCAGGCCGGCAGGCGGGCGCAGGACGTCACCGAGCAGATCCTCGCCTTCGGCCGTCGTCACGAGCGGCAGCATCACGCGCTGCGGGCGGAAGCCGTGGTTGCCGAAGCGATCGACCTGCTGCGCGCCTCGTTCCCCGCCACGCTTTCAGTGCAGACGCGTCTTGCAGCCGCGGATGCGGCGATGATGGGCGATCCGACCGAGCTTCAGCAGGTGGTGATGAACCTCGGCACCAACGCGGCGCAGGCGATGAACAACCGCGGCGCATTGGAAATCGGTCTCGACACGACGGAATTCGTCGAGGCGCGGATGCTGTCGCACGGCAACCTGCCTGCCGGGCGCTACCTCCGCCTTGCCGTCAGGGACACCGGCAGCGGCATGGATCAGGCGACGCTCGAGCGTATCTTCGAGCCGTTCTTCACGACCAAGCCGGCAGGGCAAGGCACCGGGCTCGGCCTGTCGACGGTGCACGGCATCGTCATAGCGCACAGAGGCGCGGTCGACGTGAACAGCGAGCCCGGCGAAGGCACGACCTTCGAGATCTATTTTCCGCGGATCGAGGCCGCCGAAGCAACCCAGAACGAGGACGAGAGCGACGCCGCCGAGGTGCCGGTCAAGCATGGCAACGGCGAGACGATCCTCGTCGTCGACGACGACACGCCGCTGATGCAACTTGCGGAGGAAATGCTCGCCGCGCTCGGCTACGAGCCGGTCGGGTTCGACCGCAGCCCCGCGGCTCTCAGCGCATTTCGCACCGATCCGGAACGCTTCGACCTGGTGCTGACGGACGAGGTCATGCCCGACATGACAGGGATCGAATTCTCCGGCCGGTTGCACAAGATCCGGCCCGACCTTCCGGTCGTGCTGATGACCGGTTACGGCCGTCAGCTGCGGTCGCGCCAACTGACGGCGGCCGGCATAAGCGAAGTCGTCAAGAAGCCGCTGCTGTCGGCCGCCGTCGCACAATGCCTTGCCCGCCATCTGCATTCAGGCTGATCACGGCTGGCCGGATTTCTTCGTTACAACCGTAACCAAAATCCCAGCTGGCTGAAATCGACCCGTAGCCGGGCCAGTCGATGGTCCTCCCGCGCTCAGACCATGATCCCGAAAAACCGGGAACCGGCGTTTTGGAAAGGTCATGGTCTCTTGAGGAAGGAGAAATCTTATGGACGCAACCATCACCGAGGTAACGAAACAGGCGAATGACGTCGCAGAACTGTCGCCCGAAAGCCTTGTGCAACTCGGCCTCGGCTTCTGGGCATCGAAGACGTTGCTGAGCGCCGTCGAACTTGACCTTTTCACGGAGTTGGCGGCCGGACCCCTCGAAGGGGAAACACTGAGAAACCGGCTCGGACTGCATGAGCGGGGAGCGCAGGATTTCTTCGACGCGCTGGTTGCGCTGCGCATGCTTGAGCGCGAGGGCAACGTCTACTGCAACACGCCCGTGACTGACCGCTACCTTGACCGCAACAAGTCGACCTATGTTGGCGGGATGCTCGCCAGGGCCGGTCAGCTGCTTTACGCGAACTGGGGCTCGCTCACCGACGCGCTCAGGACGGGCAAACCGCAAAACGGCACCCAGGACGGCGAAGATCTGTTCGACATGCTGTTTTCGGACCCGGACAAGGTAAAGATGTTCGCGCAGGCGATGACCGGCGGCAGCCTCCAGGTGGCGGAGGCGCTCGCCCGGCATTTTCCCTGGGTGGACTATTGTACCTTCATCGATATCGGCACAGCCGAAGGCAGGCTTCCGGTCGAGGTCGGCCGCGCCCATCCGCATCTCACCGGCGGCGGTTTCGACCTGCCGCCGATGCGGCCGGTGTTCGAGGCCTATGTGGAGCGGCACGCACTTGCAGACCGGCTTCGGTTTTATCCCGGCGACTTCCTTGCCGAGCCGCTGCCTTCCGCCGACGTGCTGGTGATGGGTCATATCCTGCACGACTGGAACCTGGAGGTGAAGCGCGCGCTGCTGGCAAAGGCCCATTCCGCGCTGCCGAAACAAGGCGTGCTCATCGTCTACGACCAGATCATCGATGACGAGCGACGGGACAACGCTGCGGGTCTGCTGATGAGCCTCAACATGCTGGTCAACACCAATGGCGGGTTCGACTACACGCGCGCCGACGGCATGGGCTGGATGCGGGAGGCGGGCTTTGCGGAGGTCCGCTGCGAGCATCTCGCCGGGCCTCACTCGATGATCGTCGGCATGAAATAGCAGCGGAGAAGCTGATGACACGAAGAGCTCTCATCGCAATTGCCGCCCTTGGCCTGGCCGCAGCATTCACCGCCGCAACGCTCAACCAGGGTGAGGTCGGCGCGGCGTCCGCGACCGCTTCGATCGAGCACGGTCGATACCTGGTGAAAATCGGCGGCTGCAATGACTGCCACACGCCAGGGTACCTGGAGAAGGCCGGCAACGTTCCGCAGGATCGATGGCTGATCGGCGATTCGCTCGGCTTCAACGGGCCGTGGGGTACGACTTACCCGACCAATCTTCGCCAATTTTTGCGGACCATGGACGAGGACGACTGGGTACAGTTCGCGCGCACGATCGAGACGCGCCCGCCCATGCCATGGTTCAACCTGCGTGCCATGAGCGAGCCCGACCTGCGCGCCATCCACCGATATGTGCTTTCGCTCCCGGCAGACGATACGCCGGTTCCGGACTATGTGCCGCCCGGTCGTCCGCCGAAGACGCCGCATATCGTGTTCGTTCCGCGGGCGCCGAAATCATAGTGGCGTCCGAACGCCGGGCGCAGGGTGGTTCTCCGCTTGCGTGGTATGCCAGGCACGGGCGCCTGTTTCAGTCGTAACGCAATTCCCGATTCCGGAAATCACGTTGTAGCACCGATCTCCGATCGTGACGGTCGGGCCCTGGGCGGTCATCAGGCTGCCCAGCGGTCACAAATCCCGGATAAATCGATCATGGAGTCAAACATGTACAATCTGCTTGCCGAACATGCGCCGAAGACCGACCGTGATCAGAGCCCCATGGATCCGCGTCCCTATGCGTTGGGTTACACGCAAAGCGAATTCAAGCGCCTGGAGCTGCAGGGAGCGCTCATTCACGACCTTACCGAGCATGTCCTGCGCAGTGCGGGCATAGGACCCGGTATGCGCGTGCTCGACATTGGCTGCGGCGTAGGCGATGTCTCCTTGCTGGCCGGAAGGCTGGTCGGACCGGCGGGAAGCGTGCTTGGTGTCGATCGCTCGGCAGAGGCTGTGGACATTGCCGAGCGGCGCGCCACTGAATCCGGCCAGTGTTACTGGACACGTTTCACGACGGCCGAGCTTGATACATTCTCGCCCGACGGGAGCTTCGATGCGGTGATCGGCAGGCTTGTCCTGATGTATCTGCCCGACCCGGCCGCAACCCTGCGCAGGCTTGCCGGTTTCCTGCGGCCTGGCGGCATCGTCGCCGTCCAGGAAATGGCGATGCCGCTCACCCGCAGTTTTCCAGAGGCGCCGCTGTTCGGCAAATGCCGCGGCTGGATCATCGACACGATCGAGCGCGCGGGTTTCGAGGTCGACATGGGTGGCAGGCTGCCCATGGTGTTCGCCGGCGCAGGGCTGCCGGCGCCGCGGATGAACTCCGCCGGCCTCGCCGGCAGCGGACCCGACTCGCCGATCTACGACTACATTGCCGGCACGTTGCGCAGCCTGTTGCCGATGGCCGAGGCAGTCGGTACCGCAACCGCCGCCGAGGTGGAAGTCGATACCCTCGCCGAGCGGCTGCGCAACGAGGCTGTCGAGCAGCAGACGTGCATCATGCTGCCGCCCTTTGTCGGCGCATGGGCGAACACACTGGCATAGAACCGAAGGAAGGACACGCGATGCTCGATACTGCCATCGGCGAGCGCGCGGGACATCTCGTCGACCTGCACAACATCGATTTCGCCTGGGGGCCCGACGAGATGCTGGTCTGGCTCAGGGACGAATGAAGCCCGATCGCAGCGCCCGACCGATCTCCTCGGCCACAAGTTCCTGCAACTGCCAGAGATTGCGGTCGCGGATGCCGCAGGTGTCGAGATGGCGAATGGTCTCGAACAGATATTCGGCGCCCGAACCCCAATGGCCGACGGCCGTGGCCAGGGTCGCCGCTATCGCTCGCTTTTCGAGCTTGCCCGCGTAGCGTGGATTGGCGGGATCGACAACGAAACCAAGCGCTTGGCACATGCCGTCGCCTGTCCTGACCTGCAGCCAGCGCGGCACGTTGACGGCCGGCAGGATGGTCATCTCGCGGCGCAGCAGCGTTTCGAGATTGGCCGCCACCGGCTCGGCGATCTCGAACACCATGCCCTGGCATTGGCCGCCGCGGTCGAGCGCCATCATCAGGCCGGGCTGCTCGATCGTGCCCCTGAAGCGCTGCACTGTAAAACAGAACGAACGGTGCCAGCCCGTCGCCACGGCCCGTTCGCCACCCCTGACCTCGCCGGCCGGCTTCCACAGCAGCGAGCCATAGGCGAACAGCTTCACCGGCCCGCCCGGCGCGCCGGCCAGCACCTCGTCGCGAATGCGCGCGTAATCGGCATCGGTCATGTAGACCATGCCCGGCGTCGGCCCGGCATCCTCGACCGCACGCAAGGTGCGGGCGACCAGCGCCTCGGTCAGCGCCATCGGTGTCTTGCGCGGCGAACGCCGTGATGCGGCGGAAATGACCTTGCTCATCCTCATGCTCTCAGCCTCGCCGCCATGTTGCCGAAGGCTGAAGGATTCTCAAGGGCCGAGTAAACCAGCGCGGTATCGGGATTCGAACTATCGTGTCCAACAGCCTGACTGGCTTAGTGCGGAGGCTGATCTGGCCGGACGGTGTCGTTGCAGCCGTCAACATAGGGATGGACCGACCACCGGGAGCCGGGCCGGGCCTGTTGCGCCTTGGTGAGCGGATCCTGAGACTGCGCGTAGCCGTCCTGGTAGCCCCGAACGATTTCGTCGATATCGTCGGGCCAGTCGCCGTCCCATGGCCGTCCCAGAATCTGGGCCTGCTGGACCGGATGCAGTTCGTTGTGGCCTTCATGAAAGCTGTCGTGGATGTGTCCGGCATCATAGACCCACCGGCCGGTCACCCCCAGGATTGTCGCTCCGGTTCCGTCGCCCTTGTTGGTCTCGATGCTCGGCAAGCCGGCATCGCTCGGACTGGCGGTGTCCGAACTGCTGAAGGCCGCGCCGAGCAGCGAAGCGAGCAAGGCGAGAAGCGCCAATACGTAGGCGACGACCGCGCCGACGCCCGACATGCATAGCGCCAGCGCTGCCAGGGCGGCGATCAGGGCGAGGATGTTGACGGTCTGCAGGTCATGGATCGATGCCCCTTCGAACTCCACATGCAGCGCCTCTGACTTTACTCCGGTCACCTTGTCCTCCGCCGGGTTCCCCGTGAACAGAAAGCCGCGCGAGGAGGTGATTGCGTTTTCGGCCATCAGATAGCCGAACGGGGCACTGGCGGCGGCAACGGCCTGGGAGACGCCCACCGGGTTGTTCGGCAGCAGCAAATTGAGGCTGTAGTCGGAGTCCAGGCTTCCTGGCCAGGTCTTTTCCGACGGCGGCTCGATGCTGATGACCATGCCGACGATACTCACCGGCTCGCCCAGGCAAACCAGCCGTTTGTTGAGCCACCAGTCGCAATAAGCGAGAATCCACACAATCTCAGTCACCACCAGCGCGATCGGTATGCACCACGGCTCGTCCATCGCGACCACCACCACGACCATCACGGCTGCGAATATGCCGCTGGTAATCGCCGCGCTGATGTACTGGTTGACCGAAATCACCTCGTCGGCGGTCGTGCACTTGGTCCAGGATTTGTCGTCGGTGGCCATCACGGCTCCAAGCTGCTGAGGACGGTCAAGGTGACGCCGCCGCTGGCGCGGTCACCCTCGTCAAACGCATTCAGATTGAGGGCCTGCCGGCCGGTCCAGCCGTCCGGCGGCGTAGCGACCGCCGTGATCGTCACCTGTTCGCCCGGCGCCAGCGACGGCAGGTCAGGCGAAATCTCGACCTTCCAGCCCGGCGGCAGGGGATGAGCTGACGGCAAGTGTGCCGCCAACCGGCGCTTTTGCTCCGCCTTGGCGGTCTCTTCCGTTGGCTGCCGGTCGTCGCGACAGGGGCCGAGCGGCGGAATGGTGTAGGCATCGACGGTGAACCGGTACCGCTGCGGCCGACGGGTAGCGTTGCGCAACTCGAACTGAAATGTTGCTGGCGACTGGGCCAGTCCGACATCGGTATTTTCTTGCCCGAGATTGTTGGCGAAGTTGGCGTCATCGGCCGGGTCGAGCAAAGCTTGCAGGCAATAGTGACCTGCTTGCCGCGGCGTATGCCAGTCGAAGGAGACGAACCCAGGCTGGCTGGCGGATCCGATCACCCCGACCGAGACCGGCCTGGTGGCTATCGGATTCGACACGGTTCCGATGCCAAACGACAGATAGGACAGATGGACCGGCATCTTGACGACGACGGCATCCGGGGAGGCGTTCCAGACGCGAACCCGCACCTCGTAGTCGGTATCCGCCTGCAACCTGCCGGCGGGAACGGGCACACCACCCTGGCGTAGCTCGATATCGGGATTATCCCAGGTGACCGCGAGACCAAGGCCGGTCAGGTAATACTGATCGTAGATCAGCGGGTCAGGCCGGCAGAAAGCAGGGTGATCGATCGGTACGCAATGCGCCCGGGACCCTTTCTGGTCGACCCGGCGGTCGCCCCCTAGCCGCCACCGGCGACAGAAACGGCGAGCCATCTCGATCAGTGCCGGAATCCAGGCGGAGAACAGTGCTCGCAGGATTGCCGCTATTCCTCGCATCGACTTCCCCTCTGAAGCTAACGCAGGGCAACGCTCTGATAACAACGGGATTCGCGCGGCAACAGTGAATTGGCGTGTCAGACGACTGGTGCCGTTTGTACTCTGGTCAGACGAATAAAGCTGGGCTCGAACGGTACGCGGGCTATTTCCGCGCGAAGAAACCGCGCGCGAACTGCACGATGTGCTTGTGGAATGCGAGCGCCAATATTGCGACAACGGCAAGTATGTAGAGAGCTTCGGTCGATCCGTCGCCGCCGTCAGGGGAAATACCAAACCAACTCTCGATGAAATCCATGAACAGATTCCCTCCGCGCAAACTTGCGACCGATGTTCAGCATAGCTCTTCAGCTTGTCCCGGTGTCAAGTAGGGATGCATTGCCATCCACATAAATCCAGTAAAGACCGTTGTGCCGAATTGTCTGCTGCCGAATTGTCTGCTGTTTGTCGATAAACCTGAGAATTTGCCTAAAGATTGCTAAAAAATTGTCGCGGCTTATTGATGCACAACTGAAGGAAAGCTTTGTATCTCGGTCATTTCCGGGTCATTTTGTCGATCATGTGCGAACGATCCAGTCAATGATGGGGTGTCGCCAAACAGGTCCGGACTTGTGCATGGACAGTACGCGGCCCACCACGATCAGAAACGCGGGGTAGCCTGAAAAGCAGCCCGGCATGGCTCATTGGACGCCATTCGGCGGTCGTCTGGCCTGGTTTCAAATGTAGTCAGCTCTCGAACGTGCCCCGCGGAGTCGTCACGCTGTCGGCTGTTGACAGGAAAGAGGCGTTTGAAAAATCACCGGCGGTCGAGGCAGCAAAAGTCACCATGCCGTATTTCGCCCGGGACACCACGATTCCGGCGAGATGCTGGTCTGGATCAGAGCGTCCTGACCGGCAAGCTATCGTACCGGCCGGGCCTTAGCTGGGCCGGCCGGTACGCTTGCCGGTCTGACGAGGGCCGCCGTCAAGCAGCCGGTCGAATGTTTTGGTTCACCCGGAAGAGGTTGTTCGGGTCGTATTTCTTCTTCAGCGTAGCCAGGCGCTCATAGTTGTCGCCATAAGCCGCCTTGAGCCTTGCATCGCCCTCGTCATCCATCATGAAGTTCAGGTAGGCGCCACCCAGATCGAATGGATGCACGGCCTCCCAGTAGGCCTTGGTCCAGCGCGTCACCGGGCCCGCTTTCTGTGGGTCCGGATCGATCCCGGCGATGACCATCGACCAGGTCGCATCACGGTAATTCCAGGGTGTCTCGTCTTTGCCGACGCGATGGACCGCACCATCGATCGGGTAGAGATGCATGAGCGATAGCTCGCTCGGCGTCTTCGCCGCCTGCTCGAGATGGGCGTCGATCGCCTCGTCGGACAGCGTCTTGACGAAATCGCCCCGCCAGTACCACTGCATTCCCTTCGGGTAGAGCCCATCGAACATGCTCTGCACCGCGGGATAGGGCATCGTTCCCATCCAGTTGAACCAGGGCGCGGGCAGCGCATCGAGCAGCGGGGCCAGCGCCTCTCTGCCCTTTTCCTCCGGGCCGTTGTAGCAGCACATCAGCAGACACATCCGCTTTCCCCAAAACTCTTCCGGGAAGGGTGCGCTCGACAGGACGGTCTTGAGCCCGAGGAAGATCCCGAGTTCTTCGGGCGCGTTCGGCAGGAACTCGCGATAATGCTGCATGATGGTGCGGGCGTGGCGCTGATCCCATGCGATCGGCCCCGCAAAGACCATGCTGACCCGGTGGAGCCTGAACACAAAGCTGGTAACGATGCCGAAATTGCCGCCGCCGCCGCGAAGCGCCCAGAACAGGTTGGGGTTCCGTTCCTTGCTGGCGGTGACGAAGCTTCCGTCGGCAAGCACGACATCGGCCTCGACCAGATTATCGATGGTCAGGCCATATTTGCGCGTCAGATAGCCATGGCCGCCGCTCAGCGTCAGTCCGGCGACCCCGGTGGTCGAGATGATGCCCGCCGGTACGGCCAGGCCAAAGGCATGGGTGGCATGGTCGAGGTCGCCCTGAGTGCAGCCCGGGCCTACCCGCGCCGTGCGGGCATCCGGATCGACGCGCACGCCGTTCATCGCCGACAGGTCGATCACCAGACCGTCGTCGCAGCTCCCCAATCCTGGTCCATTATGGCCGCCGCCACGTACCGCAACCAGCAAATTGTTGTCGCGGCCGAAATTCACCGCTGTGATTACGTCGGCGACGTCGACACAGCGGGCGATGATCAGCGGCCGCTTGTCGATCATGCCGTTGTAGAGCTTGCGGGCCTCGTCATAGCGGGCGTCGCCGGCGCGGATGACTTCGCCTCGCAGGCTTGCTGCGAATTTGGTGATGTCTTCATCGTTCATGACATTCCTCCCTGTTATTGGACCTGTCGGCCGGCCGATGAAACGCTAATCCCGTCCGCTGTTCCCGCAAATGTCACATCGTCCATTTCTGTTGCCCGATCGTTCAGAGTAGGATTAGACCGGATGGATAGTTGCTCGGGCGGCCATATTGCCGGATAGTTCGAGATGCCTGGCGGAAAAACTCGTTGTCAAAGGGAGTAGCCGATCGTTTCCGGAGGTGTAGTGCATGGATGTCCTTTCCGATGTGCTCCGAGCCGTTCGCCTCACCGGTGCGATCTATTTCGACGTTGACGCCAGCTCTCCCTGGGTTGGCGAGTCGCCGGGCACGGCCGACATTGCCGCCGCCATCATGCCGGAGGCAGAGCACATCATTTCTTTTCATGCCGTGATGTCGGGCTCGTGCTGGGCCGCGCTGGGAGACGATTCGGTGCCCCCGGTGCTCGTGAACGCCGGTGATGTCGTTGTCTTCCCCGGTGGTGTTCCGAACGTCTTGAGCTCCTCGCCCGGGGCACGGGGCGAGCCCAATATGGCGATGTATTATCGGCCGATTGACGAGAGCCTGCCGTTCGCGGTGATCCATGGTGGCGGCGGAGACGAGCGGACCCGGTTCATTTGCGGGTATCTTGGCTGCGATGCGCGTCCCTTCAATCCTCTCCTGGCCGCATTGCCGGCCATCCTGTGCGCCCGCAAGCCCGCCGATGGAAGCAGCTGGGTTATCGACCTTTTTCGGCTGGCGCTGGCAGAAGGTGGCAGTGGGCGGGCGGGCTGTGAGACGATACTCGCCAAGCTGAGCGAGCTGATGTTTGTCGAGATCATCCGCCGCCATCTCGAGACCCTGCCCGACGATTCGCGCGGCTGGCTGTCAGGCCTACGGGATCCACATGTCGGCGAGGCGCTCCGGCTCATCCACGCTCGCCCCAGGGAGGAATGGACATTGGACCGGCTCGCCCGCGAAGTAGGGCTCTCGCGCACGGCGTTTGCGAGCCGCTTTACCCACTATGTCGAGGTCTCGCCCATGCACTATCTTGCTCGCTGGCGTCTACAACTGGCAGGACGCTTGCTCGAACGCCCCGAAATGAGCATCGCGCAAGCGGGTGCCGAGGTCGGCTACGAGTCGGAAGCCGCCTTCAATCGCGCCTTCAAAAAGTTCGTCGGCATTCCACCTGGCACCTGGCGAAAGGGACGGTCGGCGTTGCTCGAGGCTCAGAGATTGCCCGCTGGCGTCGTGCAATAGGAAGGAACTGGCAGGGGCGTTGACGCTTCGGTCCGCGTGCAGCGTCCCAATGCTCGAAAGCCCCTGGCACAAAGCGGTAGACGATGACCGGCCGCCGCGACGCCTTCGGCGAGGCGTGTCAGACTTCGCGCCTTAATCTTTCGCGCGCTCGACATAGGCGCCATCGGCGGTCATCACCACCACGCGGGTGCCGGCGCTGATGTGTGGCGGCACCAGGGTACGCACGCCGTTGGACAGCGTTGCCGGCTTGTAGGACGAGGACGCCGTCTGGCCCTTGGTCACCGGCTCGGTCTCGACCACCTCGAAAGTGGCGCGCTGCGGCAGTACCAGCGAGATGGCGATGTTGTTGTATTGCGAGATCTGCACCGGCATGCCTTCCACCAGATAGGGCGCCATGTCGCCGACCACGCTTTCCGGCACCGCGACCTGGTCGTAAGTCTCCGGATTCATGAAGTGAAAGCCTTCGCCGTCAAGGTAGAGGAACGTGTGCTCGCGCTCCTCGACATAGGCGCGCTCGACCTGCTCGGTGGTGCGGTAACGCTCGGAAACCTTTACCCCGTCGGAGATACGCCGCATGTCGAGCTGGGTGACCGGCGTACCCTTGCCAGGATGAATGTTTTCGGCAAAGAGGATCACATAAAGCTTGCCGTCCTTTTCGACGACGTTGCCTTTGCGTAAGGAGCTGGCGATGACCTTCACGGGTTTCCATCCTGATAAAATTTGTTGGCGCAAATCGGCTGGAGAGGCCGTTGCGTGCGGCCTAGCGCATCTTGGCCGCAATCGCCAGCCCTCTGTGCAATTCCCCTGAAGCCGATGACCGCCGCCTCGCCGTGGTGGACGCCGCATGTCCACGCCGACCGCCGGCCGCGGCTGATCCTGCGCAATGCCATTGCCACCGGGATGCGCGACTGGTTCGCCCGCCGCGACTTCGTCGAGGTGGATACATCGGCCCTGCAGGTCTCGCCCGGCAATGAAGCGCACCTGTCGGCCTTTGCCACCGAGGCGATCGGGCCGGACGGGCAGCGCCAGCCGCTCTACCTCCACACGTCGCCGGAATTCGCCTGCAAGAAGCTGCTTGCCGCCGGCGAGGAGCGCATCTTCAGCCTCGGGGCTGTCTGGCGCAACCGCGAGCGCGGCCCCTTGCACCATCCTGAGTTCACCATGCTCGAATGGTACCGCGTCGGCGAGACCTATGAGAGCCTGATGCGCGATTGCGCCGAGCTCGTAGCGCTGGCGGCCGAACGGGCCGCAGCGAAGCGTTTTAGCTTCCGCGGCCGTGAGGCCGATCCGTTCGCCGGGCCGGAACGGTTGAGCGTCGCCGAAGCCTTCATGCGCCATGCCGGCATCGATCTGCTGGCGACGGTTGCGGCCGATGGCAACACCGACCGCGCGGGGTTGCGTGCCGCCCTGGTCCAGGCCGGATTGCGGACCGCGCCCGACGATAATTGGGCCGACCTGTTCAGCCGGGTGATGGTCGAAAAAATCGAGCCAGCGCTGGGGCAGGGGCGCGCTACCATTCTTTTCGGATATCCGATCTCGGAGGCGGCATTGGCCCGGCCGAGCGCCGACGATCCACGCACCGCCGAGCGTTTCGAGCTCTATTGCTGCGGCATCGAACTCGCCAACGCCTTTGGCGAATTGACCGATCCGGCCGAGCAGCGCCGACGCTTTGCCGCCGAAATGGATGAGAAGCAGCGCGTCTATGGCGAACGCTACCCGATCGACGAGGATTTCCTCGCCGCGCTCGCCATCATGCCGCAGGCGAGCGGCGCGGCGCTCGGCTTCGACCGGCTGGTGATGCTCGCCACCGGCGCGCTCAGGATCGACGACGTGATCTGGACGCCGGTGGCTGGTCCCTGAGGAAGGTTGGACAAGCCGATCTCGCCCGGCTTGAAAGCCAGGATCAGATGGTCGGTCCAGGCCGCCGCCGGCTCCGTCGAGCCAGAAGATTGGCGACGACCAGGAGGATTATCGACAGCCCCATCATCAGCGTGGCGGCGGCGCTATTGCCGGGGAGAGCTTTTCGCGCAAGCCGATGAACATTTCGAGCGGCATGGTGCGTTGGTTGGCGCTGGCCAGGAACTGCACCGCGACGACCTCGTCATGTGCGAGACGCTGCAACCGTTCCGTGTGTTGCCACGATCATGGTGGGCCGGCATAGTGCTGGCGGGGTTCTCGGCGCCGCGGAGCTATCGGCCGTCGTACTCAGAATGGCCTTCGGCACAATGCCAGACAAAAACGCGCTGAACGCAAAACATAGCAGCGAATGGACAATGTCCTGGCGCCTGGTCATACTTGCGGCCGTGGCGATTAATGTTGTGATGCTCTTGGCCGCGCTGTTCGTCGCGCAAACTCTTGGTCTGGACGCTACAATCTTCTATCGAGATCCATCTGCAGCCGCGGATGTCGGCTTCTATACGGGGTGGATTTCGTCCCTAGGTGCTTCACTGTGGATCGGCACCGGCGCGGCGACCCTGTTTGCCGGTCTGCTCACGCACCGATGGGATTGCACGTTTCTCGGCGGCCTTACCTTGGTCATGGGCCTCGATGACCTGTTGTTGATCCATGAGGACGTGCTGCCGTTTGTCGCGATACCAGAGATTGTTACGATGATTGCCTACGCCGTCGCCGGGTTGTTCTGGTTCTTTCGGCTGCGACGGAAGACATTCGACGGCTCGATCGTATTTGTGGCCGCAGGCTTCTTACTCGCGATGTCAGCAGCGATCGACCAGCTGGGAGAGCTGTTTCCTAGCCCGGGTTCGGCGGTCGACATCGCCGAAGACGCTGTCAAAGAGCTTGGCATCTTCCTTTGGGCGGCAGGTGCCGTCGGGTACGCGGCGATGGTGACACGGTTGGGCCGCCCGTGGGTGGATCCAGCCGATCCCAACTCTACAGGCTGACGGTCGCACACGCCGCATCTTCGACTCGTCGCCGGCAGCGGTGCCGCCGTCGCGGCTTTCGGTCACGGCCACCTCGGATCTAAGCCGTCCTTTGTGCGTCTGGAAGGACGCACCATCTCTGGATCGGTCGCGCTGACCTGGGGCTAGATGCCTCCTGATTGTCCGCTTCTCCCATTGCAGAAGCGGCATCGGGACAATAGATGGTGCAGCAGCGGCTGCCCTTCAGCCGGCCGGAAATAACAGGATCATGCGCATGACCGATACGCTCGACGCAGCGAAACTGACCGATCGCGTCGCGGCCCTGGTCGAGGCTGCCAAACGGGCCGGCGCCGATGCCGCCGATGCCGTTGCGGTACGCGGCCGCTCGACCGGCGTGTCGGTGCGGCTTGGCAAGGTCGAAGGCACAGAGGCGTCCGAGAGCGAGGACGTCTCGCTGCGCGTCTTCGTCGGCAAGCGGGTAGCCAGCGTTTCGGCAACAGCGGCATCGGACCCCAATATGCTGGCCGAGCGCGCGGTCGCCATGGCCAAGGTGTCCCCCGAGGATCCCTATCAGGGCCTCGCCGACTCGGCCTTGCTGGTCAAGAAACCGCGCGACCTCGATCTGTTCGACGCCACCGAGGTGTCGGCGGACCAGTTGAAGGAAGCAGCGCTTGCCGCCGAAGCGGCGGCGCTTGCCGTCAAGGGCGTCACCAATTCGGCCGGCAGTGGCGCCAGTGCCGGGCTTGGCGGCCTGGTGCTCGCCACCTCGCACGGCTTCGTCGGCCACTACGTCGCCTCGCGTTTTTCGCGCTCGACCAGCGTGATCGCCGGCGAGGGCACCGGCATGGAGCGCGACTACGAATTCTCCTCGCGCCAGCACTTTTCCGATCTCGACGCGCCGGAAGACATCGGCCGCAAGGCCGGTGAGCGCGCTGTACGCCGCATTGGCGCGCGCAAGGCGGCGACCGGGCCTGTCGACGTGGTGTTCGATCCGCGTGTGGCGCGCGGCATTGCCGGCCACCTTGCCGGTGCCATCAATGGCGCCGCGGTGGCGCGCAAGACCAGCTTTCTCCGCGACATGATGGGCAAGAAGGTGGCTTCGGCCGCAATCACCGTCACCGACGAGCCGCTCCGGCGCCGTGGACAGGCCTCGCGCCCGTTCGACGGCGAAGGCGTCGAGGGCGAAAAACTGTTCATGGTCGACAAGGGCGTGCTCAACCACTGGTTCCTGTCGACTTCGGCGGCTCGGGAACTTGGCCTCGTCACCAATGGGCGCGGCTCGCGCAGCGGCTCGTCGGTCTCGCCGTCGTCGACCAATCTCGCCATCGAGCCCGGGGAAAATACGCCGGAAGAGCTGATCAAGTCGCTCAAGACCGGCTTCTACGTCACCGAAGTGTTCGGCCAGGGCGTCGACATGGTGACCGGCGAATATAGCCGCGGCGCTTCCGGCTTCTGGATCGAAAATGGCGAGCTGGCCTATCCCGTCGCCGAGGTGACCATCGCCTCCAATCTGAAGACGATGTTCCTCAACATGGTTCCGGCGAGCGATCTCGACCGCAATTTCGGCACCGCCGCGCCCACGCTTTTGATCGAAGGAATGACCCTTGCCGGAGCTTGACCCGGCCGTCTCAGCCGGCGCTACTGAAGACCTGCAGCTGTTGCGCGATGCCGCCCGCGAGGCGGGGCTCATCGCCATGCAATACTTCAACAACAATCCGCAAGTGTGGATGAAGGGCGGCACCTCGCCGGTCAGCGAAGCCGATCACGCCGCCGACAAATATCTGCGCGAGACCTTGCTGGCGGCCCGGCCGGATTATGGCTGGCTGTCGGAGGAAACCGTCGACGACCCGGTAAGGCTTGTCGCGCGCCGCACCTTCGTCGTCGATCCGATCGACGGCACGCGCGGCTTCCTCGAGGGCCTGCCCACATGGTGCGTCAGCGTCGCTGTGGTCGAGAACGGCCGAACGCTTGCCGGCGTACTCGACTGCCCGGCGAAGGGCGAAATCTATTGGGCGCTGCCGGGCGAGGGCGCGTTCCTGAACGGCAGGCGCATCAGCGTGCGTCCGCCGGCGGAAACGGCCGAAATCGCCGGACCGAAGGCGATGATCGACCTGATGCCGGCGAAATGGCACAAACGGCTGAAGCGCGTGCCCTATATTCCTTCGCTCGCCTACCGGCTGGCGATGATCGCCGGCGGCCAGCTCGATGCCACCTTCGTCAAGGCCAACGCACATGACTGGGACATCGCCGCGGCCGATCTCATCCTGCGCGAGGCAGGCGGCGCCTTGCTCGATCGGCATGGCCGCGCGCCGCTCTATGCCGGCGAAGTGATCCGTCACGGACCGCTCGCCGCCGGCAGCGGCGAACTCCTCGCCGTGCTCGCCGGCGTCATCGCCGGGCTGGACAATTGACCACTATCAATAGTTCCAAAGTCGGCGGCTTTGGTCTAGACCTGTCCCAAACTCACGATATGTGAAGGATCGACATGGCCGCTGAAGACGGAAAGAAGCAGCTTTTGCACCTGGTGTTCGGCGGCGAACTCAAGAAGCTGGGCGGCACCGAATTCCGCGATCTCGACGCGCTCGATATTGTCGGCATTTATCCGGATTACCAATCGGCGCACGCCGTCTGGAAGGCCAAGGCGCAAGCTAGCGTCGACAATGCCCATATGCGCTATTTCGTCGTTCACCTGCACCGCCTCCTCGACCCCGAAAACAAGGCTGTCGGTTGACATCGATGAACCATGAAGCGGTCAAGCGATCAGCCCCGCGGTCGGCGGTCAGACGTCGCAAGCCGAAGACGTTCTGGCGCAAGATCCGCGAACCGCTGGCGCAGTCGCGATTCGTCAAGAATGCGCTTGCCGCGCTGTTTGCGTATTTCGTCCGCCTTGTCCGCTTGACCAACCGCATGGTCGACGGATCGGCCAAGTTTTCCGGCGGCGCCTATGCGCAGCTCGAGCCTGGCATCATCGCGCTCTGGCACGGCCAGCACCTGCTGACCCCGGCCTACTATCCCAAGGGACGGCCGCTGGTTGCCATGGTATCGCGCAGCGCCGATGCCGAGCTCAACGCGCTGATGGTCGAGAAATTCGGCATCGAGGCGGTGCGCGGCTCTGGCGGGCGCGAAAGCGCAAGGCATCTCGACAAGGGCGGGGCCAAGGCGCTCATCGCCCTCAAAAAGTCGCTCGCCACCGGCAAGAATGTCGCCATGATTGCTGATATTCCCCACGGCACGCCGCGCGATGCGGGGCTCGGCGTCGTCCTTCTGGCGCGGCTGTCCGGCCGGCCGATCCTGCCTGCCGCGATAGCCACCAGCCGCCGCAAGGTGATCGAGGGCAGCTGGGACAAGACGACGATCAACCTGCCCTTCGGCCGCTCCTCGATCGTCGTCGGCACGCCTGTCTTCGTGCCGGCCAACGCCGACGCCGCCGAAATGGAACGCAAGCGCCAGGAGGTCACGGCCTCGCTTAATGCCGCGACCGCCGAGGCCTATCGCCTTGTGGACGGTTCGAAATGAGTGTGCGCTGGGCGCGCGCCTTCCTGACCGCATACCGTTTCGCGGGGGCGGCCGCCTACCCGTTGGCCGGGCCTTATGTCGCCTGGCGCACTTCCAGAGGCAAGGAGGATCGCATTCGCCGGCGCGAACGCTACGGCGTCGCCGGACGCGAGCGCCCCGAAGGCCCGGTGATCTGGATCCATGCAGCCAGCGTCGGCGAGACCATCGCCGTCGTGCCGCTGGTCGAGAGCATTCTCGATTACGGCGTCAACATCGTGCTGACCACGGGCACGGTCACCTCGGCGCAGGTCGCCGAGGAACGGCTGGGCGACCGCATCATCCACCAATATGTGCCGCTCGACCTCAAGCCGGCGGTCAGTCGCTTCCTCGATCATTGGCAGCCGGACCTGGCGATCATCGCCGAATCGGAGATCTGGCCGATGACCATCCTGGAACTCGGCGCCCGCCGCGTGCCGCAGGTTCTGGTCAACGGCAGGCTGTCCGACCGCTCTTTCAAGTCCTGGAAGAAGCGCGCCAACATTGCCGAAGCATTGTTCGAAAATCTCGCCCATGTCGTCGCCCAGTCGGATCTCGATGGCGAGCGCTTCCTTTCGCTCGGCGCCCGGCCGGTCACTGTATCCGGCAATCTCAAGGTCGACACCGCGCCGCCGCCGGCCGACGAGCGGGCACTGGCGGCGCTGAAACGCCAGATCGGCGGCCGCCCGACCTGGGCGGCGATCTCGACCCATGACGGCGAAGAGGCGGTCGCCGCCGAAGTTCACGCCATGCTGCACAAGCGCCACCACGGGCTTTTAACGATCATCGTGCCGCGCCATCCCGATCGCGCCGGGCAACTGGCCGCCCAGATTTCCGGCATGGGCCTGAAGCTGGCGCAGCGCAGCAAGGGCGACAGGATCACCGCCGACACCGATATTCTGCTTGGCGACACGATCGGCGAGATGGGGCTTTATCTGAGGCTGACGGAAATTGCCTTTGTCGGCCGTTCGCTGACTTCCGAGGGCGGCCAGAACCCGCTGGAACCAGCCATGCTGGAGACAGCGGTGCTTGCCGGCCGCAACGTCCAGAATTTTCGCGAGGCCTATCAGCGCCTGCTCGATAGCGGCGGCGCCAAGCTGGTGCGCGACCGCGATATGCTGGCCGGCGCCGTTAATTTCCTTTTGACCAACGAGGCGGCCCGCCATGAGATGATGGCGGCGGGTGCGGCGACGGTCGACGAGATGCGCGGTGCGCTGGCGCATACGCTCAGGTCGCTCGAGCCCTATATCCAGCCGCTGGTCGTCAAGTCGCGCCTGAAGGGCGCGAACGGGCGCTGACGTGACCTCGGAAGCGCCGCCCTTCTGGTGGGAAGAGCCGGACTGGCGGGTCACGGCGCTGTCGCCGCTCTCCGCCGTCTATGCGCTTGTCGCCGGTCGCCGCATGCGGCACGCGCCGCGTGAAAAGGTCGAGGCGCCGGTGCTCTGCGTCGGCAACTTCACCGTCGGCGGCACCGGCAAGACGCCGGTGGCGATCGCGCTGGCCGAGCAGGCCAGGCGCATGCAGCTTAATCCGGGTTTCCTGTCGCGTGGCCATGGCGGCTCCTTCGCGCAGCCGCATATCGTCGATCCGCACCACGATGCCGCCAAGCATGTCGGCGACGAGCCGCTGCTTCTGGCCGAACACGCCCCGGTCGCGGTGACGCCGAACCGGGCCGCCGGCGCCAGGCTTCTGCTGGAGAAGCTCGGCTGCGATTTCCTGATCATGGATGACGGTTTTCAGAGCGCGCGCATCCACATCGACTATGCGCTCGTCGTCGTCGACGCGCGACATGGCATCGGCAATGGCCGCGTCATCCCCGGCGGGCCGCTGCGGGCAAAGATCGTCGACCAATTGGTCTTCACCAGCGCCTTGCTGAAGATGGGCGAGGGCACCGCGGCCGATACGGTCGTGCGCCAGGCAGCGCGCGCCGGCAGGCCGATCTTCGAGGCGCACACTGCCCCGAGCAGCAAGGTGACGCTGGCCGGCAGGCGGTTCCTGGCGTTCGCCGGCATTGGCCATCCCGACAGGTTTTTCGACACCGTAGCCGAGGCCGGCGGCGAGCTTGCGCTGACCCGACCGTTTCCTGACCATCATTTCTACAGTGCGGACGAGCTTGCCGAATTGGCGGCGACAGCACGTAAAGCCGGGCTTGGTCTCATTACCACCGCCAAGGACGCTGCCCGCCTGCGTCACGGCGCGGCACCGCCGGAATTCCTCGACGGGCTCGATGTGCTGGAGATCGACACCGTCTTCGAGCTCGACCATGTGCCGCAACGCATCATCGACGAGACGCTGGATGCCTGGCGGCAGCGCCGGCTTAAAGGCTGACCAGAAGCGTGAGCACCGAGGCAATGCGGGACTGGAATTTGCGGCTTTCCGCCGGTCGAACGTATTTTGTTCTTGCTTTGTGCCGGCAGCTATGCTAGTAATTTGGGTATGGTGATGATTCGCCGGTGGCCCGCCCTCGAACTTGAGGCGGGTTTTTTATTTCATGGCCTCTAAGGTTTCGGTGTTGCCGGCCTGACGCCGCGGCAGAGGGCGCAGGATCGCAACGGGGCTGCTTCCATTTGCGCTGGACTAGCGTCGGCGGCGCAGTTCCGGATGCGCTTCGATCTCGCGGCGCAGCGAGGCAGCGGCGTTCACATAGGGTTCCTGCCTGGCGACACTCCAGTATTTAAGCTCGTCGAGCGGGATGCTCTCGCCGGTCACCGCGCAGCGTACGAAGGCGCCGGGGCTGGTCACCTGGAAGTCGCCGTCGAGATAGCGGATGCGGGCTTCCTTGCCGCCGGGTCCTTCGAAACGGTTCATCATGGGGTGGTGCCGAAATTCATGACGATGTCATCGCCACAAATTGCGGCGAGGTCAAGCTCGGGTTGGCCTCGCCTGGTTCTGTTTCTGGTGACACTTGCTCGAACAAGTCGGCAAAGCGGATGCCAATGCATGTCGCGCAAAAGTGTGCAGCGGTTTTGCGCGACATGCATAAACACAAGAACCTGAAGCGCGTCGCATGAGGCCGGTCGAACGCGACGCGCTTCTCATTCCTCGGCGGTGATAAACTGCTCGATCTTCTTCGCTGGCAGCCCGGCCTGGACCGCGATGCGCCGGGCGAGTTCGGCGGCGGCGGCGCGCGGGCGCCCCAGCGGCCGGTCGAGCCAGTAAGATATCGGGCTTAGCGCACTGCGCTCGTCTACGGCGACGATGCGGCCCGATTTCAATTGGTCCACCGTCAACGGCGGACGTGCCAGCGCAATACCGAGCCCGTGCGCGGCGGCGTCGAGCACGAGGTTGTAGTCCTCGAAACGGCGGTCGTGCGGCCGCGGCCGATAGTCCATCTCCTGCGCCGCAAACCAGGCGCGCCAGGCTGAAGCGTCGGAATCATTGATCAGCGGAAATTCGAGCAGTCGGGCGGGATCTCCGCGACCGATCTCCCTGGCCAGTCCCGGCGAGGCGACCGGGAACACATATTCTTCGAAAAGCTGCACCGAGATCCGGCCCGGAATGCGACCGCGCCCGCAGCGGATCGACAGGTCGATGCCCTCGTCGGCAAGATCGCCTTGGCGGATGTCGACGTCGAGCACGATACGCAGCTTGGACGGGTGGTTCTCCAGCGCCGCCATGCGCGGCATCAGCCACAGCCCGCTGACCGAGGGGATCGAGGTCAGCCGCACCACCGCCGTGCCGCGCGGCTCGACCCAGCGATCCGAATTGCTGGCGATCAGGGCAAAGGCTTCGGTGGTGCGCAGATGCAGGCGGTTGCCCTCGATGGTCAGCGAGACGCCGCGCGCGCCGCGATCGAAGACTTTCAGCCCAAGCCAGCCCTCGAGCTTGGCGATCTGCCGACTGACGGCGCCGTGGGTGATGTTGAGCTTCTCGGCCGCCGCCGAAAAGCTGCCGGTCCGAGCCGCGGCGTCGAAGGCGCGCAGCGTTTCGAGCGGCAGCATCGGGTCTAAGCTGTGATCCATAGTCACAGGTGATCCTCGATTTGTTCGTTTGTCAACCGACCCGCAATGGCGTTTCTCTACTTCATGGCATTGGATCGCGAGGACACCCAGATGAGCGCTTACACCGGCACGTTGAATACGACACAGCGCATGGATGCCACGGCTGCCATCGCGGTGGCGCTGACGGTGGTCGGCTGGGCGTCCGCCTTTCCGGCGATCCGCGCCGGCCTTGCCGCCTTCGGGCCGCTGGAACTTGGCGCGCTGCGTTTTGCCATCGCCGCGGTTCCGGCGGCGATCTTCCTCGCGGTCAAGCGGCCGGCACTGCCCAGGCTCGATGAACTCTGGCGCTTTGTCTTCGGTGGTGCCGTCTTCGTCGCACTCTACACCGTGATGCTCAATTTCGGCGAGCTGACCGTTTCGGCCGGTGCGGCCGGCTTCATCATCAATGTCAGCCCGATCTTCACCGCCATCATGGCCATGGCGCTGCTCGGCGAACGCTTCTCGGGCCTGGCCTGGGCCGGCACATTCCTGTCCTTCGCCGGTATCGGGATCATCGCCATGGGCGAGGGGCAAGGGCTGCATTTCAACAGCGGTGCGCTGCTTGTCCTCGGCTCGGCGCTGTGCTCGGCCGTCAACACCATTGTCCAGAAGCCGCTGTTTGCCCGCCATCACCCGCTGACGATCTCGGCCTCGAACATGGTGCTTGGCGCGCTCTGCCTGTCGCCGTTCCTGCCGAGCGGTCTGGCGCAGGCGGCGGTCGCCGACACCGCCGGGCTCGGCGCCGTCATCTTTCTCGGCATCGTACCCAGCCTGATCGCCTACGCTGCCTGGGCAACAGCGCTTTCCCGCCTGCCCGCGGCGCGTGCCTCGAACTTCCTCTATCTGGTGTCGCCGATGGCGACGCTGATCGGCTTCTTCTGGCTGGGCGAGGTGCCGACGCTGCTCGGCATAATCGGCGGGGCGCTGGCGCTGGGCGGCGTCATTGTGGTGAATTTGAAGAGATGAGAGCTTTAGTGCTTGACTGCTGGTGGCGTACGCGGCTGATTTAACTAGAAGTACGGTTGCCACCAGTGAGCTTTGAATGCCTAAGACGTTTTTCAGGGATGGTTCGACGTTTCGCCCAATAGCAGTTGGTTACGGCAGCTGTATTGCGACCGACCGCATCACCGTGGATGGCGCGCAAGTAGGCTATCTTTACCGCGAAACGCCAGATCATCCGGTTGATAGCGGATGGTGCTTTTTTGCAGGCGATGAATCTGACGAATACATCAACGACCCCAACAATTCCGGGTTGTACGATGTCAATACAATTGCGAATTACGACCCGCTCATTACCTCTTGTTTAGAGGCGCCTTGTGGAAGTGCGTTTTTGAGAATCGAGGGGAAGTTTGTCCGTCAGAAGTTCGAACCCCCAGATGATGATTAAAGCCGCCTGTGGAACCAGCCTTGCTAGCGAGTTATAGACAGCGCCAGCGCGAGCGACCTTCTCACCGCCTCCCAAACAGCCTCTCGATATCCGCCAGCTTGAGCTCGATATAGGTCGGGCGGCCATGGTTGCAGGTGCCGGAGCCCGGCGTCGCCTCCATCTGCCGCAGCAGCGCGTTCATCTCTTCCGGTTTGAGCAGGCGGCCGGAACGTACCGAGCCGTGGCAGGCCATGGTCGCGGCTATTCTGTCCAGCCGCTCCTTCAGCGTGTCGACCGTGTCGTTGTCGGCGATCTCGTCGGCGAGATCGCGCACCAGCTGCTGGACGTTGGTCTCGCCGAGCATCGACGGCGTCTCGCGCACCGCGACGGCACCGGGGCCGAAGCGCTCGATGCCGAGGCCGAAGCGGGCCAGCGTCTCGGAATGCCTGGCAAGCCGCTCGGCATCCTCTTCCGACAGATCGACAATCTCGGGCAACAGCAGCATCTGCGACGGCACCGAGCGTGAGTGGAGGGCGTTCTTCAAGGCCTCGTAGACCAGCCGCTCATGTGCCGCGTGCTGGTCGACGATGACCAGCGAATCCCTGGTCTGGGCGACGATATAATTCTCGTGCACTTGCGCGCGCGCCGCGCCCAGCGCCGTGCCGAGCAGCGTTTCCGCCGCTTCGTTTTGCCCGGCGCGCGCATCGGCGCTGTGCAGCGGCCCGGCGTCGAAGGCCGCCTGCTCGTCCTCGCCGAACCCGTCGCCCATATTGAGCGGCCGCTGCGGCGAACGGGCAGGATCGAACCCGGAAAAGCCCGATGCCCGATAGGCGGCCTCGTAGCTGCGGTGACCGTTGGCCGGGCCGCCATGCGCATAGGATGCGGCGCCTGGCCGGAACGCGGCCATCATGCCGGCGGCCCCGGTGGTGGCGGCGCGGATGCCGGCATTGGCCAGCGCTTCGCGGATGGCGCCGACGATCAGCCCGCGCACCAGCCCCGGGTCGCGGAAGCGCACGTCTGCCTTGGCCGGATGGACGTTGACGTCGACGATCGCCGGATCGAGCGTCAGGAACAGCACGGTGACGGCATGGCGGTCGCGCGGCAGCACGTCGGCGAAGGCGCCACGAATGGCGCCGGCGATCAGTTTGTCACGCACCGGACGGCCGTTGACATAGGCGTATTGCTGCAGCGCGTTGGCGCGGGTGAAGGAGGGGACCGAGACATGGCCGGCGAGATGCACGCCGTCCCGCATCGCGTCGATGGCGATCGCATTGTCCGGAAAGTCGGCGCCCATCACCTGCGCCACCCGGCGCAGCCGGCCTTCCGGGCTGTCGTCGGTCGCCGGCAGTTCCAGCGTCGAGCGGTCCGGGCCGGCCAGGGTGAAGCGCACGGCGGGAAAGGCGATGGCGATGCGCTTGACCACGTCGCCGATGGCCGTGCTTTCGGCGCGCTCGCCCTTCATGAATTTGAGCCTTGCGGGCGTGGCGAAGAACAGGTCGCGCACCTCGACCGTGGTTCCGCGATTGGCCGCCGCCGGCCTGACCGCGGAGACGCGGCCGCCGTCGATGCCGATCTCGGCGGCGTTTTCACTGGACGCGGTGCGCGAGCGGATCGACAGCCGCGCCACCGAGCCGATCGAGGGCAAGGCCTCGCCGCGAAAGCCGAGCGAGCGGATGTCGTGAATGTCGTCGGCGAGCTTGGAGGTGCAATGGCGCGCAATCGCCAGCGCCAGTTCCTTTTCCGGAATGCCCGAGCCGTCGTCACTGACGCGGATCAGGTTCAGCCCGCCGCCGGCGGTGACGATCTCGACTCTCGCAGCACCGGCATCGAGCGCGTTCTCGACCAGTTCCTTGACCACGCTTGCCGGACGCTCGATGACTTCGCCGGCGGCGATCTGGTTGATCATCGTTTCGGAAAGCTGGCGGATCGGCATGGGGCACTATAGGCGGATTCGTGGTCGATGCGGGAGGGCGGAATTGAGGAAATCCACGCAGCCGACCGCGGCCGTGCACTTCAACTCATGAGCTTGGGCAGCGCTGCCGACAGTGCATCGACGGCAAGGCGGACTTTCATCGGCAGATGAGGCGTCTGCAACCACAGGGCATGAACGTCGTAGAGAAACCAGGATTGTTCCGACAACAGCGGGACAAGTGCGCCCGCCTGGATGCGCTGGCGAACCAGCCAGTATGGCAGCCAGGCGAGCCCCATGCCGGCGGCCGCGGCATCGGCGATGGCATCGAGGTCGTCGAGCCGCAATCTGCTGACTGGTCTGATCTCAATCGCGGGGTGCCCATTGCGCGGAAACAGCCACGGCTGAACGGCACGCCCGGAACGGCGGTAGATGATCGCGTGACGGCTGCCGAGGTCATCTATTTCCTGTGGCTCGCCGTGCCGGTCGAGATAGGACGGCGACGCGCAGACGACCATGTGCTGGCGCGCGATGCGACGCGCCATCACCCCGGCCTGGTCCTCCAGGTCGCCCGTTCTAATGGCAAGATCGCAGCCGTCCTCGGCGAGGTCGGCGATGGCATCGCTGAACGACAGGTCAAGTTCCAGCGCCGGATATTGCTGCGCAAACCCGAACAGGATCGGGGCAACGCAGCGCCGGCCGAAATGCACCGGCATGAGGACACGCAGCTTTCCGCGCGGTTCGGCAAGCTGGTCGGCGGCGAGTGCATCCGCGGCCTCCGCTTCGGCAAGCACCAGCCGGCAGCGTTCATAATAGGCGCGCCCGAAATCGGTCAGGCTTTGGCGGCGCGTGGTCCGGTTGATGAGGCGCACGCTCAGGCGCTCCTCGAGAAACCGGACATGCTTGCCGACCATCGGCCCGGACAGATCGAGAGCCGCCGCCGCGGCTGCGAACGAGCCCAGGTCGACGGCTTTGACGAACACGGCCATGCTCGTAAGGCGATCCATATTCAAAACCTGCAGTTTCTGCTGATCTACTCAAGCGGCTATTTATCCGCCTGATGAGCGCTGGCATAGCTGATTCAGTTCAAATATTTTGGAGTTTGACCGATGGCACGTGTCGTTCGCTTTCATGAGCTCGGTGGTCCCGAGGTCCTGCGCATCGAGAATGTTGACACGCCTGCGCCCGCGAGCGGTGAGATTCAGATCCGCGTCAAGGCGTTGGGTATAAACCGCGCCGAGGCGCTGCTGCGTTCGGGGACCTACATCCAGACCGCGCCGTTGCCTTCCGGTCTTGGGCTCGAGGCCGCGGGTATAGTCGAGATGGTCGGCGAAGGCGTGGACGGGTTTGCGCCTGGCGATGCCGTCAGCATCGTGCCGCCATTATCGATGGCCCGCTGGCCTGCCTATGGTGAGATTGCCACATATCCCGCCGAGCTCGTCGTCAAGCATCCACCATCGCTGAGTTGGGAAGAAGCCGCCGCAGCGTGGATGCAATATCTCACCGCCTACGGTGCGCTGATCGACATTGCCAAATTCCAAAGCGAGGACTTTATTGTCATTACCGCGGCCTCGAGCAGCGTCGGACTTGCCGCGATCCAGATCGCCAACATGATTGGCGCGACCACGATCGCGGTCACACGGACGTCCGCCAAGAAGCGGGCTTTGCTTGAGTTCGGCGCGGCCCACGTCATCGCCTCGGCAGAGGAGGACCTGGAAGCCAGGCTGAAGCGAATCGCCGGCCCGGACGGCGTGCGCGTGGTGTTCGATGCCGTCGGCGGCCCGATTTTCAAGCCTCTGACGGCGGCGATGGCACCGGGTGGCATTCTCATCGAATATGGCGGCTTGAGCCTCGACCCGACACCCTTTCCACTACCTGCAGTGCTGGCAAAGACACTGACGCTGCGCGGTTATCTCGTCCATGAGATCGTGCGCGATCCGGTCCGGCTGCAGGCCGCCAAGGCGTTCATCCTTGACGGACTGAGCTCGGGTTCGCTGAAGCCGGCAATCGCCAGAACCTTTCCGTTCGACCAGATCGTCGAGGCGCACCGCTATCTCGAATCGAACGAGCAATTCGGCAAGATCGTCGTGACGGTTTGACCGGGCATTTATCGGCCTCACGCCTGCGCCGCCAGCCAGTCCCGCACCTTGCGGGCGTTGTCGCTGAGTTCGCGGTTCTTCGACCAGATGACATGAAAGCCCTTGCCGGTCGTCATCGTGTGGCCGGTGACGCGCACTAGCAGCCCTGATGCCAGCAGCCGCTCGGCGAGGTGACCCCAGCCGAGCGCGATGCCTTGCCCTTCCATGACTGCCTGGATCACCAGCGCATAGTCGTTGATGCGCAAGCCGCGTCCGGCATCGGCGATGTCGACACCGGCCGAGGCGAACCATTCGTCCCAGCTGGCCGCCTCGCGAAACGGTTCTTCAAGATGGATAAGGCGGTGCGATTGAAGGTCCGCGACACGCTCCGGCAGCCCGAACCGTGCCACATAACTAACGCCGGCAACGGGGAATATCACCTCATCGGCCAGCGGCAGCGAATGATAATCCGGCCATTCCCTGGGCTCGCCGCCGCGGACGCCGAGCGGGATGTCTTCGGCGATGATGTCGAGATCGCGGTCGGCGGTCTGGATGCGCAGGTCGATGCCCGGCAATTCGTCGCGAAACTGCTGCAGGCGCGGCATCATCCAGAACGAGGCGAAGGCGGTCGAGGCGGCGAGCGTCACGTGCGCGCCGACGGCGATCTGGCGCAGATCCTCCGCCGACTTGCGAATGTGCGACAGCCCGAGCGAGACGTCGGCATGGAAGCGGTCGCCAGCCTCGGTCAGGCTGACTTGCCGGTGGCGGCGCTGGAAGAGTTTGGCGCCGAGCTGCTCTTCGAGCCCACGGATCGCATAGGAGACGGCAGCCTGCGTCATGCCGAGCTCGCGCCCGGCGGCGGTAAAGCTCGACAGCCTCCCGGCAGCCTCGAAAACGATCAGGCTGCCGGCCGACGGCAGCAGGTGGCGCAAGCTTCGCATAAGCTGAGCTTATACAAGAGATCAGGATTTTCCAGCGTCACAGCCGCATTTTGTCTGGCTAGATTGGTCACCAACAGGAATATGGAGCCTTCATGAACGCACCGGCCGTTGAAGTGAGCGAACACACCAACCGCCGCAGCGGCGGCCGCCTGGGGCGCAAGGCGCTGCGGGGCGCACCCATAGCGTCGTTTCCAACCCTGGTCCGTCAGATTCCCGTCTATCAGATGGTCCCGGACGAGGCGGTTGAGCTGATCCACCAGGAGTCACTCTCCATCCTCGAAGAAGTCGGGTGCGAGTTCCGCGACGACGAGGCGATCGCAATGTGGAAGGCGGCGGGCGCCGATGTCTCGGAGACAAGGGTCCGGATCGACCGCGCCCTGCTGATGGAGCTCATCTCGAAGGTCCCGTCGGAGTTCACGCTCAATGCGAGGAATCCCCAGCGTTCCGTACGTGTGGGTGGAAACAACTCCATCTTCGTGCCGATGTACGGAGCGCCTTACGTGCGCGACCTCGACAACAACCGGCGCTACGGCACACTCGCCGACCTCAACAATTTCCACAAGCTCGCCTACATGGCGCCGGCGCTGCATTCGTCGAGCTCGATCATCTGCGAGCCGATGGAAATCGCGGTGCCGAAACGTCACCTCCACATCATCCATTCGGCGCTGAAGCACTCGGACAAGCCGTTCATGGGCATCGTGACCTCCAGGGATCGAGCCGAAGACACGATGGCGATGGCAGGCATCGTGTTCGGCGAGGATTTTGTCCGCGACAATCCGGTTCTGGTGTCGATCACCAACTGCAATTCGCCGCTGGTGTGGGACGCCACCATGCTGGACGCGATGAAAGTCTATGCGCGCCACAACCAGCCGCTGATCCTCGCCCCCTTCGCCCTTTGCGGCGCCTCGACTTCGGCCTCTGCCGTCGGTGCGGTCGCGCAGGTCAATGCCGAAGCGCTGGCGGGCGTCGCGTTCACACAGCTCCTGCGTCCGGGTTCGCCGCAGATCTACGGACAGTTCATGGTGACGGTCGACATGAAGACCGGCGCTCCCATGGGCGGCACGCCGGAGGCGGCCCAGATGATGTATCTCATGGGCGCGCTGGCGCGGAAGTATCGTCTGCCGTGGCGCACGTCCGGTTTCCATGTCGGCTCGAAGCTGAACGACGCCCAGGCGGGCTACGAGGCGAACATGCTGATGCATGCCGCCATCCTTGCCGGCGCCAACTACATCTGGCACTCCGCCGGTTGGCTCGAGGCCGGCCTGACCTGCGGCTATTCGAAATTTGCCACCGACTGCGAGCAGCTTGTCGGCTGGTACAAATATGCTGGCGGGCTGCCATTCGACGATTTCAAGGAGGCTATGGCGGCTATCCGCGAGGTCGGACCGCAGGGCCATTTCCTCGGCACCCAGCACACGCTTGAACATTTCGAGTCCGCCTTCTTCATACCGAGCATCATGGACTTCAATTCGTTCGAACAGTGGAAGGCGGAAGGAGCAAAGGACCACGACACCCGCGGCCGCGAGAAAGCGCGCAACATGCTCGCCGATTATGAGGAGCCGAAGCTCGATGAGGGCATCGCCGATGGTCTCAAAGATTTGATTGCGCGGCGCGAGGAGAAACTGCCGGACAGCGTTAGTTGATCACGGGCGAAGACCCGATGCGAACCATAAGGGAGGAAAAAATGACACTCTTCAGAAGCAACGGCGATCGCGTACCGAGCGCCATCGAAGCAATGGCCAGCGAGGCGCGCGCCGGTCGCGTCGACCGGCGGGAGTTTCTGGCGCTGGCAAGCGCCTTCGGCGCATCGACGGCCCTTGCCTACGGCATGATTGGACTTGCCGTGCCGGAGCGGGCTTTGGCTGAAGAGCCGAAGAAAGGCGGAACGCTGCACGTTTCGATGTCGGTGAAGGCGCAAAAGGACACGCGCACCTACGACTGGGTGGAACTTGCGAACATTTCACGCTGCTGGCTCGAGCCGCTTGTCCGCTACACCCGCCAGTTCACATTCGAGCCGGTTCTGCTCGAAGGCTGGGAGGTCAACGACGACGCCACCGAATACGTGCTGCATGTGCGCAAGGGCATCGCCTGGAACAACGGCGATGCTTTCAACGCCGATGACGTGGCCTACAATCTGACGCGCTGGTGCGAGAAGGCTGCCGCCGGCAATTCGATGGCCGCGCGCGTCGGTGCGCTGATCGATGCAAAGACCGGCAAGGCCAGGGAAGGGGCGATCACCAAGGTCGACGACAACACGGTGAAGCTGAAGCTGAACGAACCGGACATCTCGCTGATCCCGAACTTCACCGACTATCCGGCGCTGGTGGTCCATCGCAACTTCGACGCCGACGGCGCCAATCCGATCGAGAAGCCGATTGGCACCGGGCCGTTCGAACTGGTGTCTTATGCGGTCGGCCAGAAAGCGGTCGTCAAGCGTCGTGAGAATGGCAAATGGTGGGGCGGTGAAGCGCTTCTCGACGGCGTCGAATTCATCGACTACGGAACCGATTTCAACGCCTCGATAAATGCATTCGACTCCGGCGAAATCGACCTCAACTTCGAGACGCCGGCCGACTTCATAGACATTCTCGACAAGATGGGGCTGGTCAAATCGGAGGTCGCGACAGCGACCACGCTCGTCGCCCGCACCAACATCACGAACAAGCCCTATGACGACAAGCGGGTTCGCAACGCCCTCCAGATGGCCGTCGACAACAAAGCGGTGCTCGAACTTGGCTACGCCGGGCGAGGCACTGTTGGTGAAAACCACCACGTCAGCCCGATTCATCCGGAATACTACGCGCTGCCCAAGAAGACACGCGACGCCGCGGGCGCCAAGAAGCTTATGGCCGATGCCGGGCAGGACGACTTCGAGCATGAACTGATCACCGTCGAGGACGATTGGCAAAAGAACACCGGCGACGCTATTGCCGGCCAGTTGCGCGATGCCGGGATCAAGGTGAAGCGCACCGTGCTGCCGGGATCGACATTCTGGAACGACTGGACGAAATACCCCTATTCGATGACCATCTGGTACATGCGCCCGCTTGGCGTACAGGTGCTGGCGCTCGGCTATCGCACCGGCGAGGCCTGGAACGAAACCGGCTACTCGAACCCTGATTTCGACGCCAAGCTCAAGCAGGCTCTTTCGCTCATCGACGTGGAAAAGCGCCGCGAGGTCATGAAGGACATCGAGCAGATCCTGCAAGATTCGGGCGTCATCATTCAGCCGTTTTGGCAGAAGCTGTTCAGCCACATGAACGAGAAGGTGAAGAACTACGGTGTCCACCAAACCTTCGAGATGGATCTCCAGAATGTCTGGCTGAACGCCTGAGTTGCCAGCAGAGGACGCGTTGCAGGATTTCATGGACCGCAAGAAAGCCGACGGGCAAAATGCGTGGTACTGATAGCTTCCGTCAGTGAACAATCGGGGACACCCATGAAACTGCCACTTTTTGTTGCCGCGCTTTCGATGGCCGTGCCGGCGGCCGCGTTTGCCGGCCCTGCTGCCAACGCCGTGAAGTTCTTTTATGTCCCGTCGGTCAAGTTCGAGGCCGATGCGCAATATCGCGACCGCTTCACCGCACCGGTGACGAAACTGTTCGAACTGAACGACAATGCGGCAAAGAACCATCCGGATGAAGTTCCCTGCATCGACTTCGCCCCTGGTCTCGATGCGCAGGACTATGACGAGAAGACCGTGGCCAAGACGCTGACGCTGGCCGAAACGCTGGACGACGACAGCGCCGAGGTGACGGCGACGTTCAACCTTTTCCCGGAAGGCGATGATTCCAAACGCGAAATGGTCTGGTCGTTGAAGAAGATCGACGGCCAGTGGAAGATCGCCGACATTACCTCGAAGACCAGCGGCTGGACCCTGAGTGCGCTCGAATGCCTGGCCGGGCAGTCGCCGGAGTGATGCCGTGCTTCGCTGCCGTCCCTGGATTTTGGCGACTGCGTGCCTGCTGGCCGGATTGAGCAGCGCCGCCGCTCAAGGCCTGTTCGGCGCGCCGCCCGCAAACGCGCCGGCCGACAGTGCGGCACCTCCGCCGGCAGTTTCGCCGCCGGCAGAAAACGCGCCGGCCGCAGCCGTGCAGCCGGGCTCGCCGACCGCGGTGGTGAAGCCGTTCTACGAGCATGCCGGGCTCGAGGTCGATCCGGCTCAGCGGGGCCATTTCACCGACCCGGCAAAGTCGGTGCTGGACAAGAGCGACGCGCTGCGGAAGTCGGGGCAGGGCGAGTGCCTCGATCCCAACATGGCGCTCGACAATTCCGAATACGAAAAGGCGGAGATCGACAAAAGCCTGAAGACCATCGAAGCGATCAAGGGCGACGAGGCCAAGGTCGTCGTCGCTTTTGTCGTCTCCGGCAATCCGCACCGGCTGGAATGGAAGTTCAAAAAGATCGATGGCGACTGGAAGATATCGGACCTGCTCTCGGTGACCGGCGAATGGGCGCTAAGCCAATACCAGTGCGAGTGAGAACGGAACCGATGAAGATCACCAACGTCCGCGTCACCCACGTCAACGTCCCGCTCGATGCTCCGTTCTGGTGGACGGCTGGTCTCTATGGCGGCGCCTCGAAATCGATCATCGAGGTCGAGACGGACGAAGGCGTGGTCGGACTGGGCGAGGCGCCATGGTGGCATTTCGGCGAGGTGATCAAGGCCGAGATCGCGCCGGCGCTGATTGGCGCCGATCCGCTCGACATCGCCGACTGCGAGGCGCGCTGCGTGCCGCCCTGGCAGATTACCGCCAACACCGGCGAGAATGCAGCCACGGTGGCGTTCGGCGCCGTCGAACTGGCGCTGTGGGATATAAGAGGCAAGGTCTTCGGCATGCCGCTCTACAAGCTGCTCGGCGGCGCGGTGCGCAAGGACATTCCGTTTTCGGAATATTTCGCCTTTCGCCCCGCTCACGGCGGAGCCGGCGGCGAGATGACCGCCGAAGCGATCGTCGACTACTGTCTCGGCATGCGAGAACAGCACGGCTCGACGATTTTCGAGGGCAAGCTGATCATGGGCGATCCCGAGCTCGAGATCAGGACAGTGCGCATGCTGCGCGAGGCGCTTGGCGATAAAGCCCAGATCAAACTCGATTCCAACATGCAGTGGTCGCTGACCACAGCGCGCTGGGTGCTGCGCGAGATCGAGCCGTTCAACATCCGCAACTACGAGGATCCGGTCGCGACCTTCGAGGAGATGGCTGCGCTGCGCCAGCATTCGCGCATTCCGTTCTCGACGCACATCCCGGATCTCAGACGGGCAGTCGCGCTCGGTGCGCCGGATTACTTCGTCTGCAATTTCGCAGCACTCGGCGGATTGTCGAAAACTCTGAAATTCATCGCCGCCTGTGAGGCGATGGGCAAGGGGTTCTGGTGCTATTCGAACGATCTCGGCATCATGACATCGGCTTATCTGCACGTCGTGGCGGCGACACCGTGGATCACCGAGGCGTCGCAATCCCTGTTTCGCTGGCAGATCGGCGATGTCATCAAGGACGGTCCTTTCCGCCAGACGGGCAATACGGTGCGCGTGCCGGAGGGTGACGGGCTGGGCGTCGAACTCGATCCGGCGGCAATGAAACGCTGGTCAGCGCACTTTACCGAACACGGGCCGATGCACCATTTCAGCGACCCGAACAGCCCCAGCCGCTACCGGCGGCTGCCGCTCAACTGATGCGAAGTGCACGTGACCGATCGATGAGAAGAGGTCCTGTCGTGGTTGCTTTATTCGCGGCGGTTTGCGTCCTGGCCTGCGCTGTCACCTGGGAGGCAGGAAGCCGCGCGGTGGCCCGCGTGCCTCAGCAAAGCTTCACGCAGCCTGTGGGGCTACCGGTGGAGCGCATCGTTCTGAAGCAGGAGGGCGCGCCCGACCTTGCCGGTTGGGTGGCGGATCGGCAGGACAGTTGCGGAACAATCGTGCTGTTACACGGACGCGGTTCAAACAAGCTGGCCATGGTTCCAAGAGCGAAGCTGCTTTTCGAAAGCGGCTACTCGATCGTGCTGTTCGATCTGTCGGGACATGGCGAAAGCGGCGGCGATATCAGAGGCTTTGGTTACATCGAACGGCAGGACGCCAGCCGCATCCTCGCCTTTGCGCGGCAACGCTTCGCCGGTCGCAAGGTGGCGGCCATCGGCTCGTCGCTCGGTGCGGCTGCTTTTGTATTTGGCGCTCAGCAGGAGCATGCCGATGCCTATGTCCTGGAGCAGCTCTACGCGACTTTGCTGGAAACCACGGCGTTGCGAGCGCCCTTGCCTATGTTGCGCGACGTACAGGCGACCGTCCTCTTGGCGCAGATGCAGCTCCGCCTTGGCTTCGGGGTAGATGATGTCAGGCCGGTCGATCGCATCGGCGCGATTGATCGGCCGATATTGCTGCTAGCAGGCAATTCGGATCCGTTTGTCGCTCGCAGCCAGACATTGGCGTTGAAAGATGCGGCAGGCGCTGACGCAAAGCTGGTCTGGTTCGACGGCGCGCGGCATGTTGATCTCTATCGCTATGACCAACAGCGGTACCGCGACGCGGTGATGCCTTTCCTGGAGACCAACCTGTGCCGGACCGGGATCAGGTGAGCCGCTCCGTCCGATTAGCCGCGCCCGCGATAGGGGGTGACGCCGGTGTCGGGCAGCCACACACCTTCCGGCGGCAGGCCGGTTTGCCAGAACACGTCGATCGGAATGCCCCCGCGCGGATACCAGTAGCCGCCGATGCGCAACCACAATGGCTTGGTCGCGGCGATGATGCGGCGGCCGATCATGACGGTGCATTCTTCGTGGAAGGCGCCATGGTTGCGAAACGAGGTCATGAACAGCTTGAGCGACTTCGATTCCACCAGCAGCGCATCGGGTGCGTAGTCGATGACGATATGGGCGAAGTCCGGCTGGCCGGTGACTGGGCAGAGCGAAGTGAATTCCGGGCAGGTGAAGCGAACGATGGCCGGCGGGCCGTCGCCGCGCGAAAACGGCACGGTTTCCAGGACTGCCGCTTCAGGGCTCTGTGGCGCCTCGACGTTAGTGCCGAGCTGGGTGAGATTTTTCGTATCGGTCATGAGCAGGTTCCTTGCTGCATGTCGCCCAAAACTGCGCAGCGATTTTGGGACAGCGACATGCGTAAAACAAAAATTTGCCGCTCATTAGCACAATTTGAAACAGCAGGAAGACGATGACCAGCAACGACCCGCTCCTCCAGCCCTATCAGCTCAAGCATTTGACGCTGAAGAACCGGGTGATGTCGACCAGCCATGAGCCGGCCTATTCCGAGGACGGCATGCCGAAGGAGCGGTACCGGCTCTACCATGCCGAAAAGGCCAAGGGCGGCATGGCGCTGACCATGACCGCCGGTTCGGCGATCGTCTCGCGCGACAGCCCGGCCGCTTTTGGCAATCTGCATGTCTATGACGACCGCATCGTGCCGTGGCTCGCCGAGCTTACCGATGCCTGCCACGAGCACGATTGCAAGGTGATGATACAGATCACCCATCTCGGCCGCCGCACCGGTTGGAACAAGGCCGACTGGCTGCCCGTCCTGTCGGCTTCGCCGGTGCGCGAACCGGCCCATCGCGCCTTTCCCAAGACTATCGAGGACTGGGATATCGAGCGCATCGTCGCCGACTATGCGGCGGCCGCGCAGCGCTGCCAGGCTGCCGGCCTCGACGGCATCGAGTTCGAAGCCTACGGCCATCTGATGGACGGTTTCTGGTCGCCGGCCACCAACCAGCGCGACGACGATTTCGGCGGCTCGCTCGACAACCGGCTGCGCTTCACCGGAATGGTGCTCGACGCAGTGCGTGCCGCGGTCGGCGAAAAGTTCGTCGTCGGCATCCGCATGGTCGCCGACGAGGATTTCGAGAAAGGCCTATCGAAACAGGAGGGCATCGAAATCGCCAGGCGGCTGGCCGGCTCCGGCAAGGTCGATTTCCTCAACATCATCCGTGGCTCGATCGAGACCGATGCGGCGCTGACCAAGGTCATCCCGGTGACCGGCATGCGCTCGTCACCGCATCTCGACTTCGCAGGGGAGGTGAGAGCGGCGACGAAATTCCCGACCTTCCATGCGGCGCGGATTTCCGACGTCGCCACCGCGCGTCACGCCATCGCCACCGGCAAGCTCGACATGGTCGGCATGACGCGCGCCCACATTGCCGACCCGCATATCGTCAAAAAAGTGATGGAAGGCCGCGAGCACGAGATCCGCCCTTGCGTCGGCGCCACCTATTGCCTCGACCGCATCTATGAGGGCGGCGAGGCGCTGTGTATCCACAATGCGGCGACGGGCCGCGAGGCTGATATCCCCCATATTATTCCGAAAACCGAGGGACCGAAGCGGAAGGTGGTCGTCGTCGGTGCCGGCGCCGGCGGGCTGGAGGCGGCGCGCGTCGCCGCCGAGCGCGGGCACCAGGTGACGGTGCTGGAAGCATCGAGCCAGGCCGGCGGCCAGGTGCGGCTGGCAACGCAAAACCCGCGCCGCAAGGAATTGATCGGCATCATCGACTGGCGCCTGGCCGAACTCGACCGGCTGGGCGTCGAGATCCGCTACGACAAATGGGCGGAGACGGACGACGTGCTGGCGCTGTCGCCGGACGTGGTGGTGGTCGCCACCGGCGGCCTGCCGCAGAACCCGCCTCTGACGGCGGGCGACGATCTCGTCACCTCGAGCTGGGACATCATGGCCGGCAGCGTCAAGCCGGCCGAGAACGTGCTGCTCTATGACGACAATGGCGGCCATCAGGGCATGGGTGCCGCCGAACTGATCGCCAATAGCGGCGCCAGGCTGGAGCTGGTTTCACCAGAGCGCTTCTTCGCCCCGGAAATGGGCGGCATGAATCATGTGCCCTACATGCGCGCCTTCCAGGAAAAGGGTGTCACGGTGACCATCAACACACGGCTACGTTCTGTGCGGCGTGAAGGCAACCAGCTGATCGCCGAGCTCGCCTCCGACTTCGCCGATGGCTGGCGCGGCGAGCGGCGGGTCGACCAGGTGGTGGTCGAGCACGGCACGCTGCCGCTCGACGATCTCTACCTGGCGCTGAAGCCGCTGTCGAAGAACGCCGGCGCGATCGATTACGAAAAACTGATCAATGGCGGCGACATCTTTCCTGCGCGCAATCCGCAAGGCGGTTTCGTCGTCTTTCGCATCGGCGACGCGGTAGCTTCACGCAATATCCACGCTGCGATCTATGACGGCATCAGGTTCGGCTTGCGGATCTGAGGAATATTTTGGATTGATTGGTGGCGCGCAGCCGAACCTCCGTACGGAGAGCCACCACGGTACGTCGGTCCGGTCTGCGCGCCGCGCACGCCGCCGGCCATCGCCGGGCACCGTACGATCTTGCGATTGCGGCAGGACGTTCAAAACATCCTGGCGGTGGCCATGCAGAACACGGTGATGACCAGCAGGCCGCCGGCGATGCGTTCGCCCTTTGTCATCTTGGCGCGCAACTGGGTTTGCTTCGCCGCATCAGCGCCGGCCAACTGCCTGCTGGCGGAACCCACCAGCGCGCCCTGAACCCCGGCGGCGATTAACGCCGTCAAGATGCCGAGCGCCAAGACCTTCTCCATCGAGCCGAAAGAGCCGTTGTGGAAGAAATACCACAGCAGCAAGCCGGTGAGGAAAACCACGCCGGCTGCGCCCATTTGCGGCCGGAAGAAACGTTCCGCCCTGATCTCCGGTTCGCGGGCGACCGCGATGGTGGTGCCGGCCCAGAACACGCCCGCCATGACGTGAAGGCCGAGGACGATGATGTAGACATATTGCATGACCGCATTTCCTCTCTTGCCCACCGCCAGGCATATCGATAGATATCAAATGATTAGATGTCAACGCATAAGCTCGAGCCGGTTCCATAGGCTTTGCCCTTGTTCTAGTGTCGGATCATGACGCCCTTTGACCGCCCGCCGATCGGGATGAATCTCGCGCGCACCGCCAAGCTGGTTGCGCAGGCTTTCGACGCTGCCTTGGTCGAGGCAGGCGGCACGCTGCCGGTCTGGGTCACGTTGCTGTCGGTCAAGTCGCGGGAGCTGGCCAATCAACGCGAGCTCGCCGGCATGATCGGCATCCGGGGCGCAACGCTGACCCACCACCTCAACGCCATGGAGACGCAAGGCCTGCTGATGCGCCGCCGCGATCCCGAGAACCGCCGGGTTCACCAGGTGGAGCTGACCCAAGCCGGAGAAGCGCTGTTCCTGCAATTGCGCACCGCCGCGTTAGCCTTCGACAAGCGGCTGCGGAAAGGACTGTCCGACGACAGGCTGGCAGAGTTTGCACAGGTGCTGGCCGCGTTGCGGGCCAATGTCAGTTGATACCGATTGGACCGCAACCCTTGTTCCAAGCCGTCTGCAATGTTATATGACCATGGTAGTCATATGCGAGGGTGGCAACATGCGCGAAATTCAGTTGAAAGACGCCAAGGCGACGCTTTCGGCAGTCGTCGATCAGGCAGTTGCAGGAGAGCCTGCCATTATCACACGCCACGGTCGGAAGCAGGCCGTCATCCTGTCGTTCGAAGATTATCAGCGGCTGTCTCGGGTGCCGAGCTTCGGGCGGCTGCTGGCGGCTTTTCCCGGGGACAAGGACGACATTCCGCCTCGTTCCCGTAAGCCGGCTCGCAAGGTTGCGTTGTAGCGCGGCGACCAGCCCTGATGTTTCTGCTGGACACCAACATCATCTCGGCAATGGCTCCAGCCAGGAAGGTTGATCGGGCGGCGCTGATGGCATGGCTCGATATGGCGAGCGAATACCTGTTCCTATCCGTTGTGACTGCGTCCGAAATCGCGGCGGGGATAGCGAAGGCGGAGCGCGACGGCGCGACCACAAAGGCCGCGCTGCTACGCGACTGGTGGCAGGCAGTCGAGCACCTTTACGGGGCAAGGATTCTGCCCTTCGATTTGCGAGCCGCGCATGCCGCGGGTTCTATTCTTGATCGCGCAAGGGCTCATCGGCCGGGATTTGAAGATATAGCGATTGCTGCTACGGCCGAGGTTCACGGCCTGGTGATACTGACGGATAACGAGCGTCATTTCGCACCACTTGGGGTGCCGATGCTCAATCCGCTGAGAAACCTGCCGCCATTGCAGTAGTTCCGACTTTCCTACGCCCGGCAGCCCTGCAGCACCGTCAGCCTGGCCTTCTTGGGCGTTCGCGCCACCAGCCATTCGCGCACGCTGTCCGGCGGCATCGGGAAAGCGATGGAATAGCCTTGCACCTGGTCGCAGCCGATCGCCATCAGCGAGTCGAGCTCGGCTTCGGTTTCGGCGCCCTCGGCAACGATCGAGATGCCGAGACCGCGGGCGAGCTCGGTGAGGGCACGCACGATCTTGGTGTTGCCGCTGTTCTCGTTGATGTTCTGGACGAACCGGCGGTCGATCTTCAGCCGATCGATCTCGTTTGGATTGACATGGCTGAGCGATGCGTAGCCGGTGCCAAAATCATCGAGCTCGAGATGGATACCGGCGGCGCGAATGTGCCGCAGCTTTGCCGCGATACCGGTCTTCTCGTCGTCGAGGATGACGGATTCGACGATCTCCAGCGACAGTTTGTGCGCTGGCAGGCCAGCCCTCTCCAGCATGTCGAACAGGAAGACTTCGAAATCTGTCTCGCGCAGCTCCGAGCCGGATACATTGACGGCGATCCGTCCGAAGGCGATGCCTGCGCGGTTCCATTCGGCTGCTTCGTCGATCGCCTTGGCGATGACGATGCGGCCGATCTCGGGCATGAGACCGCATTTTTCCGCGATCGGAATGAACTCGCCCGGCGCGATCATGCCGCGCTCGGCATGTCTCCAGCGAACCAGAGCCTCGATGCCGCTGATGGCGCCGTCCGACAGCGAGACTTGCGGCTGGAAATAGACTTCGAACGCCTTCTCCGAGATAGCGGTCCTGATATCGAGCTCGAGCTGCTTGCGATAATCGAGTTCGTGCCTCAGCTCCTCGGAGAAGAACGACAAGCTGCCGCCGCCCTGCTTCTTGGCGGAATACAGCGCCAGATCGGCATGGACGAGCAGATCCTGCGCATTGTCGGCGTCGACAGGGTAGACCGCAATCCCGGCACTTACGCCCGGATGGATTGTCGTGCCTCGAAAGACGATCGGCTTGTTGAGCTTGGTCAGGATGCGCCGGGCGACGGTATCGATGTCCTCGGTGCTGCCGGCACCGTTGAGAATCATGACGAATTCATCGCCGCCGAGCCGCACGTTGAGATCCGACGTACGGCACGAATCACGCATGCGCTGCGCAGCCGCCACCAGCACATAATCGCCGGCGGCGTGGCCGAACGTGTCGTTGATCTGCTTGAACCGGTCGAGATCGAACTGCACCACGGCAACCCGTTCACGCCGTCGCCGCGCCGCATTGATCAGCGTATCGAAATGCTCGGTCAGGAAGGTGCGGTTGTGCAGGCCGGTCAGCCCGTCATGCACGGCAATAAAGGCCATGGAATTGCGCGCATCGACCAGCTCGCGCGTCCTGCGCAGGATGGCATTCGACATTGGCCTGAAAATGAAAAGCGCCACCAGCACGATGACGCCGATGGTCGAGTAGAACAATGTGCGGTTAAGATCGAGAAGTGTTTCGGATCGCTGGTCTGCAAAGGCGCTGATGCGCTGGCCAAGTGCGGCATAGCCCGACAATGTTGCGTTGGCAACGGAAGCGTTCAGGTTGACGCGCTCCTCTCCGCCTTTGTAGCCACCATTGCCGGCCATGTTGAGCCGCGATTCGAATGACGAGATCAGACGTTCGCCGTTGGCGATAAGCCCGACCGAGAAATAGTCGAGATGGTACGGCTTGGCGAAAAGCACGCTCTCGATCGATTTCGGATCGAACCTTGCCGGCGACGCCGGATCGGCGGCGGTCCGTTCGAGCAGCAGATCGTAGTTCTTCTCGAACTCCACCGTCGCTTGCTTGAGCGCGCTAACCAGGGCGCGCTGTTGATCGCTCTGGGCGCTGCCTGTCGCGCCGGCAAGGAAGACGATGCGCTGCGACAGGGCTTTTTGTGTGCTGACGATATCGAGCAGCGCCTGATTGTGCCGTTGGGTAGACATCACCTGTTGCAGCAGGATGAAGGAGGCCACGACCATGGCGGCTATGATCAGCAGAGCCAGCCAATAGCCGGATTTGATCAGGAATATGAGCCTGCCTGAAACGGCGTGCACCGGCTGCTGCGACATTTTCTGAGGCGGCCCTCTCGCCAACGAATTCTTGTGCGACAACCTTTGGCTTCAAAGTGTTAACAGGTTTGGGACGGCAGCAGGCCGGCGGCGGCGACCGTGGCGGGAAACCCGCAAAGTGGTTATTGCAATCTTTCGCTGCGCCTCCGCATTTGAACATCGTGGCCTCTGCGGTGCCATTGCCGCCACCGAAGCGGTCGCTTTTGCGATGGATTTTTCGTCCGCGCGGCGCGACAGTCCTCGTCGATCTCACCAGGGCCCGATCATGACCGAAGCATTCCTTTCCCACATCGACAGCGAGCTTGAAGGACTGAAATCGGCCGGCCTTTACAAATCCGAACGGGTGATAACCTCGACCCAATCGGCCGAGATCGAGGTCGGCGGCGAGAAGGTGCTGAATTTCTGCGCCAATAATTATCTCGGCCTCGCCGACAGCGCCGAACTGCGCGAGGCGGCCAAGCAGGCGCTCGACCGGTACGGCTACGGCATGGCGTCGGTGCGCTTCATCTGCGGCACGCAGGAAGAACACAAGCAGCTCGAGGCGACCATTTCTGACTTCCTCGGCATGGAGGACACCATCCTCTACGGCTCCTGCTTCGACGCCAATGGCGGCCTGTTCGAGACGCTGCTCGGCGAGGAGGATGCGGTCATCTCCGATGCGCTGAACCACGCCTCGATCATCGACGGGGTACGGCTGTCGAAGGCAAAGCGCTTCCGCTACGCCAACAACGACATGGCCGATCTGGAAGCGCGGTTGAAAGAGGCGCGCGACTGTCGGTTCCGGCTGATCGCCACCGACGGCGTGTTCTCGATGGATGGCATCATCGCCAATCTGAAAGGCGTCTGCGACCTCGCCGACAAATACGATGCGATGGTCATGGTCGACGACAGCCATGCTGTTGGCTTCGTCGGCAGGAACGGCCGTGGCTCGGCCGAACATTGCGGCGTCGAGGGCAGGGTGGACATCATCACCGGTACGCTGGGCAAGGCATTGGGTGGCGCGTCCGGCGGCTACACGTCGGGCAGGAAGCAGGTGGTCGACTGGCTGCGCCAGCGCTCGCGCCCCTATCTGTTTTCCAACACGCTGATGCCGGCGATCGCTGGCGCTTCGATCCGGGTTTTCGAGATGATCCGCAATGGCGATGCGTTGCGCCAGCGCCTATGTGCCAATGCGGCGCGGTTTCGCTCCGAGATGGGCAAGCTCGGTTTTACTCTGGCCGGCGCCGACCATCCGATCATCCCGGTGATGCTGGGCGACGCGACGCTGGCGCAGGAAGTGGCGGCGCGGATGCTGAAGCGCGGCATCTATGTCATCGGCTTCTCGTTCCCGGTGGTGCCGAAGGGCCAGGCGCGCATCCGCACGCAGATGTCGGCCGCCCATTCCGGCGCCGACATCGAACGCGCGGTTGAGGCGTTCGCCGCAGTCGGTCGCGAACTCGGCGTGATTTCCTGAGCGGCCGGATCAAGAGATTCAAGCGACTAAGGTTCTGGGGACAAAAGAATGTCGAACATGATGAAAGCGCTGGTCAAAGCCAAGGCCGAGCCGGGCATCTGGATGGAAGAAGTGCCGGTGCCGGAAATCGGTCCGAACGACGTGCTGATCAAGATCAAGAAGACGGCGATCTGCGGCACCGACGTGCACATTTACAATTGGGACCAGTGGGCGCAAAAGACCGTGCCGGTGCCGATGGTAACCGGCCACGAATTCGTCGGAACCGTCGCCGATTTCGGCACCGCGGTGACCGAGTACAAACTCGGCCAGCGCGTTTCCGGTGAGGGCCATATCGTCTGCGGCCATTGCCGCAACTGCCGGGCGGGCAGGGGGCATCTGTGCCGCAACACGCTCGGCGTCGGCGTCAACCGGCCGGGCGCCTTTGGCGAATACCTTGCGATCCCGCAGCACAATGTCGTGCCCATCCCCGACGATGTGCCGGACGAGATCGCGGCAATTTTCGATCCTTTGGGCAATGCGGTTCACACCGCATTGTCCTTTGATCTCGTCGGCGAGGACGTGCTGGTCACCGGCGCCGGGCCGATCGGCATCATGGGTGCACTGGTGGCGCAGTGCGTTGGCGCGCGAAAAGTGGTCATCACCGACATCAACCCGGTGCGCCTGGCACTGGCGAAAAAGCTCGGCGTCCAGCATGTCGTCGATGCGTCGAAGGAAAAGCTGCGCGACGTGATGCCGGCGCTCGGCATGACCGAGGGTTTTGACGTCGGCCTCGAAATGTCGGGTGCCGCGCCGGCCTTCCGCGACATGATCGACACCATGAACAATGGCGGCAAGATTGCCATTCTCGGCATCGCGCCGACCGGCTTCGAGATCGACTGGAACAAGGTCATCTTCAAGATGCTGCATCTGAAAGGCATCTACGGCCGCGAGATGTTCGAGACCTGGTACAAGATGATCGCGTTGGTGCAGGGTCCTCTCGACGTCAGCGGCCTGATCACCCACCGCATCGGCATCGACGACTACATCTCCGGCTTCGAGGCAATGAAGAGCGGCAATTCCGGCAAGGTGGTGATGGACTGGTGACACCACTGTCTTTCCGACACCTGAACCTGGATTGGAACGCTGAGCCCAACGCTCCGAATGTAGAACTAACCGTTGAGGATAAAACGGTTCAGCTTACCTTTCTGTTGAACCCATGGGACTGTGAGGCCAGCAAGGGAGAGACAGGAACCCTTCGTTTCATCGGTTGCAGTCGTTGGCGATGGGACTCCACAAATGATCACGCCTGGTTCTCAGGTAAAGGCCTTTACAGCAAGCAGGCTCCCAAATGGGGCGAGTTCTACGAGGTGATCGGCGATAGCCGGTCAATCAGCGAAAACGATTGGGAAATTCTGGCGCAAGATGGACCTAACTCGCGGCGTTTCCTGTTTTATTTTCGCGACGACACGATCGAAGTTGTTGCTGAATATTGGTTGCTTGCTCGACAAATGCCAAGCACTGGCTAGCCCCTTCGTTCAAGACGATTGGCTTCGACCCCAACCTCGGCTCGTCCCAAACGGCTCTCCAGAGCGGCTAATGCTGCCTCAATTGCCGCGCGGTCGCTATTCCTCAGCCTCTCCAGCAGCTCCCGCTCGAACTCCTTCGCCAGCGGCACCATTTCGCGATAGGCGGCAAGCCCCGCTTTGGTCAGCGTCAGATGCTCGACGCGACGGTCTTTCTCGTCTGGCGTGCGGGTCAGCCAGCGGCGCCGCTCGAGTTCGGCGACCGCGCGCGAAACCTTGGTCTTGTGCATGGCCGATTGCTCGCCGAGCGCCGTCGCCGTCATCGTGCCGTGCTGTCCAAGTCCCGCAAGCGTGCGCCATTCGGGCCGGGTCAGGCCGTGGCGGTCCTTGTATATCCTTGAGAATTCGCGGCTGACGGCATCGGCAAGCCGATAGAGCCGGTAAGGCAGGAAGGATTCCAGCTCGAGGATTTCCATGGTTGGCCCTGACTGGGCATGCTGGCGGCTCATGCCGAAATCACCGTTGATGGTTACATTTTCAATGGTTACAAATGAAACCGGTATGGTCAACTCGGAGCATCTTTGCGGATGCGCAAACGATGCTCCGAGACCATGAATTCGGGAGGATTCCATGGCCTATTCCTACATGCCGGGTTTCGGCAACGACTTCGAGACCGAGACTCTGCCGGGCTCGCTGCCGCAAGGGCGAAACTCGCCGCAGCGGCCGGCCTACGGCCTCTATGCCGAGCAGCTTTCGGGCTCTCCTTTCACCGCGCCGCGCGGCACCAATGAGCGCTCCTGGCTTTATCGGATAAGGCCGAGCGTCAGGCACACCGGTCGCTTCAAAGCGGCGAATTATCCGCTTTGGAAAAGCGCGCCGAACGTCGGCGACCATCAGCTCGCACTCGGCCAGTATCGCTGGAGCCCCGTGCCGATGCCGAAGGAACCGACCGATTTCATCGCCGGCATGCGCTCGATCACCACCGCCGGCGACGTGCTCGGCCAGACCGGCATGGCGGCACACGTCTATGTCGCCAATCGCTCGATGGTCGACGATCATTTCTTCAACGCCGACGGCGAGTTGCTGGTCGTGCCCCAGGTTGGAGCCTTGCGCTTCGTCACCGAGATGGGTGTTATCGAACTCAGGCCGGGCGAGATTGCCGTGCTGCCACGCGGCCTGGTGTTCAAGGTCGAACTGGTCGATCCGCAAGTGCGCGGCTATGTCTGCGAGAATTACGGCGCCAAGCTGACGCTGCCGGATCGCGGTCCGATCGGCGCCAATTGCTTGGCCAATCCGCGCGATTTCAAGACGCCCTGCGCCTGGTTCGAGGACAAGGACACGCCCTGTCGGCTGATCGCGAAATGGTGTGGCCAGTTCCATGTCACCGAAATCGACCATTCGCCGCTGGATGTGGTGGCGTGGCACGGCAATTATTCGCCCTACAAATATGATCTTGCGACCTTTTCGCCGGTCGGCGCAATCCTGTTCGACCACCCCGATCCGTCGATCTTCACCGTGCTGACCGCGCCGAGCGGCGAGGAAGGCACCGCCAATATCGATTTCGTCATCTTCCCGCCGCGCTGGCTTGTGGCGGAAAACACTTTCCGCCCGCCCTGGTATCACCGCAACATCATGAGCGAGTTCATGGGCCTCATACATGGTCAGTACGATGCCAAGGAAGAGGGCTTCGTGCCCGGCGGCATCAGCCTACACAACATGATGCTGGCTCACGGACCCGATGCGTCTGGCTTCGAAAAGGCCTCGCGCGCGGAGCTAAAACCGGTCAAGCTCGACAACACCATGGCCTTCATGTTCGAGACACGCTTTCCGCAGATGGTGACCCGCTATGGCGCCGAGCTCGAAACCCGGCAGGACAATTACATCGACTGCTGGGCCGACCTGAAGAAGCGCTTCAACGGCACGCCAGAGGGCGACTGGTCTTGAGCGCCGTCGCATGATGGATCGTCTGGTGCTTCTGGGTTCGAAGGGTGGCCCGGCGCTGCGGCCGGGCGGGCCGTGGCCGAGTTCGTCACTGCTTGAGATTGGCGGCCGCACCCTCGTCGTCGATTGCGGGCTGGGCGTAACGCGCGGGCTGACCGATGCCCGTGTCAGCCTGAAGGCGCTCGACCTCATCTTCATCACGCATTTGCATTCCGACCATGTGGTGGAACTCGGACCTCTCATCCACACCGCCTGGACCGCCGGCCTGGCAACAAAGGTCGCCGTGTTCGGCCCGCCCGGCACCGGCTACTATTGGCAGCGCTTTTGCCAGGCGATGGAGTTCGACATCGAGATCCGCATCGCCGATGAAGGCAGGCCGGATATCCGCGACCTGGTTTCGATCGTCGAGTTTGGTGAAGGCCAGGTGGCGGAAGAGCGCGGTCTCAAAATATCGGCGCTGCGTGTCGACCACCCGCCGGTGACGGATTGCTTTGCGCTGCGCTTCGATCATGCGGGGCAAGGCATCGTCTTTTCGTCGGATACGGCGTTCTTTCCGCCATTGGCGGATTTCGCCGAGGGCGCCGACGTCCTGGTCCACGAGGCCATGCTGGAAAAGGGTATCGAGCGGCTGGTCGCGAAGACCGGCAACGGCGCAAGGCTGAGGGAACACCTGCTTGCCAGCCACAGCTTTGCCGAGGAAGCGGGCCGCATCGCCAGCGAGGCAGGCGTCAAAAGACTGGTCCTCAACCACCTCATTCCCGCCGACGATCCCGAGATCGGCGAGGCCGACTGGATTGCCGCCGTCAGGAAAACATGGGCCGGCGACTTGACGATCGCCCGCGACGGCCTTGTTGTGGAATTAAGCAGCGCCAAAGCTGCGCCAGGAGAGGAAACCGCATGAAGCTTGCCACATTGAAGGACGGGACGCGCGATGGAAAGCTCGTCGTCGTCTCGCGCGACCTGACGCGGTTTACCGATGCTTCGTTCCTGGTGCGCACGCTGCAGGCCGCGCTCGACGACTGGCATCGCATCGCCCCGCATCTCGCTGCCATGGCGGAATCGTTGGAAAACAATGCGGTACCGTCCGCGCGCTTTCACGAGCACGACGCCCATTCGCCGCTGCCGCGCGCCTACCAATGGGCCGACGGCTCGGCCTATGTGAACCATGTCGAGCTGGTGCGAAAGGCGCGCGGTGCCGAGATGCCGGCAAGCTTCTGGACCGATCCGCTGATCTACCAGGGCGGCTCGGACGCTTTCCTCGCACCGCGCGACCCGATCCGCATGGTCGACGACACCCTTGGCATCGACATGGAAGGAGAGGTCGCCGTCATCGTCGACGATGTGCCGATGGGCGCAAGCCTCGATGAGGCGCGGGCGGCGATCCGGCTGGTCATGCTGGTCAACGATGTAACGCTGCGCGGCCTGACCGGACCCGAGCTCGCCAAGGGGTTCGGCTTCTACCAGTCGAAACCGTCATCTGCCTTTTCGCCGGTTGCGGTGACGCCGGACGAGCTGGGCGATGCCTGGGACGGCGGCAAGGTCAGCCTGCCGCTGCTGGTCGATCTCAACGGCAAGCCGTTCGGCCGGGCGAACGCCGGCATCGACATGACCTTCGACTTTCCGGCGCTGATTGTTCACGCCGCAAAAACGCGGCCGCTGGCCACCGGCACCATCGTCGGTTCGGGCACCGTCTCCAACAAGCTCGACGGCGGGCCGGGCAAGCCTGTCTCGGCGGGCGGCGCCGGCTATTCCTGCGTCGCCGAGCTGCGTATGATCGAGACCATCGAAACCGGCGAACCGAAAACGCCGTTCCTGCGCTTTGGCGATAGCGTGCGCATCGAGATGAAGGACAGGGGTGGGCATTCGATCTTCGGCGCCATCGAGCAGAGGGTCGAGAAGTACGAGGGGGCAAGAGAATGACGGGCGAGACATTCTATCTGCTGTGCGGTGTCTGGGCCCTTGTCATGCTGGCGATCTTCATCCTGGCGATCCGCCTGAGCTATCGCATCGAGGCGCGCTCGCCAGGCCTGACCAACCGCAGCGGCTTTCCGCGCAAGGCGATGATGTTTCACACCGTCACCAACACGAATGTCGCGCTGGACCAGGAAACGCAAGCCATGCGGCGGCACATGATCGGGCTGCTGCTGATTGTTTTGGCTGGGTTTGCGCTTCTATGGGCGGGTGTGTCGCTATTCCGGGTCGCGCCGTGAAGTCATGGACCTGCTGAACCATTTCCGGCGCATGGCAGCCAACAATCTGTGGTCCAACGACCGGCTCTACCGCGCCGTGCTGCAGCTTGAGCCCGGCGAATTCGAAGCCGAACGGACGAGCTTCTTTCCGTCGATCAAGGCAACGCTGAACCACATCCTGGCGGTCGATCACCTCTATCTCGATTTTCTCGAAGAGGGCGGCGTCGGCGCCGCCGCCCATGACGATTTTGTGCCGTTCAATGATGCCAAGGCGCTTTTTGTTGCACAGGCGGAGGCCGATCGGCGGCTGATCGCCTTTTGCGGCCGCCTGTCGGCGGACGATCTCGAGCGCCGCGTTCTCACCGACCGGCGCGAGGACGGCATGATACCGGAACGGATCGGTGACCTGCTCGCCCATCTCTTCATCCACGACATCCATCATCGCGGCCAGGTGCACGCGATGCTATCCGGCACCTCGGTGAAACCGCCGCAACTCGACGAGTTCTTGCTCGGCTATGATCTGAAACTCAGGAAAGCGGAGGTTGAGCGGCTGGGCTTGCGAGACCAACTGCTTGGATAATCATGCCAAAGCCACATCGTAACGAGCGAAATGCGGGTCGGATGTCAGGATGGTGAGGTTCTCCACTTGCGCCTGCGCAATCAGAAGTCTGTCGAACGGATCACCATGGTGGTGGGGTAGGCCGCCGACGGCGTTCGCGTGCTGGAAGGTTACGGCGAGCGGCTGAAATTGCATCCTTGGAAGCAGCGCTGGCAGATCGTCCGGCGCATTAAGTTTTCTGATCGAACGTTTGATGGCAATTTCCCAGACGCTTGCCGCGCTCGCGAACACCACCGCTTCCGAAGCCAGAATGACGCGGTGGTGCTCGCTAAGACGTCGATCGTCCGAAATCGACCAGAGGATGATGTGTGTGTCGGCGAGAAACGGGCCGACCGTCATTTCACGTACTCATCCCACTCGGGACCGAGTTCATCAAAATCGTCCGCAATCCAGATCTTGCCCTTCAACGCGCCTATACGCGGCAGGGGTTCGGCCACTGCCGGAGGTACGATACGCGCCGCCGCCTTGCCGTGGCGTGTGAGCACGATCTCCTCGCCGGCTTCCGCGCGGCTGACGAGTTCCGACAATTTGGCCTTGGCTTCGGCAATTGAAACATTCATGGTCAGACCTCTTATGACCAGAATTTAGGTCATAATTGATCAAACCACAAGGCACCTCGGCCGAGTTGGCTACGCTGCCTTGCCGTCCACCTTCAGCACGCCGCGCTTGATCTGGTCCTGCTCGATCGACTCGAACAAGGCGCGGAAATTGCCCTCGCCAAAACCTTCGTCGCCCTTCCTCTGGATGAACTCGAAGAAGATCGGGCCGATCACTGTCCTGGAAAAGATCTGCAGCAGGATCTTGGTGGTGCCGCCGTCGACGACGCCTTCGCCGTCGATCAGGATGCCGTGCTTTTTCATACGTTCAATCGGCTCTTCATGGCCGTTCACGCGGGCATAAGACATGTCGTAATAGGTCTCCGGCGGGCCCGGCATGAACTTCAGGCCGTTGGCGGCCAGCCTGTCGGTGGCACCGTAGATGTCGTCGGTGCCGACGGCGATGTGCTGGATGCCCTCGCCATTATACTTCTTCAGATATTCGGCGATCTGGCTGGTCTCGTCCTTGGACTCGTTGAGCGGAATGCGGATCTTGCCGCAGGGCGAGGTGATGGCGCGGCTGACCAGGCCGGTGATCTTGCCGTCGATGTCGAAGAAATGGATCTGTTTGAAGCCGAACAGGTCGCGATAGAAATCCCACCATTTGTCCATCTGGCCGCGATAGACATTGTGGGTGAGGTGGTCGAGGTAATAGAAGCCGACGCCTTCCGGCTTCGGGTCACGCTCGCCCAGCCAGTCGAACTCGGCATCATAGGCCGAGCCCTTCTCGCCGTAGGTTTCGATGAAATAGAGCAGCGACCCGCCGATACCGACGATCGCCGGCACATCGAGCGTCTTGTCGTTGCCTTCATAGGGCGTCGCGCCCTTGGCCACCGCGTGATCGAAGGCATGCCTTGCATCGACCACCCGCCACGCCATCGAGGCGGCGCAAGGGCCGTGCTTGTCGACGAATTTCATGGCATGCGAGCCGGGTTCGGCATTGACGACATAGTTGATGTCGCCCTGTCGCCAGACGGTGATGTCCTTGCTGCGGTGCTTGGCCACCGGCACATAGCCCATGCGGGTGAACAACTCGGCGAGCTTTTCCGGCTCGGCATGCGCGAATTCGACGAACTCGAAGCCGTCGGTACCGGCGGGATTGGTTTTGCTGATCGTGGCGGGCGGTGCGTCGTGCGGGAAGGGACCCATGGCAGTGTCCTCCAAAGCTGTTGTTGGCCGGGAAAAGCCATCTCAACACAATGATAACGCGGACGCGGTGCATGGTGCTTGCATTCAAACGCTTGAAATGATCAGATAATGCGTGAATTGTGCATATGTTTGGAAAAATCCATGGATGACGCGCGCATCGACCAGTTTGACCGCAAGATAATGGCTCTGTTGCAGGGCGATGCACGGCTGACCAACAACGATCTGTCGGAACGGGTGAACCTGTCGGCGTCGCAATGCTCGCGCCGTCGCCAGCGGCTGGAGGAGGACGGTTATATCAAGGGCTACCGGGCGGTGCTCGACCGCGACAAACTCGGCTTTTCCCTGGTCAACGTCATTTCGGTGACGCTCGCCACCCACAACCGCGACAATGCGCGGCGTTTCGGCGAACTGGTGGCGCGGCTGCCGCAAGTGCAGGAAGCGCACGCGCTGACCGGCGAGATGGATTATATATTGAAAGTGGTGACGCCGGACCTGAAGTCGCTGTCGGAATTCGTCAACGGTGTGCTGCTGCCGCACGAATCGGTGCAGCATGTGAAGACGGCGATCGTGCTCGAGACATTGAAGGAAACCGGCGCGCTGCCGATTTAGCCCAGACGGCTTTTCGTTAGATATGGCGGAGGGACAGCACCCAGGACAGCACCCCCCTCTGGCCTGCCGGCCATCTCCCCCTCAAGTGGGGAGATTGGCAGCTCTGACCTCGCTGCCCACTCCGCAACGCTGAAAATTGGCGAAAGCCAACGCGACATCCAATCTCCCCACTTGAGGGGGAGATGTCCGGCAGGACAGAGGGGGGTGTGAAGGATCGCCACAGTGCGGAACTTGACTTCCTCCGCTCGGAACGTGAGGCCTCTCACCCCTTCGACTGCTTGATCAGCCCATAGAGATTGGTGCAGCGGGCGCCGGAACGGCAATAGGCGAAGACCGGGCCATCAAGCTCATCCAGTGCCTCGGCCTGGTCCTCGACATTCTCGGCCGTGATCTGGCCGCTGATGACAGGGATGTAGCGGAAGGCGAGCCCGGCGCCCTCGACCGCCGCTTTGACGGTGTCGGCCGATGGCTGGCCGGGCTGCTCGTCGTCCGGCCGGTTGCAGATCACGCTCTTGAAGCCGGCGGCCTTGATGGTCGCGACATCTTCGGGCTGGATCTGGCCGGAGACCGAATAGTCCTCGCTGATCTGACGGTATTCCATGGCTGGGGTCCTCACAATCTGGCTAGCGGCAGTCTTGCCACTCCCGGACCCGGTCGGCAACCGCCATTAGATAGAAATCGGGCCGGGCAATTTCAGCCCGACCGGATGGAGTGACTAGACAGCTCAGCTGCCGAGGATCGCGCCTTTGATCTGGGCGATGTTATTGTGCATCAGGTCGATATAGGTCGCGGCCGGGCCGTCGGGCTGCGACAGCGCATCGGAATAGAGCGTGCCGCCCACCTTGATGCCGGTCTCGCTGGCGATCTGCTCGATCAGCCGCGGGTTGGTGATGTTCTCGACGAAGATCGCCGCCGCCTTGTCCTGCTTCACCTGGCTGACCAGCTTGGCGACGTCGGCGGCGGAGGGCTCCGACTCGGTCGACACGCCTTCCGGGGCCAGGAACGTCAAGCCGTAGGCCTGCTCGAAATAGCCGAAGGCGTCATGCGAGGTGATGACGACGCGCTTCTCCTGCGGGATCGACTGGATCGCCGCCTGCACTTCGCCCTCAAGCGCCTCGAGCTTCTGCGTATAGGCGGCTGCGTTGGCCTTGTAGCTGTCGCAACCCGCAGCGTCGGCCGTGCAAAAGGCGTCGGCGATGTTCTTCACATAGATCTTGGCATTGGCGATCGACTGGAAGGCATGCGGATCGGTGACCGTCTTGCCGCCATCGGTTTCCGCGCCTTCGGCGGCATCGGCCTCGGCGAATTCGGGTTTGAAATTGATCGGCGTGACCCCCTTGGTCAGCACGGCAATCGAAGCCTTGGTGGCGCTGGCGTCGACCAGGCGCTGCAGAAAACCTTCGAAATGCAGGCCGTTGACCAGCACGATGTCGGCCTTGGCCATCGTCACAGCATCGGCGGGGCTCGGCTCGTAGACGTGGGCGTCGCCGTCAGGCCCGACGATGGTGGTCAGATCGATGCGGTCGCCGCCGACATTCTTGGCGAAATCGGCGATGATCGTGAAGCTGGCGACCACCTTCAAAGGCTCTGCGAAGGCCGAAGATGCGCCAAAGGCGGTTAATGTTATAACGCTCACGGCCAAAGCGGCGCGGATCGATTTCAGCATGGACTAGGTTCTCCTTTGTTGGGATCAGGCAGTTCTGTGGCGGTGATGGACGATGCGGGCGCGCAGGATGCCGCGCGTGCCGAACAGGATCGAGGCGAAATAGACGACGCCGGCGGACAGAATGATGGCCGGGCCGGATGGCAATGACGCATGGTAGGACAACAGCAGCCCGGCAATACAGGAGGCAAAGCCGATTACTGTGGCCAGCACGCACATCGGCTCGACGCGCGAGGTCCAGAAGCGGGCCGCCGCCGCCGGCAGCATCATCAGCCCGACCGACAGCAAGGTGCCGAGTGCCTGGAAGCCGCCGACGAGGTTGAGCACGACGAGGCCGAGAAAGATGAAATGCACCGGGCTGCCCATCCGGCTGACCGAGCGCAGGAACAAAGGGTCGAGGCATTCGGCGACCAGCGCCCGCCAGAAGGTGGCGAGGCTGACCAGCGTCACCACGACGATGCCGCCGATCAGCGTCAGCGCCTCGTTGTTGAGCGCCAGCACGGTGCCGAACAGCACATGCATGAGATCGACGCTGGAGCCGCGGATCGACACCATGAGCACGCCGATGGCCAGCGAAATCAGGTAGAAGGCCGCCATCGAGGCGTCCTCGCGCTGGATGGTGAAGCGCGAGACGGCGCCGGCGCCGAGCGCCACGATGATGCCGGCGATCAGTCCGCCGATCGTCATCGGCAGGATCTCCAGGCCATAGAACAGGAAGCCGGCGGCGGCACCCGGCAGGATGGCATGCGCCATGGCATCGCCGGACAGGCTCATGCGCCGCAGCATCAGGAACACGCCGACCGGGCAGGCGCCGAGCGACAGCATCATCGAACCGGCAAGCGCCCGCTGCATGAAGGCGTAGTCGGCGAAAGGAGCGACGAACAGACCGTAAAGCACCTCCATCATGCTGCCCTCGGCCCGGAGCCGTGATAGTGCTCGTGGTCATGGCTGTGCTCGTGGCCACCGTGCTCGTGATCATGCTCGCCGGGCTCACACCATGGCGCGTTGTCCTCCCAGGCTTCGTGGAAGCGGCGCGCGCGCAACAGATTCTCAGGCCGCAGCGTCTCTTTGGTCTCGCCCCAGGCGATCGGCTGGCGCGCCAGGAGCAGTGTTTCGGGGAAATTCTGCCGCACCAGATCGAGATCGTGGACCACAACCATGATCGTGCGTTCCTCGCCGTGCCAGCGCTTGATCAGCGCGATCAGGTCGCCGACCGTCTTGGCATCGACGGCGTTGAACGGCTCGTCGAGCAGGATGAGCTCGGCATCCTGCAACAGCACGCGGGCAAACAGCGTGCGCTGCAGCTGGCCGCCCGACAATGTGTCGATCGGCCGCTTCTCGAAACCGCCTAGGCCGACGGCCATCAGCGCCTTGCTGACCGAGTCGCGGTCTTCCCTTGTATAGCGGCCGAGCATGCCGCGCCGCGGCCACAGGCCAAGCGAAACCAGGTCGACGACCCGGGCCGGAAAGGAGCGGTCGAGCTCCGATTGCTGCGGCAGATAGGCGGCGCGTACGCCGGGCGCCCGGATCACCGTGCCGGCCATCGGCTTCAGGACGCCGACGATGCCCTTCATCAGCGTTGATTTGCCGGAGCCGTTGGCGCCGACGACCGCCGTCAACGACCCCTTGCGGATCGTACCATCGAGGTGGTGGACCGCAGGATGGCTGTTGTAGCCCAGCGTCAGGTCGCGGAAGGTCAGGCAGGTTTGGCTCATGTGACGATCCATGGGGCGACGATCGGTGCTGCAGGGGCGGATTCGATATGTGATGTTATTACATTAGTCAACAAGCCAATCGGGCGGAATTGCGGCCGGGCCGTCATGTTGTCTGCTTTGGCTTGGCTCAAGCGGTTCCGCTCGAGCGGCCTTGCCCGAAACGTATCCCGATCCTAAACAGGCGCAGCCGACAAGAGAAAGCCGGACAAGAGAAGGAATATCCAATGAGCATTCGTCGCATCGATGTGGGCCCGCGCATGAGCCAGATCGTCATCCACGGCAACACCGTCTATCTGGCCGGTCAGGTCGGCAAGCCGGGCGGAAACGTCGGCGCCCAGACCAGGGACATTCTGGCGGCTATCGACGAATTGCTGGCCAAGGCCGGCACCGACAAAACCAAGATCCTGCAGGCGATCATCTGGCTGGCCGACATGAGCACCTTTGCCGAGATGAACGCGGAGTGGGACAAATGGGTACCGCAAGGCAACACGCCGGCCCGCGCCACTGGCGAAGCGAAACTTGCCGGACCGGAATATCTGGTCGAGATTATTGTTACCGGGGCGATTTGAGAGGCGGCTCCTAACCCTCCCCCTCGAGGGGAGGGTCGGCGAGTAGTCGAAGCGAAGCGGAGACTGCGAGACGGGGTGGGGTCGGCGAGGTCGCACCGACCCCACCCCGCGTCACAAAATGCCGCCATGCGGCAATTTGCTCCGCGACCCTCCCCTCAAGGGGGAGGGTTTACCCCTGCGACGGCGTGAACCGCGCCACCAGCGTGTGGTTTTCTGCCGCATAGGTGAAGCGGACATGGGTGACGGGGTGCTCGGCGCTCCATGTCCGCCGCTCGATCACCAGGCACGGCGCGCCGGTCTCGATGTCGAGCGCCGCCGCGATGTGCTGTTCGGCGGCAACCGCGCGAATGCGATGCTCGGCGGCACTCCACGGCACACGGCCGATCAGCCACGGACCGGGCGCCGTGTCGAAAAACGCCTCTTCGGCGGCCTCCGGCACGGCAGCCAGGTTGATCAGCCGCTGCTCGTGGGCGAACGGCCGCTTGCCGGCGAAATGCCGGCATTCCAGCACCAGCACCGGCCCGGCGACGTCGAGTTCCAGCAGGGCGCGGTCGTCGGCGCTGCTGCGCCTTCTGTTTCGCGCCATGCGCTCATAGCGGTAGGGCAGGCCAAGTGCCTCGACCTCGATCCGGATGTCGTGGATTTCGAGAACGGCTGCCTGCGACTGCGGCCGGCGGACAAAACTGCCGGAGCGACGCCGGCGCTCGATCAGCCCGGCCTTGGCCAGTTGCGACAGCGCCTTGTTCACTGTCATGCGCGAACAATTGTATTCGGCCGTCAGTTCATGCTCGAACGGAATGCGGTGGCCGGGCGCCCAGGCACCCGACAGGATCCGTTCGCTGATGTCCGACAGGATGCGCTGGTGCAGCGAAAGAACCTCGCCGCCGTCCGCGCTTCCGGAATCCGCGCTTATTGTCCCGATCATGCTCATGCCGAAAGCGCCGTCATCACCTTGCGGAAGCGCTCGGCGATGGCATCGCGCCTGGCATGGATGCCGCCGCTGACCAGTTTCTTGCCATGCACCCAGACGCAATCGACCTTGGTGCCGTTGGCAAAAATCCAGGCATCAAGGATTGCATCGCCCGTCTTGCCGGCCAGCGATGGATGCTTGCCGTCGAGCGAGACGAAATCGGCCGAGGCACCTGCTGCGATCTGCGAGAGGCCGGCGCCCAACGCGGCACTGCCACCATCGAGCGCTGCATCGAACAAAGCACGGCCGGTCGAGCCACCGGCCACCGCCAGCACGTTGCGGGCGCGGTGGGCGAGGCGCTGCGAATATTCGAGCTGCCGCAACTCGTCCGGCAGGCCGATCAGTACGTTTGAATCCGAGCCGATGCCGAAGCGGCCGCCATGCTGCATGAACAAGGACGCGGCAAAGGTGCCGTCGCCGAGATTGGCCTCGGTGATCGGGCAGAGGCCGGCAACGGCGCCGCTTTTCGTCATTTGCACCGTCTCGGTCTCGGTCATGTGCGTAGCGTGGATGAGACACCAGCGCCGGTCGACCTTGGCGTTGGCAAGCAGCCATTCGACCGGCCGCGCCCCGGACCAGGCAAGGCAGTCCTCGACCTCCTTCATCTGCTCGGCGATGTGGATGTGGATCGGCCCCTCCGGCGCCATCACCGTGATGTCTTCCAGTTCCTCCGGTGTCACGGCACGCAGGCTGTGCGGGGCGACGCCGACGACGCCTTGATTCAGCGCGCGAATGGAGTCTCGGCATTTGTCAACAAGGCGCGAGAACTGGTTCACATCGTTGATGAACCGGCGCTGGCCTTCATTTGGCGCAGCGCCGCCGAAAGAGGAATGCGCGTAGGACACGGGCAGCAAAGTCAGCCCGATGCCTGTCTCGGACGCTGCGGCAACAATGCGCTGCGCCATCTCGGCGATGTCAGCATAGGGCCGGCCATCACGGTCGTGGTGGAGATAGTGAAACTCGCCGACGCGCGAGAACCCGGCCTCCAGCAACTCGACATAAAGCTGGGCCGCGACCGCCTCGACCTGGTCCGGCGTCATCGACAGCGCGAAACGGTACATCACCTCGCGCCAGCTCCAGAAACTGTCGGCGGAAGGGCCGCGCAATTCAGCAAGGCCGGCCATGCCGCGCTGGAAGGCATGGCTGTGCAGGTTCGGCATGCCGGACAAAAGGATGGCACGGCGCTCGTCGCCGGGCAGGAGCGAGGTATTCGCCTCGACCGTGGCGATCCTGCCGTCGGAGATGACGATCCGCACATTGCTGTGCCAGCCGTCGGGCAGAAGCGCCTGTTCTGCAAAGATTGCTGTCACGTTTTTCTCCAAATCCCGGTCTGCCGTGCGATGATAGCGCTTGCAGTGCCTTTTCATATGTATATACATAATCGTCACCTATTGAAACGGAAAAGATGATGGCTGCAGAGAGCAAAAGCCGGGCAGGGGAGGTTCGCCTCTGGCGCAATGCGCGCCTCGCGACCATGGCCGAAAGCAGCCCCGGGTCAGGCGTTGTCGAGCACGGTGCAATCGCCGTGCGCAATGGCCGGATCGTCTATGCCGGGCCGGAAGCCGACATGCCGGCAGCGCTCCGCCCCAGAGCACTTGGCAAAGACGCCGAGGCGACCGACTGCGAAGGCCGCTGGATTACGCCCGGCCTGATCGACTGCCACACCCATCTGGTTCACGCCGACAACCGTGCCAATGAATTCGAGATGCGGCTGGCCGGCGCTACCTATGAAGAGGTTGCCAAGGCCGGCGGCGGCATCGTTTCCTCGGTCAAGGCACTGCGCGCCGCCGGCGAGGACGAGCTGGTCGCCCAGTCGCTGCCGCGCCTCGATGCGCTGATCGCCGAAGGCGTCACCACCGTCGAGATCAAATCCGGCTACGGTCTCGACCTCGAAAACGAGAAGAAGTCGCTGCGCGCCGCACGACGGCTCGGCGGTGAGCGGCCGGTGACGGTCAGGACCACTTTCCTCGGTGCTCATGCACTGCCGCCCGAAGCAAAAGGCGACAAGGACGCTTTTATCGATCTTGTCGCCAACGAGATTTTGCCGGCCGTCGCTGCCGAGGGCCTGGCCGATGCCGTCGACGGCTTTTGCGAAGGCATTGCCTTTTGGCCGGAGCAGATCGCCCGCGTGTTCGATGCCGCAAAGGCTGCGGGCCTGCCGGTCAAGCTCCATGCGGACCAGCTGTCCAATCTGCACGGCGCCGAACTTGCGGCGCGCTATGGTGCGCTATCGGCCGACCACCTCGAATACACCGACGAGGCCGGTGCGGCGGCGATGGCGAAGGCCGGAACCGTGGCGACCATCCTGCCCGGCGCCTACTACTTCATCCGCGAGACCAAGAAGCCGCCGATCGCCTTGTTTCGCCAGCATGGCGTCAGGATGGCCGTTGCCACCGACAACAATCCCGGCACGTCGCCGCTGACCTCGCTGCTGCTGACCATGAACATGGCCGCGACGTTGTTCGGCCTGACCGTCGATGAATGCCTTGCCGGCGTTACCCGCGAGGCTGCCCGCGCGCTCGGGCTGCTTGGACAGACCGGCACGCTGGAGGCCGGAAAATCCGCCGATCTGGCGATCTGGAACGTCGAGCGCCCGGCCGAACTCGTCTACCGCATGGGCTTCAACCCGCTGCATGCCCGCATCTGGAGGGGACAATGACCGAACTCAAGCTAAGGCCGGGCAATGCCACGCTGGCCGATTGGCGCGCCATCTATCGCGGCGCCGCACTGAGGCTCGACGATGCCTGTCGGCCGAAGATCAAGGCCAGCGCCGAGGCCGTCGCCAGGATCGTTGCCAAGGGCGAGCCGGTCTATGGCATCAATACCGGCTTCGGCAAGCTGGCCAGCGTCCGCATCCCCGCCGCCGATCTGGAAACGTTGCAGCGAAATATCGTGCTGTCTCATGCCGCCGGCGTCGGCGAGCCGATGCCCGTCGCAATCTGCCGGCTGATGATGGCGCTGAAGCTGGCCAGCCTGGCACAGGGCGCCTCCGGCGTGCGGCCGCGGACGATCGAGCTGATCGAGGCGATGCTGGCCAACGACGTTATCCCCGTGGTGCCGGCGCAAGGCTCGGTCGGCGCTTCCGGCGACCTTGCGCCGCTGTCGCACATGACCGCCGTGATGATCGGCGTCGGCGAGTGCTTTACCCCGCATGGCCGCTTTCCCGCCAAGGTCGCCTTCGTTTCGCACGGCCTGGAGCCGGTGACACTGGGCGCCAAGGAAGGCCTGGCGCTGCTCAACGGTACCCAGTTTTCGACCGCCTATGCGCTTGCCGCTTTGTTCGAGGCGGAAGTGCTCTACCAGTCGGCACTGGTCGCCGGCGCGCTGTCGACCGATGCCGCCAAGGGCTCCGACGCTCCGTTCGATCCACGCATCCATCTGCTCAGGAAACATCGCGGCCAGATCGAGACGGCCGAGGCGTTGCGCAATTTGATGGCCGGCAGCGCCATCCGTGAATCGCACCGCGTCGGCGACGAGCGCGTGCAGGATCCGTATTGCCTGCGCTGCCAGCCGCAGGTGATGGGCGCAGCACTCGACGTGCTCCGCAAGGCCGCCGAGACGCTCGGCACCGAGGCCAACGGCGTCACCGACAATCCGCTGATCTTTGCCGAGGACGACTCCGCACTTTCGGGCGGCAATTTCCATGCCGAGCCGGTCGCCTTCGCCGCCGACATGATCGCACTCGCCGTCTGCGAGATCGGCTCGCTGTCGGAGCGGCGCATCGCCATGCTGGTCGACCCGGCGCTGTCGGGCATGCCGGCGTTTCTCACGCCCAAGCCGGGTCTGAATTCCGGTTTCATGATCCCTCAGGTCACGGCGGCAGCACTGGTTTCTGAAAACAAGCAAAAGGCCTATCCGGCCAGCGTCGATTCGATCCCGACCTCGGCCAACCAGGAAGACCACGTCTCGATGGCGGCGCATGGCGCGCGCCGCCTCATCGGCATGGTCGAGAATGCGACGGCCGTCATCGGCATCGAATTGCTGGCCGCCGCGCAAGGCTGCGATTTCCACGCACCGCTGGCCTCGAGCGCGGCACTGGAGGCGGTGCGCCGGCTGGTCAGGGCAGAGGTGCCCCATCTCGACAACGACCGGCACTTCCACCCCGACATGGAGAAGGCCATCGCCATGATACGCAGCGGCGCGGCGGTCGAAGCGGCAAGCGCGGTAAAGCTGCCGGGGGTGACGTCGTGAGACGGTTCACCGTCACAGGCCGCGTTCTGTCGCGCCCCCCTCTGTCCTGCCGGACATCTCCCCCTCCAGGGGGGAGATTGGCTGTCGTCTCGGCTTTCGCCAATCTCCAGCGTTGCAGGACTGAGCGAGGCGCCGAAGCTGCCAATCTCCCCACTAGAGGGGGAGATGTCCGGCAGGACAGAGGGGGGCGCTGTCCCGCCAACCTCAGCCCGGCAACACCGAAACTTTCAAATCCAGAAACAAAAAACCCGCCTCAAAGGCGGGTCGTCGGGCCGAATCAGCACCATACCGAATTTAGTAGCATAGCTGCCGGCACAAAGCAAGAACAAAATGCGTTGCGACCGGCAAAAAGCGAGGCCGGTGTTCACGGACGATTGCAAGGTCGCGTTCTGTCGCGCGGAGACTTCCGATGACCTCACGCTCCTGGCTCACCGTCACCCAAGGCACAGCACCCCTGCTGGTTTCGATCCCGCATACCGGCATCGATCTCGCCGGCCTCGACAGCCGGCTGGTCTCGCCCTGGCTCGGCCGCCGTGACGCCGACTGGTGGATCGACAAGCTTTATGACTTCGCCGAGAGCCTCGGCGCGACGGTCGTGCATACGGCGATTTCGCGCACCGTTGTCGACGTCAACCGCGACCCGTCCGGCGTTTCGCTCTATCCCGGCCAGACGACGACCGGGCTCTGCCCGACAGAGACCTTTGACGGCGATCAGCTCTACCGCAAGGGTGAAGAGCCGGGACCGTCGGAGATCGACGAGCGCCGCGAAAAATTCTTCGTACCCTATCATGCCGCTCTGCAGGCCGAGATCGACAGGCTGCGCGCTTTGCATAGGAAGGTCGTCGTCTATGACTGCCATTCGATCCGCTCGGTGCTGCCGCGCCTTTTCGAAGGCAAATTGCCGGTCTTCAATCTCGGCACCAATGACGGCAAGAGCGCCGATCCGACGCTGCAAGCGACGGTTGGCCAGATCCTCGCCGAAACCGGCGAGAGCTACGTCGTCAACGGCCGCTTCAAGGGCGGCTGGATCACGCGCCATTTCGGCCAGCCGCAAGCCGGCGTCCACGCGCTGCAGATGGAACTCTCCAACCGCGGCTATATGCGCGAGCCCGAAGGCAAGGGCGAACCGGCTAACTGGCCGGTGCCTTACGAGGCCGAATTCGCGGCGCCGATCCGCGTCACGCTGAAGAAGATCCTGGAAACCGCGATCGCCTGGGCCGAACGCTGACGCGCGGTGCACCTCACTCGAAAGGGACAATCATGACCGATCCTCGCCACAACATCCGTGAAGTGCGCAGCCCGCGCGGCAGCGAGCTCAACGCCCGCACCTGGCTGACGGAAGCGCCGTTGCGCATGCTGATGAACAATCTCGACCCAGACGTCGCCGAAAACCCCAACGAGTTGGTGGTCTATGGCGGCATCGGCCGGGCGGCGCGCACCTGGAACGATTTCGACCGCATCGTTGCCTCGCTGAAGACGCTTGGCGACGACGAGACGTTGTTGGTGCAATCGGGCAAGCCGGTCGGCGTGTTCCGCACTCATCCTGACGCCCCGCGCGTGCTGATCGCCAACTCGAATCTCGTGCCGCACTGGGCGACATGGGAGAAATTCAACGAGCTCGATAAAAAGGGCCTGATGATGTACGGCCAGATGACGGCCGGCTCGTGGATTTACATCGGCACGCAAGGCATCGTGCAGGGCACCTACGAGACCTTCGTCGAAGCCGGCCGCCAGCACTATGGCGGCAATCTCAGGGGCAAATGGATCCTGACCGGCGGCCTCGGCGGCATGGGCGGTGCCCAGCCGCTCGCCGCGGTCATGGCCGGCGCCTGCTGCCTGGCCGTCGAATGCGATCCCGACCGCATCGATTTCCGGTTGCGCACCCGCTATGTCGATGAGCGCGCCGACACCCTTGACGAGGCGCTCGAAAAGATCGAGCGCTGGACCAAAGCCGGTGAAGCGAAATCGGTTGGCCTGGTCGGCAACACCGCCGACATCCTGCCGGAACTGGTGCGGCGCGGCGTGCGCCCCGACATCGTCACCGATCAGACCTCGGCGCATGACCCGCTCAATGGCTATCTGCCCAAGGGCTGGTCGCTGGCCGATTGGCGCGAGAAACGCACCTCCGACCCGAAGGCCGTCGAAAAAGCTGCCCGCGCGTCGATGCGCGAGCATGTCGAGGCGATGGTGGCGTTCTGGAACGCCGGCGTGCCGACGCTCGACTACGGCAACAACATCCGCCAGGTGGCGAAGGAGGAGGGGTTCGAGAATGCTTTTGCCTTCCCGGGTTTCGTGCCGGCTTACATCCGTCCGCTGTTTTGCCGCGGCATCGGCCCGTTCCGCTGGGCAGCGCTTTCCGGCGATCCCGAGGATATCTACAAGACCGACGCCAAGGTGCGCGAGGTGACCCCCGGCAACACCCATCTGCACAACTGGCTCGACATGGCGCGTGAGCGCATCGCCTTCCAGGGCCTGCCGGCGCGCATCTGCTGGGTTGGGCTTGGCGATCGCCACCGGCTCGGCCTCGCCTTCAACGAGATGGTCGCCAGGGGCGAACTGAAAGCGCCGGTGGTCATCGGCCGCGATCACCTCGATTCCGGCTCGGTCGCCTCGCCGAACCGCGAGACGGAGGCGATGAAGGACGGCTCCGATGCCGTCTCCGACTGGCCGTTGCTCAATGCCTTGCTCAACACCGCGTCCGGCGCCACCTGGGTGTCGCTGCACCATGGCGGCGGCGTCGGCATGGGCTTTTCGCAGCATGCCGGCATGGTCATCGTCGCCGACGGCACGCCCGAGGCGGCCAAGCGCCTGGAGCGGGTTCTGTGGAACGATCCGGCGACCGGCGTCATGCGTCACGCCGATGCTGGCTATGACATCGCGATCGAGTGCGCCCGGGAGAACCAGCTCAACCTGCCCGGCATTTTGGGCTGAGCCGCGCCTTGCGCATCCTTCGGGCAGCCGAATACCGGTCGATGCCGTGGAAGAACGGCGGCGGGGTGACGACGGAGATTGCCGTCTCGCCGCCAGGTGCCGGGCTCGACGATTTCGACTGGCGCGTCTCGATGGCGCTGGTCGAGGGCGGCGGGCCGTTCTCCGGCTTCGCCGGCGTCGATCGGACCTTGGCCCTGCTGGAAGGCGAGGGCATGATCCTCGGCATCGCCGGCCGGCTACCGGTCGAAATCACCAAGGCTTCCGCACCGCTTGCCTTTCCGGCCGACGTGCCGACGCAAGCCACGCTGATCGCCGGTCCGATCACCGACCTCAACGTCATGACCCGCCGCGCCCGGGCGATCCACACGGTCGAGCGCCTGCTGATTTCGGCTCCGACGGAGATCCAGGCCGAAGCCGATGAAACACTCATCCTGTGCGTCGACGGCGAACTCAGCGTGGTCGGCGCGGCGCCCATGCAACTTCGCCCGCTCGACGCGCTGTTGCCCGGGGCGCAAGTGCCGGAACTGCGCCTGGATCCGGTCCGGCCGGCCATGCTGTTCGTGATCCGCATCGACCGCATTGCCGGCAACGATTAACGTCTGTTTCCAAACATGATCGTGACGCCGGCCAAATATCGCGTAAGCTGGTCGCTGCATCACGAAAAAGCCTGAATCTTCCGCCGATCAGAAGCCGAAACGATGCTCATAGTGCTCGCCTGGAAGTTGTCGAAAGACGGCATCTTGTCGTGGTGCGGAAACAAACTTTCGGCCAAGTGTTGCGATGCAACCAATTGCATTTGGACCGGTTTTAGGGACATTGCCGTGGCGGTGATGCCGCACTGCGTCCCCAACACGGAACCTTAGATGAATATCCAGACCAATCTCGCACAGATCGAAAAGACGAGCGCCAGCTTCCCGGCTGTCACCGACGAGCCGATACGCTCCAATTTCCTGCCGGAAGATCGGCTGCGCGCTTTGGGCGCAGCCCTTGCCAATGGCGATGCCAAGGACTTGTTCGGTCTGACGCCTTTCGATTTTCAGGCGCGCATCCGCGACAGCGCCAGGAAAATTCTCGATGTCTACCGTTCCACGAACGCTGCCCAGGCGAGGGGCGAAACGATCACGCCCGCGGCGCAGTGGCTGCTGGATAACAACTACCTGGTCGAGGAGACCATTTTTCAGGTCAAGCGCGACCTGCCGCGCCGCTTCTACCGCCAGTTGCCGACGCTGAAACTGTCGGATGGATCCAGCGTGCCGCGCGCCCTGGCGGTCGCGTGGACCTATGTCGCGCATTCCGACAGTTCCGTCTCGTCGGCCATGTTCAAGGCGATCGTCGAAGGCTTCCAGTCCGTCGAGCCGCTGAAGATCGGCGAATTATGGGCGCTGCCGTCGCTGCTGCGCTTCGTCCTGATCGAGAACCTTCGCCGGATCGCGGTCCGCGTCAATCGCACGCGGGAACTGCGCCAGATCGCCAACGAGGTCGCCGACCGTGTGCTGGCGACGGACGACAGCGCCGACCGGCAGGCGATACTTTCCCACTACAGCGCCCATGCGCAGGACACCACCTTCGCCACCCAGTTGCTCTACCGGCTGCGTGACGGCTCGCAAAATGCCGGCAGGGCGCTGGAATGGCTGGAGGGCGAGCTGGAAAGGACCGGCTCCGACGCCGAGGAGATCATCCTCAGCGAGCACCACACGCTGTCCAGCGGCAACGTGACCACCGGCAACATCATCCGCGGCCTGCGCCTGATCAACGACATCGACTGGACGGTGTGGTTCGAGGGCGTCAGCCGCATCGACACCTTGCTGCGCGAACGCACCGATTTCGCCGCGCTCGATTTCTTTTCGCGCGACCAATACCGGACTGCGATCGAGGAACTGGCGCGCCGTTCCGATCTCTCCGAATTTCGCGTTGCCGAAAGGGCGATCGAGCTCGCCGGCCATGCTGCCGATGCACCGGGCTCCGAAAACGGTCCGATCGCTCACACCGACGTCGGCTTCTTTCTGGTCGGCCCGCGCCGGCAGGAGCTCGAGCGGTCGATCGGCTATCGGCCGACCATCGGCAAGAGGCTCAACCGGACCTTCCGCAAGACCGGATGGCTGGGCATCGTCGTGCCGGTGTTTGCGCTGACGGTCCTGCTTCTGGTCGTTTCCGGCAATGCGCTTGCCAATCTCGGGCTGTCGGTGCCGTCGATCGTCCTGATGCTGGCCCTGTTCGCGGTGCCGGCCAGCGAAGGCGCGCTCGCGTTCTTCAACACCGTCGTCTCGCTGTTTTTGAAGCCGACGCGTCTCATCGGCTATGATTTCAGGCACGGTGTGCCGCCCGAGGCGCGCACGCTGGTGGTGGTGCCGTCGCTGATCGGCTCGCGCGACGATGTCGAGGAGAACATCCGCAACATCGAGGTGCATCACCTCGCCAACACGGCGGGCGAAGTCTATTTCGCGCTGCTTTCCGACTGGCCGGACTCCAAGACCGAGATCGACACGGCGGACGTCGAAATCCTCGAATTCGCCCGCGCCGAAATCGCCAGGCTGAACGCCCGCTATCCCTCGGACTCGGAAGGGGCGCCGCGCTTTTATCTGCTGCATCGGCGCCGGCTCTACAACGCGTCGCAAGGCGTCTGGATGGGCTGGGAGCGCAAGCGCGGCAAGCTGCACGAATTGAACCTTCTGCTGCGCGGCGACAGCGACACCACCTTCCTGCCGTTGGAAGTGCCATTGCCGGAGAGCGTCGTCCACGTGATGACGTTGGACGCCGACACCCGCACCACCCGCGACGCCGTCGCTGCGCTGGCCGGCAAGCTTTGCCACCCGCTCAACCGTCCGCATTTCGATGTCGCACGGCGCGAGGTTACGGCAGGTTATTCCATCCTGCAGCCGCGCATCACCGCGTCGCTGACCAGTGGCGACGAGGCGTCGTTCTTTCAGCGTGTCTTTTCCGCCAATCGCGGGCTCGATCCGTACGTCTTTGCCGTGTCGGACCTCTACCAGGACATCTTCGGCGACGGTTCCTTCACCGGCAAGGGTCTTTACCATGTCGACGCCTTCGAGGCGGCGCTGAAGGGTCGCATCGAGGAAAACACCATCCTCAGCCATGATCTGCTCGAAGGCGCCCTGGCGCGCTCGGCCTTGGTCACCGACGTCGAACTGGTCGAGGACTATCCGACCCGCTATTCGGTCGACGCGTCGCGCCACCATCGCTGGGCACGCGGCGACTGGCAGCTTCTGGGCTTCATCCTCGGCCCGCGCTCAAACGTGCCGGCGCTGTCGCGCTGGAAGATGGTGGACAATCTGCGCCGCTCGGTGACGCCGATCTTCTGGGTGATGGCCGCGATCGCCGGCTGGACGCTGCTGCCCTTCACGCAGGCCGCGCAATGGCAGGCGCTGCTGATCCTTACGCTGTTCATGGCGCCCACTTTCGACATCGTCAACGCCATCCTGCCGAAGAGCGGCGATCAGACGCCGCGCGGCCATTTCTCGGCACTGGCACGCGACGTTGCCTTCGGCACCGCCCTGGTGGCGCTGAAGATCGTGCTGATGGCGCATCTTGCCTGGATGATGGGCGACGCGATCATCCGCACGCTCTACCGCCTGTTCGTCAGCCGCCAGAACCTGCTCGAATGGCGCACCGCCTCGCAGGCACACAAGGGCGGCGACAACGATCTCGGCTCCTACTATAGCATCATGTACGGCGCCGTGATCATCGGCGTCGTCGGCCTCGCCGTGCCGGTGCTGGCCGATTCCACCGGCGCTTTCGTCGCCTTCTTCTTTGCCTTGTTCTGGATCGGCTCGCCCGCCATCGCCTGCTGGATCAGCCGTTCGGCCGAAACCGAGGACCGCCTGCGCATATCGGCCGCCGACATTCACGCGCTGCGCACCGTGGCGCGGCGTACATGGCACTATTTCGAGACCTTCGTGACGGCCGAGCATCACCATCTGCCGCCGGACAATTTCCAGGAAAGCCCGGCCCCCGTTGTGGCGCCCCGCACCTCGCCGACCAATATCGGCGTCTACCTGCTGTCGGTGATTTCGGCACGCGATTTCGGCTGGATCAGCCTCTCCGACGCCGTCAACCGCATCGACGCGACCATGTCGACCATCGAGAGCATGCCGCGCGACCGCGGCCATCTCTTCAACTGGTATGACACGACGACCCTGAAGCCGCTCTACCCGCTGTACATTTCGGCGGTCGACAGCGGCAATCTCGCCGGCCATCTGGTGGCCGTGGCCGCTGCCTGCGCCGAATGGGCCGAAGCGCCGTCGGTGCATGTGCAGGGCGACTTCGAAGGCATCCTCGACACCGTCACCATCCTCGACGAAAGCCTTGAGGAACTGCCCGACGACCGGCGTCAATTGCGGCCCTTGCGCCAGCGGCTCGCCGACCGTCTCGACGGCATGCGGCGGGCCGTCGAATTGATCAAGGCGCAGCCGGAGATGGCGTCGATCCGTACCATCAACCTGGCCGTCCTGGCCGGCGAGATACGCAAGCTCGCGACAGCCATCCACACCGAGGCCGCGTCGACCCAGAGCGACACCATCGCCGATTGGGCGGCCAGGCTCGAAGCCACCTGCGAGGCGCATGTGCACGACGCGCACAGCGACGAAAACGCGGTCGCGGCGTTGCGGGCCAAGCTTCTGACCTTGCGCGAGCGCACGCGCCGCTTCGCCTTCGAGATGGATTTCTCGTTCCTGATGCGGCCCGAGCGCAAGCTCCTGTCGATCGGTTACCGGGTCGAGGAGCATCAGCTCGACGAAAGCTGCTACGACCTTTTGGCGTCCGAGGCGCGGCTGACCAGCCTGTTCGCCATCGCCAAGGGCGATTTGCCGACCGAGCACTGGTTCCGGCTCGGCCGGCCGATCGTCGAGATCGGCTTCCAGGGCGCACTGATGTCCTGGTCCGGCTCGATGTTCGAATATCTGATGCCGCCGCTGGTGATGAAGGAGCCGCAAGGCAGCATTCTCAACCAGACCAGCAAGCTCATCATCAAGCGCCAGATCCAGTATGGCCGTTCGAAGAACGTTCCCTGGGGGATTTCGGAAGCGGCCTACAACGCCCGCGACCGTGAACTGACCTACCAGTACACCAATTTCGGCGTGCCCGGGCTCGGCCTGAAGCGCGGCCTTGGCCAAAACACGGTGATCGCGCCTTACGCGACCGTGCTGGCAGCGCAGTTCACGCCGCATGAATCCGTGCAGAACCTGGCCAGGCTGAGGCGGCTGGGCGCACTGGGCCGGCACGGTTTTTACGATGCGGTGGATTTCACGCCGCAACGCGTCCCCGAGGGCACCGACCACGCCGTCGTGCTCAACTACATGGCCCACCACTCCGGCATGTCGATTGCCGCAGTTGCCGATGCGATCTTCGAAGGGCGCCTGCGCGACCGCTTCCACAGCGATCCGGTGATCGAGTCGGCCGAATTGCTGCTGCAGGAACGGGCGCCGCGCGACATCCCGACTGCGACCGTCAGGACCGAGGCCGACGAGCGCTCGAAGGACGAGACCGAGCTGGAAAGCCCGGATACCCGCATCGTGCTCGATCCGCTCAAGGCGCTGCGCTCGACCAGTGTCATGTCCAATGGCCGCTATTCGGTCATGGTGACCGCCACCGGCTCCGGCTACAGCCGCTGGGGCGAACTTGCCGTCACGCGCTGGCAGCCGGATCCGACCGAGGACCGCCTTGGTTCCTATGTTTTCCTGCGCGACGCCAGCAACGGCGACTGGTGGTCGGCCACCGCCGAGCCGAAGCGCGCCGCCGGCGAGCGTGCGCAGACGCTGTTCTCCGACGACAAGGCGAGCTTCGTCAAATCGATTGGATCGCTGCGTTCGGAAGTCGAGTGCATCGTCATCTCGGAAGGCAATGGTGAGGGCCGACGGGTGACGCTCCACAATGATGGCCCCGCCGACCGGCATATCGAAGTAACCTCGTTTGCCGAACTGGTGCTGGGCTCCGAGCCCTCGGATAATGCCCATCCGGCTTTTTCGAAGATGTTCGTGGAAACCGAAATCGCGCCGAACAACGGCGCGATCTTCGCCACCAGGCGCAAGCGCGAAAAGGACGAACCCGACGTCACCATGGTGCATTTCGTCACCGACCCGTCTGGATCGGCGCGAGACGCCGAGGCGGAAACCGACAGGCGCGCCTTCATCGGCCGCGGCCGCACCATCACCGAAGCGGCGGCCTTTGATCCCGGCGCCAAGCTTGGCGGCCATTCCGGCTTTACCCTGGATCCGATCGCATCGCTTCGCCGGCAGGTGCGCGTGCCGGCCAACAAGAAGATTTCGCTGACGTTCTGGACCGTCGTCGGTACCCATCGCGCCGAATTGGATGCCGCCATCGCACGGCTCGACCATCCCGAAAGCTTCGCCCGCCAGGCGATGCTCGCCTGGACGCGCTCGCAGGTGCAGACCCGGCACCTTGGCCTCAGCCTGTCCGACGCCGCCAATGTGCAGAAACTGGCGCGCTATCTGATCTATCCCGATCCGTTCCTGCGCCTTCCGGGCGAATCCATCGTCTCCGGGCTCGGCAGGCAGTCCAGCCTGTGGCCGACCAGCATATCCGGCGATTTTCCGATTTTCCTGGTCAGGATCGCCGATGTCGCCGATCTGGAGATCGTCGCCCAGGCGCTTCGCTTCCAGGAATACATGCGCGCCCGCGGCATGATGATCGACTTTGTCGTCGTCAACGAGCAGGCGTCATCCTACGTGCAGGACCTGCAGCGCGCGGTGGAGACGCTGTGCGAAAACAGCCGGTTGCGCGGCAAGGAGCTCGGACCCCGCCAGCACATCTTCGCGGTGCGCCGCGATCTGATGGAGGAAACGACCTACAGGACCTTGCTCGCCGTCGCTCGGGTGGTGCTGCATACGCGCAACGGCACCATCTTCGACCAGATCGAGCGCGCCGAGGCCGCGGCATTGCAGGCGCGGGACGCCGCCCTCCAGCCGGCAGACCTTGCAGCGCTTCGCGAGCCGTCCTTGCCTGTGCCGACGTCGCAAGCATCGGCCGCTCAGGCACTGATCGAGGGCCGCGTCGACGGCAGCGGGCTCGACCAATGGAACGGTTTCGGCGGCTTCGACGGCGGCGGACGCCACTACGTCGTGCGTCTTGCCGGCCGGCGCACGACGCCGCAGCCGTGGATCAACGTCATCTCCAACCCATCGTTCGGGTTCCATATTTCGGCTGAAGGCGCTGCCTTCACCTGGAGCCGCAACAGCCGCGACTATCAGTTGACGCCATGGTCGAACGATCCGGTCACCAACCGGCCGGGCGAGGGCATCTACATCTACGATCACGCCAGTGGCAGGGCGTTCTCGCCAATGGCTGCCGTGGTGCGTGATCCGACAATGACCTACGAAACCTGGCACGGGCAGGGTTTTTCGACGTTCCGCTCAAAACGCGGGCCGCTGTCGATGGACCTGACCCATGTCGTCGATCCCGTCGATCCGGTGAAGATATCGCGGCTGCGCATCCAGAATTCGGGTTCGGTGCCGATGCGGCTGCGCGTCTACGCCTATGCGGAATGGGTTCTTGGCGGCCATCGCTCGCGCACCGCTGCAAGCATCGTTCCGTCGAGGGATGCCGCAACCGGCGCATTGCTGGCGCAAAATCCCTATGGGCTCGATTTCGGCGAGCGGATCGCCTTTCTGGCCGCCGACGGTGCTGTGCATTCGGTCACCGCCGACCGCGGCGAGTTCATCGGCAGGCAAGGCACGAGCGAGTTTCCGCATGCCGTGCTGAGCGGCGCCGGCCTGTCCGGCCGGGTCGAGGCCGGCGACGATCCCTGCGCGGCCATCGCACGCGACATCGACATCGCTGCCGGCGGCGACGTCACGCTGCTCTGGCTGCTCGGCGACGCGGCCTCGCCCGAGGCGGCCAGCGCGCTGGTGCAGACCCATCGCTCCAGGGACTTCGATCAGCGGCTGGCCGACAACGAGCGCACATGGCGCGGCTTTCTCGACACCATCCAGGTCGAGACGCCGGACAAGGCACTCGACGCCATGGTCAATCACTGGCTGCCCTATCAGAGCCTGGCCTGCCGCATCCGTGCCCGCTCGGCGTTCTATCAGGCGAGCGGTGCCTTCGGCTTCCGCGATCAGCTGCAGGATACCTTGGCCTTGCTGGCGCATGACCCCAAGCTGGCGCGTGATCAGATCCTCAATGCGGCGCGGCGGCAATTCCCCGAAGGCGACGTGCAGCATTGGTGGCTGCCGCGCACCGAGGCCGGCGTCCGCACCATGATCTCGGACGACGTGGTCTGGCTGGCCCACGCCACGGCCCGCTACCTGCTGGTGACCGGCGACACCGCGATCCTGAAGGAGCAACTGCCCTTCATCGAAGGGCAGGCGCTGGGCGAAGGCGAGCACGATGCTTTCTTCATCCCGGAAATCTCGAAGAAGACAGCCTCGCTCTACGACCATTGCGCGCGGGCGCTCGATCTTGCCGTCAAGCGCAGCAGCCCAGCCGGGCTGCCGCTGATCCTCGGCGGCGACTGGAACGACGGCATGAACCGCGTCGGCGAGCACGGCAAGGGCGAGAGCGTGTGGCTGGGCTGGTTCCTGCTGAAGACGCTGGGCGACTTTGCCGCTGTCGCCAAGGCTGAGCGCGATGCCAAGCGCGTGCAGGCCTGGACGAAGCACGCCGAGGTGCTGAAACGGGCGCTGGAAAGCACCGCCTGGGATGGCGAGTGGTATCGGCGCGGCAGCTTCGACGACGGCACGCCGCTCGGCTCGCGCAAGTCGGACGAGTGCAAGATCGATTCGATCGCCCAGTCCTGGAGCGTGCTTTCGGGCGAGGGCGACCCTGCGCGGTCGACCACGGCAATGGCGCAGGCGATGAAAGCGCTCGTCGACGACGACCTCAACATCGTCAAACTGTTCACCCCGCCCTTCTCGAAGACGGAAAAGGACCCGGGCTACATCAAGAGCTATCCGCCGGGGGTCCGTGAAAACGGCGGCCAATACACGCACGCGGCGACATGGTTCGTCATTGCGCTGGCCGAGATGGGTCGCACCGACGATGCCTACCGCTGCCTTTCAATGCTCAATCCGGTCTACCATGCTCTCGATGAAGCCGCGGCGGAGCGCTACCGCGTGGAACCTTATGTCGTCGCGGCCGATGTTTATTCCGGGCAAGACAAGGGCGGCCGAGGCGGCTGGACCTGGTATACCGGGTCGGCGGGCTGGCTTTATCGCGCCGCGGTCGAGAGCATTCTCGGCATAGAGCGCCGCGGACAGCGCCTCCAGTTCACGCCGAGACTTCCTAGCCATTGGGACGGCTATTCGGCAACTCTGAAGATGCTGGGCGCCGAGATCAAAGTACGCGTCGTCCGCGACAAAAAGGCCCGGGCCATCTCACTTGAAGTGAATGGCACGAAGACCAAATCTTCGTCCTTCGAGCTAAAAGCCGGAGATAGTGCCGAGGTGGTCGTCAGAATACCGGCCTAGATTCAAGGGCTTGGAGCGTCGCTTAGCGTTTCCCAGGGCACGCACGGGCGCTCCAAGTGCCTCTACCGGTTATATTTGCGTTTGACCTTGCTGAATGCCTGCACACGACTTTAGACGTCGTGCCCAGGGTCTTGCTGATTAAAATTGTGGCAGTGCTTTCCAGCTGCCATGATTTTGCCGCAACGCTGACATTTCACCTTTTATCTCAAACTGTTAGACGATCACGGCAAATTTCGAAGCGTCGTCATCTTTTGTTCGCGGAATGGGAACGGAAGAGCTAGACGAGCATTGTTTTGCGACGCGTCAACCGATACGAGTCAAAAAATGACGCACTGCACCATAAATAATTGGCGGAGTAGCTGAAGTGTCACTTCTGCAAATCTACTGGCGAGCCCTTGGTTATCTCGCTGCCGACAGGAAACGCGTTGCGTTTATCTGCGGGGCGAATGTCGCGCTTGCCATTATCGCCATTCTCGAGCCGATCATGTTCGGCCGGGTGATCGATGCCATTTCGGACCGCGGCTCGGTATTCGCGACGCTCGCAATGTGGGCCGGTCTCGGCGCGTTCAACATCATCGCCTTCGTGCTGGTGGCGCGCGGCGCCGACCGCTTTGCCCACCAGCGGCGCAGCGAGGTTCTTTGCCAGTCGTTCGAGCGCGTGATCACCATGCCGCTTGCCTGGCATCATCAGCGCGGCACCTCCAATTCCCTGCACACGCTCCTGCGCGCGGTCGAGACCTTGTTCAGCCTCTGGCTGGAATTCATGCGGCAGCATCTGTCGACGGCGGTTGCGTTGGTCCTGCTGGTGCCCACCGCGCTCAGCATGGATATCCGCATGTCGATGGTGCTGCTGGCGCTTGGCGCGCTCTACGTGGGCATCGGACGGCTGGTGATGCGGCGCACCAAGGAAGGCCAGGCGGCCGTGGAGCGGCACTACCACAAGGTATTTGCGCATGTGACCGACTCGGTCAGCAACGTCGCCGTCCTGCAGAGCTACAACCGCATCGGCCATGAGACCGAGGCGCTGAAGTGCTACGTCAAGAACCTGCTCGACGCACAGAATCCGGTGCTCGACTGGTGGGCGATGGCCAACGCGCTGCACCGCCTGTCGTCGACGATTTCGATGATGGTGGTGCTCTTGATCGGCGCCTATCTGGTGACGCACGGCCAGTTGCGCATCGGCGACGTCATCGCCTTTACCGGCTTTGCCACGCTGCTGATTGCCCGGCTCGACCAGATGTCGGCCTTCGCCAACCAGATTTCCGAGGCGCGCGCCAAGCTCGAGGAATTCTATCATCTCGAGGACTCTGCATCCGACGCCGCCGAGCCCGATGGGCTGCGCGATCTCGTCAACGTCACAGGTCATGTGCGTTTCGAGAATGTCTGCTTCGAGTTCGGCAATTCCGGGCAGGGCGTCGACGACGCGTCGTTCGAGGTCCAGGCCGGCCAGACCGTCGCCATCGTCGGCCCGACGGGCGCCGGCAAGACGACGCTCATCAACCTTCTGCAGCGCGTCTTCACCCCGTCCAGCGGCCGTATCCTGATCGACGGCATCGACACCCGCACGGTGACCCGCAAGTCGCTGCGCCATTCGATCGCCACCGTCTTCCAGGATGCCGGCCTGCTCAACCGCTCGATCGAGGACAACATCCGCGTCGGCCGTGCGGAGGCGACCTATGACGAGGTCCATGCCGCTGCCAACGCCGCCGCCGCGCAGGATTTCATCCTGTCAAAGTGCGAGGGCTACGACACGGTCGTCGGCGAACGCGGCGGACAGCTGTCCGGTGGCGAGCGCCAGCGCATCGCGATCGCCCGCGCCGTGCTGAAGGACGCGCCCATCCTGGTTCTCGACGAGGCGACCAGCGCGCTCGACGTCGAGACGGAAGACCGCGTCAAGGACGCCATCGACGAATTGCGGCGCGGCCGCACCACCTTCATCATCGCCCACCGCCTGACCACCGTTCGCGACGCCGATCTGGTCGTGTTCATGGACAAGGGCCGGGTGGTCGAGATGGGCGGGTTCACCGAACTGTCGCTGCGCAATGGTCGCTTCGCCAGCCTGCTGCGCGCCGGCGGCCTGCTCAACGACGAGGAGGTCCGCCGCCTCAGCCGTCCGGTGAACGAAGCCGCTTGAGCAGCGCGGCTTGCCTTCTCCCCTATGGGAACCACAAGGAGGGCAGCGCCATCGCAGGTGGAGAGCCGAGGCTTTCGCTCTACGATGTACCCCCACCCCTAGCCCCTCCCCACAAGGGGGAGGGAGACTTCCGTTGGCGCTGACCTCGGCAAATTTGCCTGCCTTTCGGCGCCAAAAGGGGAAGTAAGGGCATGCGGCAGCGTTCCCTCCCCCTTGGGGAGGGTTAGGGTGGGGGTCCATCTTCGTAAGAATCCAAATGCGATTGTGTCCGCCGCTCCGGGGGCTGCGCGGCGGACACGCCAACGTCAACGCAATGCCACGCCATTTTGCAGAACTTGACGCACACAACTTGCCCCGCCGTTCACGGGGAGAACGGGAGACGCCGTACCGCCGCTGCGGTTGCCGCAACTCCGCCGGCGGTCTATGTAAGGCGGCATGAGCGACACGACTTCACGCCTCTCCGGCTGGATGGACCTTGCCAACCCGACGCGGTTCGTCGGGCTGGCCGACAAGGTCGTGCCGTGGCTGGCGAGCGTTGCCGCCATCATCCTCGCTGTCGGCCTCTACATGAGCTTCACGGCGCCCGAGGACTTCCAGCAAGGCATCACCGTTCGCATCATGTATATCCACGTGCCTTTCGCCTGGCTCGCCATGATGTGCTACACGCTGATGGCGGTCTCGGCACTGGGCACGCTGGTCTGGCGCCATCCGCTGGCCGACGTGGCGCTGAAATCGGCGGCACCCATCGGCGCCGTCTTCACCGCCCTTGCACTGATCACCGGTTCGATCTGGGGCAAGCCGATGTGGGGCACCTGGTGGGTGTGGGACGCGCGGCTGACCTCGGTGTTCATCCTGTTCCTGATGTATCTCGGCATCATCGCGCTGACCCGCGCGCTCGACGATGCCGGGCGCGCCGCCTGGGCCGCCGCCATCATCACCCTGGTCGGCTTCATCAACATTCCGATCATCAAATTTTCGGTCGACTGGTGGAACACGCTGCATCAGCCGGCGTCGGTGTTCCGTCTCGGCGGGCCGACCATCGATCCAAGCCTGTTGTGGCCATTGCTGGTGATGGCGCTCGGCTTCACCGTGCTTTTCTTCGCGTTGCACCTGATGGCAATGCGTACCGAGATCCGCCGCCGCCGCGTCATTTCGATGCGCCGCGTCGCGGCGAGGCAAGCTAGCTGATCTTCGTCGAGTTCCTTCGCGCCCTCCTCTGGCCTGCCGGGGCGCTGTCCCTCCAGCGTTCAAAGACTGTTGCCTAAAGCCTCCGCACGCGCTCCGGCCTGGTTCACCCCATACGCCCGCGCGCCTTGACCGGCAGCGTCTCGATCACCTTCTCGCCTTCGATCAGATGCACCTCGTCGAAAAGGTTGGTGACGACGCAGCAATGGTCGGGCACGACGCGCACGCGCTCGCCGATGCGAAGCTCGGCGCCGCCTGACAGCGTGACATTGCCGTGCTCTTCGCTGAGGCTGGTCACCCTTGCGCCTGAAATGCCCAGCAACTCGCCGAAATCAGCGAGCCCCAGTGTGTCGCTGGAGAGCGCCTTGCTGCCGGCGTCGAGGATGGCGCGTGTCGGCGTTGGGTGGCTGACCACCGTCGACAGCACCGTCAGTGCGCAATCGTCGAGGCTGCCGACGCCTTTGGCGACCTGGTAGCGGTCGAGATAGATGTAGGTGCCGGGCCGGTATTCGGTAACGACGCTGTGCTCGCCGGAACGCCACATATCGGGTGTGCCGCCGCTGGAGATGCGCTCGCAAGCAAGGCCGGCTGCGGCAAGTGCTTGCCGCGCTTCGGCGAGCCACGCCTCGGTCTCGGCGGCGCGGCCGGCCCCCGGGTAGGTCATCAAGCCGCCGAAGACGAGCCCCCGAACCTTGTCGATCTCGCTCGCCAGCGCGACTGCCTCGCCGGCCGACTGCACACCGCAGCGGCCCATGCCGGTGTCGCATTCGACCAGCACCGGCAGGCGGTGGCCGGGATCGGCAAAGGTGGCGGCAAGCCCCATCAGCGTGTCCATGCTGTCCGTTGTCACCGACAGGGTTACGCGGCCGTGCAGCGCCTTGAGGCGCTCCAGCTTGGCCCGCCCGACGATATTGTAGGGCAGAAAGATGTCGGTCAGTCCGGCATCGGCCATGACCTCGGCCTCGCCGATCTTCTGGCAGGTGATGCCGACGGCGCCCGCCGCGATCTGCTTCTTTGCCCAGTAGGGCAGCTTGTGGGTCTTGACGTGCGGCCTGAGCTTCAGCCCGTGCCGGTCGGCATGGGCCTGCGCCCGCGCGATATTGGCTTCGGCGCGGTCGGCATCGATCAGGATCGCCGGCGTATCGAGGTCGTCTATGCTGCGCATGGTCTCACCATCGGAAAATTGGTTGACCTTATGGCCCTGATCGGACCGCATGTCATGGGGCCAGCGACAGCAGTTTGCATCGACACCGGATGGACGTTCGGCTATTGCGGTTTGAGCAATTCCAGGAAAAGTGTGAAACGGTTTTCCGTCCGGAATTGCGTCCAAAAAAAGATCGAGCGGTTCGGCGTTTCCGTGAAACGATGAACCGTTCTAGCGCTCGCAAAGCGACGGGAAGGAACCACGATCATGAAACGCTCCGCCATCAACGACATCATCCGCGACGCCGACGCCTTCATCCGCTCGTTCGGCTACATCATGCCGCCCTTCGCCTACTGGTCGCCGGAAGAGATGAAGGCGCGCCGGCAGGATTCGTCGGCAATCTTCTCGTCGCGGCTTGGCTGGGACATCACCGACTACGGCCAGGAGAAATTCGACGAGCTCGGCCTGTTCCTGTTCACCGTTCGCAACGGCCGCTACGAGGACATGAAGAAGGGCATGGGCATGCTTTATGCCGAAAAAATCATGATCTCGCGCAAGGATCAGCTGTCGCCGATGCACCGCCACAACATCAAGGCCGAGGACATCATCAACCGTGGCGGCGGCAAACTGGTGCTGGAGCTGTTCATGCATGATCGCGATGGCGGCATCGATCCGAAGGCCGAAGTATCGGTGCCTGTCGACGGAACCATCCACAGACTACCTGCGGGTGGGCTCCTGAAGCTCGACCCAGGCCAGAGCGTCACCTTGCTGCCGGGCGTCTGGCACGCCTTCTGGGCCGAGGGCAAGGACGTGCTGATCGGCGAGGTTTCGACCGTCAACGACGATCTCACCGACAACGTCTTCCGCGAACCAATCGGCCGCTTCGCGGACATCGACGAGGACACAGCACCGCTGCACCTGCTGGTGTCCGATTATGAGAAGTGGGTGGGGTAAGAAGCGACGGGCGGTCTGGCCGGTTGGCAAAGTTTGCGCTATCTTTGGTCAGTGGACCCTCCGCCTAATCAACGTGGGAACGTCGCCTGGTCGAAAAAACATTGAGGACTCGCCTGTTACGGCGAGTGCAGTTCTCAATTCGTCGGACAAAACTATATGATTTAACTGCTGCTCATCTCTAGCCAGATGAATAGTGCCTAAGCAGTGCTCAAAGTGTACGTAAAAATTACAAGAAATTATATGTAAGACGTTACCTCCTTCCACCGCGCTGGCAACATCAGATCGTTCTGGATCTATGCAGCGAACCCGGCTGAGTGGCAGAACCCAAGAAAATTTGTTAGTCGTTCCGTCGCGGGCCACTAAGGTTATTGGATAAAATTGAACAAACTCTTGGGGCACGAATTTCAAAATTATTTCCTGCCACGTATCATCAACAGCCGGAGGGTTGCCAGTTGGTGGGCAGTGAAGGCTTTCAAAATTGATTAAATTGGATCTGGCACGAAGCACCGGCCGACCACGAGATTCCTCGATTGGTACGGAGGTCATCGCATCAACGGGGGTTACTGGAGAACCGTAGTCAAAAGTCGCCGGCTGAAACGACGTATCCAATCGATCGTACCAAACCCAAGCCATCGTAGTTCTCCAATAGAAGGGCTGCGAAAGCGAACCTACCGCTGATGCTTATCGGCCCTGCGGTTGCCCAGCAGCAGCTTGCGCTCGAGATGCGCCCGCAATTCCCCGTAATACGCCGTCAGGAACGCGCGCGCGTCATGGGCTTGGGGTGCCGCGCCGATCTTGCGTCCGATCGTCTCGGCAACCGTCCGCAGGGCGAAATAGTCGTCGCGGCGCAGCACCTCCTCCAGCTTGTGGAGTTCGGCAATTCCGTAGGCGTCGAGCTGGGCGTGGCTGAACCGGAACGCGCCAGCGCCGGCATCCTGCCGGGCCGACAGATCTTCCAGCAAGGCGCGCTTCGGTGCCTCGACCACCCAGGTCCCCGCCAACAGGTCGCCGATCCGCATGCGGTCGCGATTGAACAGCGGGAACAAGGCAAACAGCAGCGTCCACACCAGTCCGAACACCGCCGTCAACGTGTCGGCGAGGTCGGTCCCGCTGCGTCCAACGATGATCGACAGCGGCAGGAACACCTCGATCTCGCGCATCAGGTTGCGGGCGATGACCTGGTCGATCGACAGGCCGTCTCCGCTGCGCGACGCGACCCGGATGCCGACGATCCGCTTGCCGGGCGTAGCCGCGCGCCGGCCCGCTTCGAAAACGATGAAGTAGGCGTTGCGCAGAAAGAAGATCAGGATGATCCAGACGACGAAGAGCGGCTGAAATCCCTCGCTGCCAAGGCCTCCCACCCCGAATAGCGCGACGATCGTGATCACGATTGCCGCCACGGCGATGAACACGATGTCGAGCAGGAAGGCGGAGGCCCGCGTGCCGGCGTCGGCCAACTTTATCCGGAGATCGACGCCTTCGGGCGTGATCAGCGGCCGTACAGCCGCGAAGGCGGCGCGTTTAACGATCGCCATGCCGCACCGCCCGGAACAGGTAGAAATAAGCGATCCACAGCACCAGCATGCCCCCGCCAATGCCGTAGCGCGTGACGTCGCTGGTGATGGTCTGCCTGCCAATGCCCTCGAGCAGCCCGGCAAACAGCAGCATGACCGAGACCCCGACCATGGCGTTCGCGGCGATGCGTCCGGCGCGAGCCGCTGCCGCCATGCGTGTCAATTCGCCGGGAAAGGCGATGCTGGTGCCGATGCGCATGCCCGCCGCGCCGGCCAAAGAGATCGCGAACAATTCGGTGGTGCCGTGGATGGCCAGCCAGCCGCCGAGCTCCATGCCAAGCCCCTTGGACCAATAGACTTGGAACAACGCCCCGATCATGCAGCCGTTGTACAGCATCAGCAGCACCGTCGGCACCGCGAAGGCGAAGCCAAGGGCGAAGGCCAGGATTGCGACCTGGACGTTGTGCGTGAACAGATAGGCGGCAAAGCCTGAGAGAAAGCCATTGTCGCCATCATAAAGCATGCCTCGCAGCAGCTCGGCCGAGGTGTCGGGGCCGCGGCCTCCTGCCAGGCCGGGCGGGATGATCGCGTCGAACCAGCTCTTGTCGGATGCCACCAGCCAGGCGCCTGCACCAATGCCGATCACCATCAGCGCGACCGACGCCAATGTCTCGCGCCACAGGTCGCGAATGGCTTCGGGCCAGTCATGCAGGAAGAAATCGGCGAGGCGCTGCCGCAGCCCGCGGCGCGCGCCGTAGAGATAGAAATAACCGCGCAGCGACAGCGCTTCTAGATAGCCGACCAGCGCATTATCGAGCGATGTCGCGCGCGCCACCGACAGGGAAGACAGCGCCGATCGATAGAGCAGCGGCAGCGACAGCAGCTCCTCTTCGGAAAGCGTCCGCGGCGCACGCTTCTCGACACGCGCCAGCAGCGCCTCGAATGCCTTCCAGTCGGCCTCGCGCTCGCGGCGGAAGCTGGCCAGCGACTGGCGTACCGCGTCGCCGCGCACCGCATTGCCGCGTACCGGCGCCGTCACAGCAAATCCTCCTGCTTGAACTGCAGATAGCGCTCGACCAGCGCCGGGCCGAGCCGGTTGTGGTCGGCTTCGATCACATGCGCCCCGAGCAGGCGCAGCCGGCCGATGACGACCTGCCTTTCGCGCAAGAGCCCTCCGGCAACGACCGCGCGGGCAACATCCTCGCCGGAGCGTGGCGGCAGGTCGGCCAGGCTCTCCAGTTCGGTGTCCTTCATCATCATGAACAGCACGAGATGCCGTTCGGTGAGCCGGCCCACGGTGCGCAGCATCAATTCCGCACTGATCGGATCGACGAAATCGGTGAAGATGATGACCAGCGAGCGGCGGTCGAGCCGCGCCGCCAGCGTCGTCAATGCCAGCGTGAAATTGGTCTCCTCGCTGGAGTAGTCGATCTCGGCGGCCCGTTTCTGGATCATCGCAAAGCTGGCGGGGCCGCGCACCGCGCCGCTCGAAACGCGCGGCCTTGCATCGAAGCCGAACAGGCTGACCATGTCACCGCCCTTCAGCGCGATGAATGCCGACAGCAGGGCGGCCGTCACCGCCCGGTCCACCTTCGGCACCCCGTCGACCGGTTCGCACATCAGGCGTCCGCTGTCGATGGCCAGCACGATGTTGTTGTTCTCCTCGATGCGGAACTCGCGCGCCAAAAGCTTGCCGTGGCGGGCGCTGCGCTTCCAGTCGATCATCCGCCGGCCCATGCCCGGCTGGTAGTCCTTGAGCGCGTCGAACTCGCGGCCTTGACCGGCGCGGCGCTGCGCATGGCCTTCGGCAAGCGCCGCATGTTGCAGCAGCGTGATCGCCTCGCCGCGGGCGCTGCTGACGTCGGGCAGCACCGCAACCTTGCTTTCCACCGGCAGCACGACCTGGTTCCAGACCAGCCCGAACGGCCCGCGCCAGCGCACCCAGAGACGGTCGAAGCTGGCGACGCCGCGCCGCAGCGCCTGGAAGCGGAGGTTGAGCGAGCCGCCTCCGGCGGTTGGCAGCAAGGCGCCGCCGCTGCCGTCCACCGGCGCCAGACGCGCATCGTGGCCGACGCGGGCCTCCGCGGCGCGCGGCCCCGAGTGACGGGCGGCGACGTGCACGCTGAACTCGCCGCCGACACCGACCTGGTGCGGCGCATCGATGCTGGCATTCAGCGATGCCCGTCCGCGTCCGGCTGCTGCATCCACCGCCAGGAAGGCAAGCAGCAGACAGCTCCACAGCAATCCCAGATACCAGAACGACGGCAATGCCAACGCGACCAGGAAGGCCGGCACCGCGCCGGCCGCAGCTGCCCATACCGCTCGGCCGCTGGGATAGATCAACGTGGTGCTTCCGTCTGGTCGACCAGGTCGGAGACGATCTGCTCGACCAGCCGGCCATCGATCTGTGCGGCAGGCGAAAGGATGACCCGATGACGCAGCGCCGGAACCGCCAGCGCCTTGACGTCGTCGGGGATCACATAGGCGCGTCCGTCCAGCGCCGCCCGGGCACGCGCCGCCCGCGCCAGCATGGCGCCGGCGCGCGGACTGGCCCCGACCTCCAGATCGGCATTTTCCCGCGTAGCCCGAACCAGCGCCGCTATGTAGCCGACGACATCGTCGACAAGGGTGACGGAGCCGACGACTTCAAGGGCCTCCTGCAGCGTTTCGCGGTCCGTCTGCGCCTCGATGCCATATTGCGCGATGTCGTGCGAGGCGGAGCCGCCGCCGTGATGGACGATGATGGCTCGTTCTTCCTCGGGGCCGGGATAGCTGACGCGGTGCTTGAACAGGAAGCGGTCGAGCTGCGCCTCCGGCAGCGGATAGACGCCCTGGTGCTCGATCGGATTCTGGGTCGCGACGACCATGAAATTGCGGCCGAGCGAATGCGTGGTGCCGTCGAAAGTGACCGCATGCTCCTGCATCGCCTCGAGCAGTGCGGCCTGCGTCTTGGGCGGCGTGCGGTTGATTTCGTCGGCAAGCAGGAGATCGCAGAAGATCGGGCCGCGCGTCAGCGTGAACTGCCCGGTCTGGAAGTTGTAGATGTTCGACCCGACGATATCGCCGGGCATCAGGTCCGGCGTGAACTGGATCCGCCCGTAGGCGATCCCAAGCGCCTGGGCGAAGCAGCGCGCCGTCATTGTCTTGGCCGTGCCCGGAGGACCTTCCAGCAGGATATGCCCGCCCGCAAACAAGGCGGTCAGCATCAGGTCGACCGTATCGTGCTGCCCGGTGATCGCCTTGGCCACTTCTTCCCTGATCCGTGTCGCCAGGGCCTTCACATCATCGACGTTCACCGAGCCTCCTTGCCGTCCAGTCATGCAGCCGTTCTGCTGCCTGTTGCATCTGCGTCAGATTCTTCGCCTCGCCGGCCGCTTGCGAGCGCGTCGTGAAGCCGCCGGCTTGCTCCTTATCGCGAGAGTCGAGCCAGTGGTCGAGCGCTTTGCCTTGCAACCCTTGCGGTGCGCCGAGCAGCGCGCCGGCGCGTACCCGCATCAAGGCCGCATAGCGGCCTCCCAGTTCGTCCAGCCGGCCGGCACGCCGCATGAGCATCGCCGTCGTATCGACCAGCGCACGCTTGCCGAAGGAAATCGCGCGCTGGTCGATACGCGGCGGGCCGAACCGGCCAAGGCCATGCAGGAACGCCAGCGCCGCAGCGATCAGGATCGTCAGTGTCAGCGCCAGGAACGGCGGCTCGACCAGAAGCTTGGCGAGGTCATATTTCCGCGCCCCGCCGTGCAGTGTCAGATCGAACATGACCAGACCCTTGCCAGGCCGCAGCCATTGGATCAGGTCGCGCGCCGCGGCCGCCTTGTCGGCATCTCCAAGCGCGGAATTGTTGATTAGGTCGGGGTCGGTCAGGATGAAAAAGGGTTTGTCTTGGAATTCGATGAGGACAGCCTTGCCGCTGCCTGCCGCAATGATCGGGTGATCGTCGGCAACCCATTGCATGTCTTGCGGCGCGGCGACGAGATGGCCCCGGATCTCGAGTTGCTCGACGGTGCTCCTGCCGACACCGAGCTTGGCCTTGGCGATCCGGCCGAGCCAATCGTTGACTACGGTGTCGGGCAAACGCTCGATTTTCATCTTCCATCCCTCATGCTGCTGGAGGGGCAAGGTCTGCCATTTGGGCAGCACGAAGAGAGTCTCGCGGTCATCGCGAAGCTCAAGAATGTGGTCGAGCGCCTCCGGATCGCTGTCGGGCGAGATGGTGACGATCAGCAGTATATCTCTGGCAAGGTCGTCTTCGGTCCGCGCCATCAAGGGCGCTTCGCCGGTGAGCCGCAGCCATTCCGCCAGGCCGGCGTAGCCGACGCCGCTTTTCGACAGCGGCGTGGCGCCGCCATTGCCGGGCTGCCGGAAATCGGGAGCATAGGTGGACAGCAGGAAGAAACCGGCCGCCGCAAGCAGGCTGGCGAAAATCCCCCAAAACAGCGTTTTTCGATTGAACGGCTCCTGTGCCTCGACCGCCGGTGCGCTCACGTCCAGGCATCCCGGAAGGCGAAACGTTCATAGGCGCCGCGCGCCAGCCGCCAGCCTTCCGCGCCGACCGGCCGGCGCGCGAACAGCGCCGCCTCGACAATGCGGGCGATCTCGGTAAACGCATGGCGCGCCCTTCCCGGCAGGGAAGGGGCATTGGCGATGTCGCGCGCGGTGAGCGACGGGCGCAGGAAGTCCGGCAGCCGGCCGGCAATATCGGCGACGCTGCGCCGAAGCAAAAGGTGAACCGCCTCGTCATAGTCGCCGCGTGCAGCCAGCGCATCCGCTTGCGACAACAGGATCTGCGCGGCGCCGGCGTCGGGGCGCCAGGCTTCTTCGTCTTCGACTTCGGGTCGGGCGCGCTGCCACGGCAGCCGCCAGGCGATGCCTTTCACCTCAAGGAAGACCAGAAGCAGGATGATTGCGACGCCCGATATCACCGCCCCCCAGAACAGATAGATCATGTAGGGACCGAGCGACGACAAAAAATCCTGTAGCGGTTTCAGCCATTCGGGCGGCTTCGGCGGCACATAGGCCGGCAGGTCGAACTGGATCGACTCATCGGCGATCAGCTGCTTGTGCAGATTGGTCAGCCGTTCGGCTTCCGCTGTGCCTGGCTGTGCCACCGCCACCCTCTCCCCTGCAACCTGTGGTTCCCCAGCCGACACTGGCAATGCGGCAAGACAATTGCAAGTGGACTAGACGTCGACCTCCAATGTTGGCACATTTAATGCGGGGATCACCAGCCGATATGCGGTGATTAAGCGGGGGACGCATCATGGTTTCAACGACATTGGAACGGTCGGACAAGTTTCGCATCGGCAGGGTTTTCAGCAACAGTTTTGCGGTTATCGGCCGCAATCCGGGTCTGTTGGTCGGACTAGCGGCTCTTTTTTCCGCCCTTCCGGCACTGGTGCTTAACCTTTGGAATTACAGCAATTTTGCCAACATCAATATTGCTAGTCCCGAAACTCTGGCTGTTGCCGATCCCTCGGCGATTCTACGCAACTCGTTAATATCGGTGGCTTTTGGCTTGATATATCTTGTGCTGGCTTTGTTGTTTCAATCATCACTGGTGAGGGCGACGATAGAAGACTTGAACGGCAAGCGCCCGGCAATCGGTGACTGCATCCAAATAGCTTTACGCTGCATATTCCCGACGCTTGGGATCGGGCTGGTGGTCTTTTTCGTCATGGTCCTCGGGGTTGTTGCGATTGCCGTCGCAGGGCTGATTATCCCGATCTTCGGGACGATCATCGCGTTCGTGATGCTGCTTGTTCCCGGCATCATGTGGTTGCTTGGTATATCGGTTTCCGTACCCGTGCTGATCCAGGAGCGCCTTGGCGTGTTTGGCTCGATGTCGCGGAGCCGCGCCCTGACGAAGGGCAGCCGCTGGTCACTATTCGGCCTTTTGCTGATTCTGTTCTTGGTGGCGATTGCCTTCCAAATGGCATTCGCTTTGGTGTTTGGATTGGCTTTCGCCCTTACCGGCAGCCTCTCGACCGTTGGCCTGATTGTGGGCGCGATTGGAAGCGCCGTTGTGTCAACGGTCGTGTCGACGGTAATATCGGTTGCCATCGCCGTTAGCTATGTCGAGCTGAGACAAATCAAGGAAGGCACCAGCGTCGAAGACTTGGCGGAAATCTTCTCGTAGCGGCAAGGGATTTGCTGCCTTCATCGCGTCAGGATCGGTCTGGACTGGATAGGTAATATCGTGGCGTCAATAACGCTGGAACAGCCCGACAAATTTCGCATCGGCAGGGTTTTCAACGACAGCTTTGCCGTCATCGGACGCAATCCCGTTCTTTGCCTAGGGCTTGCCTTGATTTTCTCCGCCCTGCCGAGATTCGTATTTGCGCTCTGGTTCAGGAATACCGTTACGAATGTCGAGCATGGCGGCCCGGAATTCTCGGTTCAACGGGTCGCGCTCACGGTGGTTGGCGCGATCGGCTATATTGTCCTCATGTCCTTGCTGGAGGTGGCTTTGACGCGCGCTGCCATCGAGGATTTGAGCGGCAAGCGGCCGTCGATGCGTGATTGCATCGGGACGGCCGTGGCACTCCTGCTGCCGGCAATCGGCATTTCGCTGATTGTCAACATTGGCTTCACAGTCGGCCTCGTGCTGCTCGTCGTTCCGGGATTTTTGTTGTTGGTTCTCTGGGTTGTAGCGATACCGGTTCTGATTCAGGAAAAACTGGGGGTATTCGCGAGTTTGGGCCGCAGCCGCGATCTTTCCAAGGGCAGCCGTTGGTCTCTGCTCAGTCTCTGGTTCCCCCTGTTCGTAGCTTTGGTCGCAACAAATTTCACGTTGGGCCGCGTCCTATCCCACTTAGGCATTCCGCTCGTGTTCTTCCTGGACGCTCTGGCGCGCGCGGTCGAGCAAGTCGTGTTTTCCGTTGCCATCGCCGTCAGCTATGTCGAGCTGCGCCAGGTCAAGGAAGGCACGAGCGTCGAAGACTTGGCGGAAATCTTCTCCTGAGGACGGGTGGAGGCTTTTCACCGGGTGCCATCTCGTGTTGCGCTCGAGCAGCCGAGCTTGTTCATAAAGCCTTTGTCTGCGCCGGTAACGCTGTGGCCAGCCGCTTCGCCCATCCCTCGATGCCGGAGCGGCCGGCCAGCAGGTCCTGCCTGATCTCGATGAGGACCGCGGGAATGCCGCGATCGTCGCCATGGACCGGTATGGCGTAGTCGCCGTCGCGGCTGATCGCATAAGGCTCGTTTGCCGCGGCGTTGAGCGCACCGTCGGCGCGCAGGCCGGCAAGCACTGCCTGGCCGAAATCGACTGCCCGGTCGTAAAGCACGCCGGCGTGCCAGGGCCGCGCAATGCCGAGAAAGACCGGCGTGAAGGAGTGGATCGTCGCGATCCGCGTCGGTCTGCCCTGCTTCGCCCGGTCGTCGAGATGGGCGGCCACGCGGTCATGAAACGGCGCGAACATGATTTCGGCACGCCGGCTTCGTTCCTCCGGATCGAGGCCGACATTGCCGGGGATGTCCGTGTCCTCCGATTGCACCGGAATGCTGCCGCCGGAACCAAGCGGCCGGTTGAGATCGATCAAAAGCCGCGAATAGGAGCTGAGGAAAGCCGGAGCATCGAGCAGCTTCGACAGGGCGCGGGTCACTTCGGCGGCGCCGATGTCCCAGGCGATATGGCGCTGCAAATGGCTGCTGTCGAGACCGAGCCGCGCATACTCGGCCGGGATGTGATTGGACGCGTGCTCGCATATCAGAACGATATCGGAACGCCCCGTTTCGTTGATTGCGTCGACCGCGGGTGGCCAACCTTCCGGTAGGATGGCGCTGGCAAGCGGCTCAGCCATCAATACAGCGTCCGGTAGAGATCGCAGACCGCCACCGGGTCGAGACCGGCGAGGCGCTCGGTCTCATGCCGCTTGAGGCCGACAAAAGTCTCGACGAACACCGGCGCGAACCATCCGGTGACGGTCTTGTCGGCGACGAGCGCGTCGAGTGCCGCCGGCAGCGTTTCCGGCAGCTGCACGAGGCCAAGCTTCTTGCGCTCGGCAACGCTCATCTGTGTCGGGTCGCCCGAGACAAGCGGCGGCGCCGGCAGCTTGGCCTTCAGCCCCTCCAGCCCGGCGCGCACGATCGCCGCCAGCGACAAATAGGGATTGCCGGTGGCGTCGGCTGCCCGGTATTCGATGTTGTACTGCCGCGCAGGATCGCGCCCGCCGATCGTCACCGTCGGGCAGATGCGCAGGCTCGCCTCGCGGTCGCGATCGGCAAGCCAGGTATAGGACGAACTCCAGCTATGCGGCTTCAGCCGGTAGTAGGACGACACACTCGCCGCCGTCATGGCGGTGATCGCGGGCAGGTGGCGCAGCACACCGGCACAGAACGAAGCGGCCTGGCTGGAAAGGCCGCCCGGCTGGGCCGGGTCGTAGGTCGCCGGTTTGCCGGCGTCTTCGACGAAACTGAAATGGATGTGGACGCCGTTGCCGACGGCATCGGGAGCGGTTTTGGGCGCGAAGCTCGCCCGCCAGCCGGCACATCGCGCGACTTCGCGCGTGATCTCGCGGATGGCGACGGCGCGATCGGCCGCGGCAAGCGCATCGGCCGGCTCGCACGTCACCTCGAACTGGTCGGTGCCGAACTCGGCGATCACCACTTCGGGCGCGACGCCGGCCTCCGCCAGCGCCGCCATAAGATTGGCGGCAAACGGGTCGGCGCGGCGCAGTGCGGCCAACGACATCGAATGAGCCGGCCCGAAGTCGCCCTCGATATGGAATTCATGCTCGAAGGCGGCGATGACGGAAAGCCCGGCCGCTGTCTTCAACTCCGCCAGCGCATCGCTCAGCATGGTCCGCGTACAGCCGACCCACGGGCTGCCGTCGAGTTCGACGATGTTGCCGGCGACCATGTCGAAAGGCGTCGCCGATCCGGTCAGCGCCGTGCGAAACCGCGCGTTGAGATCGGGAACGAGCCGCACATCGCCTGACGAGCCCCACGGATTGGGATCGACGATCGAGTTGAACGGCGTCAGCGACAGGTTGGCCTGCAGCCAGCCGACGCCGGTCGCGGCGATCTTCTGCAGCTTGCTTTCGACGACCGAGCGGCCGCGCGTGATCGCCGACAGATCGGTGGTGACGACGGCAACCAGCGGTTCGACGGTCATGCAGCTTTTCCCAAGGCTTCGAAACGGGCAGTAACGATAGCGGTATCCGCGATCCAGCAATAGCCGCCGAAAGCCTCGAGCGCGCCGTCATGGCGCTCCTGCGAGGCGGCGGCGCAGGCGTCGGATACGCAGGTGACGAGGTAGCCGCGATCGGCGGCATCGCGCACCGCCATGTCGACGCACTGGTCGGTCATGATGCCGGCGACGATCAGATAACGCACGCCGAGGTTTTTCAAGACATAGTCGATGTTGGTCGAGTTGAAGACGCCCGACGAGGTCTTCGGCAGCATGATCTCGTCGCCGACCGGCGCCAGCGACGGCACCGGCAGGCCTTCCGGCCGGCTCGGCGCGATATGGATCGGCGTCAGCTTGTGGTCGAGCGAGCAGTCGCGGCCGTCTTCGGTCAGGCTCTGGATGATCGTGTGGATCACCTCGACGCCGTTGGCCCGCGCCGCCGCCAGCAGGCGCTCCTGGTTGGGGATCGTTTGCGACGCCGTCTGCCGGTAGAAATAGTGATCGGGACCGCGCTCCGGATGCGCCGGATCAGCACCCGGCTCCAGCCAGACCCGTTGCATGTCGACCAGCAGCAGCGCGGTTTCGCCAGCCCGGAACGGCTCGTTTCGTTTCGGCAGTGATGGCGTCATGCTTGGGGGTCCTGTGTTGCTGACTACAATCCGGCTGATCTAGCTGATTTTGGTCCACGCGTCCTGCGTCGCGGACACACTTATTGGGAGTATTCGAAGTCTCTAATTTAAGATAAGCTTTGTTTTCGGGCGTGGAGACGGGGGGTCTCTGTCATGATCGATTCAGATGTGTTCGACTTTGTCGAACGCTGCAGGAAACATACAGCTACCGGGCCGCTGCTGGGCGACCTTCTCGAGACCGTGAGGAATCTCGGCTTCGAGCACCTTATCCTGAGCGGGGTGCCGCTCGGTGGGCAGAAGCTTGCACCGATGGTCGAACTGAATGGCTGGCCGGCCGGCTGGTTCGAACGCTATGTCGAGGCCGAGCATGCCGCGGCTGATGGTGTTTGCATTTACTCGGCAAAGACCTTGAAGCCGTTCCTTTGGTCGGAAGTTCCGGCAAAATGGTCGGATACGGAGGGCTCACGACGCATTGCCGGCGAGGCGACTGAGTTCGGCATCTGCAGCGGCTTCGCCGTACCGATGCTCAGCGTTCATCATTGGCAATCCGTGCTGTCGTTTGCCTCTTCCGCGAAGGCCTGCGCCCTGTCGCCGCGCCATCAAGTGCAACTGGTGACGATGGCGGTATACGCGGGCATGTCGATCCAGGCCTTGGCGAATGACGATGATGACCATGAGGGCGTGCTGACCGACCGCGAAAAAGAAGTGCTCTTGTGGGCCGCGGCCGGCAAGACATCGTCTGAGACATCCCAGATTCTCGGCCTGACCGAGCGCACGGTCAAATGGCATTCGACACGGGCTCGCGAGGCTTTTGGCGTCGCAACGACCACGCAAGCGGTCGTCGAAGCGGTGCGCCGGCGCCTGATCCACCCCTAAAACGCGTCAACTGTCCCATCGGACAGGTGACGTATATTAGCGCGACTGCGAGTATCCCTGCGAGAACGATCGGGGGATCGCGCCATGATAACGGCCCACGTAGTCAATGCGCATAACAAGCATCTCTATGAAAACGAATTCGACGAGTTTCTGCGCCGCCGGCACGACTTCTTCGTGCACCAGAAACATTGGCGCCCTCCGAGCCCGGACGGTCGCGAGCTGGACCAATTCGATACCGACGCGGCGACTTACCTGCTTGGTATTGAAGACGGTCGCGTAGTGACTTCGGCTCGATTGATCCCAACGAGCGAGCCGCATATGGTCTCGGAGGTTTTTTCTCACATGTGCGAAAAATCGGGCGTCCCCAGACGTCCCGACTGGGCCGAATGGACGCGCACATTCGTCGTTCCCGACAAACGCACTGCTGGACTGAGGGGCACGCTGACGCAGCTGTGCTGCGCGGTGATGGAATACGCTCTCGACGAAGGCCTCAGCGCCGTCGGCGGCATCCAGGAAACCTACTTCATGCCCCACCATGGCGCGCTCAAGTGGCGCGCCGAGCCGATGGGCATGGCGAGGGAAGAAAACGGCGAATGGTACATCGTCGCGTATATTGAGGTGAATGAGGCGGCGCTGGCGAGTGTCCGCAAGATCCTTGGGATTGATCATTCGCTGTTGGTTCGTCGCGGAAAGCAGCTGCCCCTCTCGGACAGGAACAGAAGTCCGTGGCAGACTACTTCGTGATGACTCGTGCCGTAGAGGCTGTTCGCTAGCAATGGAGGAAGAAATGGCAATAATTGTAATGACGTGGCAGAACCCATCTGATCAAGTGAAAGCGGTATCGTCAGATAAAAGAGCTGCCGAATGGAGAAATGTCGTTCTAAAGCAAAAAGGAATTGTAGAGTATAATGCCTTTTCTGGAATATCAACTGGTAAAGATATGGCAGTAGACACCTTTAGATCCTCAGAAGATGCAGCAGCTTTTCTTGGGTCAAAAGATTTTTCTGCAATCGTATCAGAGATGCGATCATTAGGAGTGACAGAAATAGACGTTAACATTTTGGATCAACACCCAGATGTCAAGTCGGCTCTTCGACCCGCGTGAGCCGTCAGATAGCATAACACAAAAAGTATTTTGTGGAGTTGTTGAGGCGCTTGTTCGCAAACCTTACAGAACCTGGGGTTCCATGTATCTGTCAGATCGAGGATAGACCCAGTTTTCATTGAGACCGCGGACAACGCGTGTAGGGCCTCAGTCGCCATGGCGGCCGTTAGGGCGCGCTTTCGACTGGGGCCCTATTTTTTTCGTTTGTGATCGCGGGTTTGAAAGGAGCAGCGGACATGAGACCTGCGCTGGACATCATATACAACATGACTTTGGTGTGCCCGCACGATTGCGCGGTGTGCTGTGTGGATGCAGCGCATGTAACCAGAAAAGGTGAATACGTCCTCATTCGCACCCACGGACTTGCGGCTGAGCAGCGTGTCCTCCGGTCAGATCGCTCCGAAAGCATTTATGATGTTGCCGCCCGTGCCCTCCAGGAGCAAGGTCGGGAATTATCACTTGATCAAAAACTGAAAATTGTCTCGAATATCGATGTCGACGGTGTGCGCCTTGATATTTCCGGTGGTGATCCACTGGTTGTCTCTGACAATTTCAATGTGTTGAAGGCCGCAAGCGCTAAGCTCGGCCGCGGCAACGTTTCGCTCACCGCAACCGGCGCCGGCATGGCGCGAATTGGGCTCCCGGAGATTGTACCCTTGGTAGGTGAGTTCAATTTCACATTCGATAGCGCATCCCCAGACGATGTGGCCAACAGGCCGCCGACCTACGCTTCGCGAAATCTCGCACTCGGGCGGGACCTTGCGAGACTGGGTGCAGCGACGCGCGCGGAATTTCCGATCACCCGCCCGACAAGTATGCCGGAGCACGTCGAGCGACTTTATCTGCAGTTGCACAATGCCGGTATAGATAAGCTGCTGTTGATGCGGCTGTTTACGGTAGGGCGCGGCCACGTAGCCGCGGACACAACATTGGCTGCGGATGAGTATCGCGCTGTAATAGCGCAACTGCGCGCGCTTGAACGACGCCTCGGCTCGCCAACTGTGAAGCTGCAATGCGCGCTTCGCCATATCGAGGGCCGTCCGGCTGACGGGCTTGCGAATTATCCAAACCCATGCGACTTCGTCCGAGAATCGTTTGGCCTCACGCCGCGTGGTGTGCTGCTGGCGTCGCCATGGGCAATCAACGGTCATGGGGAGCCGCTCGACGACGTATTCGTGCTCGGCAACTTGGCGGAGACGCCGCTTTCAGACATTTTGGACTCCCCTCGCGTCAAGGCGATCCGCGACCGCGCCGATGAAAATTTCGGCCACTGCAAGATATTCACCTACCAATTCTCAGAGCGAGCGTCACCGTTTGATCGGCTCTTCGACAAAGCCGACCCGCTCTATGACGCCCGGTTGGCCGTTTCCGTGGCTGCGGAATAGAGAAGTCTATGGAGAAGACGGATTCAACTCTGGTGACAGCGTTTGCTGGGCTGAAGCTGAAAAGTCCCATCATCGCTGCGTCTGGCCCGCCCACCGAGTCGGCAGCAGCCATGCTTGCCTGCGCGAACGCCGGCGCCGGCGCGATCGTGACAAAGTCCATCGTCGATTACGCAAGGACCGCCTGGCCAAACATTCCGCGGCGTGTGCAGCGCAATCAACGCGGCCTTTGGATTCAGGGCAGCTTCGCAAGCGAGACGCTTACTCTCACTGAAGGACGGGCGATGACGGAGGCGGTACGCCAAGTAACCGACGTGCCGATCATCGCAAGTGTTGGGGTACTTGATCCCCAATCGGATGCGCCGGTCGAGGCAGCACTTCAGTTGGTCGAAGTAGGTGCCAGCATGGTACATTTTGACCTCTTTTATTTACCTCAACCGCGCTGCAGCGACGCAGCAATCGCAGGTCTTCGCGCCTTGTTCGGTCGCGCCAGAGCCGCCTTGCCGGTGCCGTTCGGACCTAAGTTGAACATAGACATTCCAGCGCATCGTTTTGCACTGGCGTTCGAGCCGACGTTGTTTGACGCAGTCTTCCTGTTGGATTCTATACGTGTACCGCCACCGCTCTCACCACACGGCAACCCCACAATTGACGCGTGGAGCGGTGGGTTAGAATGCTCACTATTCGGCGACTGGCAGAAGCCTATTACGCTTCAATATACACGAGTACTCGCCGACGCAGGAATTTCCCAGATATGTGCTGGCGGCGGCTTGCGGAGCGCATCGGACATCCTTGAGGCAATAATGCTTGGCGCGGGTTGCGCTCAAATTGCGACGCAGCTTATGATTCATGGTTACGACTGGATACGCCGCGTGAACGACCAGTTAGCGGCGCTCCTGTCGGAGCAAGGTTATAGCAACATTGGCAGCGCGCGGAACATAGCATTGCGATCGCGTGATGGCTCTTCGCCCGAACACACTACTCCCGTCCATGCAGTCATCGACGAATCGAAATGCCAACCATGTGGCGTGTGCACGAAGCTGGCGTTCTGCCCTTTCATCAGTGAGCAACCGAACAGCATACCGAACATTGATGATTCCTGCTACGGATGTGGTTTTTGCGAACAATACTGCCCGCATGAAGGGGCAATCCGCATGGAGCCAATTTCTTGACTGGCGCACGTCTCCTTAGTGGCCGAATGCCTTGGGCGTTAGCGCTCGCGGTCGCCGCCAGTCTTCTCGAACTCGGGCCGATCGCCGATTTGTTGCGGCGAGATGTTAGCATTTCGGCTCTGTTGTTCGCTGGATTGGCCTACCAAATCGGCAATGCGGCGCCTCGTCCAGCAACTTTGACGGTCGGGCCTGTGCTCGTAGTAACGTCGTTACTCGGTGCACTCGGGCTCAGCTGTACAGAAGTCGCGACGATCCCATGGTTCGCGGCAATCAGTTTTTTGAGCTGGTCGCTGCAGGCGATCCGGCGCAGATTCAATACTGGGGCCGGAAATGACTTGCCTTCGACCGCCGAGAAGAGAGCTTCACGCGTCTTGGGCTTCATTGCAGCTACTTTGCTGCCGACCATCATCTGGCTTCCGATAGTCGGAGTGGCGCTGAGCGCCGGTCTTGCATTGAGGCATCGATCGTCTTCACGCCGCGACCCAGCGTTGGTCTCCGGGCCGAACAGTGCCATCAAAATGGCCATGGTGCTGCACCAAGCGCACTATTTCTCCTATTGTTATGCCATGCCATTACTTTTGGCTCGCGCGGATCTCGGGAATACGCCACTTGTCGGATTTTGGTTTGCCTGCGGGTGGGTCAGCTATCTCTCGGCCGAAGCAGTTTGGCATTGCTACCCGCCAAGGACCGTATTCGTTGTCGGCCACATCGGTTTGGTGCCCCTCCTTGGACTTCTTTCCTACCTGAGTGACGTTTCATTGGGAGTTCTCTTGCTTTGGGTGCTATCTGGACTAGGGGGCGGGACAGTATACTCCTTGGCTCTCGTGCAAAAAGCCAATCGCCATTCCCACGAGCGGCTGGAACAGGCAGAAGATATCGGCCACATCGTTGGTGTGATTACAGCGCTTGCCGGCGTGTTGCTCTTGCATTTGAACGAGGCTGTTTTGCCCATGATTGGATCAATCTTGGCGGCATTTGCAGCTATGACTGTATTCATTTTCGTACCCGCTCGCCGTAACGCGTGCACCCGCGTGCAATCTACCGCCGCCGGAGGCAAAAATGCGGGTGAGTGAAATACAAGCCAAGTCGATCCTGGTCGAGTCTAAGCTACCAGCGAGCGACTACGTCGTGAACCCTTATATGGGTTGCAGTTTCGGGTGTTCGTATTGCTACGCGAGTTTCATGGGCCGGTTTCTCGCCGAGCCCATCGAAGCATGGGGGGATTACCTGGCTGTCAAGACAAATGCGATAGAAATATTCAGACGTGAGGTAGCACGTCTTCCAGACGGCAAACGCAATTCGACGATCTTGCTAAGCTCAGTCACAGACGCGTGGCAAGGTCCTGAAAAGAAGTATCGGCTAGCCCGCGGAATCTTAGAAGTCTTACGTGATATGGCGTATCCAGGCCTTGTAAGTATTCTTACAAAAAGCCCGTTAGTACTCCGGGACATTGATGTTATCAATGAGATAGGAATGAAGGAGGTCGGTGTCACTGTCACCACCACTGATGATGATATTGGCCGCTTCATGGAGGCGCACGCACCCTTGGCTACGGAGCGTCTGCGCACGCTCGCCAAACTAAACCTCGCTAATATCCCGACTTATGCCTTCCTCGGGCCGCTTTTCCCACATTATCGACATCGAGAGGACTTGCTCGATGAATTATTTCGCCAGCTAAGTGGCGTGGGGACGAAGATTATCTTTGCCGAGCACCTGAATACATCGCAATACATATTAGGGCGTATTAGCCCGCTGCTCGCGAGAGCAGCGCCAGAAGTCAGGTCGGTTTACGAAGAGGCACGCACAGACGAGCACAGGCGTGTACTCTCTGAGATGGTTATGGCATTGGTCTGCAAATACGGTTTCGAGATTAGGCTCGGGCGAGTGCTTGATCACAATCGGGACAAGAATACCGCCATACATTGAAGCGATTGTTCACCAGCGGTTCAAGCGCTGGTTGATCTGTCTTATGCCCTTCCCGAGACATGGGTGACAGTTCGTTCCGGGACATGGGTTACACTTTCGGCCCTTTGCAAGGAGGGGATTACGGTGACAGTGCACTATTTTCTTTTCGCCGCCTGCCCTCGTTTTCCGGGTTTCACGGCTTTGCCGATTTGCCCCGCGATGCGGCAGACCGGGAACGCCGGCGAGGTGCACCATGCGGCGGGGGCGACGTGGTAAAAAGTGCACTCACCGTAATTCTGATCTATACTCCGGACCGAACGCCTACGGCAAAGCGAAGGGCGGATGAAGTGCTTGATAGAGTTCTCTTTTTAATCATGGGGCGATGTTAAGATGTTAGCCTCCGACCTGACGAAATTTATCGAGCAGGATCATCTGGCTCTGGATGCCTTCGTAAAGGGCGATCCTGAGCCCTTGAAAAACCTCTACTCGCGACAGGACGACGTCATTATTGCCAATCCCTTTGGCCCGCCGGCGAAGGGATGGAGAAAGGCCGCTGAGACCATGGAACGGGCCGCCACCAATTACCGGCACGGCAAGGCCATCGGCTTTGAGCGCATCTCGGAGTATGCGACAGCCGACTTGGGATACATCATCGAGGTCGAGCGGTTCCAATCCAAGGTCGGCGGTGGCAACAAACTGGTGCCGATTGCGCTTCGAGTCACCACCATATTCCGGCGCGAGGAAGGCACGTGGAGGATCGTCCTTCGTCATGCCGATCCGATAACCTCGGCACGCCCGCCGACGTCCATTGTCGGGGAGTAGAAGGGTTGCCGGAGAGGTTTTAGGAACTACGGTGACAGTGCACCATTTCTTTCGCCGCGTGCCTCGTTTTCCGGGTTCTCACGGCTTTGCCGATTTGCCCGATCTCGGTCCCAAGGGGTGCATCAAAATCGTAATATCGGCGACGCGGCAATACTGGAGAGGGCGACACGGGAAACGTGCACTGTCACCGTAATTCGTCGTATCACGTGAACATGCGCGGAACATTCCTAGATGTAGTGTGCTCAGCCCTCCAGCGAGTGTAAGGATCAACGTCGTGCGCGGACGCGGGCACTTGACAGCTTCGATCGCGAGTGGCTCACGCGCCGCCGCTCTGTTGCAGGCTGTGCCATTGTTCAATGCGATCGCATAGGAACTTCACAAATCCACTGCACAGCAACGGCTCAGCTGCACCGTCTGGCGTGAATTCATATATCGCGTCCGACTCATCGATTCCCCAAGTTCCGAGATATTCGCCTTCCTGAGTGACGACAGCGCCGTCCTCAAGCAGGTTTATTGACCATCGAAGATTCATGCCACCTCCCGGTCCGAATGATGCGGATAGAATACAATGCGGATCATCCGCATGGTTGTAACACATGCCATTTTCGGGAATGATCTAAGTAGTTGTTTCTATCGAAAAAAGAAGCTGGCTGGGGAACCTGGATTCGAACCAGGACTAACGGAGTCAGAGTCCGTGGGTCTACCGTTAACCTATTCCCCAGCAGGCGCGGCCGTTGAAAACCACGCGGGCAGGGCGACGATGTCGCCGCGCGTGCCTTGTAGCCGCCGCCGGAAAATAGTCAACCCTGCCGTAGGCATTTCAATCGGCGCGGTTGCTTCAGATTTGCCCTGTCGTCACTCCTGCCGGCGTTTGCGCTGCCCCTCACCCTCTCCCCGTGGAGGACGGGGAGAGGGGATCGCCAGCGTTGCGTCCGAGCCCCTTCTCCCCGTTCTTCACGGGGAGAAGGTCCCGGCAGGGGGTTGAGGGGCGGCGCCGACATTGAGGATTGATCTTCTCACGGTCGTCATCAGGCCTGACGCGATTGCCCAAGCTTCAACTCTCGCTGCGGCTGTATTGCGAGTGCTCGAAGAATAGCACCACGCCGAGCGCGATCAGCAGCGGGATGATCAGGTAGAACAGCCGGAACACCAGCAGCGCCGCCAGCACGCCGACCTGGTCCATATGTGACAAGCCCGCGAGAAACACCACCTCGAACACGCCCAGCCCGCCCGGCGCATGCGAGATCTGCGCGATCGAGAACGACACCAGGAACACGCCGAGCACGACGAAATAGCCGGGATTGCCGGTGGCGGGCAGGGCAAAGAAGATGATCGCCGCCGCCGCCAGCAGCTCGATCGGGCCGACCAGCAATTGCCGCGCCACGATCGGCAGCGCCGGGTAGTGCAGCTGAAAGCTGCCGATCCTGAGTGGTCTCAGATGCAGCCAACTGCCGAATATATAGGCCGCCACCACGAGCAGCATGGCGAACCCACCTGCTTGCGCCAGTCGGTGATGCGGTATGCCGGAAAACCGGTCGATCACCTCGGGCTCGAGCAGCAGGACGATGCTTGAGACGAACAGCGTCGACAGCACGAAGGTGATCCAGCAGATCGCCACCAGAATGCCGACGTCCTGCCCGGTCAGGCCCCTGGTGCCGTAGGCGCGGTAGCGGATCACCGCACCGGAAAACACCGAGCCGCCGATATTGTGCGACAGCGCGTAGGTGGTGAACGAGCAGAAGGTGACGAACAGCCACGATACTTTCTTGCCGATGTGCAGCAACGCGATGTGGTCGTAGCCGGCGAGCGAGGCATAGGCGACGACCGAGCTCAGCGCCGCCAGCACCCAGCCGCGCGCCGGGATGGCGATTATGCCGGCCCAGACATCGTCGAGCGAGATGCCGCGCAATTCGTGCAGCAGCAGCCACAGCGAGAACACCACCGCGGCGATGCCGATGACGGGCCAGAAATAGCGGCTCCAGTTCATTGCCTGACGATCATGCGTTGCAGCCCGTACCCGTTTTCCGGTTCGCAGCAGGAAAACCGCCCGCGCTTCCGAATGGTTCATTTCAGAAATGCCTCATTGAAGCCGGCTATTCAACCGTGAAGGCGCGCTGTGGCGCTCGCGCCTTCCCTTCTCCCAAGGGGACAAGGGCTCACCGACGTCGCCGGCTTTCATGCCGCCGGCAAAATTCGCCGTGAGCGCTCTTGGTGATCCGGCGCGGCGCTGATAGTCTGGCGGCAACTTGAACATGTAAAAGCGCCTGCTGCGTCCGGTCTCCGGTTCGCGCGGCGCCGGAAGGAACGACAGTGGAAGACCACGACGCCGGCGCTGGCGCGCCGGAAGTGGGCGTGTCCAGGGGTTCGCCGACGCCGTCCGGCCAGGCAAGCCCATCCACCGGACGCTACGGCCGTCAGGTGCAACCCTGGTCCGGCAATGGACAGGCTGGCGACACGTCCCACGATCACAAGGGTCAGAACGGCCCACATCAGAACGGCAAACCCAAGAAACGGCGCAAGCGTCGGCGCGGGCGCAAGGTTTTCGCACGCGACGAGACTCGTCCGCTGGCGGCCGGCGCTTCGGTGCCCGCCGCCAACGAGGCCCCGGCCGCGCGCCCGCCCCAGCCAGCGGCTTACGCGCCTCCGCCCTCAGCTCCGCCAAGGCCGGGGCAAGGTGCCCGCACACCGCCGCCGCTGCAGGAATTGCCGGTGTTTGCCGCGCTCGATCTCGGCACCAACAATTGCCGGCTGCTGGTCGCGGTGCCGACGCGCCATGGCCAGTTCCGCGTCATCGATGCCTTCTCGCGCATCGTCAGGCTGGGCGAGGGCCTTACCGCCAATGGCCGGCTCGGCGACGCCGCAATGGACCGCGCGGTCGAGGCGCTGAAGATCTGCGGTGACAAATTGCGCAACCGCAAGGTCAGGAAAGCCAGGCTGATCGCCACCGAGGCCTGCCGAACCGCCGCCAATGGCATCGAGTTCCTCGAGCGCGTCGAGCGCGAGGCCGGCCTGAAGCTCGAGATCATCGACCGCCAGACCGAGGCGCGGCTGGCGGTGTCGGGCTGCGGTTCGCTGGTCGAGCGCGACACGCAAGGCGTCGTGCTGTTCGACATCGGCGGCGGCTCGTCCGAAATCGCGCTGATCGACCTCACCGGTCAGCGCTCGCCAAGGCTTGCCAACCATATCGTCTCGTGGACGTCGCTGCCGGTCGGCGTCGTCTCGCTGGCCGAGCGTTTTGGCGGCCGCACGGTGACACGCGAGATCTTTGGCGCCATGGTCGAGGATGTCGCAATGCGGCTGCGCGCCTTCGACGGGCGCGACCGGCTGAGCCACCTCCTGGCCAGCCCGAAATTCCATTTGCTCGGCACATCGGGCACGGTGACGACGCTGGCCGGCGTCCATCTCGATCTCGAACGCTATGACCGCCGCCGCGTCGACGGGCTGTGGATGGATCGCGACAGCGTCGACCGCATGGTCGAAAAACTGGTCGGCTGGGATTTCCAGCAACGCGTCGCCAACCCTTGCATCGGCGCCGACCGCGCCGACCTGGTTCTGGCCGGCTGCGCCATATTGGAGGCGATCCGCGCCGTCTGGCCGTCGGAGCGGCTGCGTGTCGCCGACCGCGGCCTGCGCGAGGGCATATTGAGCGAATTGATGGCCGATGACGGCGTCTGGCGGCGAGGCAGAGCATGATCCCGAAAAGTGGCTGCCGGTTTTCGGACAAGATCATGCTCAAACAAGCAATCAAGCAATGACCAAGAAACCGGAAAGACCGAGCTCCGCCGGCATTCGCGTGCTGAAGACGAAGATCAAGAAGAAAAGCGGCCTGAAGGAATCGTCGCGCCGCTGGCTGCAGCGCCACATCAACGATCCCTATGTCCAGCGCTCGAAGGCCGACGGCTATCGTTCGCGCGCCGCCTACAAGCTGATCGAGATCGACGACAAGCACCATTTGCTCAAGCCTGGCATGAAGGTGATAGACCTTGGTGCGGCGCCCGGCGGCTGGTGCCAGGTCGCCGCCGCGCGTACCAAGTCGACCGCGGAACACCCGAACGTCGTCGGCATCGACTATCTCGAGATGGACGCCGTGCCGGGCGCGCCGGTGCTGCTGATGGATTTCCTCGATCCGCAGGCGCCGGAGAGGCTGGCCGAGACGCTGGGCGGCCAGCCCGACATCGTGCTCTCCGACATGGCCGCACCGACCACCGGCCACAAGCGGACCGACCACATCCGCACCATGCATCTTTGCGAGGTGGCGGCCGATTTCGCGCTGTCGGTATTGAAGCCTGGCGGGCATTTCCTGGCCAAGACGTTTCAGGGCGGCGCCGAGAACGAATTGCTGGCGAGACTCAAGCGGAATTTCCGCTCGGTCCATCACGTCAAGCCGCCGGCCTCACGCGACGAATCGGTGGAGCTTTATTTGCTGGCGAAGGATTTTAAGGGGTAGCGCCCTTTCCTTCTCCCCTTGTGGGAGAAGGTGGCCTCGCGAAGCGAGGTCGGATGAGGGGTGTTCCAGCTTGGCAACACGCTTGCAGTTATCATCGCCTCATTTTTTCCAACACCCCTCAACCGTCTCGGCGCTGCGCGCCGATCCACCTTCTCCCACAAGGGGAGAAGGGAAGGGGTTCTCAACTCCCCGGCGGGCTCACCGGCTCCAGCGTCTTCGGCGGTGTCAGCCGGCCATGTCCAGACACGGCATTGCCGGCGTCCGGCGCCAGCCGCATGAACGACAGCGAGGCTGCCGCCGACACCGCCGCTACGATGAAGAAGGCGGTGTGGAAGTCGCTCAGCGTCAGCGGGCCGCCATGGATCTTGGTCGACACTTCCAGGATGCCGCCGGCCAGCGCCACGCCGAGCGCGATCGCCAACTGCTGGAACACCGCGGTGATCGGCGTCGCCTTGCTGGTGTCGGCGGCCGAAATCTCGGCATAGGCAAGCGCGTTGATGCCGGTGAAGAACATCGACCGGATGAAGCCCCCGGCGAGCAGCATGGCGAGGATCAGCCCATAGGGCGTGTCGGGTGTGAACAGGCCGTTGATGGCGATGGACGCGGCAGCGATGAGCGAGCCTGAAATCAGCACCCGGCGGAAGCCGGCGACCCTGAAGATCAGCGCGGTGACGAATTTCATGCCTATGGCGCCGATCGCCGAGACGAAGGTGATCATGCCGGACTGGAACGGCGTCAGCCCGAAACCGATCTGGAACATCAGCGGCAACAGGAAAGGTACGGCACCAATGCCGATGCGGAACAGTCCGCCGCCGAGCACCGACGCGCGGAACACCCGATTGCGAAACAGCTCGAGCGCCAGCAGCGGATTCTTGGCGCGGCGCGCGTGCAGCAGGTAAAGCACCGCCGATGCCAGCCCGACGGCAACGGTGATAAAGCCGGCAACTGGCGGCAGAGCCGGCAGGCTGACCACCGACAGGCCGAACACGATGCCCGATGCCGCCAGCCCGCTCAGCACGAAACCGATGAGATCGAGCGGCGGCGTCTGCGCGGCGTCGGTCTTCGGCAGGAAACGCGTGGCCAGCCAGATGCCGATCAGCCCGATCGGCACATTGATCAGAAAAATCCAGTGCCAGGAAAAATAGGTGGTGATGAAGCCGCCGACCGGCGGGCCGACCAGGGGGCCGACCAGAGCCGGGACAGTCAGCCACGACATGGCGGCGACGAGCTCGCTTTTCGGCGTCGCGCGTACCAGCACCAGGCGTCCGACCGGCGTCATCATGGCGCCGCCAATACCTTGCAGGAAACGTGACACCACGAAAGCCGGCAGCGAATTGGAAATGGCGCACGCGACCGAACCGACGATGAACACGGCGATCGCGGCGCGGAAGACATTCTTGGCGCCGAAGCGGTCGGCCATCCAGCCGCTGATCGGAATGAAGATCGCCAGCGATACCAGATAGGCGGTCAGCGCCAGCTTGAGCGCGATCGGGCTGGTGTGGATGTCGATGGCGATCGCCGGCAACGATGTCGCAATGACGGTCGAATCCATGTTTTCCATGAATAGAGCGACCGCCAGGATAAGCGGAATGGTGCGGTTCACGATGGATCCGGCCTTGAAATGTGCGTCGCGATTGCTTGCCGGCCCTGGGGGCCAAACCGACAGGTAGGGCGGTTATCATGGTTTGGCCCGGATGTCGTATTAATTTGCTGTCACGTTTGTGCGACCGCAAGTCCCGCAGCCCCTGGGGCAAAATGCAGCTTCGCCACTACACAACCATCGGCTTTTCAACGGCCACGGGACGTGTTACGAGCCAGCGCCAATCCTGAAAGGGAAGAAGACGAGTCGGCGCTGTCCATCCAGGGCGAGCGCCTTTCCTGCATTCCGAGGGCTGGCCATGGCAAAAATCATCGAGACGTCCACCGGCGCATTGGCGCTGACCTTTGACGACGTGCTGCTGCAGCCGGGTCATTCCGAGGTCATGCCCGGCGAGACCGACATCCGCACCCGCATCGCCGGCGACATCGACCTCAACGTGCCGATCCTGTCGGCCGCCATGGACACGGTTACCGAGGCGCGGCTCGCCATCGCCATGGCCCAGGCCGGCGGCATCGGTGTCATCCACCGCAATTTCTCGCCGGCCGAACAGGCCGAGCAGGTGCGGCAGGTGAAGAAATTCGAGTCCGGCATGGTGGTCAACCCTGTCACCATCGGTCCCGAGGCGACGCTTGCCGATGCGCTGGGTCTGATGCGCACCTACAGCATTTCGGGCATTCCGGTGGTCGAGAACGGCGGCACCGGCGGCCACACGGTCGGCCGGCTCGTCGGCATCCTGACCAACCGCGACGTCCGCTTCGCGTCCGATCCGGCGCAAAAGGTCTATGAGCTGATGACCCGCGAGAACCTGATCACGGTCAAGGAGAACGTCGATCAGGACGAGGCCAAGCGGCTGCTCCATCAGCACCGCATCGAGAAGCTTGTTGTGGTCGATCGGGACGGCAATTGCGTCGGGCTGATCACGGTCAAGGACATCGAGAAGTCGCAGCTCAACCCGCACGCCACCAAGGATGCGCAGGGGCGTTTGCGCGCCGCCGCCGCCACCAGCGTCGGCGATGACGGTTTCGAACGCGCCGAGCGCCTCATCGACGCCGGCGTCGACCTTCTCGTGATCGACACCGCGCACGGTCATTCGCAGCGCGTTCTGGATGCGGTGACGCGGGCCAAGAAACTGTCCAACTCGGTTCGCATCCTGGCCGGCAACGTCGCCACCGCGGAAGGCACCTTGGCGCTGATCGATGCCGGCGCCGACGCGGTCAAGGTCGGCATCGGACCAGGCTCCATCTGCACCACCCGCATCGTCGCCGGCGTCGGCGTGCCGCAGCTCTCGGCGATCATGTCGGCGGTCGAGACGGCGCAGAAATCCGGCGTTTCGGTCATTGCCGATGGCGGCATCAAATATTCGGGCGATCTCGCCAAGGCACTGGCCGCCGGCGCAAGTGCTGCGATGATCGGCTCGCTGCTGGCCGGCACGGACGAGAGCCCGGGCGAGGTCTATCTGCACCAGGGCCGCTCCTTCAAAGCCTATCGCGGCATGGGCTCGGTCGGCGCGATGGCGCGCGGCTCCGCCGATCGTTATTTCCAGGCCGAGGTGCGCGACACGCTGAAACTGGTCCCGGAAGGCATCGAAGGGCAGGTGCCGTACAAAGGACCTGTGTCTGGCGTGCTGCACCAGCTTGCAGGCGGCCTGAAAGCCGCTATGGGTTATGTCGGTGGCCGCGACCTTGCCGATTTCCGCGAGCGCGCCACTTTTGTGCGGATATCCAATGCCGGACTTCGTGAAAGCCACGCCCATGACGTCACGATTACCCGCGAAAGCCCGAATTATCCTGGCGGAGCCTGACCGTCATGCGTCTTGGCGCAATCTGGCGGCAATGATCCTGCGGCTGTCGCGCCACGCGGCCGCACTCTGTGTCGCCACCGTGGTGGTTTTCATCATCATGACGGCAATGGAGTTCCTCTATTTTCGCCAATTGAGCGGCGGTCTGCCGTCGCTCGACATGCGCTATGCCGGTTTCACCCCGGATGAGGGCATGGCCTGGCTAACAGCCCTCGGCCGGCGCGGCAGCGAAATTATTCTCGTCTGGCATTACCTGACCTTCGACCTGCTGTTCCCGGCGCTGCTGTCGCTGACGATGGTCAGCCTGATCCTGGCCACGGGCCGGCGGCTGAAGAATTTCCGTGCACTGCCTGCGCAAACCCAGTCGATATTCGCGGTTGTGCTGGTGCTGCCCTACCTGCTTACCGACTATGCCCAGAATATCGCCGTGGCTCGTCTTTTGTCCGATTTTCTGTCGGCCAATCCGGATTCGCTATCCTTCGCCTCGGCGCTGATCGTCACCAAATTCGCCCTACTGGCGATACCAGTGACCGTCACTGCGGCTTTCACTCTGATGGCTCAGAAACGGTCTTGAAGGCTGGGTGACAAAGACAGGGGGCATCTTGAACCAGACCGCGATCTTCTGGCCGATGCTGGCGCAGGTGCTGCTGGTCTATATCGTCTACGTCGTTATGGGCCGGCGCCGCCATGGTGCGGTCAGATCGGGCGAAGCCAAGGCCGGCCAGTTCAAGACGCGCTCGACGGAGCCTGGTTCCAGCGTCACCGTCGCCGACAATCTGAGCAACCAGTTCGAACTGCCGGTGCTTTTCTACGTCTTATGCTTGACGCTGCACGTGACCAATGGCGTCAATTATCTGACCTTGGCACTGATGTGGATCTTTGTCGTCTCCCGCTATCTTCACGCATCGGTCCACTTGACCAGCAATCAGCTGATCCTGCGCAGCAGGGCATTCTACCTGGGCGCGGTGGTTCTTGCACTTGGATGGATATGGCTAGCGCTGCATCTGCTCGGCTTGGTCTGAGCAAGCTCAAGGCTACAAATCGAACACAGCGATCTTGCGCTTGTCGAACCTGATGGCGAGTTCACCGCGCACAAGCTTGAGCGCGGCCTCGCCGAAGACGGCGCGCCGCCAGCCTTGCAATGCCGGCACGTCGGCTTCCTCGCCCTCGGCAGCGATGCGGTCGATGTCGTCACTGGAGGCGAGTACCTTGGATGCGACGCCCTCCTTTTCGGCAACGATCCGCAGCAGCACCTTCAGCAACTCCGCCGCGGCGCTTGACCCCTCCGGCGGCTGGAAGCTCTTCGGCAGCTTCGGCATCTCTTCCCTGGGCAGGGCAAGGGCAGCGTTTACCGCGCCAAGCAGTGCCGTCGCCGTCGACGAGCGCTCCCAGCCCTTCGGCGTGGTACGCAGCTTGCTCAGCGCCGCAGCGTCGCGCGGCGCCTGCTGCGCCACTTCGTAGATCGCATCGTCCTTGAGCACCCGGCCGCGCGGCACGTCGCGCTCGCGCGCTTCGCGTTCGCGCCAGGCGGCCACCGCCTGCACGATCGCCAGTTCCTGCGGCTTGCGCAGCCGCATCTTGAGCCTCTTCCAGGCATCCTCGGGATGCGGATCGTAGGTCTCGCGCGAGGTCAGCACGTCCATCTCCTCGTTCAGCCAGTGGGCGCGGTTTTCCCGCACCAGCTCGGCGCTGAGATGCTTGTAGACCTCGATCAGGTGGGTGACGTCGGCGAGCGCGTAGTCGAGCTGCTTTTCGGACAGCGGACGGTGGCGCCAGTCGGTGAAGCGCGAGGACTTGTCGAGCCGCGCTCCGGTGATGCGCTGCACCAGCTGGTCGTAGGAGACGCTGTCGCCGAAGCCGCAGACCATTGCCGCGACCTGGGTGTCGAACACCGGATGCGGCACCAGATCGCCGAGATGCACGATGATTTCGATGTCCTGCCGCGCCGCATGGAAGACTTTGACGATCGCCTCGTTGGCCATCAGCCTGAAGAACGGTTTCAGATCGATGTCGGGCGACAGCGGATCGATCAGCGCGGTCACCTCGGGCGCTGCCATCTGGATCAGGCACAGGATCGGCCAGAAGGTCGTTTCGCGAATGAATTCGGTGTCGACGGTGACGAATTCCGCCTTTTCGAAGGCGGCAATAGCGGTCTCGAGTTCTTTCTGGGTGGTGATGACGTGCATCAAATCGCTTTTGGCAAGGGATAGGGTCTCTTTCAATTTCAGCCGCGCGCGCTTTCGTCAAGCGCAAGCACCTCTATCCAGGCTTTGCGGGTTCATCGGGATCGGCATTCCGCTTCGCCAGCCGGGCAAAAACCGTCGAAGTGCGCAATAGCGCCGTAAAACGGCTGCGATGGGTGGCCGGCACGGCGGAGCGCGCCTGCATCCGGTAAAGGATGACGGCCACGAAGATCGCATAGACGGTGGCGCTGAACACGAACAGCGCGCTCGGCCCGAAAAATTGCATCACCGTCGAGGCTGCGAACGGCCCGCCAATGGCGCCGAAGGAATAAAACAGCATCAAGGCCGCGTTGATCAGCACGAACTCGCCCTTGTCGGCGCGGTCGTTGGAATGCGCCGCTGACAACGAATAGAGCGGCATGGCGAAGCAGCCGAAGATGAAGACGAGCAGGAAGTTGAGAAACGGGCTGCCGCCTGCCACGAATGCCAGCGCCAGTGCCGCCACCATCGCACAGCACGTCGTCATCAGCAGCACCGAGCGCCGGTCCCAGCGGTCGGAGAGATAGCCAAGCGGGTATTGTATGATGGCGCCGCCGAAAATGCCGACGCTGACGAAGGTGACGACGTCGGCGACCGACATGCCGATCTGCTCGGCATAGACCGGCGACAGGGTGCGAAAGGCGCTGTTTGTGACGCCGACGGCGATACAGCCGAAGCAGCCGAGCGGCGAGATCCGCCAGACGCGCGCCAAATCGAGCTTGACGTCTTCCGGCGGCGTCGGATTGGAGCGGTCGCCGAGCGAAACCGGCACCAGCGAAACGGTGATCATCATCGACATGATGGCGAAGATGGCAAAGCCGCCGGCGCCGAAGATCGGGATCAGGAACTGGGCGCCCGTCACCGAGCCGATGTCGACCATCCGGTAGATGGCAAGCACCCGCGCCCGGTCGGTGTTCGTGACGCCGGAATTCAGCCAGGCTTCCATGATGGTGAACAGGCCGGCAAAGCAGAACCCGCCGGCAAAGCGCACGGCGCACCACATCACCGGATCGATGACCAGCACCAGAAGCAGCGTTCCCGCCGAGGCGATCGCCGCGAGTGCCGAAAAGGCGCGCACATGGCCGACGGACTTCATGATGCGGGTCACGGCAAGGCAGCCGAGCAGGAAGCCGGCGAAATAGAACGTGCCCATCAGGCCGATCGAGGAAGCGGGAAAACCTTCCTGCGCACCACGCAGCGCAATCAACGTGCTCTGCAGGCCATTGCCGCCGAGCAGGATGCCGGCGGCGATCAGGAGGGGGATCAGCGGGCGGATGGAGGACATGAAGGAAAGCCTGTCGTTGATCCTTCTTGAACCATCGCCTTCGCCAATGCCAGCGGCAATTCCCGGTGGCGTTGGGGCCAGCCGGGGGCCTTAACGCATGTCGCGCAAAAGTGTGCAGCGGTTTTGCGATAACGACATGCATAAAAACAAGAACCTAAAGCGCGTCGCCGAGGCCGATCGAACGCGACACGTTTTAGGTGCATTAACGAGGGGGAACTTGCGCTACCGCGTGGCGCCGGACCCTCCGTGTTGGGAACCAAGGCGTATCTTTGTAGTTCAGTGCTGGTGGGCGAATGCGCGTCTTGTGAGCTGCCGGTGTGCGGAGATGGTGTCAGGCATCGACGTCGTTTCTGCTGCCCGGCCTGAAGCTCCAAAGGGAGGTCCGCCATCATGAAATTTCATTCCGCATTTGCGGCATTTGCCGTGGCCGCAGTTCTGGCGGCCGGGCCGGCGCGGGCTGTCGACCTCGTCATGGTGTCCGGAGATACCGGCAACGGCCAGAGAATCCTTCGCGAGATCCTCGATCAATACGAGAAGACGACCGGCAACAAGGTTAGCGTCGTTCCGCTGCCCCCCTCGGCGACGGACCAGTTTGGCCAATACCGGCTCTGGCTTGCCGCCGGAAGCAGCGACGTCGACGTCTATCAAACGGACATCATCTGGGCCCCCCAGCTTGCAAGGCAGTTCATCGACCTGACCGAAGCGACCAAGGATGTCGTTGGCGCCCATTTCCCATCGATCATCAAATCGCAGACCGTGGACGGCAAGCTCGTCGCCTTGCCGATATTCACCGACGCTCCGGCGCTCTACTACCGCAAGGATCTCCTCGACAAATACGGCGCCAGGGTCCCGGCCAGCTGGGCTGAACTTGCCGATACCGCCAAGCTTGTCATGGATAAGGAGCGCGCGGCCGGCAACAAGGACATGTGGGGTTTCGTTTTCCAGGGCAACGCCTATGAGGGGCTGACCTGCGATGCACTCGAATGGGTGAAGTCGAACGGCGGCGGCCAGATTATCGAGCCGGACGGCACCATCTCCATCAACAATCCGCAAGCAGCTGCGGCGCTGGAAATGGCGAGGAGCTGGGTGGGAACCATCTCACCGCCCGGCGTTCTGGCCTACCAGGAAGAAGAGTCGCGCGGAGTCTGGCAGACCGGCAACGCCGTCTTCATGCGCAACTGGCCCTACGCCTACGCGCTTGGCAACAGCGAAAGCTCCCCCATCAAAGGCAAGTTCGAGGTGACGACGCTGCCGCCGGGGTCTGGTGAGGGCGCGCACCCGGCAGCAACGCTTGGCGGCTGGAATCTCGCGGTTTCCAAATATTCGAAGAACCCGGATGCAGCGATCGAGCTGGTCAAATGGATCGCCTCGCCTCAGATGCAGAAGTACCGCGCCTTGAAGGGGGCATATCTGCCGACCATCCAGGCACTCTATGACGATGCCGACATCGCCAGCGCCCAGCCGGTGATTCCGCGCTGGAAGGAAGTCGTCCTCAACGCGGTGCCGCGTCCCTCGGCCCAAGCCAAGAGCCGGTACAATGAGGCATCGAGCGAGTTCTGGACCGCCGTCCACAACACCATTTCCGGCGAGGGCACAGCCGCCGACAACCTTGCCGATCTGGAGTTCTCCTTGACCAGGCTCAAGGGCACCGCCTGGTGACCTCGCCGCGCTCAGGCTCGCTGCTGGCGCGTCAGCGTGTGCGCTCGGCATGGCTGCTGCTTGCTCCGATGCTCATCGTGCTCGCGCCGTTGCCGGCTGGCCGTTGATGCGCACGATCTATTTCGGCTTTACCGATGCCTCGCTCGCCGACCTCGAAGCCCGCCGCTGGGTTGGCTTCGCCAACTATTTCTCCGTCGTGCAAATGCCGAGCGGCCGCGTCGTCTATGACGGGCTGCTCGCCGATCCGGTCTGGTGGCGCGCCGTCTGGAACACGGTGCGCTTCGCGGTGATTTCGGTGACCTGCGAGACGGTGCTCGGCATGATCGTCGCGCTGGTGCTCAACGCCAGGTTTCGCGGCCGCGGCATCGTGCGCGCCGCGATCCTCATCCCTTGGGCGATCCCGACGATCGTCTCGGCGAAAATGTGGCAGTGGATGCTCAACGACCAGTTCGGCATCATCAACGACGTCCTGCTCAAGCTCGGCCTGATCAGCACCAAGATCGCCTGGACGGCCAGCGCCGACACGGCGATGGTCGCCGTCCTTGTCGTCGACATCTGGAAGGCGACCCCCTTCATGGCGCTTCTCATTCTCGCCGGCCTCCAGATGCTTCCACAAGAAATCTACGAGGTCGCCAAGCTCGACGGCGTCGGCGCGTGGAGAATTTTCTGGAAGATCACCTTGCCGCTCATCCGACCGGCGTTGATGGTGGCCATGATCTTTCGCGGTCTCGATGCCCTGCGCATCTTCGATCTGATCTACGTGCTTACGCCAAACAACATACACACCAAGTCGATGTCGGTGTTTGCCCGCGAGAGCCTGTTTGAGTTCGACAAGTTCGCTTCCGGTTCCGCCGCCTCGACGCTTCTCTTCCTTATCCTCGCTCTGCTGACCATGCTCGTTCTTTGGCTCGGCCGGATAAGACTGGACAAGGACTATTGACCATGGGGGACTACTGACCATGTGGATCGTCAAGCGCACGGCTTTCTACCTCCTCGTCGCCGTTATCGTCGTCGTCACGGTGTTCCCGTTCTACTACGCCATCATCACCAGCCTGAAATCGGGGACGGCGCTCTTCCAGATCGACTATTGGCCGAAGACGATTACCTTCAGCAATTACAGGACCGTGTTCACCGAGGGGACCTTCCTGCGCAACCTCGTGAACTCGCTGTTCATCTCGAGCGCCGTTGTCGTCATTTCGCTGTTCCTGGGTGTCACCGCTGCCTATGCGCTGGCGCGCATCCGCTTCCGCGGCCGCTCGGCTCTGCTCCTCACTATCCTGTCCGTTTCGATGTTCCCGCAATTGGCGGTGCTTGCCGGGCTTTTCGAGCTGATCCGCATCTTCGGCCTCTACAATTCGCCGTTCGCGCTGATCTTGTCCTACATGATCTTCACCTTGCCGTTCACCGTCTGGGTGCTCACCGCCTTCGTTCGCGACCTGCCGATCGAGCTGGAGGAAGCGGCGATCCTCGATGGCGCCACGCCCTGGATCATCATCAGCCGCGTCTTCCTGCCGCTCATGTGGCCGGCGCTGGCGACCACCGGGCTTCTCGCCTTCATCGGTGCTTGGAACGAGTTCCTGTTCGCCCTGACGTTTACCTCCAGCAACGAGCAGCGAACCGTGCCGGTGGCGATCGCGCTGCTCTCCGGCAGCTCGCAGTTCGAGATCCCGTGGGGCAACATCATGGCCGCATCGGTGATCGTCACCGTGCCGCTCGTCGTCCTCGTTCTCATCTTCCAGCGCAAGATCATTTCCGGTCTCACGGCGGGCGGGGTGAAGGGGTGAGTGCATAGTTGAACTGCGGGCACAGAGCAGCGAACTCAGATTGACGCCTCGAGCATAAATTGATGCCGGTGGGAAAGGGGCGGGAAGAACGCGAACTCGACCCGGCTGCCGCTTGCCTTGACAAATGCACCCTCTCATGTGCTTTTCGCGCAAATTTTCAGGCTGGGCCATCATGCCTTGGCCGCAACCCAACATCCGGACTTTAAGAATGACAATGCATCGTTACCGCAGCCATACCTGTGCCCAATTGAGGAAGCTCGACGTCGGCTCGACCGTTCGCTTGTCGGGCTGGGTGCATCGCGTGCGCGACCATGGCGGCCTGCTGTTCATCGATTTGCGCGACCATTACGGCCTGACCCAGATCGTCGCCGATCCGGATTCGCCTGCCTTCAAGATCGCCGAGACCCTGCGCGGCGAATGGGTTGTGCGCGTCGACGGCGAGGTCAAGGCGCGCCTCGCCGACACCGTGAACCCCAATTTGCCGACCGGCGAGATCGAGATTTTCGCGCGCGAGATCGAGGTACTGTCGGCCGCCAAGGAATTGCCGCTGCCGGTCTTCGGCGAGCCGGATTATCCAGAGGACATCCGCCTCAAATACCGCTTCCTCGACCTGCGCCGCGACACGCTGCACAAGAATATCGTTGCGCGGACGAAAATCATCGCCTCGATGCGCAAGCTGATGGGCGAGGTCGGCTTCACGGAATTCTCGACGCCGATCCTGACCGCCTCGTCGCCGGAAGGGGCGCGCGACTTTCTGGTGCCGTCGCGCATCCACCCCGGCACTTTCTATGCGCTGCCGCAGGCACCGCAGATATATAAGCAGCTGATCATGGTGTCCGGCTTCGACCGCTACTTCCAGATTGCGCCCTGCTTCCGCGACGAGGACCCGCGCGCCGACCGTCTGCCGGGTGAATTCTACCAGCTCGACGTTGAGATGAGCTTCGTCGAGCAGGAGGATGTGTTCACCACCATGGAGCCGGTGATGCGGGGGGTGTTCGAGACCTTTGCCGCCGGCAAGCCGGTGACGGAGAAGTTTCCGCGCATTGCCTATGATGTCGCCATGCGCAAATACGGCACCGACAAGCCGGACCTGCGCAACCCGATCGAGATGCAGGCCGTCTCGGATCATTTTCGCGGCTCTGGCTTCAAGGTATTTGCCAACATCCTTGCCAACGATCCGAAGGCCGAGGTCTGGGCCATTCCGGCCAAGACCGGCGGGTCGCGCGCCTTCTGCGACCGCATGAACTCATGGGCGCAAGGCGAGGGCCAGCCCGGCCTCGGCTACATCTTCTGGCGCAAGGAGGGCGAGAAGCTCGAAGGCGCCGGGCCGCTGGCCAAGAACATCGGCGAGGAGCGCACCGAGGCGATCCGACAACAACTCGGCCTCGCCGATGGCGATGCCGCCTTCTTCGTCGCCGGTGATCCGAAGAAGTTCGTCTCCTTCGCGGGAGCGGCGCGCACCCGCGCCGGCGAGGAGCTCAATCTTGTCGACCGCGACCGCTTCGAATTGTGCTGGATCGTCGACTTCCCGTTCTTCGAATGGAACGAGGAGGAGAAGAAGGTCGACTTCGCGCACAATCCTTTCTCGATGCCACAAGGCGGCATCGATGCGCTTAACGGCGAGGATCTGCTCGGCATCAAGGCGTTCCAGTACGACATGGTCTGTAACGGTTTCGAGATCGCCTCCGGCGGCATCCGCAACCATCTGCCCGAAACCATGGTCAAGGCGTTCGAAACCGTCGGGCTGGACCGCGCGACGGTCGAAGAGCGCTTCGGCGGCCTTTACCGTGCCTTCCAGTATGGCGCGCCGCCGCATGGCGGCATGGCGGCCGGCATCGACCGTGTCGTCATGCTTCTGGTCGGCGCCAGGAACCTGCGCGAAGTGACCATGTTCCCGATGAACCAGCAGGCCTACGACCTGTTGATGAACGCGCCGTCGGAAGCCAGCCCGCAGCAGCTTCGCGAATTGTCGCTGCGCGTCGTTGCGACGAAGAAAGAGGTTTAGGAAACGCTCCGAACCGGTGCTGTTGATTCATAAAAAGCCCGGCATCGCTGCCGGGCTTTTGCTTGAAAGCTCGGTCAGTCTTCGTTCGCCGTAACCGTCACGCCGAGCGTTTTCGGCAGGTCGAGCGGGTTGGACATGGCGCCCGCCATGATCAGCGCGAACGGCACCGCGGCCGGCGGCTCGGCCGAGACCTCGATGCTTTGCGGATCGTCGAGGAACTTGTTGACCGCGGCCGAAACCTGCGCCGTCAGTTCCGGATTGTTGAGCTGCGCCATGCCGAAGGGCACGATCGCCTTGGCCTGGTTGGCGATGTCCTTGCCGGACATGCCTTGCTGCTTGCCGGCATAATCGAGCACCTTTTTGGTCAGCGAATCGTCGTCGAAGCGGATCGAGGCGCTGTTGAACGAAAGCTGCTGCAGCAGCCCGAGCATGGCCATGCCTTGCGCCGAATTGTCCGCGCCTTCGGGCTGCGCTGCCATCTTCTTCTGCATGTCCTGCAGTGATTTGATGACGTCCAGCGTGTAGCCGCCGAGATCGAAGGTCATGCCGAGCGTGCCGGCATTGTCGACCGATATTTCGTATTTCGACAAGTCCATCCTGCCGTCGGTAGGCTGCCAGGTGCCTTCCATCTCAAGATTGCCTGTTATGTTCTGGTAGCCGAGCGCGTTGATGACTTCCTTGGACTTCGGATCTTCGACCAGGGTCAGGTCGGCAGCGAATTTTTCCGTAGTGCCGGAAAACGCCATGGCCTTGCCGTCGGCCGGCGGCGTGATTGCGATGGCAAGCCCGTCCATCGAGAAAGCAGTTTTGTCAGCCACTTTGACTGTCATGTTGTCGAGCTCGGCCGATTTGTACATCATCAGCGAGCCCAGCGGACCGGTTGCGGCTTCGGCCGGAACCGTCATGTCGTGGATGACGAAGGGGCTGAGATTGAGCGTGACGCCATCTTCGCTGTGTTCGAACGGCGACGTCGATACGGTCGCGATTTGATAGCCGCCATTGGCTTCGGTCACACCTTCGAGCTTGACGTCGCCGATCTTGAGCGCCTCCTTTTCGGCCGCCGGTTTGACCGCCACGCCTTGCAGAACCATGCTGGAGGTGTCGCCGGTTACTCCGGTCCAGGAGAGGTCGACACCCTGCGCGGCGAGGGCAGCCTTCAGCCGGTCGGCGACCGCGGTATCCTGCGCGAACGCCGCATTCAGCGGCAGCGTCAGCAAAAAGGTCGAAAAAGCCAGTCTCTTAACAAGTGTCGAGTGTCTTCTAATAAGTGTCGAGTGTCTGATCGTCATCGAGAGCTCCCCTGAGAGTGTCCTGAAATTCTTTTCAAATCGTCGCGTCGTCACCATTCGGTGACGAACTGGACCGGAAAAAGGCGGGCCTCGGCACAATGGTCGAAAATCGCGGCCAAAGGCAAACCCGATCCATCAGCCTTGCGATAGAAGCAGGATGTAACGGATTGATGTTGGCCGGCGTCGCGACGCTTCCAATTCCTGTTGCATAATGGGTGTCGCGCAAAAATGTGCAACGGTTTTGCGATAACGACATGCATCAAAACAAGGACCTAAAGCGTCGCATGGGGCCGGTCGAACGCGATGCGCTTTAGGAGCACGCATACCGGTGTGCCTCTTGCCGCGAATCACCCGCTCGGCTAGTGCCAGCCCATGGGAAAAAGGCTTTTGCCGCCCGAGAGTGGCGGCGGCGACAATATTGAGCCGGTCGATCTGAAGAAGGCGCTGGAAGAGCGCTATCTCGCCTACGCGCTGTCGACCATCATGCACCGGGCGCTGCCGGACGTGCGCGACGGATTGAAGCCGGTGCATCGTCGCATCATGCATGCCATGCGCCTGTTGCGGCTCAACCCCGACCAGGGTTTTGCCAAATGCGCCCGCATCGTCGGCGAGGTGATGGGCAAATTCCATCCGCATGGCGACCAGTCGATCTACGACGCGTTGGTGCGGTTGGCGCAGGATTTTTCGATGCGCTACCCGCTGGTCGACGGGCAGGGCAATTTCGGCAATATCGACGGCGATAACGCCGCCGCCATGCGCTACACCGAAGCGCGCATGACCGAAGTGTCGACGCTGCTGCTGGAAGGCATCACCGAGGACGCCGTCGATTTCCGCCCGACCTACAACGAGGAAGACGAGGAGCCGGCCGTGCTGCCCGGCGCCTTCCCGAACCTGCTCGCCAACGGCTCGTCCGGCATCGCCGTCGGCATGGCGACCTCGATCCCGCCGCACAATGCGGCCGAGCTTTGCGACGCCGCGCTTCACCTGATCGATCATCCGGATGCGCCCGTCACCAAGCTGATGGATTTCGTGCAAGGTCCGGATTTCCCGACCGGCGGCATCATCGTCGACAGCCGAGCCTCGATCCTCGAAGCCTACGAAACGGGTCGCGGCGGCTTTCGCGTCAGGGCGAAATGGAGCCAGGAGGACCAGGGCAGGGGCACCTGGAACATAGTCGTCACCGAAATCCCTTACGGCGTCCAGAAGGCCAGGCTGATCGAAAAGATCGCCGAGCTCTTGATGGCGCGCAAGCTGCCGTTGCTCGAGGATATCCGCGACGAGAGCGCCGAGGACATCCGCGTCGTGCTGGTGCCGAAGAGCCGCTCGGTCGATCCCGGCATCATGATGGAATCACTGTTCAAGCTGACCGAGCTCGAAAGCCGCTTTCCGCTCAACATGAATGTGTTGTCGCGCGGCAAGGTGCCGAACGTGCTGTCGCTGAAAGGTGTGCTCAAGGAATGGCTGGAGCACCGCCGCGACGTCCTGATCCGCCGCTCCAAGCACCGCCTCGGCGAGATCGAGAGGCGGCTGGAGATCCTCGCCGGCTATTTGATCGCCTACCTCAACATCGACGAGGTGATCAGGATCATCCGCGAGGAGGACGAGCCCAAGCAAGTGATGATGGTGCGCTGGTCGCTGACCGACACCCAGGCTGAAGCCATCCTCAACATGCGGCTGAGAGCGCTGCGCAAGCTCGAGGAATTCGAAATCCGCGAGGAATTCAATGGCCTGACCGGCGAGAAGAAGCAGATCGAGGCACTGCTTGCGTCCGACGCCAAGCAGTGGGCGACGATCAAGTGGGAAGTCGCCAACGTTCGCCAGAAATACGGGCCCGACACCGACATCGGCAAGCGCCGCACCGAGTTCGCCGACGCACCCGAGCATGACCTGACCGATATCGCCCACGCCATGATCGAGCGCGAGCCGGTCACCGTGGTGGTTTCGGAAAAGGGCTGGCTGAGGGCCATGAAAGGTCATCTGACCGACCATTCGGCCCTGACCTTCAAGGAAGGCGACAGCCTCAAGCTCGCCTTCCACGCCCAGACGACCGACAAGGTGCTGGTCTTCACCACCGGCGGCAAGTTCTACACGATCGGCGCCGACCGGCTGCCGGGTGGGCGTGGCCACGGCGAGCCGATCCGCATCATCGTCGACATGGACAACGACCAGGATATCGTCACCGCTTTCGTCCATGATCCCAAGCGCAAGCTGCTGCTGGTGTCGCATGACGGCAACGGTTTCATCGTGCCGGAAGAAGAAGTCGTCGCCAACACCCGCAAGGGCAAGCAGGTGATGAACGTCAAGGCGCCCGACGAAGCCCAGCGCTGTGTGAGCGTCGCCGGCGACCATCTCGTCATTGTCGGCGAGAACCGCAAGATGCTGGTGTTCCCGCTGGCCGAGATCCCCGAGATGGGACGCGGCAAGGGCGTGCGCCTGCAGAAATACAAGGATGGCGGTGTCCTCGACCTCAAGACCTTCACGCTCGCAAGCGGCCTGTCCTGGCAGGATTCGGCAGACCGCACCTTCACCAAATCGCGTGACGAGCTTGCCGAATGGATCGGCGCCCGCGCCTCGGCCGGCCGCATGGTGCCGAAGGGTTTCCCGAGGACTGGCAAGTTCGGGTGAAGCGGTAATCTCCCCCTTTGAGGGGGAGATGGCCGGCAGGCCAGAGGGGGTCCCCGCGCATGAAGCGCCAGCCTGCTTTGTTCGTGGTAAGGTCGCGTCAGGACGTCCCGACCCCCTCTGTCGCCTTCGGCGACATCTCCCCCTCAAGGGGGGAGATTAGCAGCGCCACCCGAACATTTGGAATGTCGTCACGATTGCTGCACTATATCAGTGCATAAGCGATGCGATGGGCTAGGGAGAATTGGGCGCTTGAAGGAAATCAGGATCCAGAAGCCGGAGCGGCAACAGCGTCTGTTTGGCCTGTCGACGCCGCTCAGGGCCGCTGTCATTCCACCGCTGTCGGCGGCGCGCTGGCTCCTGGTGCTGATCGTCGCCGCCGGCGTATATTTTTTCCACGGCTTCCTGTTCCCGGTCCTTGCCGCCCTGGTTATCGCTTTCGCCAGTTGGCCGCTCTATCGGCGGCTGCTCGCAGGCGTCGGCGGCAACCGCACGATTGCCGCTACGCTTGCGATCCTGTTCATCCTGACCTTCCTGGTGGTGCCGATCGCGCTTGCCGGCACCTACGCCATCAACGAGGTGCGCGAATGGGTCGGCTGGGCTATCGAGACCAACCGCTACGGCGCGCCGACGCCGCACTGGATCGCCACGCTGCCTGTAGTAGGCGAATGGCTCAATGAACAGTGGACGGTCAACGTTGGCCATCCAGGCGGTATCGGCGAACTGATCCAGCTGATCAGCGGCGCCAATATCGGCAGCATCTATCGCGGCGCGCTTGCCGCCGGCGGCAGCGCCTTCGGACTTTTGCTGACGCTGCTGTTCATGATGATCGCATTGTTCTTTGCCTATCGCGACGGCGAGCATTTCGCCGGGCAGGTCGATCGCCTCGGCGAACGCATCCTGCCGGCCCGATGGGAACGGATCTCACGCGTGGTGCCGGCGACGATCTCGTCGACGGTTACCGGTATGACCGTTATCGCCATCGGCGAAGGACTGGTGCTGGGCATCGCTTACTGGTTGGCCGGCGTACCGTCGCCGGTGACGCTCGGCGCGCTGACCGGCATCATGGCGCTTATCCCCGGCGGCGCGCCGCTGTCGTTCACGCTGGTCTCGATCTATCTCGCCGCCAGCGGCTCGCCGATGGCGGGGCTGGCGCTGTTCGTCTGGGGCGCGGTCGAACTCTTCATCGTCGACAAGACATTGCGCCCGAAGCTGGTCGGCGGGCCGATAAAGCTGCCCTTCCTGCCAACCTTTTTCGGCCTGATCGGCGGCGTCAAGACAATGGGTTTTCTCGGCCTGTTCATCGGCCCGGTGCTGATGGCCCTGCTGGTCGCAATCTGGCGCGAATGGCTGCGCGAGGTGGAACTGACCGATGAACTCGCTGCCGCCGAACCGGCGGAGCAGGAAGATGCACCGCCGCAGATTGAAATTGTTGCCGAACGCGCCGCCGCGAAAAAGAATCAGGCCGGGTGACTGACGGCGAACGTGGCGCGGCGCTTGCGCCCGTCGTGCAACTGCCAGAGCGAATGGCCGATCAAGGTCATGATGAGGATCGCGCCGCCGATCAGGCTGTTGCGCGTCGGTGTTTCGGCGAAGATCATCCACACCCAGACCGGCGCCAGCACGGTTTCAAGCAGGTAGAACATCGCCACCTCCGGCCCGGAGATGTATTTCGGGCCGTTGGCGAGGCAGAAGAACGAGATCGGCATGATGACGGCACCGTTGAAGACGATCCACCATGGCGCGTTGACGTGAAAACCCACCTTGGAAACCATCAGGGTGGCGACGGCCAGCGGCAGGACCACTCCGATCAGCGCCGTGAAACCCATATCCTTGCCGCTGGCGCGCGAGATGGTGATGGCCGCGGCGATCATGAAAGCCGAGCATAGCGCCATCAGGTCGCCGAAGAGATGTCCGGTTCCAACGGAATCGCCGACAATGATCGCACGCCGACGATCATAAGTGCCAGCGCTGCAAGCGTCAGGGGCCGTGGCCTCTCCTTCAGGAACAGCCATGACAAAAGGGCCGCGAACATGGTTGTGAACGCCAGGATGAAAACGAGGTTGGCTGTCGAGGTATTGTAGACACCGGTGATGAAGGCGATCGAGCCGAGCCCGTAGAGGCCGGCAACGATGAGCCCTGACCAGCCCGGTACAAGCTGCGGTGCCTTTGCGCTCAGCGATCGCCAGGCGGCCCAGATGATAAGCGTGGCGACGAAGGTCGTGCCGGTGCGCAACAGCAGGATCGTCCACGCCTCGCCGTCGGCGAGCCGGATCAGCGGAATGTCGACGGTCAGCGTCAGCCCGCCGATGGCGGTGATCAGAAGGCCTCTCTGGTGGTCGTTGTGGGAAGACATGCGGCAATTCTCGCGTAGGCTTGGAGGCGCAAAATTGACCCGCCCGGTTTCCCAGCCGATCGGCCGGAAGCCCAGCGGCATCCTCCTCGAAACAATTTAAGAGTGAATACCGAAAGCGAAGATCAGCGCGAAACCGCTTCGTGATTGTAGCGTTCCCAGCCTTTCGGGCCGAGATGCTCCTGCGGCTGGAAGCGCATCTTATAATTCATCTTGCGCGAGCCGTTGACCCAGTAACCCAGGTAGACATGGGGCAGACCCATCGCCCTGGCGCGGGCGATGTGATCGAGGATCATGAAGGTGCCGAGCGAACGGTCCTCGAAGTCCGGGTTGAAGTAGGAATAGACCATCGACAGGCCATCGGCCATCTTGTCGGTAAGCGCCACGGCGATCAGTTCGCCCTGGCCCTTGCCGGTAATGAAGCTGTCAGGTCCGCGGCGACGGTATTCGATGACCTTGGTGTCGACATGGGTATCCTCGACCATCATGGCGTAGTCGAGCACGGTCATGTCAGACATGCCGCCACGGCGGTGGCGGACGTCGAGATAGCTGCGGAACAGCGAATACTGTTCGGTGGAGGGTTCGGCGTCGTGCATGGCGCCGACCAGATCCGAATTATGCTGTATGACCCGTTTCATGTTGCGGCTGGCGGTGAATTCCTGCGCCAGGATGCGCACGGACACACAGGCGCGGCAGGTCTCGCAGGCCGGCCTGTAGGCGATGTTCTGCGAGCGCCTGAAACCGCCCTGCGTCAACAGATCGTTCATCTCGGGGGCCTTGTCGCCGACCAAGTGTGTGAACACCTTGCGCTCGAACTGGCCCTCGAGATAGGGACATGGCGAGGGCGCGGTCAGAAAGAACTGCGGCGACTGGGTCGGGTGCTGCGTCATCGAGCCTTGGAAATACTCCTGCGAATCGCTCTACCTTTGGCGCGGACGCCGAAAAATTCAACAGGATTGTGAAAGCCTGGTTGATTGGACGTCTTCACATTTGTGCGCAAAGGCTGCGGCCGCGCTTCAAAAGTCTGCTCAGCGGCCACTGCGGCTGACAACGGTGCCGAGCAGCAGGTCGTGCAGCGTGCGCTTGCGGTCGGAAAACAGGCTCACCAGCAGGACCAGCGGCGAAAGGATGACATTACCGGCCCAAAACAGCACCGAATGCACGACGGCGGTCAGCCCGTCGATGCGGCTGCCGTCGAGTCGGTCGAGCCGGATGCCCATCATCTTCATGCCGGTGGTGGCCTGGTCTTTACTGCCGAGCGTGTTCCAGATGTAGAGGATGGCGACGGTCGGCACGAGAATGGAAAACAGCATCCAGCCGAGGCCGAGCGTCAACAGCCCGAACAGGAACACCAGGATCGCGAATGGAATGGTGAGCAGCGCGACGATGAAATAGTCGATGACGAAAGCGAGAATGCGCCGCGTGCGCACGCCCTCATAAGAGCGGACATCTTCGAGCCTGCTGGTGATGATTTCGCCGTCGAGAACGCGAGCGTTCATGCCATTTCCTCGTAATCGAACCCGGGTTAATGCACGGGCCGCGTATTGATGAAATGGTGAAGGTTCGCGGCGGAATCAAGATCGAGCCTTTCGCCGCCGTGTAGATGGCGACAGAGCGCCTGGGGCCGTCTGACTTGTTGAATTCACGGCGCGGATAGCGTTAGTTTGCTGCGGCGCACAAAGCGCGCCGAGCCGAGGGGACGGGGCGACATGGACTACGACATGCTGGTCATCGGCAGCGGCCCATCCGGGCGCCGCGCCGCGGTGCAGTCGGCCAAGCTCGGCAAGTCGGTGCTGGTGGTCGACAGGGGCCGGCGTCTCGGCGGCGTTTCGGTGCATACCGGCACTATACCGTCGAAGACGTTGCGCGAGACGGTGCTCAACCTCTCCGGCTGGCGCGAGCGCGGCTTTTATGGACGCGGCTACCGCGTCAAGCAGGACATTTCGGTCGGCGATCTGGTCGAGCGCCTGCACAAGACGCTCGACCATGAGGTCGAGGTGCTGCAGCACCAGTTCATGCGCAACACGGTCAAGAGTGCGCGCGCCGCGGTAAAATTCCTGGGCCCCAACAAGGTCAGCCTGACCACCGACACCGGCGACTACAGCGAGGTTGGCTTCGCCCATGCGCTGATCGCGGTCGGCACCCGGCCGCACCGGCCGCGCGACGTGCCGTTCGACAAGACACGGATCTTCGACAGCGACGAGATGCTGGAGCTCGATCGGCTACCGCGCACGCTGACGGTGATCGGCGCCGGCGTCATCGGCGTCGAATATGCGACAATCTTTTCGGCACTCGACGTTCCGGTGACACTGGTCGAGCCGCGCAACACGATGTTGGATTTCGTCGACCGCGAGATCGTCGACGACTTCATCCATCAGATGCGCGACCGCGGCATGACCATCCGATTGGGCAGTGCCGTCAAGGAGATCGCCTCGAAACCCGACTATGCTGAGGTGACGCTGGCCGACGGCCGCACCATACGTTCCGAGATCGTGCTTTATGCCGCGGGACGCACCGGCAATGTCGGCAATTTAGGGCTCGACGCCGTCGGCATCGAGGCTGATTCGCGAGGCCGCATCAAGGTCGATCCGCAGACCTTCCAGACCAGCGCGCCCAACATCTATGCCGCCGGCGATGTCATCGGCTTTCCGAGCCTGGCATCGACCTCGATGGAGCAGGGCAGGGTGGCCGCCTGCCATGCCTTCGGCGTGCCCTTGCCGCCCCCGCCCGAAACCTTTCCCTACGGCATCTACGCCGTGCCGGAAATCTCCACCGTCGGGCAATCCGAGGAGCAGGTGCGCGAGAGCGGTGCCGCCTACGAGGTCGGCGTGGCGCGGTTCCGCGAGACATCGCGCGGCCACATCATGGGTGTCAACACCGGTTTCCTGAAGCTTCTGTTCTCGATCGAAACACGCCGTCTGCTCGGCGCCCATATTGTCGGCGAGGGCGCGACCGAACTCATCCACATCGGCCAGGCGGTCATCAATCTCGGCGGCACAGTCGACTTCTTCGTCAACAACACCTTCAACTACCCGACGCTGGCGGAAGCCTACAAGATCGCCGGGCTGGACGCCTGGAACCGCATGGGGCGAGGGTAGCTTCGGGGCTCATCGATCCGACGCTGCAACGGCGACCGCAGGATCCGCCAGCCATTGCCTGACGATGTCGGCGTCCGGATCGCCAATTTCATGGCCGGAGGCGACGGTGTGGGCCTCGACCTTGGCGCCATGCGAGTTCAGTACAGCGGCCAGCACCGGCGCGAATGGCACGTAGGTCAGGTCGGCGGCGCCGGCGACGATCAGCGCCCGTGCCTTCGACAGGTCGGCCGGCGGCACCTCGTCGAGCACCGGCATAGGACGCAGCAATGCAGCGCGCTCGATCACGCCCGGATGCAGCAACATGACGCTCGAAACCAGATTGGCGCCGTTCGAATAGCCGAGAAAGGTCGCGTGGCGGAGATCGAGGCTGTGGCGCTTCGCGACGCCGGCGACGAAGCCTGCAAACGCATCTGCCTCCGCGCGGACACTTGCCTGCTCGAATCGCGTCGGGTTGATTCGCGTGAACCAGCGGAAACCGTCCTCCTGAGGGATGCGGCCACGGACCGTAACCAGCGCCGCATGCGGCGCGATTTGCCGACCAAGCGGCAGCAAGGTCGTCTCGTCGACACCCGATCCATGCAACAGGAACAGCCAGTCACCGGGTAAATTGGCGGATCGATGGAGCCGGTAGAAAAAGCCTGAATTCTCCTGCAAAATACCGTCTTCGAGGCTTTGCTCGGCCATAGGCACATCCTTTTGATTCCGCGTTACTTTCGTTAATTTGCCGGCTTCAAAACGGAATATTTTCAAGCTCCGCGAAAGTTGATTGAACCGGGCGCATTTCAGTCCGTTTCTTTGCCGATATAATCCCCGCGGGGGGATCGAAGCAGTGTGCGCCGGGTGGTCGCCCGAGGGATCGCATGCCGGGCATGAACAACCAGCTTTAAGGCCTTTTATCGATGACCATGCCAGTTTCGCCGGAACGCGATACGCGTATTGATGTGTTCCGGGCTCTCGCCCTCCTGACCATATTCGTCGATCACGTGCCGGGCACCGTGTTCGAAACCCTGACCTACAAGAATTTCGGGTTTTCCGATGCGGCCGAGGCCTTCGTGCTGATCTCCGGCATGTCCGTCGCTCTCGCCTACGGCACTAAGTTCCAGCCGGGAAACCGGCTGATTGCAACGCTGAAAATGTGGCGCCGCGCCGGCGTGCTCTACGTCACCCACATCGTCACGACGATGGTGGTCATGGCCATCTTCTGCGCGGCGGCGGTGTTTGCGAAACGGCCGGACCTTCTGACGCTGATCAACATCGAGCCGCTCGTCAGGAACCCGCCACAAGTCCTGGTCGGCATCGTCACGCTCGGCCATCAGCTCGGTTACAACAACATACTGCCGGTCTATGCGGCGCTGCTGTTGATGGCGCCGGTCTTCCTGCTGTTCATCAGCTACCGGCCACTGGCGGCGCTTGCTGTGTCCGCAGCCCTTTGGCTGATTGCCGGAATCTACCAGATCGCGCCGCCGAACTACCCGGAGCCCGGCTTCTGGTTCCTCAATCCGCTGTCATGGCAATTGCTGTTCAATATCGGCATGGCCAGCGTGTTGCATGTGCGGCGCGGCGGCACCATCCCGGTCAATCGCTGGCTGGTCGGCGCGGCCGCCGCCTATGTGCTGACGGCGCTCGTCTGGGTGCACAGCCCGCTGTGGGGGCATGTGTCGTGGCTCGACCTGCCGGTGGTGCTGACCGGTTTCGACAAGACGTTCCTGTCGTTGCCGCGACTGCTGCACATCCTGGCGATGAGCTACCTGGTTGTCGCCTTGCCTTTCGTCTCGAACCTGTTCCGCACCGGCCGCGACAATCCGCTCGCCATATTGGGCAAACGCTCGCTGCCGGTTTTCATTGCCGGCACGGTGATTGCCATGGCGGCGCAGGTGATGAAGCTGGTCAACCCGGGCGGCTTTGCCTATGACAGTCTGCTGCTCGCCGCCGGCATCGCCATGCAGTTCGCGCTCGCCTTCTATCTGGAATGGCTGTCCGCTATCGGCTGGTCCGGCAAGGGCAAGCCGGTCCGCAATGAGGCGCCGCCTGTCCGTCCATCCTTTGGCATCGGTCCCATGGCGGCCAACAGGTAAGATTTGGAGCCGATCTGCCCCAGTCAGCCTGTACTTGGCGGCGGTCCGGAAGATGCCCTGACGACAAGTTCGACGTCGAGCGTTTCTCGCCGCACGGTGCCGTCGAAGTCGAGGATTCTTCGCGCTGCCCGGCGGCCGATCTCGGCGATCGGCTGGGCGATGGTGGTGAGCGGAGGCTCGCAAGTTGCGGCTTCAGGCACGCCGTCGAAGCCGACGACGGAAATATCGCGGGGAACCGCGATGCCCCGTGCGTTGAGCCATTCCAATGCCACCATCGCGATCCGGTCCGACATCGCCAGGATGGCGGTCGGCGGTTCCGCCGAGGCGAAGATGGTTTCGAGACCGGCCCTTGTGCTCGCCTTATCGTTTTCCGTCTCGTAGACCGGCACCTTGGCGGTGTCGACACCAAACCGGGAAAGCTCTTCGAAATAGCCGAGGAGGCGGTCACGGGTTCCGGTATAGACTGCGGTCCGGACCTGCTCGGGCGAGACAAGACCGGTGCTGTCGTCGGCGAAGGCCAGCGACAGCACGGCGAAGCGGCGATGTCCAAGTTCCGCCAGATGGCGCGCCGCGAGCCGGCCGCCGGCAACATTGTCGATACTGATCGCCGAGACCGTCTCGTCCTGCGAGCCGAGCTCGAGCGCGACGAAGGGGAGCTTTCGTTCGCGCGTCAGCTCAACGAGACGCGGACCGCCCTCGATGCAGAAAAGGATGAAGCCGTCCACGAGGGCGCTCTGGATATTCCAGGCAAGTTTTTCCTCGTTGCCAGCCGACACGAGGGCTATCCCCGCGCCGGTGGCGTCGCAGGCTTCCGAGATGCCGGCCATCATCACGCGGGCAAACGGGTCGTCGAAGAAATAGGACAGCGGCTCGGTTGTGGCGACGCCGATTGCATTGACCTTGCCGGCGCGCAGCAGCCGGCCCTTGGGATCCGGGCCGGCGTAGCCCAGCGCCTCGGCCGCCGCCTTGACCCGCTCGCGGACTTCCTCGCGCACGATTTCGGGACGGCTGAAGGCATTGGAGGCAGTGCCGTGCGATACGCCCGCGGCTTTGGCGATGTCCGCCAGCCGGATGGGCCTCCTGCTGCCCTCGGTGGGTGATGTCATTTGTTCGTCTCCAGGACTCCTGTCCGACAGTAGTGCCGATTACTAACATCTTCCTTGGATCGATTCAAATTTTGCTTGACATTTGTGCTGTGACGCATATTCTTGAATCGATCCAAGAGCGGTTTTGCCCGCAGACTGGATCGATACAAGAGGAGAGTGCCATGCACCCCGTCAATTATCTGTTCGAGGACATTTACCGGAACGACTGGAGCATCCGCTCGAGCGCGGAGGCCCGCAAGGGGCGCGACAGGACCGGTCCGTGGATTCGCGACCTGCGTTTCCTCGTAGGACGCAAGCGGAGCTGATCGGCGGCCTATTTTTTGTGCCCGCTGATTGGATCGATTCAAAAAGGAGATTAAGCCATGCACCCGATCAAGCATCTGTTCGAAGACATCTATCGCAATTATTGGGGCATATCGCCGGCCACCGAACGGCCGGAGCGGCGGCGTGTGGTCAAAACGGCCAAACGCGACGGCCAAGTCCGGCCCGAACGTCGCCAAGACTGACAGAACCGGCGAACCTGGCTGCCGCGTCAAGGGCGCGGCCGCACCAGCGCCGAGGCGGCCATCATCAGCCAGCCGCCGATGAGCAACGTGCCGCCGATCGGCGCCGACATCGGGAACAGCCGCGAGCCAAGGAAGTCGCGGGCCAAAAGATCTCCCGAGAACAGCAGAAGCCCGACGAGAAGGATGAGGCTTCCGGTTCGCAGGATGCTATTGCCACCGAGCAGCCCGACGGCAAGGAAGACCGGCGCATGCAAGAGCAGGAAGGATGCGGCCGTACCGACGAAAGCGCCGCCGAGATGCGCCGCCGCCGCCGAAAGCGCCACGCCAGCCGCGCCGCATAGGCCGCCGGCAAAAACCAGAATGCGGCCGCCTGCCGCGTGTTCATCCGTGCTCATGTCCACGCCTCCGTGATTCCTGGCGACCGCCTGAGATAGTGCTGCGAACCGTGTCAGGATTTGCCGGCTTCCGCCAGCATGTCGCGCTCGCGGCGCGACTGGACCAGCCAGTTATAGGCCGCTCCGCCCGCCATCAGAATGGATGTGCCGAGAAACACCGAGCGCATACCGAAATGGCCGCCGGCAAAGCCGCCGAGCAACGGTCCGGCGACCTGCCCGACATATTGCGCCGAGATCGACAAGCCCAGCACATTGCCGCCGACCCCGTCGGGCACATTGTGGCGGATGACGCTGGTGATGCAGGGCAAAAGACCGCCAAGCGCCAGGCCCATCAGGAAACGCAGGCCGACGAGTTGCCAGCCCTGGGTAACGAAGGCCTGCGGGATCAGCAGCAGCGCCGAGACGGCGAGTGCGGCAACGATGACGTTCCAGTGGCCGATACGGTCGGCGAGATTGCCGAGCCGCGACGCCGACAGGATGGCGCCGAGCGCTGCCGCTGACATGACGATGCCGGAGACCAGCGTGACCTGGCACTGATCTTCGATGAGCTGCTGGACATAGACGGTGATGATCGGCTCGATCGACATGGTGGCGAAACTCAACAGCATGCCGGTCGCCAGCATGGCGACGACGGGGCGCTTGTCGGGAATCTGCGACCAGCTGTCCTTCACTTTTTCTTCTGACGCGGCCTTGGCGGCAACCGGGCGAGGCGCCTCCTTGATCAGCAAGGTGGTTGCCAGAAAAGCCAGGAAAATGACGCCGCCGGCGAGCAGGAATGTGGCGCGTATGCCAATCAGCGGCGGCAGCGCGCCGCCGAGCAGCGGACCGACCAGGGCACCGGCGGTGATACCGGCCGACAGAACGCCCAGCGCCCAGCCGGAGCGATCCTTCGGCGTCTGCATGGCAACCAGGATGGTCGAGCCCGAAGAATAGCCGCCGGCAAAGCCGATCAGCAGGCGCAAGAGCACCAATTGCCAGACAGTCTGCACCATGCCGGTCAGCGACATGCACAGCGCCATGCCGAAACTGGCGCGCACCAGCATCAGTTTGCGGCCGTAACGGTCGCCTAGCCGCCCCCACAGGGGCGCGACCAGCGCGGCGGCAAGGAAGGTGGCGCCGTAGGCGACGCCCGACCACTGCACGATCGCCGCATGGCCCTCTGCGCCCAGCTGCCCGACGTAAAGCGGCAGGAAGGGCAACAGCAGCGTCATCGCTACAAGCGTGCTGAACGAGCCGGCAAAACACACGGCGAGATTGCGGCGCCAGTGGACGTTGTGCGTGGCGCGGTTGGCGTCTTGCGGCATGTCTGTCCTGTCCGGTCAGCTTGCATGAAACTTGCTGTGGATACCAATCTGGGATACCAACCTGGTATCTGTCATGAACGCAAGCCCCGTCGCTGTCAATGCGGGCCTCTCAAACATGATCGACAAAGGCCGGCGTGATCGGCCAACGCCGGCCAGTGACCCGATTGCCGGAACGAATGACCTGAACGGAACGCCAATGTCGCAGATGCAGAACGTCGAAAAGCAGCTTCGCGAGATGATCCTCGGGCTCGAGATTGGTCCCGGCGAGCGGCTGACGGAGCGCTGGGTCGAAAGCCGCTTCGGCGCCTCGCGCACGCCGGTCAGGGCTGCGTTGCTGCGGCTCGAGACCGAAGGCCTGATCTGCCGCGACGGCCGCGGCTGGACGGTCTCGCCAATCAATCTTGCCGAGCTGGAGCAGATCGCCGTCTATCGCGAGGCGGTCGAGGTCGCGGCAGTCAGGCTGACTTGCACCTTGCAGGACAGAAGTGCCGTCGAAATCATCGAGGCGATGCTCGATTCTTGCGACGACAAGACGCCGCGCGAGGAATGGCATCGCGTCGGCAGGGATTTTCATATCGAGCTGGCACGCCTGTCAGGCAACGAGTTCCTGTTCAGAGCGGTTCGCGATGCGATGACGCGCCTGTCGCGCGCCCGCTGGCTCGAGGTTCGCGACGAGGCAGCGCTCGGCCGCGCCTGGGCCGAACACCATGCCATTCTGTCGGCGGTGCGGGCCGGCGATGCCGATACCGCCGCCCGCCTGCTTTCGGCCCATATCATCGGCAGCCGCGACCGGCTGGTGACCTCGCTGCGCAACGACCGGCGCGGCCTGCGCGCCCGTGGATTTGCCGTCGTCGCTTGAGTGAGGATCGGCTGCCATTGATCACGAAAAGAGCAGATGAGCGAAGAATGCTACTTTCGGTCTCGCTTCGCAAATGCCGATGGCGTAAGAGCGGCGATGGAAAACAACCGATTTGACACACCCGTGACCGTCAAGGGCGCGGCGGGAAGCAATCAGCTCTTGCGTACGGCCCGCGAGGCTTCCGACTACCTCCTCAACAATTGGCCCGGCAAGCGCAGCCCCAAGCACCGCGAAGCGTTGCAAGCCTGTCATGATGCGCTGGCCGGCGACAAGCCGGCCATGAACGCAAGACGGGCCTTCATTGCCGCCGCTCGTGAAGTGAACGTCTTCGTCAGCGACAAGGCGCCTGCCTGAGGCATAGCGGGATTTGACCGAGGCCCGGCCCGCCTGGCAGCCCGGATATCATCACTCTGCCGTTTCGGTTTTGGTTTGGGACTCGCTCTCGCCCTCGGGCTTCGATCGCTCCTTGGCTGCGACCTTGGCAGCCTGCTTTTCCGCCTTCTTGGCAGCCTTCTGCCGGTCGCGTTCCTTGCGTTCCTGACCGTAGTTCGGTGCTCGTGCCATATCGTTTCCTTTCGTTGTGCTTGGCCTTTGCCTAGGAGCATTGGACCGCAAACACAACACCGCAAGGCACGATCGGGCTCCATATCTCGGCGCAGTCCGGAGAGCCCGGCTTTTCAGGCGCCGTCGCGGTCGAGAACGAGATCGGCCGGCCCGAACCGGTCCTTTGCCGTGAATTGCTGGTGCCAGTAGGGATAGAGCACGGGGGGCCTGCTGACCACATCGAGCCGTGTGCGCTCCTCATCGGCAAGCACAAGGCTTGCAGCGGCGATATTGTCTTTGAAATGGGCTTCGGTTCGTCCGCCGATCACCAGCGAACTGACAGCGGGCCGGCCGAGCAGCCAGGCGAGCGCCACCTGCGCCGCCGACACGCCGTGATTATTGCCGATATCGATCAGCGTGTCGACGATCCGCCACAGCCGGTCCTCGTCGCGGATCGGCGGTTCCGACCAGCCGCTGAGCTGGCGGGCGGTCGGCTGGTCACGGTGGTATTTGCCGGACAGCAACCCGCCGGCAAGCGGGCTCCAGACCAGCACGCCGAGCCCCTGGTCGACCGAGATCGGTAACAATTCATACTCGGCCTCGCGCGCTTCCAACGTGTAATGGATCTGCTGGGTGACGAAGCGTGGCTGGTGATGACGGTCGCTGATCCCCAGCCCCTTCATCACTTGCCAGCCGGAATAATTGGAGCAGCCGACATAACGGACCTTGCCCTGCGCGACCAGCGTGTCGAGCGCGGCGATGGTTTCCTCAAGCGGTGTCAGGCCATCCCACTCGTGCAGGAAATAGATGTCGATGACATCCGTCCTGAGCCGCTTCAGGCTCCTCTCGCATTCGCGGATCAGATGGTAGCGCGACAGGCCTTCATCATTGGGGCCTTTGCCGATCCGCATGCGCGCCTTGGAGGCGATCAGCACGTCGCCCTTGCGCTTGCCGCCAAGCGCCTCGCCGATGATCTCTTCCGACACGCCGTTCGAATAGACATTGGCGGTGTCGATGACATTGACGCCGGCATCGATGCAAAGGTCGATCATCCGGCGCGCCTCGTCGAGGTCGGTCTTGCCGACCGCCGAAAACGCGCCGCCGCCGCCGAACGTCATGGTGCCCATGGTCAGCGTCGAAACCTTCAGCCCGGAACGGCCGAGAGTGCGGTATTCCATGTCGTGTCCTCACAATTTATCGGGAAAGGGCGTTGCAGACGACAGCCCTCAATGAACCGGCTATTTGTAGGATAATTCGTTCCGCTTGTCGCCCGTTCCGCAGGGCAAGCTCGATCACATCTTGCGGATTGAAACGCACAGCCAGCGCAGTAGTGGCTGCAATAAAACCGTCATTGCCGGCCTATACTAACATCGGTCCAGCGCTTCGATTTCCGGCCGCCGGGCCGGGCGGCAGAGCGCCTGACAGCGGCCGGCAAGGCCTGTAAGCGGAGCAGCGTAAATGACCGAGATAAAACAGAATTCCCCGGCCAGGGACTGGCTGGAAGCGGAACTCGCCGACACGCTGGATGAAGACTATGAGCTGGAAATCTCGGAGCCGGCGCTGTCGATGGAGATCGCCAAGATCTACAAGAATGCACATCCGCCATCGATCGACCGCCTGCAGTATTTTCGCGATCTCATCACGCTGCAATCCGAGTTGATCAAGCTGCAGTCCTGGGTCGCCTATCACAAGAAGAAGCTCGTCGTGGTTTTCGAGGGCCGCGACTCGGCGGGCAAGGGTGGTGTTATCAAGCGCATCACCCAGAGGCTTAATCCGCGCATCTGCCGCGTCGCAGCACTTCCGGCGCCGACCGAGCGCGAGAAGTCGCAATGGTATTTCCAGCGCTACGTTCCGCATCTGCCGGCCGGCGGCGAGATCGTGCTGTTCGACCGCTCCTGGTACAACCGCTCCGGCGTCGAGCGGGTAATGGGCTTTGCCCAGCCGGATCAGGTCGAGGAGTTCTTCCGCGACGTTCCGGATTTCGAACGCATGCTGGTCCGCTCAGGCATTACGCTTGTCAAATACTGGTTTTCGATCACCGACGAGGAGCAGCAGATGCGCTTTTTGATGCGCATCCATGACCCGATGAAGCAATGGAAACTGTCGCCGATGGACCTCCAGTCGCGCGTGCGCTGGGAGCAGTACACCAAGGCCAAGGAAGAAACGTTCGCCCGCACCAATATCCCGGAAGCCCCGTGGTTCATCGTCGAGGGCAACGACAAGAAACGGGCACGGCTGAACTGCATCGACCATCTCCTCAAGCAGATGCCCTATGAGGAGGTGCCGCACGAGGAGATCACACTGCCGGAGCGCGTCTTCAATCCCGAATACGAGCGCCAGGTACTGCCGCGCGAACTGTATGTGCCGGAGAAGTACTGACTAAAGCGGCGAGGAGGGCGCCGCTCCATGGCGGCACCCTGCAACAAGCTAGGTGCGCTCGATGATGACATGCGTGGCCTTCGGCGTCGCGACCTGCTCGCTGCAGCGATAGCCGAGCTTGGGCATGTCGATGCCGGCAAAAAGGCTCTCGCCGGCGCCTAGCAGGACCGGTGAGATCGCCAGATGCATTTCGTCGATGAGCTTTTCCTTGAGATATTGCCGGATCGTAGAAACGCCGCCGCCCAGCCGTACATCCTTACCGTCAGCCACTGCCTTCGCCTTCTCCAGCGCTGAGTGGATGCCGTCGGTCACGAAATAGAAGGTCGTGCCGCCCTCCATGACAATAGGATCACGCGCATGGTGCGTGAGCACGAAGACCGGCACGTGGTAGGGTGGGTTGTCACCCCACCAGCCTTTCCAGCTGTCATCCGGCCATTCGCCGCGGATCGGCCCAAACATGTTGCGGCCGAGGATCCATGCGCCGACATTTTCGAAGCTGCGTGCCGCGAACGCCTCGTCGGTGTCCGTGGTCCCGCCATCCTTGCCGAGGACCATCTTGCGGAAGGTGCGGGTGCCGAACATCCATTCGTGCAGGGCTTCTCCGCCAACACCCAGCGGGTTCTTCAGGTCTTGGTCGGGACCGGCGCCGAAGCCGTCGATCGACAGGGTGAAAGCGCTGACGCGAAGCTTGGACATGGAAGCCTCCTCGATAACCAATTGTGACATGCAAGCAGTTATCGGGGTAGCTTAACTGATTGCATATTGCAAGCGGTATTTTTGCTGGCGGGGCAATCGCTTCCAAATCATGTTGGAATAACCAATCTCAATGTCGGCGCCGCCCGTCATCCGCCTGCCGGCAGCTTCTCCCTGTATAGTGACGGGGAGAAGGGGCCGGCCGCAACGTCGATGTTTTTGCAACGCTGGAGATTGGTAAAATCTTTTACGAACGCGTCTTTCTCCCTGCCACTTTACGGAGAGAAATACCCGGCAGGGCAACGAGGGGCAGCGTAAACTTGAAGCGATGTCCTGCGGCGTTCCATGTCGCGCTTTGGACGAACGAACACTACTCGATGTAGACGCTACAAAGGCGCATCACCCCTTGAGCATCGCCGCCACTTCCGGCGCGAAGTAGGTCAGGATGCCGTCGCAGCCGGCGCGCTTGAAGGCGAGCAGCGATTCCAGCATCGCCTTTTCGCCGTCGATCCAGCCATTGGCGGCGGCGGCCTTGATCATCGAATATTCGCCCGAGACCTGATAGGCAAAGGTCGGCATCTGCAACTCGACTTTCAGCCGGCGGATGATGTCGAGATAGGGCAGGCCGGGCTTGACCATCAGCATGTCGGCGCCCTCGGCCAGATCCTGCTCGGCCTCGCGCACCGCTTCGTCGGAATTGGCGTGATCGATATAATAGGTCTTCTTGTCGCCCTTGAGCAGGCCGGCGGTGCCGACCGCCTCACGGTAGGGGCCGTAAAAAGCGGATGCGAACTTGGTCGCATAGGACATGATCGCCACATCCTGAAATCCATTGGCGTCGAGCGCATCGCGGATGGCACCGATCCGGCCGTCCATCATGTCCGAGGGGGCAATGATGTCGGCCCCCGCCGCCGCCTGGATGACGGCCGCCGCCGTCACTTGCTCCACCGTTTCATCATTGACGATAATGCCCTCGCGCAAGATGCCGTCATGGCCATGCGAGGTGAACGGGTCAAGCGCCGCGTCGGTGATGATGCCGATCTCCGGCACCGCCCGCTTGATGGCGCGGGTGGCGCGGTTGATGATGTTTTCCGGATCGAGGATGTGCGAACCGGTCTGATCGCGCAGGCCGAGCTCCACATTGGGGAAAGTGGCGATCGCCGGAATGCCAAGCTTGGCCGCGCGCTCAGCCTCCTTGACGGCGAGGTCGAGCGACAGGCGGAACACGCCGGGCATGGCGGCGATCGGTTCGCGCACTTGTCTGCCGTCGACGACGAAGATCGGCCATATCAGATCGTCGACCGACAGCCGGTTCTCCTGGACAAGGCGGCGCGACCAGTCGGCCTTGCGCATGCGCCGCAGCCGCCGGCTGCCGGTGATCTCGTCGACGCTGCGCGCGCCGGCAGGCTTTGCAGGGGTGAATCTGTTCATCGCAAAAACTCCGGATCGGGCGGCTTTTACCACGAGCCTCCGCTGCTGACCAATGCGACACGATTGTGCCAGGGTCCTGTCGGGCGCTATTCTGGTTGGCCATTGCCCGACAGGATCTGCGCAGCACCCCGCATGGCGACGCGGAATGCCTCGTCGAAGCTGACGCCGCGCACTTGCCAATTGTAGCTCTTGCCATTCAAGGCAAGCCGCCAGTCGGCTATCCAGCCCAGTTCCTTGTCGCTCCAGACGATACTGCCGGCGAGCGCCTGGTCGGCTCCGGCCTTCCTGGCAAGCTGGTCCAGCGTCGTGATATCGGCATGGCGCAGGGCCTGGTCGTCAAGCTTCGAGGCCGACAGCAGTGACGCTTCGGGAAACACAATCGGCATGACCAGCGGACCGGTGGCATTGACGAAGGATTCGCGCATCGCCGCCCCGCGCTCATCGTCGGCGGTCAGCACGAACTGCCTTGTGCCTTGCTCCGCCGCCAGGAAAATTGCCAGGCGTGGCCGCTCGCCAAGCCATGGTTTGCTGCCAAGCGCGGCAAGCACCGGATCGATAACGTCAGGCCTGTACAGACAAGTGAGATCATGCGGCCGGTCATGGGTGCCTTGTTCGTCATGGATTGGAATGCCTTCGAGACGGTCGCGATAGCGGAATTCGGCAACGAAGCTGCCGGCCTTGTCGCGCAGCGCCGCCATCTCAGTTCTCTTCGGCAGCCGCTGATCGCCGGACACACGAACCAGCACCGCATCGAGGCAGGCCTTGAAGCCGATCTGCCTGTTGACCTCGCCCTGGCCGGTGACGATGGTCTGCGATTGATAGAGCTCGTCGACGGTTTCGGCCGATACGGGAGGAGTGTTCGCAGCGATCAGGCCGACCACCATAACAGCAAGGCGCGGCAACCAAGGCATGGTTCAACCTTCCGGTTCAAAGCGCCAGCATTAGCACTGGGTGACGCCGACGACCATGCAGCGGATTGGCCGCCGCCATTGACGCGGCCATGCGCCACGCTTTAGCACTTCACTCCCGGCGGGCGCGGGGAGGGATTCTCTGGCGATGGATTTTGGCGGAGGCGACGAGATTCGCTTCGAAAGATTGGGCAGGGCTGGCGTCGTCACGCTGACGCGGCCGCAGGCGCTCAATGCCGTAACCCACCGCATGGTCAAGGCGCTGGACAAGGCGCTGCGCAGTTGGGAGCGCGACGACGTCGTCGACGTTGTCGTCGTCAAGGCCGAGGGCAGGGCATTTTCGGCGGGCGGCGACATCCTCCACATCTACGAAGCCGGCCGCGCAGGAAGGCCTCCGGTCGATTTCTTCGCCGATGAATACCGGCTGAACGCCCGCATCGCCCGCTTCAAGAAACCCTATGTCGCGGTGATCGACGGCATCGTCATGGGCGGCGGCGTAGGTATCTCCTTCCATGGTTCGCAGCGAGTGCTGACCGAAAACGCCCAGTTTGCCATGCCCGAGGTCGGCATCGGCTTTTTCCCGGATGTCGGCGCCAGCCATCTGTTGCCGGATCTCGGCGGCAGCTTCGGCATGTATCTGGCGCTGACCGGCAACCGCATCCGCTATGGCGATGCTTTGTGCTCGGGCCTCGCCACCCATACGATCAAGGCGGAGGACCAGGCCGGCTTCCTCGACCGTCTGGCGGAAAGCGGCGACCCGGAATCGGTGCTGCGCGGCTGCTTCGTCCCGGCCAGGCGCGAGACCGACAGGCCGACGCTGGAAGCCATCGCCCGGCATTTCGCGCAGCCGTCGCTGGCCGATATCGTCGCCAGTCTGGAGCGGGCAGCCGCTGCCGACGAGTTCGCGGCAAAGACGCTGGCCACCATCCGCACACGTTCACCGACCAGCCTGCATGTTGCATGGCGCCAGATTAGCGCCGGGCAGACGTTGTCGATGGACGAGTGCATGAAAATGGAGTTCCGTATCCTCAACCGCATGCTTGCCGGGCACGACTTCTATGAAGGTATCCGCGCCGCCATCATCGATAAAGGCTCGACGCCGCAATGGCGGCCGGCAGGTATCGATGACGTCAGCGCCGCCAACGTCGACGCCTATTTCGCATCGCTCGGCGAACGGGAACTGAAGCTGTGAGCGAGGTCGCCTCGAGACGCGTGGTGCTGCAGCCCTCGACGATCGAGGTCATCTTCGCCTGGTTCCAGCGCGTCATCGCCGGCTACTGTCTGCTGTTCGGCATCTTGTACTGGATCCGGCTGATCGGCTTTTACCCCGGCCCGTTGTGGCGCTTCGACCTGATGCCGGTACACTGGCAGGTGGCGGCGGTGGTGCTGGCGGTGTTTTTTCCGTTCGCTGCCGCCGGCCTGTGGATGCTGGCGTCCTGGGGGCCGGTGATCTGGTTCATCTGCGCGGTGACCGAGTGCGTCATGTATGCTGGCTTCCCCGAGTTGTTCGGCCACCGGCCGCTGATCGTCGCCTCGCACCTTGCGGTGGCGCTGCTCTACATTGTGTTCCGCGTGGTGATCTGGATCCAGAAGCGGCAACCCCGGCGATAGCAATTCCGGCCAGGATCGTTGGCTAAATCTTTAGGTTAATTATCCTTGCTCGGGTGACCGTCCGTTAAGCCTCTTTCGAAACCCCTTACCGGTAAGCTCTTGTTAGCCTTGGCGTTTAAGTCGAATTTTATGAGTATTCGATAGTGTCGCGGTCAAGGTGAAGAACAAAAAATCACCGGGCGACAAACGAGAGGCAAAGACAATGATCAATTCGCGTCCGGCGGCGAAGACCGCCAACGTATCCGATGACCGCCGCGAGGCGATCCGTTCGCTGTACATGGAATCGCTGCAGCTGGTCGAGCGGCTGCATCGCCGTCTGCTTGATGTGATCAAGGACGAATTCGACCGCAACGGTCGCTCCGACATCAACGCCATCCAGGCGCTGCTCCTGTTCAACATCGGCAATTCGGAGCTGACCGCCGGCGAACTGCGCTCGCGTGGCTACTATCTCGGCTCGAACGTCTCCTACAATCTGAAGAAGCTGGTCGATCTCGGCTTCATCAACCACCAGCGCTCGCGCATCGACCGCCGTTCGGTGCGGGTTTCGCTGACGCCGAAGGGCAATGAGGTGGCGGAAGTCGTCGCCGGCCTCTACGAGCGCCATGTCGGTTCGATCGAGCAGGTTGGCGGCATCAACACGGAGGAGTTCAAGCAGATGAACCGCGCCCTGCAGCGCCTGGATCGGTTCTGGAACGATACCATCGCCTACCGGATGTAATCGCATCCGCCGCATCTAGATTTGAAGCTGGACTACGGAAGTGCTGCCGCGGAGTGGACCAAAGGCCGGTGCCGAAAAGCACCGGTCTTGCCGTTTCGTCAGGCCGGCCGATCCAAATTCGAGCAACAGCCACGTTGCCGCCATATTCCAATGGAACCGAAGATGCGGGTGATGCTGGGGCCAAAGCCGTGCATTTGTCCTGTGCTCAAGTCACTTCCCATGTGGTTTTACACCGAAGTGATGCGGGCCATGGTTGGCTAATTGTTAAGAAGCCAACTCTAGAGTGCGGGCGAGACCGCCCGGTGGGTTGAATTGTAGCAAGAATGTCTGGAACGTCCATGAGAACCAGCCGCCGTTTCTTCCTTTCAGGAGCCTCCGCGCTCGCAGCCGCAATGGTCGCCGGCCGCGCCAGTGCACAGGATGTGATCGGGGATATCCTGAAATCCTCGGCGCGCGGCAATTGGGACGACCAATTCGATGCGCGTGCCAGCGAAGGCGGCAAGGTTGCCTCGACGCTGCCGATCTTCAGCCTGCAGACGGTGTCCTTCACCGAGCAGGCGATCATGCAGTATCAGAATATCGTCGCGCAAGGCGGCTGGGAACAGGTTCCAGACACCAAGAAGCTGCAGCTTGGCGTCGAGGATCCCGATGTGGTGCCGCTGCGCAGGCGCTTGATGATATCGGGCGATCTGGCGCAGAGCGCCGGGCTCTCGGAAGCGTTCGATTCGTACGTCGACTCGGCGCTCAAGCGCTTCCAGTTGCGTCACGGCTTGCCGGCCGACGGAACCACGGGCAAATATACTTTCGCGGCAATGAACGTGTCGGCGCCGGTTCGGCTTGGTCAGCTCCAGACCAATCTGCAACGGCTGCGTGAGCGGGCCGGCACGCTTGGCAACCGCTATGTTCTGGTCGACATCCCGGCGGCGCAGATCGAGGCTGTCGAGAACGACCGCGTTGTGCTGCGCCACACCGCAATCGTCGGCAAGATCGATCGCCAGACGCCGATCGTCAATTCCAAGATCAACGAAATCATCGTCAATCCGTACTGGAACGCGCCGGTCTCGATCGTGCGCAAGGATATCATTCCGCTGATGCGGAAGGACCCCAACTATCTCAAGGACAGCCATATCCGCCTGTTTGCGCCGGACGGCAGCGAGGTCGACCCAATGACGGTCGACTGGTCGACCGATGATGCCGCCAAATACCGCTTCCGCCAGGATCCCGGTTCCGGCAACGCGATGGCCTCAGTCAAGATCAATTTTCCCAGCCCGGACGGCGTCTACATGCACGACACGCCGCAGCAGAGCCTGTTCGGCAAGCTGATGCGCTTCGATTCCTCTGGCTGCGTGCGGGTTCAGAACGTGCGCGACCTCGTCACCTGGATTCTGCGCGACACACCGGGCTGGGATCGCCAGCATTTCGAGGCGGCGATCAAGACCGGGGAGAACACGCCGGTGCAGGTCACCAATCCGGTGCCGGTTTATTTTCTCTACGTCTCGGCCTGGTCGACAGGGCCGGGCGTGGTCCAGTTCCGTGACGACATTTACGGCCTCGACGGAGCCAACGAGCTGCAGATCACATCCGCGCTCTAAGCAGCTGAGTTCATTTGCAAAAGGCCGCCGGAAGGCGGCCTTTTTCGTTGCCGAGTCTTTCGCGGAAAGCTTTGCTGGGCCGATTGCCGGAAAAAGGACGCGGCGCTGTAGTCGGAAATCGCATCATGCATGTCGCAATGTTCATTCTGGTCGTGCTCATCTTCGTCGCCGTTTCGGGCGCGCTGGTCCGGCTGGTGCGGGTGCCGCTGCCGGTACTGCAGATCGCCATCGGTGCAGCGCTCGCCTGGCCGGTGCGCGGCATGCATGTCGAGATCGATCCCGAGCTGTTCCTGCTAACGTTCATCCCACCGCTGCTGTTCAGCGACGCCTATGGTGCGCCCAAGCGCGAACTGATCGCGCTGCGCGGGCCGATCCTCGACCTCGCCATCGGGCTGGTCTTCTTCACCATTGTCGGCTTCGGCTACGCTTTGCACTGGCTTGTCCCGAGCATCCCGCTCGTCGTCGCTTTCGCACTTGCTGCGGTGCTGTCGCCCACCGATGCGGTGGCCGTCTCCTCGATCGTCGACAAGAGCCTGGTCCCGGCCCGGCTGATGCACATCCTGGAGGGCGAGGCGCTGCTCAACGATGCGTCGGGCCTCGTGATGTTCCGCTTTGCGGTGGCAGCTGCCTTGACCGGCAGCTTCTCCTTCGTCGCGGCGTCCGTGACTTTCCTCTATGCCGTCGCTGCCGGCATCCTGGCCGGCGTGGCTGCCTTGTTCGTCGCCGCCAAGGTGCTGCAATTGCTGAACCGTATCGGCGGCGTGCCGGCCGAGGCGCAGGTGCTGGTCATGGTCCTGCTGCCGTTCATCGCCTATCTCGGCGCCGAGAATGTCGGCGCCTCGGGCATTCTGGGGGCGGTCACGGCCGGAGTGCTCACCGGCGGCTCCGGGATTTTCCGCTTTCTCGGCGTCTCGGCGCGCATACAGACCGTATCGCTGTGGACGACGCTATCCTTCGTCTTCAACGGCGCGCTGTTCATCCTGCTCGGGTTGCAGCTTCCCGAAATCATCGGCAACGTGCCGCCTGAGCTCGGCAGCCGCTATCCGGTCATCCAGCCAATCGCCACGGTGGTCGCGCTGACACTATGCCTGATCGGGCTGCGCTTCCTGTGGATCTGGGTCGGCGACATCGCGACGCGCGTCTCAGCGCGATTACGCGAGCAGAAGGCCGAGCCGTTCGGGCTGCGCGTCCGGATCGCCGGCTCTGTTGCCGGCGTGCGCGGCGCCATCACGCTGGCCGGCATCCTGTCGCTGCCGCTCACCATGCCGAATGGTTCGCCCTTTCCGGCGCGCGACGTGGTGATCTTCCTCGCCGCAGGCGTCATCATCTGCTCATTGCTCATAGCCAGCCTTGCCTTGCCCAAGGTGGCACGGGGGCTGGTCGAGCCGGGCGAGGATCCTGGCGCTGCCGAGGAGCGTCTTGCGCGCGTGGGCGCGGCCAAGGCCGCCATCGTCCGCATCGAGAGCATGGCCGGCGCGACCGACGGCGATGAAGGGGAAATACCCGGCGCCCGGCTTGCCGCCGCCGACAGCATCGTCGCCGGTTACCGTCGCCGCATCGCTGCCTCCGACGAGGCCGACGAGGCGCGCGCCGAGGCCCGCGAGGCCGGACGGCTGGAGCTCGAATTGAGGCTGGCGGGCATTGAGGCCGAACGCGCAGCGGTTCGCGCAATGTTTCGCAGCGGCCAGATTAACGACCATACGATGCAGGCGCTGTTCACCGAGATCACACTCACCGAGGCCCTGCTGAAGGGCCGGCAGGCAAGGAAATAGAGGCTGCCAGTCTCTCTGGCGCAATCCGGCCAGCAAATTTCGCGCTGCAAACGTGGCGGGCCGAAAGCAACTGTGTTAATGGCGCGACAGACCCCGAACCTTGAGGATTTCAGCCCATGGCAACAGCAGCGGCAGTGTCGAACAAATTCGAATCCTTTTTCGAAACCACGCTTGCCGATGCCGACCCCGAGATTTTCGGCGCAATCCGCAACGAACTCGGCCGCCAGCGCCACGAAATCGAGCTGATTGCCTCGGAAAATATCGTCTCGCGTGCCGTGCTCGAGGCACAGGGGTCGATCATGACCAACAAATATGCCGAGGGCTATCCGGGCAAGCGCTACTATGGCGGCTGCCAATTCGTCGATGTCGCCGAGGAACTGGCCATCGAACGCGCGAAAAAGCTGTTCGGCTGCAGCTTCGCCAACGTCCAGCCGAATTCCGGTAGCCAGATGAACCAGGCGGTGTTCCTGGCGTTGCTGCAGCCCGGCGACACCTTCATGGGCCTCGACCTCAATTCCGGCGGACACCTGACACATGGCTCGCCGGTCAATATGAGCGGCAAATGGTTCAAGGTCGTCTCCTATGGCGTACGCCGGGACGATCATCTGCTCGACATGGATGCGATCGAGAAGACCGCCCATGAGACCAGGCCGAAATTGATCCTGGCCGGCGGCACAGCCTATTCACGTGTCTGGGACTGGAAGCGTTTTCGCGAGATCGCCGATTCGATCGGTGCCTATCTGATGGTCGACATGGCCCACATCGCCGGCCTGGTCGCCGGCGGCATGCATCCGTCGCCGCTGCCGCATGCCCATGTGGTCACCACCACGACGCACAAATCGCTGCGCGGGCCGCGCGGCGGCATGATCCTTTGCAACGACGAGGATATTGCCAAGAAGATGAATTCGGCCGTCTTCCCCGGCCTGCAGGGTGGACCGCTGATGCATGTGATCGCCGCCAAGGCGGTGGCTCTGGGCGAGGCGCTGAAGCCGAGCTTCAAGATCTATGCGGAGAGCGTCGTCGCCAATGCCAAGGCGCTGGCCTCCAGTCTGCAGGAAACCGGTCTCGACATCGTCTCCGGCGGCACCGACAACCATCTGATGTTGGTCGACCTGCGTCCCAAGAACGCAACCGGCAAGCGCGCCGAGGCTGCCCTTGGCCGCGCCAACATCACCTGCAACAAGAACGGCATCCCCTTCGATCCGGAAAAGCCTTTCGTGACATCGGGCGTTCGGCTCGGCACGCCGGCCGGCACCACGCGCGGCTTCGGTCAGGCCGAGTTCCGCGAGATCGGCAAGCTGATCGCCGAAGTGCTGGATGGACTGAAGGTCGCCAATTCCGACGAAGGCAACGCGGCCGTCGAGGCAACCGTGAAGGCCAAGGTGGCGGCATTGACGGATCGTTTTCCGCTTTACCCGTATCTTGGTTGACGCAGGGCGTCAGCCCCCAACTGTGACGGCGCCGATCAACTGGCCACGGCTGCATCTCGGAGACGTTTGATGATGATGCGAATTTTCCGTTTCACCAGTGTTGGCGCTGCCTTGCTCACCTTAGCGACCTCTCAGCTACTCGGCGCGGCCTTGGCGCAGACCGAGCCGACGCCGGCAGCACCCAAGACAGAGACTTTTGGCAGGTGGTCCACCACGGTGGACGAGGTCAACACCGGTGAGGACGTGCGCAAGACCTGCGCCGCCTCGACGGTCTTTTTCGACGCTAACGGCACCAGTGGCACCCTCACGCTGGCCATCTCGAATGGCGACGTACTGCCACCCGAGGGCTATCCGAGCCTCATCATCGCCGTGAGAAACAGTGACTTGCCCAAGGGGGACAACATCCCGGCGGTGTTCCGCGACGTCAACGACAAGATCAAGGCTGGCTTTCATATTATCGCCGACGGACAGTGGATGATGGACAACAAACCCGAGACCACGGTTGCCATACTGCGTGCCATGCGCCGTACCAGCGCCCTCGATGTCAGCTTCGCCGACAAGCCGGTCGCGACGATATCGATGGACGGCTTCACCAAGGCCTATCGCTATCTCGGCACGTCCTGCGGCTTCCCGACCGGCGACGTCGCTCCCTGATTGGCGTATTGCCGTCCAACTAATTGCCGCTCTCGCAATTTTCCTCGTGCCTCGCTATCTCTGAGACGCGATCGGTCATCGGCCATACTTTGCCATCGTGGCAAAAACCTCTAAGCCGTTCGCACTACGAGAATCGCGAACCGAAGGCTCTCCATGCGCTGTCCCTACTGTCAGTCCGAAGATACGCAGGTGAAGGATTCGCGCCCTGCCGAAGACGGTGCAGCGATCCGCAGGCGGCGCGTCTGCCCGGATTGCGGCGGCCGCTTCACCACTTTCGAGCGCGTCCAATTGCGCGATCTCGTCGTGGTGAAGAAGTCTGGACGCAAGGTGCCGTTCGACCGCGACAAGTTGCTGCGCTCTGTCGAGATCGCGGTACGCAAGCGCAATGTCGACCCGGAACGTATCGACCGGGCGGTGACCGGCATCGTGCGCCAGCTCGAAAGCTCGGGCGAGACCGAGGTGGCCTCGGGGGAAGTCGGCCGGCTGGTCATGGAGGCGCTTAAGTCGCTCGATGATGTCGCCTATGTGCGCTTTGCCTCCGTCTACCGCAATTTCCGCGAGGCCAAGGATTTCCACGACGTGTTGGGCGAACTCAAAGGCGACGAGCTCAAAACCGACGAGCCCAGGGGCGAAGAGCTGAAGAGCGAAGAGGACGCCAGCTGAGCATGGCAGGGTCCGAACGCAGCACGGCTGAGCAAGAGGTCCTCGATCGCCGCTATATGGCGGCAGCCCTCAGGCTGTCGCGCAAGAATGCCGGGCGGACCTCGACCAACCCTTCCGTCGGCACGCTGATCGTGCGCGATGACGGCGACGGGCCGATGATCGTCGGCAGTGGCGTCACCGCCGTCGGCGGCCGGCCGCATGCCGAGACCGAGGCTTTGGCAGAGGCCGGCGAACTGGCGCGCGGCGCCACCGCCTATGCAACGCTGGAGCCCTGCGCCCATCACGGCCGCACGCCGCCTTGCGCCAATGCGCTGGTCAGTGCCGGCGTGGCGCGTGTGGTCGGCGCTGCCAGCGATCCTGACCCGCGTGTTTCCGGCAAGGGCTATGCAATCTTGCGTGCCGCCGGCGTCGAAGTGGTGGAAAAAGTGTTGGCGGCCGAGGCTGCGGAGCAGATGGCCGGCTATTTAATTCGATCTCTGAAAAAACGCCCGGAAGTGATCCTGAAACTTGCGCTTTCGAGCGACAACAAGATCGGCGTGAAAGGCGAGGGACAGGTCTCCATCACCGGCGATATCGCCCGACGCGAAGTCTATCTGATGCGCGCCGAAGCCGATGGCATATTGATCGGCATCGGCACGGCACTGGAGGACGATCCGGCGCTGACGGTTCGGCTTCCGGGACTGGAGAGCCGTTCGCCAGCGCGCATCGTACTCGACCGTCAGATCAGGTTACCCGAGACTTCGAAACTGGTCGCCGGCGTCGACCGTGTGCCGCTCTATGTCGCTGCCTGCGCCGAGGCCGATCCGCACCGGCGCGCCACGCTCGAACGCGCCGGCGTGCGCTTCATCGGCACTGAGACGTATGAAGGCGATATTGCGCTGCCGGAACTGCTCGAGGATCTGGCGGCACTCGGCATGGCCAGCGTGCTGATCGAGGGCGGCGCCAAGATCGCCAAGGCCTTCCTCGCCGAACAAGTGGTCGATCGTATCGTGCTGTTTCAGGGGCCGGACGCGATCGGCGAGGGCGGCATTGTATCGCCGATCGATGCCAACAATATCCCGCCGGGATTTCGCAAATTGCGCAACATGCGTTTCGGCGAAGATACATATGCGGAATGGATAAGAGACATCTAGGACCGAACTGATGTTCACAGGGCCAAACTAATGTTCACTGGAATCGTCACCGATGTCGGCACCGTCGCTGCCGTGAAGCCGCTCAGGGAAGGCGTCGGTTTGCGTATCGACACCGCTTACGATCCGCAGACCATTGCCATCGGCGCCTCGATTTCCTGCGGCGGCGTCTGCCTGACGGTGACGGGATTGCCGGAAGACGGCGCCAACGCACGCTGGTTCGAGGTCGAGGCCTGGGAAGAAGCACTCAGGCTGACGACCGCGATGGGCTGGAAATCCGGCACGCGCATCAACCTGGAGCGGGCGCTGAAGATCGGCGACGAGCTTGGCGGCCATCTAGTGTCCGGCCATGTCGACGACATGGCCGAGATCGTGGCGCGCAAGGAGGAGGGCGACGCCGTTCGCTTCACCCTGGAAGCACCGCGCGACCTGGCAAAATTCATCGCCCCCAAGGGCTCCGTCGCGCTCGACGGCACTTCGCTGACCGTCAACAAGGTCGAAGGCAGCCGCTTCGACGTGCTGTTGATCCACCACTCACTGACGGTCACCACCTGGGGCGAACGCCAGGTCGGCGATCGCGTCAATCTCGAGATCGACACCATGGCCCGCTATGCGGCGCGACTGGTGGAGGCGGCTAAAGAGGGGCTTTGAGGCGCTCGTCCATAAAGCCCATTCCCTGGTGCGACCGCCGCCGAGTTGGCCTTGAAAGTTCCTTCGGCAATCTTCCGCTTGCGATCAAACCGGCTTCGGCCTAAGTCACCGGCGATCCCCGGAGACATCTATGGCAGGCACATCCCAACACGGCAAAGCGTTCATCCGTCCGAAGAAGAAGGCCCACCTTCTTGTCATCGAGGCGCGCTTTCACGACGACCTTGCCGACGCGTTGCTCGAAGGCGCGACAAAGGCCCTCGAGGAAGCGGGCGCGACATACGATGTCGTCACCGTTCCGGGCTCGCTCGAAATCCCGGCGGTGATTTCCTTCGCGCTCGACGGTGCCTCCGAAGGCGGGACGAACTATGACGGCTTCGTCGCCCTCGGCACGGTGGTCCGCGGCGACACCTATCATTTCGATATCGTCGCCAATGAATCCAGCCGTGCCCTGATGGACCTGTCCGTGCAGGATGCGGTCTGCATCGGCAACGGCATCCTGACCACCGAAAACGACGAACAGGCCTGGACACGCGCCAGGCGTTCGGAAGGCGACAAGGGCGGCTTTGCGGCGCGTGCGGCGCTGACCATGATCGCTCTAAAGGAACAGCTGGGAGCGCCCTCGTGAGCGAACCCGCTTCGCCCGGCCAGCCCACGGTGCGCCACGCCAACAAGCGCGGTGCTGCCCGTCTGGCCGCTGTGCAGGCGCTCTACCAGATGGATGTCGCCGGCAGCGGCGTCTTCGAGATCACCGCCGAGTACGAGGCGTTCAGGCTCGGCAAGGAGGTCGATGGCGCGCTCTATCGCGAAGCCGATGCGCAATGGTTTCGCGCCATTCTTGCCGGCGTTGTCGAGCACCAGAAGACCATCGATCCAGTCATCCGACAGGCGCTGACCGAGGACTGGCCTCTGTCCAGGCTCGATTCCACATTGCGCGCCATATTGCGCGCCGGCGTCTACGAGCTGATGCAGCGCGAGGACGTGCCGGTGGCGGTTATCGTCTCCGAATATGTCGACATCGCCAAGGCATTTTACGAGGAAGACGAGCCGAAACTGGTCAATGCGGTGCTTGATCGCGTGTCGCGCCGGGTGCGTGGCGAGGGCCGCGGCAAGGACGCCTCATGACTGCTATCGTCGCCGTTGGGGCGGGCAAGGAAGCGCGTCGCACCGCCTTCATCCTCGCAGCCTCGCAGGCGATCATCGGCTCGGCCGCACCCATCGCCATTTCCATGGGCGGATTGGTGGGGCAGTACCTGCTCGATGCTGACAAGTCGCTGGCAACCGCGCCGATCACCGGTTTCAATGTCGGCGTGGCGCTCGGTTCCTTGCCGGCCGCGGCGATCATCCGCCGGCTCGGCCAGCGCGACGGCTTCATGACCGGCACAGCGGTCACGGCGCTTGGCGGGCTGGTCGCCACGCTGGCGCTGTTTCATGCCAGCTTCTGGCTATTCGCTTTCGGCTTGGCCGTGATCGGCATCGGGGGCGCCTTCGTCCAGCAGTTCCGGTTTGCCGCCGCCGACAATGCGCCGCCTGAATTCAAGGCGCGCGCCATCTCCTTTGTGCTGGCCGGCGGCATCGTCACCGCCATCCTTGGACCGCAGATCGTCATCTTCACCGGCGACCTGTTCTCGCCGGTGAAGTTTGCCGGCTCGTTTGCGTCCATCCTGGTGCTGGCGGCGGTCGGCGCCGCCATTCTCTCTTTGTTGCGCATCCCGGCCAAGGCAACCGACAAGGTGGAAATCGCCGACAGCGACGCCCGGCCGCTCTCGCAAATCGTCACCAGGCCGCGCTTCGTCGCAGCGCTGTTTTGCGCCGTCGGCAGCTACGCGCTGATGAGCTTCGTCATGACGGGCGCGCCGCTGGCCATGGTCGGCTGCGGCCTTTCGACCGACGACGCCACGCTAGGCATTTCCTGGCATGTGATGGCGATGTTCGCGCCGAGCTTCTTCACGGGGTCGCTGATCTATCGCTTCGGCGCTGAGCGGATCCTGGCCATCGGCCTGGTGCTGCTGATTGGCTGCGCCATAGTGGCGCTGTCAGGGTTGGCACTGTGGCAGTTCTGGACGGCGCTGATCCTGCTCGGCCTTGGCTGGAACTTCAGCTTCATCGGTGCCACCGCCATGGTGGCCGACAGCTACCAGTCATCCGAAAAAGGCAAGGTCCAGGGGTTTCACGATTTCGTCCTGTTCGGCTCCGTCGCCTTCGCCTCGCTGATGTCGGGGGCGGTCTACAATGCCTGGGGCTGGGAGATGTTGAACTGGATGATTTTCCCGGTCGTCGTGCTGTGCTTCGTGGCACTGGGCGTGTTGAAGATGACGGGCTTGCGCGCGGCCAGCTGACGTCACGCTGTCGGGACGAGGCAACGGCGGAGTCACTCGCATCCGAACAAAATTATTGCGCCCATCCCCTTTCTTATGAAACCGTGTACCCCGACGGGGCATCGAAGCCATGCTCATATGCGGCAGCCGTATTCCGGTTCACAGCAAGGGATTTGTGAGATGTTTTCAATCAAGGTTCTGGCCGGCGCTGTACTGGCGCTCGGAGTTGCGTTGGCCTCGGCGAGTGCCCAGGTGGTGGTGTCGTCGAAGATCGACACCGAGGGCGGCGTGCTCGGCAATATCATCCAACTGGTGCTGAACGCCAACAATATCCAGACCACCGACCGCATCCAACTCGGCGGCACACCTGTGGTGCGCAAGGCGATTACAGCCGGCGAGATAGACATCTATCCGGAATACACCGGCAACGCCGCCTTCTTCTTCGAGAAGGCCGACGATCCGGTGTGGAAAGACGCCGCCAAGGCCTACGAGACTGCCAAGAAGCTCGACTACGACGCCAACAAGATCGTCTGGCTGTCACCGTCACCGGCGAACAATACTTGGGCGATCGCCCTGCGCAAGGAGGTCGCCGATACCAATAAGCTCGTCACCCTTTCCGACTTCGGCAAGTATGTCTCGGGCGGCGGCAAGGTGGTGCTGGCGGCCTCCGCCGAGTTCGTCAATTCGGCGGCCGCGCTGCCCGCTTTCCAGAAGACCTATGGCTTCACGCTGAAGCCGGACCAGTTGATCACGCTGTCGGGCGGCGACACGGCGGCGACAATTGCCGCCGCAGCCAACCAGACCAACGGCGCCAACGCCGCCATGGTCTATGGCACCGACGGCGGTATCGCGCCCTCCGGCCTCGTCGTGCTTGAGGACGACAAGGGTGTGCAGCCGGTCTACCAGCCGGCGCCGATCATCCGCGAGGCGGTGCTGAAGGAGCATCCCGAAATCGAGACGCTGCTGAAGCCGGTGTTCGCCAAGCTCGATCTCGTCACGTTGCAGGAGTTGAATGGTCGCGTGCAGGTTGGCGGCGAGCCGGTCAAGGGCGTCGCCGAGGACTTTTTGAAAAAGAACGGCTTCCTGAAGTAAGGCGATTCCGGCGCTCCGCTTTCCAGGTGCGCCGGATCGGCCGATGGGGGAGGGCGTGCGCATCCGGTTCGACAAGCTCGGCGTGGTCATCGCGGCGATATCGGCCTATGCGGCTTTTGCGGCGCCATTCGCCACCTTCCGCGCCAATCGCATCGTACCCGGCGAGGCGCGCTCGATCCTCGAATCTTTGCCTGCGACGGTCGGTCCGCTGTTGATGGCGATTGTCGTCGCAGCGGCGCTCATTGCGCTGCTGAAAACGCCGCTTGCTCTGCGCCTCGCCGCCAGTGTGGTTGCGCTTGCAGCGCTGGCGCTGCTGATCGGCGTCGCCGGCAGTTTCCTGACACCCGCCGGCAACACCTTCGCCCGTATCTCGCCGGCTTCGGGCTTTTGGCTGCTTATCTTCGCCTTCACGCTTCTGCTCGCCGACGTGCTTACGCGGCTGAACCTGTCGCCGCAGGCACGCATCGGCGTGCTTGTTGTCGCCGCCGCGGCGATCGGGCTGCTGCTCGTCTCGGGAAGCTGGAACAGCCTGTCGATCCTCAAGGAATATTTCAATCGCGCCGAGAGTTTTTGGGCGGAAGGCTCCAAGCACGTGACGCTGGCGCTGGGTTCGCTGGCGGCTGCGGTAATTATCGGCCTGCCGCTCGGCATCCTCTGCCATCGCGTCGAGAAATTGCGGGCCGGCGTGCTCAACGTGCTGAACATCATCCAGACCATTCCTTCGATCGCGCTGTTCGGCCTCTTGATCGCACCACTCGGCTGGGTCGCTTCGCATGTTCCGGGTGCTGCCGCGCTCGGCATTCGCGGCATCGGTACAGCGCCGGCTTTCGTCGCTTTGTTCCTCTATTCACTGCTGCCGGTAGTGGCCAACACCGTGGTCGGCCTTGCCGGTGTGCCGCGTGCCGCCAACGACGCAGCGCGCGGCATGGGCATGACCGACCGCCAGCGGCTGTTCGGCGTCGAGTTTCCGCTGGCCTTCCCGGTGATCCTCACCGGCATCCGCATCGTGCTGGTGCAGAATATCGGCCTCGCCACGATTGCCGCGTTGATCGGCGGCGGCGGCTTTGGCGTGTTCGTATTCCAAGGGGTCGGCCAGACGGCGATGGACCTGGTGCTGCTCGGTGCTGTTCCGACGGTGGTGCTGGCCTTCGCCGCTGCCATCATCCTCGATGCAGTGATCGAAATGAGCGCCAGCAAGCGCAGGGTTGAAACGGCATGATCGAGATCGAAGGCGTCACCAAGCGCTTCGGCGAGACGACAGTCGTCGACGACGTGTCGATAGTAATCGAGCCGCGCAGCATCGCCGTCATCGTCGGCACCTCCGGCTCCGGCAAGACGACGCTGCTTCGCATGATAAACCGGCTGGTCGAGCCGACATCGGGCGTGATCAAGCTCGACGGCGTCGACAACCGCTCGGTCCCGGATTATGAGCTGCGCCGCAGCATCGGCTATGCCATCCAGGGCCACGGGCTGTTTCCGCATCGCACGGTGGCGCAGAACATCGCCACTGTGCCGGTATTGCTCGGCTGGGACGCCAACCGCATCAAGGCCCGCGTCGACGAGCTGATGACGCTATACCAGCTCGACCCGCAAGCCTACGGGCCACGCTATCCGCATGAGCTTTCCGGCGGTCAGCAGCAGCGCGTCGGCGTCGCCCGGGCGCTTGCCGCGGAACCCAACGTGCTGTTGATGGATGAGCCGTTCGGCGCGCTCGATCCGATCATCCGCAACAAGGCGCAGGAGGATCTGCTGGCGATCCAGAAACGCTTCGGCACCACCATCATCCTCGTCACCCATGACATGGAAGAGGCCGTTCACATGGGCGACAAGATCGCGGTGATGGATGGCGGCAAAGTAGTGCAATATGCCGCGCCGGCCGAGATACTGGCGAAACCGGCCAGCGCGTTTGTCGAGACCCTGGTTGGCGCCAGTGAAAAACCGTTCCGGCTGTTGTCGCTTGGCCGGGTGCGCGACGCGGTGGAAAAAGGCACGGCCGAAGGCGAGGCGATCCCCGGTGACGCCAGCCAACGCGACGCGCTCGCCGAACTCCTGTGGTCGGGCCGCCCGGCACTTCCGGTGAAAGATACCGACGGCAAGCCACTTGGCCGCGTCACTGTGGACGGGCTGGTTAAGCGAGCGGCGAGGCCGGCATGAAAGCCTGGCTTCCCTTGCTGCTCAGGCTTGCCCTGGTGGTGGTGCTTATTGCCTTCGTCACCAATCCCGGCTGGTTCGAACCGCTGCTGAAGCCGCTGACAGAGAACAACGCGCCGGTAATCTACAATCAGGGCAGCCTTTTGACGTTGACGCTGCTGCATCTGCGGACCGTGCTGATCGCGACCGTTGCCGCGACGGTCGTTGCGGTCGCGCTGGCCATTCTGGTCACCAGGCCAGCCGGCGCCGAATTCCTGCCGCTGTCGCGCAGCCTGGTCAATATCGGCCAGACCTTTCCGCCGGTGGCGGTGCTGGCGCTTGCCGTGCCGGCCGTCGGCTTCGGCGAAAAGCCGACGCTGATTGCGCTGTTTCTCTACGGACTGCTGCCGATCTTCGAGAATGCGCTGACCGGCCTGACGACGCTGCCGGCCAACGTAGTCGAGGCGGCGCGTGGCGCCGGCATGACCGGCTGGCAAAGACTGGTCAAGGTCGAGCTGCCGCTCAGCGCGCCGATCATTCTCGGTGGTATCCGGCTGTCGGTGGTGATCAGCCTCGCCACCGCGACCATCGGCTCGACGGTAGCGGCGAGGACACTGGGCGAGGTGATCATCGCAGGCCTGCTGTCGAACAACCTCGCCTTCATCCTGCAGGGTGGCCTGATCGTCGCCGCCCTTGCCGTGCTGATCTATGACGGGCTGTCGGCGGTCGAGCGCTACACCGCCCGGCGCACGGGACGCGAGCCCGAGTAGCGTCTCGGGGCGAAGTTCGCTCTTTTTTCAGTGGCCGGTCGACCGCGTCGGATGATCGAGCGTCAGTTCCAGCGTTGTGCCCGTCTCGCCGGTGATCCAGCGGCGGCGGATGATGGCGAAATCGTGCTGTGTGTCGGCTCTAACCACAGAGACCAAGTCGCCCACCGCGCAATCACTGTCGAGATCGAGGGCTTCGACAGTCTCGGCAATGTCTTGCTTGCCGACATAATGTCTCGCAATGGCTGTGAGCACGATGATCACTGGCCCACCCGTTGCGCGATCTTCGGGACTCGGCGATTGATGAGTGCGATGCCCCGATCTTTCAGCAGGAGTTCTTGCCATGACCGCGCGTTTCTCCAAGATCGTCATGTGTTTGTGTCTGGCGGCTTTCGCCTTCCTCGTCGCCTTCGGCAACATCACCGATTACGGCTCAAACTTCGCCTTTGTCCAGCATGTGCTGAGCATGGATACGACCTTTCCCGGCAATGCACTGATGTACCGCTCGATCACCAACCCGTCGCTGTGGACGGCTGGCTACTGGCTGATCATCATTGGCGAGGCGCTGACCTGCCTGCTTTACCTAATCGCCGCCTGGCAACTCTGGCAGGCGCGCAACGCCAGCGGACAGGCTTTCAACGATGCCAAGAAGTTCGCCATCATTGCCGCCACAATGGGCTTCCTCGTTTGGTATTTCGGCTTCATGGTCGTTGGCGGCGAGTGGTTCGCCATGTGGCAGTCTTCGACTTGGAATGGTCAGGAGGCGGCGTTCAAATTCTACATCACCATGCTGCTGGTGCTGGTCTTCGTCGTCCAGCCGGACGGCGACCCGCGTAAAGCCTGACCACTGTTCGCCGATTTCAACCGATCTAACCGGATGGCAGTGTCGACAGGCGCTGCCGTCCAGCCTTTTGGGCGAAACCCGGGATCTTTTGGGCGAAAGCCGGACAGGAACGGAACAATATCTTGACGTTCCGAGCCCTGTTTCGCATAAGCCGCTGCGAAGGGACGGATTCCGGTTGCGGAAAATTCGTCCCCTGTCTCAACGGCCCGGGGAGGGGTTCTTTTGGGCCACCAATCGAGGAAAATTCGGCAATGACCATAATTTCAGCTGTCATCGCCTGCGGTCTGCTTTCAGTCCTTTACGCCATCTGGGCGACACGTTCGGTCCTCGCGGCCGATCAGGGCAATGCACGCATGCAGGAAATTTCCGCGGCCATCCGCGAAGGCGCTCAGGCTTATCTGGCGCGCCAGTACACCACCATCGCCATCGTCGGCGTCGTGGTCCTGCTGCTTGCCTGGTGGCTGCTTTCGATCACCGCCGCCATCGGCTTCCTGATCGGCGCCGTTCTATCGGGTGCCGCTGGCTTCATCGGCATGCACGTCTCGGTGCGCGCTAATGTGCGTACCGCGCAGGCGGCTTCCAACAGCCTCGCTGCCGGCCTCGAGATCGCCTTCAAGTCGGGCGCCATCACTGGCATGCTGGTTGCTGGCCTGGCCCTGCTCGGCGTCTCGATCTACTACCTGATCCTGACCCAGTTCATGGGTCTGCAGCCAAACGATCGCGTCGTCATCGACTCGCTTGTTTCGCTCGGCTTCGGCGCCTCGCTGATCTCGATCTTCGCCCGTCTCGGCGGCGGCATCTTCACAAAAGGCGCCGACGTCGGCGGCGATCTTGTCGGCAAGGTTGAAGCCGGCATTCCCGAGGACGATCCACGCAATCCGGCCACCATTGCCGACAACGTCGGCGACAATGTCGGCGATTGCGCCGGCATGGCCGCCGACCTGTTCGAGACCTATGCGGTGACCGTGGTCGCCACCATGGTCCTCGCCGCCATCTTCTTCGGTGGCACCGACGTTCTCGGCGCGGCCATGCTCTATCCGCTGGCCATCTGCGGCGCCTGCATTCTCACCTCGATCGTCGGCACTTTCTTCGTCAAGCTCGGTTCCAGCGGCTCGATCATGGGCGCGCTCTACAAGGGCCTGATCGTCACCGGCCTGCTGTCAATTGTCGGCCTTGCCGTGGCCACCTCGGCATGCATCGGCTGGGGTGAGATCGGCACCGTCGCCGGCATGACCATCACCGGCACGAACCTGTTCATCTGCGGCCTTGTCGGCCTTGCGGTGACCGGCCTCATCGTGGTGATCACCGAATATTATACCGGCACCAACAAGCGTCCGGTGAACTCCATCGCCCAGGCCTCGGTCACCGGTCACGGCACCAATGTCATCCAGGGCCTCGCGGTCTCGCTGGAAGCGACGGCGTTGCCGGCGATCGTCATCGTCGGCGGCATCATCTCGACATACCAGCTCGCCGGCCTCTACGGCACGGCGATCGCGGTGACGACGATGCTTGGCCTCGCCGGCATGATCGTCGCGCTCGATGCCTTCGGCCCGGTCACCGACAATGCCGGCGGCATTGCCGAAATGGCCGGCCTACCCAAGGAAGTGCGCCAGTCAACCGACGCGCTCGACGCTGTCGGCAACACCACCAAGGCGGTAACCAAGGGCTACGCCATCGGTTCGGCCGGCCTCGGCGCGCTGGTGCTGTTCGCGGCCTACTCTAACGACCTGAAGTTCTTTGCCGCCAATGGCGACAAATACCCCTACTTCCAGGGTATGGGCGACGTCTCCTTCGACCTCTCCAATCCTTACGTCGTCGCCGGCCTGATCTTCGGTGGCCTGATCCCGTATCTGTTCGGCGGCATCGCCATGACCGCCGTCGGCCGCGCCGCGGGTGCTATCGTCCAGGAGGTGCGCAAGCAGTTCCGGGAGGATCCGGGCATCATGGCAGGCACCTCGAAGCCGAACTATGCGCGCGCCGTCGACCTTCTGACCAAGGCAGCGATCCGGGAGATGATCGTTCCGTCATTGCTGCCGGTGCTGGCGCCGCTGGTGGTCTATTTCGGCGTCCTCCTGATCTCCGGTTCGAAGGCATCCGCCTTTGCCGCGCTTGGCGCCTCGCTGCTCGGCGTCATCGTCAACGGCCTGTTCGTCGCCATCTCGATGACCTCCGGCGGCGGCGCCTGGGACAACGCCAAGAAGTCGTTCGAAGATGGTTTCGTCGACAAGGACGGCCTCAAGCACATCAAGGGCTCCGAAGCGCACAAGGCTTCGGTGACCGGCGACACGGTCGGCGATCCCTACAAGGATACTGCCGGCCCAGCGGTCAACCCGGCGATCAAGATCACCAACATCGTCGCGCTGCTGTTGCTGGCCGTTCTCGCGCACGGCTAAGCTCGGTCGCTATGGCCTTAAAACAAAACCCGCGGGATCGCTCCCGCGGGTTCTTCATTGCCTGAGATATGCCGCTTACAGGGAAGCGAAAGGAACGGAAGGAAGCCGACACCCTCGGGTGGATCAGCTGCCGCCGAGCGTGCTGCCGCCGCTGGCGCCGGGAATACCAGGCGCCAGCTTGCTGGCGCCACTGATGATCTGGCTGAGGAAGTTCTGGTCCTTGCCGCCGGTCGGCGTGGTGCGCGAGATGAAGTCGAACACCTTGCCGTCTTTCAAGCCGTAATTGGCGATCTGGGTGACGCGCCCGTCATCGCCAAAATAGACCGCCAGCACATGCTGGTCGACCAGCCGCGGCTTGTCGAAGGCGACATAGCGCTTGCGCGTCTGCGAAATGTAATAAAAGGCCTCGTTATCGAAGGTCGCCTTCGTCGAGGGAGTGCCGAGCGCCAGCAGCACCTGTTCGCGGCTTGAGCCGACCGGCACCAGGTCGATCGCCTGCTGGTCTATGACGTAGCCTTGCGTCAGCGTCTCGCTCGGATTGAGATCGCCGATCATCTTGGACGAATTGCAGGCGGAAAGTGCCGCAGCGATCACCAGCAGCGAAACCGCACCGCCGGGCTTGGGCAGGAAAGTCGACTTGAATTTCAGCGCGCGCAACTACAACTCCATAAGCTGGCCGCAACTTGCGCTGGGCCGCAAAACCGGTAAACCAGCTTGCTTGCCGATGCAACAAGGCCACTTCAACAAACGGTCCCGGGAGACCACCCTCAAATGTTCCAGCGCCTCTTTGGCCGCGAACGACATGCCAACCGCGCCATCACCGAGGCGCTTTACGCACAAATCGTGGCGGCGGCGCGGCAAACGGTGTTTTATTCCGCCTGGAACGTACCGGACACGCCGCTCGGCCGCTTCGAGATGCTGTCGTTGCACATGTTCCTGTTCCAGCACCGGTTGCGAGGCGAGGGCGGTGCTGCGGCAGAGGTTGCGCAGGTGCTGATCGACGAGTTCTTCATGGATGTCGAACATTCGTTGCGTGAATTGGGCATTGGCGACGTCGGCGTGCCGAAGCGAATGCGGAAACTGGCGAAAATGTTCTATGGCCGTACCGCCGCCTATGATGATGCGCTGCAAAGAAATGACCATGATGCACTCGCCGTCGCCCTTGCCCGAAATGTCAGGCCGGATGCCGGCGCCTGGCCGCAAGCGTCGCAACTGGCACTCTATGCCGCCGATGCATCAAGGCAACTCGCGGAACAGCCGTCCGAATCGATCGTTTCCGGAACGGTGTCATTTCCCGTGGCCAACGCTTGAGCGACGGCAGGCCGATGAAGGTGGCGAAGTGGAGGCGAAGATGAAATACCCTGATACCCACAGCCCAGTGTCATTCCTGGCAAATGTCGCCCGGCTGCCGCAAAAGGGGCTGCCGGTGGTGATCGATGCCGACGCTGGCCAGCGCGCCCTGCTGGCCGTCGAGCACGAGCTGCTTTCGGTCGAGAACTATCGCGCCGAACTCCTGGTCGAGCCCTGGAAACGCAACGGGGTGAAAGTCAGCGGCCATGTTGAGGCCGATATAACGCAGGCCTGCATCGTCACCCTCGACCCGGTCGAGGCGCATATCGACGAGCCGGTCGAAGCGCTGTTCCTGCCGGAGCAATCCAAGCTCGGGCGGCAAGGTTTCGACGGCGGCGGTGAGATCCTGCTCGACGCCGAAGGCCCGGACAGCCCGGAAACCTTTTCCGGCGATGCGATCGACGTCGGGGCGCTTGCCGAGCAGTTCTTTGGCTTGGCGATCGATCCATATCCGCGCAAGCCGGGTGTATCGCTGGAGGCCGCCGGCGATGCCGAGCCTGTGGAGAATGAATTCCAGCAAAAGCTCAGATCACTGTTGGGAAAATCCTGATGGCTGACCCAATTTGAGAAAAGTTGGTTGTGCGGCAGCCCAAAACCGTTATTTTCGCCGAACCTTCGCGAGCCCCGCACCTTGGCAAGCCCGCTGGCCAATCAACCGTGAGATGAACACCGCGTGATCAGGATTTCCATCGATGCCATGGGCGGCGATCACGGGCCAAGCGTGGTGATCCCGGCGCTCATGACTGTCGCCACCCGCCGTCCGGATATACGCTTCGTCATTTATGGGCGCGAAGAAGTGGTACGGCCCGAACTCGCCAAATTCCCTAAGCTGGCGGAAGTGAGTGAGTTCGTGCACTGCGAGATCGCAGTGCGGATGGACGACAAGCCGAGCCAGGCGCTGCGCCATGGCCGCTGGAAGTCATCGATGTGGAAGGCCGTCGAGGCGGTCAAGGCAGGCACTGCCGACGCCTGCATCTCGGCCGGCAATACCGGCGCGCTGATGGCAATGTCCAGATTCTGCCTTCGCACCATGGCGACCATCGATCGCCCGGCAATCGCGGCGCTCTGGCCGACATTGCGCGGCGAGAGCGTGGTGCTGGACGTCGGCGCCACCATTGGCGCGGATGCGCATCAACTGGTTGACTTTGCCATTCTGGGCACCGGCATGGCGCGCTCGGTTTTCGGCATCGAACGGCCGAGCGTCGGGCTGCTCAATGTCGGCGTCGAGGAGATCAAGGGTCAGGAAGAGGTCAAGGAGGCGGGTCGTATGTTGCGCGAGGCCAACATGGCCTCGATGAACTACCATGGCTTTGTCGAGGGTGACGACATCGGCAAGGGCAGTGTCGACGTCGTCGTTACCGAGGGATTTGCCGGCAACATCGCGCTGAAGACGGCGGAAGGCACCGTTAGGCAGATCGCCGGCTATCTGCGCGCGGCGATGAACCGGACGCTGATGGCCAGGATCGGCTATATCTTCGCCAAGACCGCCTTCGATCGCCTGCGCGAGAAGATGGATGTCGGCCGCTCCAATGGCGGCGTCTTCCTCGGATTGAACGGCATCGTGGTGAAGAGCCATGGCGGGGCTGATTCGGATGGCTTCGCGGCGGCGATCGAGCTTGGCTACGACATGGTGCGCAACAATCTGCTTGACCGCATCGAAGCCGATCTCGACCTGTTCCATGCCCGCAATCCGAATGCCCAGACAATCCGGAAATCCGACGTCGTCATCGACGCAAAGGAATAGGAAAGAGCATTGATCAGATCCGTCGTGCGCGGCACGGGCGCCGCGCTGCCCCGCCGCATTATGAAGAATGCCGATTTCGAAGGCATGGTCGAGACGTCGGACGAGTGGATCGTCCAGCGCACCGGCATTCGCCAGCGCCACATTGCGGCCGACGACGAGACGACGGCCTCGCTGGGCGAGGCGGCAGCGCGCGCGGCCCTCGACAGCGCCGGCCTGACGGCTGACGATATCGACCTGATCGTGCTGGCGACCTCGACGCCCAACAACACCTTTCCCGCGACCGCGGTCGAGATCCAGAACCGGCTCGGCATGCACCACGGTTTTGCCTTCGACCTGCAGGCGGTCTGTTCCGGCTTCGTCTATGCAGTGACGACCGCCGACCTCTATATCCGCGGCGGCTTGGCCAGACGGGTACTGGTGATCGGCTCGGAAACATTTTCGCGTATTCTCGACTGGAACGACCGCTCGACCTGCGTTTTGTTCGGCGACGGCGCCGGCGCGATGGTGCTGGAAGCAGGCACGGGGGCAGGCGGCATCGCCGACCGAGGCGTTCTGGCGGCCAGCCTGCGCTCCGACGGCATCCACAAGGACAAGCTTTTTGTCGACGGTGGGCCGTCGACCACCGGAACGGTCGGGCACCTCAGGATGGAAGGCCGCGAAGTGTTCAAGCATGCGGTCGGCATGATCACCGACGTCATCGAGGCGACGTTCGCACAGGCCGGCATCGGCGCCGCCGATCTCGACTGGTTCGTGCCGCATCAAGCCAATAAACGAATTATTGACGCTTCGGCCAAAAAGCTCGGGATAGAGGAGCGGAAGGTGGTGGTGACCGTCGATTTGCACGGTAATACCTCGGCGGCTTCCGTGCCGCTGGCACTGTCCGCAGCCGTCGCCGACGGTCGCATCAAAAAGGGTGACCTGGTACTGCTCGAGGCGATGGGCGGCGGCTTCACCTGGGGTGCCGTCCTGCTCCGCTGGTAAGTGCCGAACTATCGGGTTCGGGTCCTTGACCTTGACGGATCAATTACTTAGGTTCTGCCGTTGCTTGTATCGATTTATGTTTTTGAGCTGATGGGACGGTTCGTATGGGGGGAAAGACACTTACGCGCGCCGACCTCGCCGAAGCCGTTTACCGCAAGGTTGGGCTGTCACGTACTGAATCGGCCGAGCTTGTCGAGGCGGTGCTGAATGAGATCTGCGAGGCGATCGTTCGCGGCGAGACGGTGAAGCTGTCGTCCTTCGCGACCTTCCACGTCCGCTCCAAGAACGAGCGCATCGGGCGCAATCCCAAGACCGGTGAGGAAGTGCCGATCCTGCCGCGCCGGGTGATGACCTTCAAGTCGTCGAACGTACTGAAGAACCGTATCCTGCGCTCCCATCAAAACAGCAAAGCCAAGGGTAGCAAGTAGCCGCCCAATCCCCCTTTGCCAAGAATCATGCTCCAGGCTTCGGTTGAAAAATGAACCCGGCTTTTGCGCCGGGCTTGAATATTGTTTCATAAACCGCTGAAATAAGATGCGATTCGGTAGGCCGGATCGGTATTGGGTGTGATCCGTTCCGCCGGGACGGAAAGCTGCTCTCTTTGTTAAGCGTGATGTCGCCCGAACCCGGTTCCCGCCTTTCGCGATCATGCTCTAGCGTGAGGTTTCGTCCATGGACAAGAGCCCTGATGCTTTCCGCACCATCAGCGAGGTCGCGGAGGATCTGGATTTGCCGCAGCACGTGCTGCGTTTCTGGGAGACGCGTTTCAACCAGATCAAGCCGATGAAGCGCGGCGGCGGCCGCCGCTACTACCGTCCGCAGGACGTCGAACTGATCAAGGGTATTCGTCATATGCTCTACGACCAGGGCTATACGATCAAGGGCGTGCAGAAGCTGTTGCGCGAGAACGGCAACCAGTTTCTGATCGCCGTCGGCAGTGGCGACATGGCGGCGGTCGAGGCGATCTCGCAGCGCCGACAGGCCGACACGGTACCGCTGACGCAAGCGGCGCAGCCGCGCGGCCCGGACGACGAAATGCTGGTTGGCCAGCCGAGGGTGAAACCCAGCCGTCGTTTTTTCGGTATGGGCAAGACCGACGAGGAAGGTCCGGTTCCGCCGGACACGTCAAAACTTTCCCGTGACAATCGCGCGTTGCTGCAGGAGGCGCTGTTCGACCTCCTGGAATGCAAGCGCCTGCTCGATCAGGTTCGCTAGAGCCCGCCGGGTTGACCGGAACGGTCTTGAGGGTCATGCGTTAGGCTTCCTTCTGCAGATGAAGGAAGCACGTCATGGCATCGCTTTCGAGCATCTCCGACACCGATCTCAACAAGCAGGTCGCGGCCTTGGCCAGGGAACTGGCCACCTTGAAGAAAGCCGTGTTGAAGCAGGGCGGCGCCTTTTACGAAGACGGGCGCGATACCGCGTCGGATTACTATTCGGATATCACTGAGCGGCTCGGCAACGCCTTGCCGGCAATCAGAAGGCAAGGCCGGGCGATCGAGAAGACCGCCCGAGATCACCCGGCGACGGCGGCCGCTGTCGGGCTGGTTCTGGTCGGGCTCGTCGCCAGTCTGTTCCTCGGCGGCCGACAGCAAAACGCGCCGCGAGCGCGTTCAAGGTCGGCACGTTAAGAAAAGCAAATGGCGGTGGTCAGCGGACCGCCGCCATTTTTCGCCGACACGGCAAACCCGGCAAGCGCGCCGCCCTTGATCCAGGACCAGAACGGCTGACTGCGGGTTGTTCGCCCGAGGGTGTTTTCAGTACTTCTTCGCGACAACCTTCTTGTGATGGTGGCGGTAGTGGTGGACGCGGTGATGGTAGTGATGGCGGTGATGCTTCTTGACGATGGTGTGCATCGTCGTCGCATTCGCGCTGCTTGCGCCGATGATCGGCATCGAGAGGGCAAGTGCGATTGCAAGTCCAAGAGCGGAGAGAAGAGGCTTCTTCATGACATCGTTTCCTTTTTGCGCAGGCGGAATTTGAGCGTCACTGATTCAGGTCGGTGACTCGAGCGCTGCGGTTGGGACTATCGCCTTGGAGTTTTTCGGCAGTTTCTCCGGCCTGTAGAATTTTGTTTCCGAACTGTGTCTGCTGAGGATCCGGCCAGATGTCAGCTCGCCGGCATCCGCCATCCATTCCGGCGTCGGTTCACGATGCCGTGACGCTATCTTTGATGCTTGGCAAATCACCGGCGAGCGGGCATTCTCCCGATCGTCTCAGGCAACAACATGATTTGATCTAACTCTTTCATCCCACGGAGTTGCCAATGCCCCAAATAGCAAAACGCGAACCTTATTCCGAACTGGCGGCGAGCGCGGTTACGCCTGAACGCAGTGCCGTCCGAACCGCCCGGGAAGCCCGTGGATACAGCATCGAAGAGCTGTCCCTGGCGTGCGGGCTGGCAGCCTATGAGATTGCCGACGTTGAAAGCGGCAAGGATGCCGATCCCTCGAAACGTCGGCGTATTGCCTCCGCGCTTCAACTTCCGGAAAGCGCTCTGTTTGACGAAGCCGTGTTGCCTGCCAAAAGGCGATCCGTGTCGTAGCGACGTGTCATGCTTTTATTCCACGAGCTCGCCATGGGTCGCCCTGGCGGGCTTCGTTTTTTCGGCCACGTAGTGGACTTGCCGGCCGCCACGGCGACGCCAGACGGAAATTGCTGGAGATGAGCCTCGAATCCGTTCGCGCCTTCTTCGCCGCACACGCGGCCGACATTGACGTCATCGTCACGGAGGCAAGCTCGGCGACGGTGGCTCTGGCCGCCGAAGCGCATGGCGTAGCGCCGGCGCAGATTGCCAAGACGATCTGCTTGCGCGCCGGCGACCAGACGATGCTGATCGTGGCCAGCGGGATCTCCAGGCTGGACAATCGCAAATTCAAGGACCGGTTTGGTGGCAAGGCGCGAATGCTGGACGCCGACCAGGTGCTCGCCGCGACCAACCATCCCGTCGGTGGGGTGTGCCCGTTCGGCCTACCGGCGCCGCTCCCGGTCTACTGCGACATCTCGCTGCGCGCCTTTGACGAGGTCGTCCCGGCGGCAGGCGCGACGAATGCCGCCGTGCGGCTCAGCCCGCAACGCCTGGCCGAACTCGTCGACGCCGAGTGGGTGGATGTGTGCCAGTAGCGATTTATCCGGGTCGTGGAATCCGCTGAGCGTAACCGCTACTCGGTCTTCTGTGGCTCTTCTTTCTTGATCGTCTGAGCGTCCGTGACAGTCGACATATCGGCCTTCTCGACGCTTGCTGTCTTCGTCTGCGTGTCGACCGATGCCTGAACCTTGGAATGCGCGGGGCAATCCGCAGAGGCAGCTGATATGGACATGGTCAGTGCCGCGGCTATTGCGAGGAATGTCTTCATGATCATTCTCCTCTTTCGTTCGATGGGTAAAGTTAGCCCGTCTGGCACCGACCGCAAAATCACATTTGTTCACACGCGCTCCTGCGCACACGGAAGCCGACGCTGGGCCAGTGATTCAAATGGCTGCGCCGATAGCCGCTTGCCGTATCAAGGCCCACTGGCTCCGGCCGGAGGATTTTTGGCGTTAAAGATCTCGCCGCTCAGAGCCAGTCTCAAATCTTCGGCGCTGAGCTGACCACTTTCAAATAAATCCATCACTCTGCGGCCGAGCACTTCTCTGCCTGGATCTCCATCAGCGAGGCCTAGTTCACGGCATCGGGCATCAAGTGCCTTGGTCAACATGGTCAGCTCGGCAGGACAGGCAACTCCTTGAAGCGACATTGCATCTCTCCCGAAAAGGGCGAAAGCGCGTGGCATCTTCGTAGCGTCCGCTCGCCCTTACAACTGCGGACGACGGCAATTCAACTAGAGCCAACCTTTTTCGAACTCAACATTCAAACGTACCAAAACGCCGCGCGCTCCAATGCGAGGATCCTGCTACAATACGGTATGGCCGTCCGAATAGCGGTTGTCCTCGCGCTTCTTTTCGCCTTCGCCTACGGTTTCGCAAAACTCGCGGAACATTATCGCAGCGTTGGCGACAGGCCCTCTCCGTGTGAAGAATTGCCCTATCCTGATTGTCCTGACCAAAAAGCTGCTCCCCGGGAAGAAACTGAGCCTTGAGCGCGCGCCTGTTCAGGCCAGGCCAGCCGTCGGGATTGAATTAGTTCTTTCCAACCGACGGTTGGTGGACGCATTGCAGCTGATGCGCCTAGGGTTCAGTACGATCCGCGCGCACCGGGCATGCCCAACCCCCGAGTCACCCCTGCCTGATGCAAGGCGCCTGATCGAGTCCCGCCGTTCTGGCATGTGCGGCGGGACCTTTTCTCACGATAAAGGTTGGCGTACGCAGCAAAGCTTACCTAGCCATTACCGCGCGGTTTCTCGGTGGGCTTCTGGCTAGACGCCAGCCTCCGTGCCTCGCGCACGAGTGATGCGTGATCGATTCCTCGATGAGATCACGCGCCTGCGTATGTTGCGCTGGCTGCAGTGCGGCTATTGTCGGTACAGCCAGTTTGGGGGAAAACTGGCTAAGCCTTTGGATTTTAATGGTCGGAGTGGCCGGATTCGAACCGACGACCCCTTGACCCCCAGTCAAGTGCGCTACCGGGCTGCGCTACACTCCGGACCGGTCGCGATGTATCGTGATAGACCGGGTCCGGTCAACCGAATTCGGTTGCTGTCCTGCCTGAGGCAACCGCGACGGGGATTGCCGGTCGCTGCGTCGCCCGCAACTGCCACTGGTGACGGTATTCGAGCGCGATGGCACCCCAGATCAAGCCGAGCAGCAGGTAGACGTGGCGCCAGTGGTCGATGTCGATGAAGGTGCCGAGCCCGATATTGCCGATGAAGGCGACGTAGGCGCATAGAAGATAAGGCTGCCACGGCCGGTCGCGCAGCAGAATGCGGAAGCCGGCGGCGATCGTCCAGCACGTCAGCGTCAGGAACGACACGAAGCCGAGCCAGCCGTAATCCATCAGCATCTTCAGCCAGATGTCGTGCGTGTCCTCGCCGAACATCTTGCCGAAGACGAGCGGGCCGATGCCGAACGGATGCTCCAGTGCCATCTGAAAGCCGATCGTATAGCGGGCGAAGCGGCCGAGCCGGGCGGTGTCGTAGCTTTGTTCGAGCTGTGCGCGGTTCGAGAACATCTCGGCGACGCCTGGCAGTTGCAGGATGACGATCATTGCGATGACCAGCAGTCCGACGGCGGCGATGGTCATGACGACGACGCGCAGCCTGAACTTGCCGCTGGCGCTCTGCAGGAACAAGGCACCGGTCAAAAGGATCGCCGAAACGGCGAACATGCCCCAGGCGCCGCGCGAAAAGGAAAAGAAGATGCCGGCGGTGATGATCAGCAGCGGCATAGCCAATAGAGGCATGCGCGCGACCGAGCCGGTAAGCAGCAGATAGAGCAGGTAGATGCCCGGCAGCACCAGGAACGGACCGAACACGTTCGGGTCCTGGAAGGCGCCGGCGGCACGGTCGTATTTGGTGAAGATCTCGGCTCCTGGAAAGGCATGGAAATAGCCGGCTATGCCAACCAGCGAAGTCAGCACCGCCGACACCACATAGGCGACGAAGATCACCCGGTAGAGACTGGGCCGGACCGCCGTTACCGAAGCGAAAAAAACCGCGGTTAAGGCCAGGAACAGCGAGACGGCGAGATAGAGCGGCGTGCCGGCGAGGTCCGACATCTGCGTCATCGAGATCATGCCGCCGATGTTCATGATCACCAGCAGCACCAGCAGCGGCACCGCCGCGCGTTGTATGCGCAGGCCGAACAAGGGCCACACCACGATCAGCCCGACCATATAGAGGTCGTATGGCGCCGGTTCATCGATGACGAAGCCTGACAGGAAAACACCGAGGAAAACCGCCCCCGAAGCAATCAGTGCAATCAGCTTGGCGTTGACCGCCGCAGCCGGCAATTCATAGGCCGTCGCGCTCAATACGCGTTTTCCGTATTGAACAGGCGGATCGGCGTCAGGAACAGGATTCTGAGGTCGAACAAGAGCGACCAGTTCTCGATGTAATAGAGGTCGTATTCAGTCCGCATGCGAATCTTCTCGTTGGTGTCCATCTCGCCGCGCCAGCCATTGATCTGCGCCCAGCCGGTCACACCGGGTTTGACCTTGTGGCGAGCGAAATAGCCGTCGACCACTTCATTGTAGAGGAGGTTGTGCGACTGCGCGGCAATGGCGTGCGGGCGCGGCCCGACCAGCGACAGCGAACCGAACAGCGAATTGAAGAACTGCGGCAGTTCGTCGACCGAGGTCTTGCGGATGAAGCGGCCGACGCGGGTGACGCGCGGATCGTTCTTGGTCACGGTCTGTTTGGCCGTCGGGTCCGCCTTGTCGGTATACATCGAACGGAACTTGTAGACGTCGATGATCTCGTTGTTGAAGCCGTGCCGCTTCTGATGGAACAGCACCGGCCCCTTGCTGTCGAGTTTGATCGCGATTGCGGTCGCCAGCATCACCGGCGAGAACACGATGATGCCGATGATCGAAAAGACAATGTCGAAGGCGCGCTTGGCGACCGAATCCCAGTCGTTGATCGGCTTGTCGAAAATATCGAGCATCGGCACCGAGCCGATGTAGGAATAGGCGCGCGGCCTGAACTGCAGCGCGTTCGAATGCGCCGATAGCCGGATGTCGACCGGCAGCACCCACAGCTTCTTCAATAACTGCAGCACGCGCGACTCGGCGGTCAGCGGCAGCGATACGATCAGCATGTCGATGCGCGCGATGCGGGCAAATTCGATGAGTTCGGAAATTGTACCGAGCTTGGGATAACCGGCGACAACCGGCGGCGACCGCTTGTCGCCGCGGTCGTCGAAGATGCCGCAGATGCGGATGTCGTTGTAGGGCTGCCTTTCGACCGAGCGGATCAATACCTCCGCCGCCTTGCCGCCGCCGACGATGACGGCGCGGCGCTCCATCCGCCCGTCGCGCGCCCAGCGCCGGATCAGCTTCGACATCACCAGTCGGAGACCCAGGATCAGCACGAAACCGACGACGAACCATGTGCCGAAGAGCAGGCGCGAATAGTCTTCGGACATTTTCATGGTGAAGGCGGTGAGCGCCATCAAGGCGAATGTTCCGGCCCAGACCAGCAGGAGACGGCCGAAATTGGCGATCGGCCGCATCAGCGCGACGATCTGGTAGCGGTCGGTGACGTCGAACAGAACGACCGCGAGGAACGAGGTGGCGGCGATCGTCAGTGAGTATTGCCAGGCAAGATAGTTGAAAAAGCCGACATAATAGAAATAGACGGCAAGACCTGAGACCAACAGCAGCGCGAATTCCACCATGCGCAGGACGCCGCTCACCATGATCGGCGACATCGTATCGCGCCGGTATTGCGAGGCGACCTGGCGGGCAACATCGTTCATGCCGCCGGCCGTATTGTTCTCGGCAGGGGCGTCGAATTTGCGCACCGCGTCTAGCGAAAAACGGCGCGCTGGGTCGATTTCGTTCATGGGGCGTCCGCAGGTTTCCCTCAGGTGAATAGCAAAAGAGAGCTAAGAAACCCTTGAAACAACAGATGGCTTTGGAGACGCTTTCACCAGGAGCAGCCCGGTGGAAACCCGTTGTTCTATTTTTTGAGCGCGGCGAAATAGGCCTTTTCGATTTCGGCGGCCATTACATCGGCGCCGAAGCGTGCCTTGAGGTCGGCGAGGCCGGGCATCAGGCCTTTGTAGGTGTCGAGATCGGCCAATGCGGCGCTTATCTTGTCGCCAAGTTCGCGCGGGTCGGGCCGGATCAGGACAGGTGAGCCGGTGTCGAAGATTTCCGGTATGCCGCCGACCGCCGTCGCGATGATCGGCTTGCCGGCGGCGAGCGCTTCCAGAACTATATAGGGCATGGCTTCCGCGCGCGAGGGAACGACGACCAGTTCGGCCAGCGTGAAGGCGAGCCTGGCCGGCATCGGCGCCAGAAAGCTGACCTCGAGGCCGAGCTGATTCACCTGGGCGCGATAGCGCGCCAGGTCGTCGCCGTCGCCGACCATCAGCGCTTTCAATGGGCGGCCGAGCCGTGTCGCGGCTAGCCCCAGCGCATCGATGAAGATGTCCGGGCCTTTGAGGTCTCGCATCATGCCGATATAGAGGAGGTCAACCGCATTGTGCTCGGTCCGCACCGGCTCGAACTCGGCGGCGCGCAGGCCGTTGTGGACGAGAGCGTTCGGAATGGGCGGCTCGCCGACCTTCCTGCGATAAGTCCGCCGCTCATAATCGGAAACAAACAGCAGGCAATCGGTGAAGCGAGCCATGAAGCGCTCGAGCGCGAAGAACAGCTTCCCCATGGCGGTGGTCTCGTCATAGTGAAGCGAGCCGCCATGCGGCGAATAAAGGCGGGCTACGCGAGACCTGGATACCCGCAACAATGAGCCAAACAGACGGGCATAGGCGCCACCTTTGGCGCCATGCCCGTGCAGCACGTCCGGCCGCAATTCTTTTATGATCCTGTAGGTGCGCCGGGCCGAGGCGAGATCGCCTGGCCCGACATGACGCTGCATCGGGGTGCGGTGAATGCCGAGCGCCAGGCTGCCTTTCATCTGTTCGAACAGCCGTTCCTCGAAATCGCCGCCCGTCGTCGAATCGCAGACGATGCCGACGGCATGGCCGGCGGCGACCTGAGCCTCGGTCAGGTCGCGCACATGCCGGAAGATGCCTCCGACCGGTGAGCGAAAGCAGTGGACGATCCTGAGTGTGTCCGCCACTTTGTCAGCACATCAAAACAGGCGTTCGCGAACATAGACTGTATCGCCGGGCAGCAGCGGGTCGGAGGTCACCACGCGTCCGGTTATCACCTTGCCGTTGATGTCGCGGGTAATGTCGACGCTTTCCTGGTTGGCGCGTGGCGTGAACCCGCCGGCGATGGCGACGGCTTTCTGCACGGTCAGGCCTGGAACGTAGGAATACTGCCCCGCCGCACCCACTTCACCCATGACGAAGATCGGCCGGTAGCGATCGATTTCTACCGAAACATCGGGATCCCGCAAATAACCCTGGCGCAGTTTCTCGGCGATCTCGCTTTCAAGCTGTTGGGCGGTGTGGCCGCGCGCCGGCACGTTGCCGACGAGCGGCAGCGAGAGATAGCCGGACTGGTCGACGCTGTAGGTATTGGTCAGTCCTTCCTGCTCGAACACGGTTACGCGGACGCGGTCGCCGGCGCCGAGGCGATAGGGCTGGTCGAGAACTTCATGGAATGCGGCCGGCGTCGGCCGGTAGCTGGAGCAGCCCGAAAGCATCGATACGGCAAGCAGCGCGCGGAAAAGGGGAGCAGTGCTTTTCATGAGCGGACACGTACCTTTGAATAGCCGGCGACTCTGCGGCAAACCTTAACGATCGAGCTCGGTTATCATCCTGTTAGGGTTAATGGCCGGTAAAGGCGCGCGGCCGATGCGGGCCGGATCGACGAATGCAGATGGTTTTCAGCCTCTTGTTTGCGGCTTGTTAATAGAGCCTGACAGGTTCTTACCGCGATATTAACGGCTGAGTTACCATAGTTGTTTACGGTGCATGCTGACTCAGTACCGGAGCAGGGATGCATGTCCGTTCAATCCGCGGCCGCAGATGTCGACGTCGATCTCAGGCAGCTTTTCGCCGGCCTGGCGCGAAACTGGCTGCGCATCCTTGTCGTCGCACTGGTTGTAACCGGTCTGGCCTTTGCGCTCGCCTGGCTTGCAACGCCCGAATACAAGGCGGCAGCCAAGCTGGAGATCGGGCCTCGAGAATCGGAGTTCACGCGGCCAGCCGGGGCCAACGGCAACGAGCGGTCGATTCCCGACGGAGAGGCTGTGGCCACCGAGGTCCAGATCATCTCGTCCCCCGACATCCTCAAGCAGGTGGCGGCGAAGCTCAACCTGGCGAAATTGCCCGAATTCGACGAGGCGCTGAAGATGTCGGCGCTGAGCCGCGCCCTTGTCCTTGTTGGCTTGAAAAGCGATCCGTTCGAGATTCCGCTGGAAGAGCGCGTGCTGGACGCAATGCATGAGAAGCTCAACGTCTATGGCGTTGAAAAAACCCGCGCGATCGCAATCGAGTTCTCGTCAGAGGATCCAAAGCTTGCCGCCGCGATCCCGAACGCCATTGCAAACGCCTATATCGCCTCCAAGGGCAATGCCAAGCTCGAATCGAATTCCGCCGCCACCGACTTTCTGGCGCCGGAAATCGCGGATCTGCAGAACCGGGTGAAGGAGGCGGAAGCCAAGGTTGCCGCATTCCGTGCGCAGTCCGATCTTTTGATGGGCGGCAACAATTCGGTGCTTGCCACCCAGCAGCTGTCCGAATTGTCGAGCGAACTGTCACGCGTGCGCGCCAATCGCGCTTCGGCGGAAGCGACCGCTGACAGCGTGCGCAGGGCGTTGCGCAATGGCGGCTCGCTGGATGCCGTTCCGGAGGTGTTGTCTTCCGAACTGATCCAGCGCCTGCGCGAGCGGCAAGTCGAACTCAAGAACAACATCGCCGACCTTTCCACCACCTTGCTCGACAACCATCCGCGCATCCGCGCGCTGAAGTCGCAGCTCGCGGATCTCGACCGCCAGATCCGCAACGAAGCGGAAAAGATCATGAAAGGTCTGATGGCGCAGGCCGAGACGGCGAAGGCGCGAGAGGCTCAACTCGTGGCAGACGTCAACACGCTGAAGGCGGCGTCCGCCCGCGCCGGCGAAGAGCAGGTGGAACTCGATGCGCTGCAGCGTGATGCCGCGACCAAGCGTCAGCAGCTCGATCTCTATTCATCCAGCTATCTCCAGGCGGCCGCACGCAAGGATCGCAACTATCTGCCCGTCGACGCTCGCGTATTTTCGGAGGCCCAGGTGCCGGCCGAACCTTATTTCCCCAAGATTGGTCCGATTGTCAGTGCGGCCTTTGTCGGCTCGTTGCTCATCATGGCGATCGTCACGCTGCTGCAGGAACTGTTTTCCGGCCGCGCCATGCGTCCGGCCGCCGGTGCCCATTTCGAGCGCATCGAGCAGGTTGCGATGCCGGCTGTCCAGGCCGAACGCGTGATGGCCGAGCCCGACCCGTCGGTTGGCCGGTCCGAACCGGCAGTCGTTGAGATCGATGAGGCCGACGACGACAATATCATTGAAAGCAAAGTGGAGCCGGAACCCGTCGCGGTGGCGGAAGCGGCTGCCGAGAAAATCGAACCGGAGTACTCTGAAATGGCTGCTGGAGACATTGAACCGGCACGTTCTATCCTCGGCGAGGTCGACATCGACAAGGCCGCGGAAAAACTGATCGCCACCGGTGCCGCCCGGGCCATATTCGTGTCGCCGGAAGGCGACGAGGCGGCTGCCTCGGCAGTGCTGGTGGCGCGCGCAGTCTCCGACGCCGGGCTACGCGTGCTGCTGCTCGATCTCACCGCTTCGGGTGCTGCCTCGCGGCCGATGCTGGACAGCGGGCTGTTTCCGGGCATCACCGATCTGCTCGCCTCGCAAGCGCAGTTCAGCGATGTGATCCACCCCGATCTCTATTCGGACTGCCACGTTATTCCCGTCGGCACAGCCGATCCGGTCCGCGCCATGCGCGCCGCCGACCGGCTGCCGATCATCATGCAGTCGCTGACCACCGCCTATGATTTGGTCGTGGTCGAATGCGGACCGGCTGACGCGCAAGGCATCAGCCGCCTGGTGGGCGAGGGGACCGAGGTTTTGCTCTCCATGCTTGAACCGGACGACGAGGTGACGCAGGCCGCGGTCGCGCTCATCGAGAGTGGCTATCCCGACCTGACGCTGGTCACGCCCATCGGCCATGTGGCGCCGAGCCCAATGCCGGGACGGCGCTCGGCCGCCTGAGGCAGTTTTCTCTCAAATCGAAATCAGCTGTCGTCTTCGCCTGCGGCCGGTGCTGTCCGCCCCACGGCTTTGCGGCGCAGCAGCTTGGTCAGCTTCCAGACCATTGGGCTGTGCTTGATGAATGCCTTCAGGCTTGCGCCCTGCCTGAGCGCCAGCGCCAGCGCACGACCTTTCGGCGTCAGCGGAACCAGCACCTCGAAATGCTGCGTTTCGACATCGCACCACAATCGCTTGTAGGGTTCGTCGCCAACCGAGAAATCATAGATTTCGAAACCCGCCTCGCAGGCTTCCTGGATGTTCTCGAAGAACAGGAAGTCGCCCGGGCTGGTGTGTGCGAGGTCGTCCTCGGCGATCGCCCCGAATTCGCAGATCAGCCGCTTGCCCGAGCGGCTCGACCCGGTGACGGCACGAAGTTTGCCGGCGACTTCCAGCCCATGCAGGACGAAGGACGGATCTTCCTCTTGAAGCGCGTCGGCAAACAGCGAGCGGAAAAAAGCGCGCACCTCCGCCTCACCGAAAACATTGGCGATGCCCATCTTGCGGAAGCGGAATTCCTTCATCTCGAAAAAGGCATCGAGCAGCATGTTCACCTCGTCCGCAGTCCTTGCCTCGATGCGACGATAGCTGCCAACGGCCTCGAACTTGCGCGCCTGCGAGCGATGCTTCTTGCGCCTGCGCTTGCCGCTCACGCGGGTGAGCAGTGCGTCAAATCCTCCCACAAGACCGGCGGCCAGCGACAGATTGGGGCTCGAAAAATGCGGCAAGGCGGAGAGCGGGTTGGCAACGCCGTCGAGATCGGGCAGCAGCCGCTCCAGCGCGACAAGATCGATGTCGCGCCGCGCCTTGGCAATCGCCGCCAGCATAGAACGGATCGCCGCGCTATCGGCATTCGCCAGCCATTGCGGGTCGGCGGCGGCAAAATTGCCGTTTGCATGGCGGCCGCCCATGAACCGGGCGACGCGGAACGCTCCACTGCGAGTGACCTCCAGCGCCAGTGAGAAAACCGGCCTGTCCTCGGCGCGCAGCGTCGCAACGACAACGTCGGCGCCGGTATGTGCGGCCCAGTTCAGGATCCAGCCTGCGCTTTGCGCAGGGGCAAAAAGCGCCGAATGGCAGAATTCTGCGTACGCCGCCAACGCCGCACTATCGGCGACCGAGGTTGACAGGCCGGCTTTGCCGGCCGGCAAGGCACACGGCGACGCCTCGCTGCTTGCCAGCCGATTGCCGTCAAATGACGCGGTGGCGTCAACCATACCTCAATCCTTGGGGCGTATTCGTCGCGATTGGGGGTCCGCGCAGGCGCATTCCATGCTTAATGAGCTTAGGCGCAAAAGGTGAATGAATGATCGACGGGGGCGAGGCAATCCGCAAACTGGCGCTCAATCTCGCCCGCTATTCCGGTCTCGCGCCGCTGGCCAAGCCGTTTATCGGCGGCCTTGGCGCCATCCTGATGCTGCATCGGGTAACCGCGACACCGGAGAAGCCGAACGGCGTCAACCGCCATTTGAACATCGCGCCCGGGTTTCTCGACACCGTGATCGCCGACATGAAGGCGAACGGCTACAGTTTCGTCACGCTTGACGAGGCGATCGAGCGCATCAAGGCCGGCGACAAGGACGGCCAGTTTGCGACGATCACCGCCGACGACGCCTATCGAGACAACATGACCGAGGCGCTGCCGGTGCTGGAGAAGCACGGCGCGCCGATCACCATCTACGTCGCGCCGGGGCTGATCGACGGCGCTGCCGATTTGTGGTGGGACGTGGTCGAGGACATCGTCAATGCGCGCGATCGCCTGACGCTGACGACGCCGGATGGCCCCGGTGACAATCGACTGCTCGAGTCCGGGAAAAAAGGTCCAGGCCAATGCGCGCCTGCACGCTCATCTGACGCTGAAGGTGCGCGAGCAGGACCAGCGTGCGGTGTTGCGGGATCTGGCGCGCTCGAACGGCATCGAGTTGGGTGGTCCGCGCCCGAGCACGCTGATGAACTGGGACGAGATCCGCACCATGGCCGGGCACCCGCTGGTGGCGATCGGCGCACATAGCGTCAATCACTGCAATCTGAAGCGGCTTTCCGAGAGCGATGCGCGACATGAGATCGGCGACGTCAAGCGCATATTGCAGGCCAAACTCGGCGAGGAACCGCGCCATTTCGCCTATCCCTACGGTTATGCCAGTGCCGTCGGCCGCCGCGAAGTAGGCCTAGCCCGCGATGCCGGCTACGCCTCGGCGGTGACGACCCGCCACGGCATACTCCGCGCCGAGCATGCCGGCTTCCTGCACGCCCTGCCGCGCATTTCGGTCAATGGCCGCTATCAGAGCGTCGCCCACATCCGAACAATGTTGTCGGGCGTGACGACGCCGCTGGCCAATGCCGGCAAGACGGTGGTGACGATCTAACTGTTGCCTCGCCCCTTCGGCCGCGGCTCCAGGATCAGCCATTTGATGATGCCCATCGCCGGCAGCACCCACAAAAGCCCGCTGAGCAGGAAGAAGATGAAGTGCGCCAGCGGCCCGGACTGCGACAATTGGGCGACCGCCACGATCGAGGCGACCAGCGCATAGACAATGACCAGCACTACCAGCAGGAAGCTTCCGATCAGCTTTTTCAGGCGAATGGGCATGGCGCGATCTCGTTGATCGCTATCGCTTAGGCCGAACAGCCAATACGCGCAACCCGCCAGAAACGGCGCGACGGCGTGCCGCGCTGTCCGGTCTTGCAAGCCGGGTTGCGATGGTTCACCAATCCGCGACTTCAACTGCCGGGACAAATCCATGGCTGCTGCCATATCCGATGCCGCGCCTTTCGCCGCCCGCGATCGCGACCTTCGCAACCGCGCGCTGGTACGCGGTTGGCTCTATGTCGTGCTCCTGGTGCTGTTTGCGCTGGTACTGGTCGGCGGCGCTACAAGGCTCACCAATTCCGGCCTGTCGATCACCGAATGGCAGCCGATACACGGCGTCATCCCGCCGCTCAATGATGCCGAGTGGCAGGAGGAGTTCCTGCGCTACCAGCAGACCCCGCAATATGCCGAACTCAACAACGGCATGAGCATCGAGGCGTTCAAATCGATCTTCTGGTGGGAATGGGTGCACCGCATCCTGGCGCGTAGTGTCGGCGTGGTCTTCGCCCTGCCGCTGCTGTTCTTCTGGGCGACGCGCCGCATCGAGCGGGGCCTCGGCACGAAATTGTCGGGCATCCTCCTTCTCGGCGCTCTGCAGGGCGCGATAGGCTGGTGGATGGTGGCGTCCGGGTTGGTTGACCGGGTTTCGGTCAGCCAATATCGGCTGGCGACGCATCTGACGCTGGCGGCGCTGATCTTCACGGCGACGATGGTGGTCGCGCGCGGATTGGCCCCACACTCCGAACCGGCCGCCAACCGCTCGACACAGCGTCTGGCCGGCTTCCTGGTGCTGCTGGCGCTGGTCCAGATCTATCTCGGCGGGCTGGTCGCAGGGCTAGACGCCGGCTTGAGCTACAACACCTGGCCGCTGATGGACGGCAAGCTGGTCCCCGGCGACCTGCTGCTGCTGGAGCCGGCATGGCGCAATTTCTTCGAAAACCCGAAGACGGTGCAATTCGTCCACCGGGTCGGCGCCTACACGATCTTCGCGGTCGCGCTCTGGCACATGATTGCGACACGCCGGCGCCTGCCGGGCACGACGCATGCCCGACGCGCGACGCTGCTGTTCCTGGTTGTCGTGGTTCAGGCGTCGATCGGCATCGGCACGCTATTGATGCAGGTGCCTCTGCACTTGGCCCTGACGCATCAGGCATTCGCGCTGGTTCTGCTGGGCTTCGCCGCCGCGCATTGGCGCGGTACCAAGGGCGCTTACCCGCTGCCCCACGAGATCGCTCTCAGAGGCTGAGCCGCACCCGCCGGATTGCCGCGGCAATCGCCAGCTCGCGGTTTTCGTCGACCGCATTGCGATCTTCATGGTGCCATGCAGCCGACAGGCAGCCATAGGCGATGGCGTGGTCCAGTATCGCGGGCGGCGACTGGCCGAGCGTTGCGGCAAAGACATGCGCCATATGCGCGATCCGCCGCGGATCGATGCAAAGATCGTCTCGGTCGAGTGGGTTGTAGAACACATTGGCGGCATCGAAGCCGGGGTCGCCGAGAACGCCCTTCGGATCGATCGCCAGCCAGCCGCGCGGACCGTGCATGATGTTGTCGTGATGCAGGTCGCCGTGCAGCGGCCGTACGTCGTGCGGATTGGACAACAGCCGTTCGGCGATTTCGGCAGCTTCGACATACAGGCTCTTTTCGCCGGCGGCGCGATCGGCCTTCGCCTTTTTGAACAGGCTGGAAAACCGGGTCCGCAACGGCTGAAGGTCCGGCGGGGCAGGGTGCTTCGACGGCGAGAACAGCTTGGCCATTACCTCCGCCGCGATCGCGGTGGCGGCATTGTCGCCCTGATCCGCAATCATCTGTGACAGCGAGGTTTCGCCGGCATACTCGAGCAGCATCCGGTGGCCATCGCGACCCAGCAGCCGCACCGCGCCTTCGCCGCGTCGCCAGGCGAGGAAATGCTCGCCGCGCAACTCGTCCTCGACATCGTCGAAAGGCTTTAGATCCTTGACGATTGCCGGTGAGCCGTCTTCGCGATCAACCTTCCAGATGCGGCTGCTGAACGTTTCGGCGATGAGTTCGGGCGCGCCGACCTTCCAGCGCTTCGGAAATGCTGGCGCATCCATTCAGAGGCCGAGCATCAGATCCATGTTCTGCACGGCAGCGCCCGAGGCGCCCTTGCCGAGATTGTCGTAGACGGCAAGCAGCAGCGCCTGCGCCCTGTTATCATTGGCAAAGACATAGAGCTTCATCCGGTTGGTGCCGTTGTAGATCTCCGGATCGATGTCGGGCATGCGTTCCTGATGCAGATACGGCGCCACCTCGACCACGCCGCCATCGATGGAAGCGAAATGATCGGCGATCGCCGCGTGAAGCTCGGCGCCGGTCGGCACATGGTCGAGGCCGCCGAGTTGCAGCGGCACCACCGTGATCATGCCTTGCGCGAAATTGCCGACTGCCGGCTGCATGATCGGATCGTGCGAAAGCCTGGCATAGGTCCTGAGTTCCGGCACGTGCTTGTGCTGCAGCGTCAGTCCGTAGGGCAGGAATTCCGGCGCATCCTCGCCCTTGGCGACATAATCCTCGATCATCGGCCGGCCGCCGCCGGAATAGCCGGAAATGCCGTTGACGGTGACCGGAAAATCGGCCGGCAGCAGCCCCGCCGCAACCAGCGGCCGCAGCGTCGCGATTGGTCCTTGCGGCCAGCAGCCAGGATTGGCGACGCGCTTCGCCGAAGCGATCTTCTTCGCCTGGTCCTTGTCCATTTCGGCGAAACCATATTCCCACCCATCGGCGACACGATGCGCCGTCGAGGCGTCGATCACTTTGGTGGTGTCATTGGCGATCAGCGAAACGCTTTCCCTGGCGGCCGCGTCCGGCAGGCAGAGAATCGCGACATCGGCGGCATTGAGGAACTCGGCGCGCGCTGCCGTTTCCTTGCGGCGCTCGGTCGGGATGGAGATGATTTCCAGGTCGCCGCGCTCGGCAAGCAGCGCCCTTATCTGCAGACCGGTGGTGCCGTGCTCGCCGTCGATGAAGATTTTCGGTTTCATTGCGTGCCAAAATTCCTGTTATCTCAAAGCTATATGCCGCTCGCCTGATTCAATCCGGCAACGCTGTGATTGCCTTGGTTCATTTCCTCGAGCCGGGCCTTTCGTTCCGCCAGCAGCCCGAGATAGTGCATGGCCACCATCGAGCCGGCAATCGCCGTTATATCGGCGTGATCATAGGCTGGCGCAACCTCGACGACGTCGGCGCCGACGATATCGAGCTGGTTGATCTGGCGCAGCACCGACAGGATCTTTGCCGAAGACGGGCCTCCCGCGACCGGCGTTCCGGTGCCGGGCGCAAAAGCCGGGTCCAGGCAATCGATGTCGAAGGTGACATAGGTCTTCTTGCCGCCCGTACGGTCGACGATGGCATACGCGATATCGGACGCACGCATTTCCTCCACTTCATGGCCGTACAGGATCTTGATACCGAACGTGTCGGGCGCATGGGTGCGGATGCCGATCTGGATCGACCGGTCGGGGTCGATGATGCCCTCCTTGACTGCACGGCCGACGAAGGAGCCGTGATCGATGCGCTTGCCGTCGTCGGGCCAGGTGTCCTGGTGTGCGTCGAACTGCACCAGAGCCAGCGGGCCATGGATGGCGGCATGCGCCTTGAGCAGCGGCCAGGTGACGAAGTGATCGCCACCGAGTGATAGCAGAAAGGCGCCGGATTTCAGGATCTTGGCCGCTTCGCGTTCGATCGTGGCAGGCGTCTTCTGGTGATTGCCGCTGTCGAGCAGGCAGTCGCCATAATCGACCACGGCAAGCTGTTCGAACAGATCGCGCGAAAACGGATATTGCGGGTCGTTGTCGAGGATGGCCGAGGCGCGGCGGATTGCCTGCGGCCCGAAACGGGCGCCCGGCCGATTGGTGACCGCAGCGTCGAAGGGAATGCCCCACACCACCGCATCGGCGTCCTTCACGTCCTTCGAATATTTGCGCCGCATGAACGACAGGGCGCCGGCATAGGTCGGCTCGAACGACGCACCCGTCCTGGAGCGGGTGGTGAAGGCATGATCGATGGTCCTTGGCGGCATGAAGCGATCTCCTGTGCGTCGACGCGCAACCTTATTGGACATAATTCTCAGAATTGCGACCCCTGCGGAGGATCATGGCCATTCGATCCGGTCACAAATCCTTGCTCGCCAGGCGAACCCGGCATGGCTCGCCATGAGATTGCCTGGCAAGCAACCGAAAGTAGCCGCCGAAGACTGCTTCGGCCGGCGCTGACCTGATTTTCCGGCATTTTGCAAGCCGGCTTCGTTCACCTGCCTGTCACGGGCATCGCTTAACCGGGGTGCGATCCCGGTACGGAGCGATTCTCGTGCGAATGACCTGTCTCATGCGAACGATTTGGCTGAGCCTTCTACTTTCCGCGGCGCTGGCGCTCTCCCTTGGCCAGGCATCGGCAGGCGAAACGCGCGCCAGGCAGATTCTCGACCGCTTCGAGCACGCCAACCAATGGCGCGACCATGTGATAGTGGCCGCGCACCGCGCCGGCGGCATGCAATCCGGCAAGACGCTCTATCCCGAAAATTCGATCGCCGCCGTCGAGGCGTCGATCGCAATGGGCGCCGAAATCGTCGAGGTCGATATCAGGCGCTCGAAGGACGGACAGTTCGTCGTCATGCATGACAGTTGGCTCGACCGCACGACGAATTGCAAGGGTGAGGTGGTCAACCGCGCGATGGCCGAACTCAAGACGTGCCGGTTGGTGATCGAAGGCACCGGCGCCGTTACGGGCGAGACGGTCTCGACATTGCGCGAGATGTTGATGACGACCAGGGACAGGATCCTCATCAATCTCGACAACAAGCTCGATACCGAAAGCCTCGTCGGCATGGTCGCGGTTGCGCGCGACCTCGGCATGGCCGAACAGGTGATCGTCAAGGAGAACCTGTGGAATGCGGAGCGGATTGCCAGTGTCAAGGCCGCCATGGACGCGATCGGCAGCGGCTTCCAGTTCATGCCGATTATCGCCGATGACGCGGTTCGCGACGCCATGTTTGCCGAGAAAGTGAGCCGGGCCTTCCCGATGCGCGCGGTCGAGATGATCAACTGGCGCACGGGATCAGAGACACTGACCGAGACCGGCGGCCCGCTATTCAGCCCGCGCATGCGCGCGCTGGCGGTGAGGGGCGACTGGCACATCTGGGCCGACACCTATGCCATCGTCAACAAGCCGGGCGGCTTCCTCGCCGGCGGTCGCGGCGACGAGCTGGCGGTTGCGGCCAGCCTGCCGCGCGAGACTTATGGCTTCTGGGTCGAGCGCGGCGCCACCATCATCCAGACCGACGAACCGAAGGCCGCCATCAGTTGGCTGGCGGCGAACGGTTTTCGCGTGCCCTATGCCGGTGAGAAGCGCCCGGCCGAGCCGGCCAACACGGCCAGCATCAACTAGACCGGCGCGGCGAGAATTGGATCTCCCTCTCGTGGGGACGATGCCCGGCAGGGCAGAAGGGCGCTGTCCCGCCGACCCCAGGCCGGCAGCGCCAAACTTTCGAAGGAACCCAGAAACAGAAAACCCGCCTCTGTAGGCGGGTCGTTGGAGCCAATTAGCACCATACCCAGATTAGTAGCATAGCTGCCGGCACAAAGCAAGAACAAAATGTGGCGTAGTAGCAGAAAAATGCGACGATCCTTCAGCGCCTCGGCGGTTCCGCCTGCAAGGTCGCGCCTTCGCTGTCCTGCCGGCAATCTCCCCCGCAAGGGAACCCACTTGGGGGAGATTGGCTCATCACTGCCTTCGGCAATCTACCCGCAGGCCGCCATTGCCACACCATCCAGCTCCTTGATGACATCGTCCGACAGTTCGAGGTCGGCAGCGGCGAGGTTCTCTCTGAGATGCGCGACGGAAGACGTGCCGGGAATCAGAAGAATGTTGGGCGCGCGGCGAAGCAGCCAGGCGAGCGCGACCTGCATGGGCGTGGCGCCGAGGCGTGCGGCGACCTTGGACAAGGTCGACGACTGCAACGGGTTGAAGCCGCCAAGCGGGAAGAACGGCACATAGGCGATGCCGTCGTGGGCGAGATCGTTGATCAAGGCATCATCGCCCCGATGCGCCAGATTGTACTGGTTCTGCACGCAGACAATCCTGCACATCCGGCGGCCTTCGGCGATCTGTGCAGCGGTGACGTTGCTCAGCCCGATGTGGCGCACGAGGCCCTGTCGCTGGAGCTCGGCAAGCGTCGCAAGCGGCGCCTCGATCGACCCTTCGGCGGGGCCATGCGCGTCGAACATGACCCGAAGGTTGACCACCTCCAGCACGTCGAGTCCGAGATTGTGCAGATTGTCGTGCACCGCCTGTGTCAGCTCTTCCGCCGAGAAGGCCGGCAGCCATGAGCCATCCGTGCCGCGTCGGGCACCGATCTTGGTGACGATAACGAGGCCGTCGGGATAGGGTGCGAGCGCTTCGCGGATCAACAGGTTGGTCACGTGCGGGCCATAGAAGTCGCTGGTGTCGATGTGGTTGACGCCTTGTGCAACGGCTTCGCGCAGTACGGCCAATGCCGCGTCGTGGTCCTTTGGTGGGCCGAAGACGCCTGGCCCTGCGAGCTGCATGGCGCCGTAGCCGAGCCGTCTCACTGGGCGGTCGCCGAGGATGAATGTGCCGGACTGGTCGACGCTGGACATGGTCTTTCTCCTTCAGGAACGGTGCACAGATAGACGCTGTCCGATCTCATGATAATTGGGTACAATTCGCACGGGCTGTGCGGAACGACGAACAATGCAGATTGATCTCGGGGACCTGAACGCCTTCGTGGCCGTAGCGCGCGCCAAAGGTTTTCGGGATGCGGCACGCGCCAGCGGCGGCAGTGCGTCCGGCTTGAGCGAGGCGGTGCGGCGCCTGGAGACGCAGCTCGGTGTCAGGCTGCTCAACCGGACGACCCGCAGCGTTGTCCTGACGGAAGCCGGCGAAGGCCTGCTGGCGCGGCTCGGTCCTGCCTTGACCGAGGTGGAGTCGGCTCTCGACGTAGTGAACGGCTTTCGCGACAGGCCGGCAGGTACGTTGCGCCTCAATGTGCCGGTCAGCGCGGCGCGGCTGGTACTGCCCAGCATCGTTCCGCCTTTTCTCGCCGCCTATCCAGGCATCCGGTTGGAGGTGATCTCGGAGGAGAGCTTCGTCGATGTGCTGGCGGCGGGGTGCGACGCCGGCATTCGCTATGAGGAGCGGCTGGAGCAGGACATGATCGCTGTGCCGATCGGACCGCGCGTGCAGCGCTTCGCCACCGCCGCCAGCCCGGCCTACCTGGATCGTCATGGCCGGCCGCAACACCCGCGCGACCTGCTCGGCCACGCCTGCCTGCGCGGCCGCTTTGCCAGCCGTGCGATGCCGCCGTGGGAATTCGAGCGCGACGGCGAGGTGGTGCGGGTCGACCCGACGGGGCCGCTTCTCGTGACCCTGGGCGGGGCGACTGACCTCAAAGTCGATGCAGCCATCGCCGGCACCGGCATCATCAGCCTGTTCGAGGATTGGCTACGTCCTCACTTCGAGAGCGGAGCGCTCGAACCGCTGCTTGAACCCTGGTGGCAGAGCTTCTCCGGGCCGTTCCTTTACTATCCCGGACGGCGCCTCGTGCCGGCGCCGTTGCGGGCGTTCATTGACTTCATCAAGGACAGCCGGACCTGAGCTCTGCGCCAGGCATGAACCGCGCCGCAAGCGCGGGTGGGGTGATGCCCCTGTATGAAAAGAAAAGGCCGCCCGGAGGCGGCCTTTCGATAGCGTGTAATTGCGCAGCGCTTAGCGCTTGGAGAACTGGAAGCTCCGGCGGGCCTTCGCCTTGCCGTACTTCTTGCGCTCGACGACGCGGCTGTCGCGGGTCAGGAAGCCACCCTTCTTGAGCACGGCGCGCAGCGCCGGCTCGTAATAGGTCAGCGCCTTGGAGATGCCGTGGCGCACGGCACCAGCCTGGCCGGAAAGGCCGCCGCCGATGACGGTGGCAACGATGTCGTACTGGCCGGCGCGATTGGCGGCGATGATCGGCTGGTTGAGGATCATCTGCAGCACCGGACGCGCGAAATATTCGGCGAACACCTTGTCGTTGACGACGATCTTGCCGGAGCCGGGCTTCACCCAGACGCGGGCGATGGCGTTCTTGCGCTTGCCAGTGGCGTAAGCGCGGCCCGACTTATCGAGTTTCTGGACGTGGACGGGTGCGGCCGGCTGGGTGTTGGTATTGCCGGTGGCAGCTCCGAGTTCTGCGAGCGAGGAAAGCTCAGCCATCTTACGAAACCTTCTTGTTCTTGGCGTTCAGCTTGGCCACGTCGAGGACGACGGGCTGCTGGGCGACATGCGGATGTTCCGTGCCTGCATAGACGCGGAGGTTCTTCATCTGGCGACGGCCGAGCGGGCCACGCGGGATCATGCGTTCGACGGCCTTCTCGACGACACGTTCGGGGAAACGACCCTCGAGCAGCTGGCGCGCGGTGCGCTCCTTGACGCCGCCGGGGTGGCCGGTGTGCCAGTAATAGACCTTGTCGGTGAACTTCTTGCCGGTGAACACCACCTTGTCGGCATTGATGACGATGACGTTGTCGCCGTCGTCGACGTGCGGGGTGAAGGTGGGCTTGTGTTTGCCGCGAAGATGATTGGCGATGACAGTGGCAAGACGGCCGACGACGAGACCCTCGGCGTCGATCAGCACCCACTTCTTCACCACATCCGCAGGCTTCTGCGAAAAGGTTGCCATGGATTGTTGCTTTCGGTTCGGACCTTCAAAAGAAGGCGTTTCTTGTTGCTTGGATTGGCGAAAGGCGCTTGCCCGCCGCCAATAACAAAACGGCGGCCTTTGCGGGCCGCTGTTCCGTGAGGGCTTATAGGAGAGGACGGCGACTGCGTCAAGGCGCGTGAAATGTCGGCGAGCTATCAAAATCCAGCAAAAACAATGCCTTGGATGAAAGGTATTATTTTACCACACCGTCAATCCGCTTTGGCGGGATCGAATAGGTGCCCGTTGCGTGCGCTACCGTGTGTCCCTCCGGGCCGGCGACGATGTCGATATCGAACACCATCAGGCTCTTGCCGAGCTTGAGGATGCGGCAATGGCCGTCGATCGGCCCGGCCTCGGCCTTGCGGACGAAATTGATGTTGAGACTGGTGGTGACCGAAAGCGCATCCGGTCCGGCATGCGAGAGCACGCAGACATAACCGCCTATGTCGGCCAGCGTGAACAGCGCCGAACCCGACACGGTGCCGCCGGGACGCAAATGGCGCTCGTCGGCGTTGAGCCGCACGACACAGCCGCCTGGAAACACCTCCAACGCCTCGTAGAAGGTGAACTGGTCGTTGAGCTGCGGTAAAATGGTCGCCATCAGCGCGTTGATTTCGGCAGCCGTCAGCACCGGCTTGAGATTGCTGTGGGCGGGCATTTCAGTCTCCCGGTTTGCGCCCTGCTTGTATGAACGCGACGTGGCGTTTCTGGCAACAGCCATTCATTAGGGCAGTAGCGGACGAGGGAGTTGGACGAAGCGAGACGGCATACTAGATTAG